>JAJXYN010000009.1 GCA_021780535.1 bacterium
ACAACTACCATTTACATTCACGCTATTTTTAGCAACACATTGATTATAACTTGGAGAATACACACATTCAGTCATACTTTCACATAATGTCTGAGATGTGGCTGAAGTACATTTTGCAATATTATCAGCCATTATATCAGATGATGATTTATTAATACCTGATATTCTTTGAGTCTGTTTTATTATATAACCGGACAAAGTATAAGCCGATACCATTAATATTATCCCAATAGTTCCTGTTGTCATGTATGCTAAAGCTTTTTTTATTTTCCCTGGATCACCTTTTGACATTAAATAGTTAAATCCTGATAATATAACCAAAATAACAGCAACAGTACCTGATAGCCCTAAAATTACTTGGATAATTTTTGAAAAAATATCCGTAACTGATGTTGTTGAATATCCTGACTGTGTTGCTATTGTTGTTGCTTTTGAAACATTAAGAACATTATCTAAATCACCAAGTGCAAAACAAAAATTTGAACTTAAAACCGAAAAAATAAATACACCAAGTAACGATAATAATATATTTTTTATAAAATTATTCTTCATTTTTTTAGTTTTGTAATTAATTTATTTATATATTATAACCCGGATTTGATAAATTCTACAAATAAAGGATGTGGATTAAGTGGTCTTGATTTAAATTCTGGATGAAATTGAACACCAACAAAAAATTTATTTTTTGGAATCTCTATTATTTCTACTAAATTATTATCCGGTGACGTTCCGGTCACTTTTAATCCTGCATCTTCTAATTGCTCTCTATAATAATTATTAAATTCATATCTGTGACGATGACGTTCGGAAATGATATTATTTTCTGCAGAGAGCTTGCCATGGCAAGCCCCTACGTACGATTTATATGAAATTGAATCTTCTTTTAGTAAACAAGGGTATGCACCTAAACGCATTGTCCCACCAAAATTTCCTTTTTCTATTTTTTCTTTTTGTTCATGCATTATATGTATGACACAATTTTTTGATTCTGGATTTATTTCTTCTGTGTTTGCATCTTTAATTCCTAAAACATTTCTTGCATATTCTATTGTTGCGAGTTGCATTCCATAACATAACCCAAAAAATGGAATATTGTTTTCTCTAATGAATTTTATTGCATTTATTTTTCCTTCTACACCTCTACTACCAAAACCTCCTGGTACTATTATCCCATTATATTGTTTTAATTTTTGTAAATTATTATTCATTGTTTCTTCATCGGGCGCACAGCCGTGTGCTCCTACAGCATCATTATATTCAAATTCTTCTGAATTTATCCAATCTATTTCTACATCCACATTATTAAACCAAGCAGCGTGTTTTACTGCTTCTATAACTGACATGTAAGAATCTTTTAATACAAAGTCTCCTGTTGCAAAATATTTTCCAACTATTCCTATTTTTGTTTTATTTACTGATTGTTTTAATTTTTTAATTTTTTCTGCAAAATCTGACCATTCTTGCATTTGATTGTTCGCGGTTGGAGCATTCGCCATTGTGGGCAAGGTATGCCTTGTCCCTACAAAAGATGGATTATAACCATCTAGTCCTAATATCTTTAGCACTTTATCGCCGTAATTTTCTTTCTCAAAATTAACCGGTATATCATATATTGATTCTACGTCTGGGGCTGAGATTATATTTTCGGCTGCTATATTACAAAATATCCCTAGTTTTTCTTTTCTAGGATCATCAAGCGATTTTGAGCCACGACATAAAAGCATATCTGGCTGTATTCCTGATGAGTTTAGTGTTCTAACCGCGAATTGAGTTGGTTTTGTCTTCATTTCTCCAACAGCACTTGGTATTGGCATATATGAAACCATTATAAACATAACATCGTTATGATTTTTTATTTTCATCATTCTCGCTGCTTCAAGAAATAAAATATTTTGATACTCACCAACGGTACCACCAATTTCTGTTATAACAATATCTGCATTTGATTTTATTTGAGCATTTTTAATTCTGTTTATTATTTCTTCTGGGATATGAGGCACTACCTCTACACATTTACCCTTATATTCTAGATTCCTCTCTTTTTGTATAACAGAAAGGTACACTCTTCCTGTTGTCATATAATTAATTGAATAAATATTTTGGTTTAAGAATCTTTCATAATTTCCTATGTCTTGATCCGTCTCATCACCATCTTCGGTAACAAAAACTTCTCCATGCTCAATAGGATTCATGGTCCCAGCATCAATATTTATATATGGATCTATTTTTATGCAAGTTACATTATACCCTCTTGTTTGTAATATCTTTGCGGTGGAGGCTGCTGCGACACCTTTTCCTACTGATGACATAACTCCTCCTACTACAAAAATATATTTTGGCATAATTTTATTTTAATTTGTTAATAATTTAATTTATTTTCTTTCCCAAATACCAGATTGTCTTACAAGTAAACTTTTTGCTTTTATAGGATCTGCCATAATTTCTTTTGTAATTTTTTCCATTCTAGATCCTTGAGACCCTTTTATTAAAATCAAATCATCTTGTTTAATTTTATTTTGAACAAATAATCTTGCTTCATCGGAATTTGAAAAACTAAAAGTAAGATTTTCATCAAAACCACATGAAATTGCTTCTCTATTTATGTCTCTTGCTCTTTCTCCGACTGTTATTAATAAATCTATATTTTTTAATTCAAATATATATCTTCCGATTTCTCTGTGCGCATCTTCTGAAATAGCACCTAGTTCTAACATATCTCCTAAAATTGCTATTTTTCTTCCTAGGTTTTTAGATTTTGATAATGTTTTTAAGGCACTTTTACATGCTACTGGAGAACTATTATATGTATCATCTATTATCCAAGTATTTTTTACTCCTTTTAAAATAGACATTCTTCCTTTTTCAAATCTGATATTTTCTATTTTTTGTTTTATTTCTTCTAAACTCATACCAAAATTAATGGCAACTGTAGCTGCTGCGAGTAATGAATAAACTCCATGTGAACCTATTACATATTTCATATTAATATGTTCTTCATGATTATCATATGCTAAATCAAATTCTATTCCAGTAACATAATCTGTATCAAACGCATTATTTTCTTTTAAATTATATGCTTTAATATCAGAATTTGAAGTAACTCCATATGTAAATACTTTTTTAGTTTTTAATTCTTCTTTTAATGAATCTAGATTTTTTGAAATTTCAATACTATCTGAATTTATTATACAAATTTGATTTTCTTTTGATCTAAATATGTTTGTTTTTTCTTTGTAAATATTTTCTATATTACCAAATCCTTCTGTATGGACTGGTGTAACTTCTGTAAGAATAGCTATATCTGCTTGTGTTATTGTATTTAAATATTTTATATCTCCAACTTTATCTGCACCCATTTCTAATATTATTATTTCTGGATAATTTTTATTCTTAAATAATATTAATAGCTTTACTTTTATTATATTTTTTATCCAAACAAAAATTGATCTTGAGTTTTCTAAACCTAATATCGTTAATGGTAAACCTATCTCTGTATTAAAACTTCCTTCACTCGTTCTTACATTAAATTTGTCTTTTAATATTTGATATACAGCATTTTTTGTTGTTGTTTTTCCTATTGAACCAGTTATGCCTATTATTTTTGGATTGTATTTTTGTAATACTAATTTTGATAGGAATTTTAATATTGCGAATAATGTTTTTTTCATAATTTTAATACTAATTTATGATTATCCTAATAAATTTAATAACAATGTTTTCTTCTCTGTGTTCCGCTCAATTGAGATATCAAACGAGCTCCACAACGATACAAAAACATTGTTATTAAATTTATGTTTTACTTTTAAATACATTATATCAACATTGATTCAAAAATACTCCCCATTTTCCACAACTAAAAAATCTGGCGAGCATTCCAGATTTTTATTTTATATTTTTATTTTTAATATTTTTCTGATATTTTTTCTGATATTTTTTGTAAATTTTATTATATTGTACCAAAAATTGCTATATATTTTATCCAATGCACCTTGATATAATAATCTTCTTCCACCAAATTTTGTTTTAAAATTTGTTATCCCATTATATTTATGATGCTCTATAAATTGTTGAGCTTCTTGTTCTGTATTAAATTCTTGCTTATTAAAACCTTCTAATATTACGAAATTTTTAGTTGGTGCATTGTGATCTACTCCTATAACATCATTATTTATATTTAATATTTCTGGAGACACGCCTAAGAAATCATAAGTTTTACAATGAAATTCATTTTTTGCATCTTTTATCATTTGCCATTGTAATAAATATGGTGCCATTAAATTTCTATCTTCATTACTTGATGCTCCATAATAGTATATCGCTTTACCACCATAAAACGTTGTGATTGCTGATGCTATTATTTTATCCCCATTCCATGCAGAATACAAATATGCACAATCTATATTTTTTAATAAATATTGATAATAATTTTTATTATTTCCAAAAAAACCATCTCGTTTTGTTGTTTGTTCTGTTAATTTATAAAACTCATTTAAACATTTTTCGTCAAACGAAACTCCGTTGGTTCTTGTTATTTTTATATTATGTTTTTGGGCAACTTTTATATTATATCTTCCTTTTTGTGTCATTTGACTTAACACATCTTCTTCTATTTTCTCCAAATCTAATATTAATGTAGTCTCTGGCTGTTTTTGCTCTTCTGATATTTTAAAATTAAATTTATTTATAAAAAAATCATACAAATAATTTCTTGTTTCTATTGGGTTGATATTTGATTTAAAATCTATTTGCGGATCTATTCTCAAAAATACTGAATTTTCTGATTTTGATATTTTTTCTACCTCCTTTAAAAAAGGTTCAAAAAATTCTTTATTTATTTTTTTATAGTAATCTTTTAAATTAAATACTGGGCCACATGGTGAATATAAATAACTTTTTCCAAATGGCAAATTATATTTAATAATAAGTGAAACTAACTCTAATTCGTTTTTTTCATTTTTTATTTCTATAAACCAATATTTTCTTTTAAAAAATTCAGAATTAAATTTTGCCCAAAATGGAGACTGAAAAATAGAGGATTTTTTAATAAGCCCTTCTGCTTCTTCTGATATTAATTTGTAGTCTGCATAAATCATGAGTTTAGATTTTAATATTAAAATATCCAAATGCGAAAAAGAAGTAACTTTTGAATTTTTTGATATTTTTATATTTAATATTTGTTAGTCTTTTTTGTCTGGCGGTATTTGATAATAATCAAATAAATATTTAGCTATTTTAGAGAATACTGGTGTACAAGAATAAGAGGCATACTCTGTCTTTGGGTTTTTTAACTTAATTAAAATTGCAAATTTTGGGTCATCTACTGGACCAAACCCAACAAAAGATTGAGTTGTTTTGTCACCATATTTTCCTTCTTCAGCAAATTGAGCTGTACCAGTTTTACCACCAACATAATGCCCTTTTACTTGAGAGATTTTATCATATCCTTTTTCAATTACAGAAACAAGCATCCCTCTCATTGTAGAAGATGTTTCTGGTTTTATTGTGTTTCTTATAAGCTGTGGCTCATTTTCTTTTATAACACCATTATCATCTATAGTTGCTTTAACTATGTGTGGCTTCATTAATTTACCACCATTTATAACAGAAGAAAAGGCTGTTAAATATTGTATTTGTGTCATAGTAACACCTTGCCCAAAAGAGGCTGTTGCAAGATAAATATCACCTCCAGTACCTCCCATTTTATCTAAATTTCTCATATCTCCTTTAGCTTCTGCACCTAATTCAATTCCTGTCTTTTGACCAAATCCAAAATTATTTACATAAGTTTTAAAATTATCCTTACCTACTTTGCTTGCAACATAGTAAGCTCCAAGATTCAAAGATTTATCAAGCACATCAACCATGCCAGTTACGCCATGAGCACCGACTGTTGAATTATCAGCATTACATATAGGCTTTTTCCAATCACCAATTTTAGCACACCCCGTATCTTCATAAGTAGAATACGCATTTATAACTCCTAAATCTATTCCTGCAGACATTGTCATAACTTTCATAACAGAACCGAATTCTACTTGATCTGAGACTATAGGATTATTATACAAAGACATATCACTAACTTGACCATATTTATTAGCATCAAACGTAGGATTATTACACATAGCTAAAACATCTCCTGTTTTTGGATTCATTACAAGTATTGATCCACCTTCTGCTTGATAAAGCTTTACAGCATCATCAAGCTCCTTACAAACATCATATTGGATAGATTTATCTATTGTCAAAACTAAACTAGTTCCATTTTTGGCTTCTTGTACGCTTCTATCTGCTGTTGCTATAAGTTTTCCAGATGAATCATATTTTCCGGTAATCTTACCGTCTATACCTTTCAAATCTTTATCAAAATATCCTTCTACACCATAAACACCCTCTCCGTATTTATCAGATTTTATTGAACCATCTTGTAATGTGGTTTCTTTTTCTTTTATTTTTAAAAATCCTGTTATCTGACTAAAAATATTAGAATCCACATACAATCTGCTTTCATTTTTTTCAAATGTTAAAAAATTTTTATAAAAATTTTTTATTTGAGATTCTTTCGTTTGGCTATTTAATGATGAAATATAAGCACTAAATGTACTATAATATAAATCTTGAAAATAACTTGATATCTTTTGCATTTGGTCTTCTTCAATATCTTTTTTTATTACTTCATAACCATTATTTTCTTTTGTTATTTTAGAATATATATCCTCTCTTGCGGTTTTTAATAAATCTAAATTTTTTTTGGTTTCATCATCAATTTTTAAAGCCATATTAATACCAAAAAGAGAATCCTCTAAAGTTTTTTTTGTTTTTTGATTTTTTGTAATTTTAATTTTTTGTTCTGTTTCTGTTTTTTGATCTGATAATGTTTTCAATTTCAATTCTTGATCTTTTAGTTTATATAAATCTGGATATAGAATTTCTAATAACTTATCCGTTGTCGTGTCTGGATTGTTTAATAAAACTAATTTATTTTCTATTTCTGCTTTTTCTACAACCGTACTATTCCCAAGTATATTAAACATTTCATCAGACATTTTACCATAATTATAAAGCATCCGAGGATTAAATATAATATTATATTTATAAACATTTACTGCTATTTTGTCTAATTTATCAATATTTGATGCATTATAAGTTTTTATTGATTTTAAATCTACATTTTTATCAGAAATAACATATATCTCTCCCCTTTTTGCTGGTATTTTTTCAATCATATCTTGATATTGGCTTGCTTCAACTTTATAATCATTATATTTTATTATTTGCATAAAAAATAGCCTTCCTGCAATTACCATAAATATAAATAACAAAAAGACTTTAAAAACAAGAATTCTATTAATTCCAAAATTAACTTCTATATTTCCAAAAATAGACTCACTATTTTTTTTACTTGATTTTAAAAATGATTTTTTTTGATAATGCATAATCTAAAAACAAAAGCTAAAACATTTTGTATTAATTAATTGTTAGTTTATTTTATCACATTATACACATCTGCGAAACCCTCCTTTGCCAAATTATTTGCATGAAGTTTTGGATATTAAAAAATATTTTAGCAATAAAAATAAAAACACCAAGGGACAAACTTGATGTTTTTGGCACGACAAACGTAAATTAAGCTATTTTTAATATCTACTTTTATAATTTAATATAAAAATACATTTGTATTACTTTTTGTTTTGGTTAGATATGTAAATTAGCTTTTAAAGAGAGATTAAACTTTTTAAAGAAATTAATCTCCTACTAAAAACAAATTACTTTTAATTATTTCATAGCAACACTTGGCATTGAATCTATGTAATCTATTTTATCAACCTTGACCATTTTTTTTGCTTCTCCAAATTGCTCTATAGATGCCATATTTGTAACATTTGATAATTCAAGTGTTAATTTTTTATTTTCTTCTTCTAATGTTTTAATATTTTTTTCAACTTCAGATATTTTAAATCCAGAAACTGATAATTTACTCATACTAATCATATATGTTGAAAACCCAATAAATATAAGCACCCACATAAAAACCATAACTGTTACTTTTTTACTTAAAATGATTTTTCTATATTTTTCTACTTGATCCATTTTTTTTTATTAGCTTTTTGTTATATTTTTTCTATAATTCTTAACTTAGAACTTCTAGATCTTGGATTATCTTTTATTTCTTCGTCGCTTGGAATTATAGGTTTTTTATTTACTAATTTTATTTTCTTTTTGTGATTACATATACATATCGGAATATCTGGATCACACAAACAGTCTGTAGATTCTTTTTTAAAGAAATTTTTTACTATCCTATCTTCTAGAGAATGGAATGTTATTATGGCTAATCTACCACCACTCTTTAGAGAATTTATTGCGTCTGGCAATACATTTTCTAGATTCTCAAGTTCATGATTAACTTCTATTCTTAAAGATTGAAATACTTTAGTTGCTGGATGTATTTTATCTTTAGATGTTCTTTTTTTTGCTTTTAGTATTACCCTTACCAAATCATCTGTCGTTTTAATTTGTTTTATTTTTCTTTCTTCAATGATTTTTTTTGCTATATAATATGCTTTTTCTTCCTCTCCATAATCCCTAAATATTTTTATTAATTCTTCAATAGAATAATTATTAACTATATATTCAGCATTAAATTTTTCTTTTCCAGAAAAAGACATATCTAATGGATTATTCCCCTTGAAACTAAACCCTCTAGTCTCATCATCTAACTCATAAGACGATAATCCTAAATCCATTAATACCCCATCAACCTCTTTTATTTTAATATTTTCTAAATTTTCTTTTAAATTTACAAAGTTGTCATTAATTAAAATATAATCTTTTTGTTCTTTGTAATCAGCTAAAATCTTTTTTGCATTTTTGATTGAAGCTGGATCAAGATCAAAAGCTATCAACTTTCCTTTTGGTGAAATATTATCCAAAATTGCTTTTGAATGACCAGCCCCACCAAGAGTACAGTCAACTATCTTTTGTCCTTGCTTCAAATTCAATCCCTCTATACATTCATTAAATAATACCGAAATGTGTTTGTATTCCATAATTATTTATCTGGACACATTATAATGTGTCCTTATATTATTTATTAAATGCCTAAACCTTCCATTGATTCTGCTATTTCTTCTGTTTTACCAGACATTTCTTTTTCGTGTTTATTCCATATTACTTCATCCCATATTTCTATTCTTTCAGCAACACCAGCCACTACAACATTTTTTTCCAACTTAGCAAATTCTCTTAAATATTCTGGCAATATTACTCTTCCTTGGCCATCAATTTCTAAATCCATAGCTCCACTTGTCATATGTCTTTTAAATTCTCTAGCGTTCTTATTTGTAAGAGGAAGAGAATTTAATTTTATAGACATTTTCTCCCATTCTGAGTTTGTATAAATAAATAAACAACCATCAAGTCCCTTTGTAATCACCAAACCTTTTTCAAGTTCGCCTCTAAATTTTTTTGGAACAGAGAGACGTCCCTTTTCGTCAATTGTATGATGATATTCACCAATAAACATTGCTTTTTGTTAATTATTTAATTTCCCACTTTTTACCACCTTTTACCACATTGGTTCCATTATACTACTTTTTTAGCATCATAACAACACATATAATCCACAATTTTTATAATTTTACACAATAAAAAAATACCTAATAATAGGCATTTTTAATTTAATTGTTACTAAATTGTTATTAAAAAAGTGACTTTTCTGTGGATAACTTCAATTTTACGCCCCGATTCCCCTGTTATTTGATTTTTCTTTTTTATGAAAATACCTCATTACATCACCATATCTTTTTGATTCTTTATATCTCTTTATTAGATCAATATTTTCTAGAAATTTTGTTATTTCAATATAATCAGATTTTTCTTTATAATTAACCATTGACACTATTGTTTTAAAAAATCCTTCAAAATCTTCTTTAGCCGATCTGGTATATTCTTGATCTTCTGGTAATTTTCTCGCTAATGCGAGCATCCCCCATAGTAGTCCCATTATTACATTATCTTGTTTTTTAACTATTGGTGGAGATGCTAAAATACCAGTTGCTATAAGATTTTTATTTGTTCCATATGTTGTTATTCCTGAATCTTTGTATCTTATTTCGTCTATCCATGTCTTACCATCTTGATTTGTCATATAGACTATTTCTACTGGTTTATCGTCTAACATCGTAAGAAATGTTTCTGATATTATTTTTCCAAAATATGAAGTATCTTCAAACACATCTCTACTAACAAAGTCTGATTTAAAATTAGGGATTAAAGAATTTGGGCATTTTAGTTTATCAAGTCTAAGAATGTTAAAAATATTTACTTTAAATTCTTCAAGTGTTTTAACAATACCAATTTCATCTAATCTTTTTTTCCAATGAATCATTGCTTCTGTATCAAAATACCAAAATGATGAAATACTTGACGGACTATCTATTTTTATTTCTTGTTCAATAGTATAAGAACCTAGCGTATATGGGTTTTGTTTTTTGGTTTTAACGTCAACTAAGCTAAATAGGTTATTTATAACATCTCCTACTAAATCACCACTTAAATCTTCTTCATAACTTATATCTTCCACTTCTTGTTTTTTTATTTCTTCTATTTTACTTAATATTTTTGGATGTAATTTTTCTATTTGGACACCTTCTGTTACTTCCAAGCTAGCCTCATCACCTTCTATTTTTAATAACCCTTTCCCAAAAAATTTTGTTTCTTTTGAAATATATGCCCTAAATCTATCAACCCCTATTTCGTTTATAGATATTAATCTTGGATATACATTTTTTCCATCATCAACATAACACAAAATAATATCGTCTTTTCCTTTTTCTTTTAATAAACTAGAAAAATAAAATATTTTCCCATCAATCTCTAAAGAAGAAGTTGGTTTAAGAACTTCACTAGAAGATAACAATTGAAAGGTTTGAACATTTTGCCTAAAAGATATTAAATTTTTAGAAATATCACTTAATCTTTGAAATAGAGTCTTATAATTATTATCAAAACTATATGTTGAAATTCTATCTATACAAAATTCTGAATAATTTTTGAGAAGATTTTTATCATTTAAAAAGTCTAATTGCCCCATTGAATTGTCTAAAAACGGACCAGCTACAACCTCCTCGACTATGTCTTTAGTTTCGCTCTCTACTACCTCTATCGTGCTCTCTTTTTTCTTAGCTACGTCTTCTTTTTTTGTTGCTTTAATTTTTTCTATTATTTCATTATACAAAGCCTCATTAATAATACTTTTTTTATCAATTTTAATAAGCATTCCTCTTATTTTTATAATTCCATTTGCTTTTAGCTTATCCATAAATTCTTTATCAAATTCTGGATATTTTTCTCCAAATAAAGAAATAAAAAATACCTTACCATCTCCTGTGTAATTTATATATCCATCAAATCCGTTACAAATTAATAAATCTGTCAAACTTTTAGTAAAAGGAGTATTTTTTTGTACAAAAATCTTCCCAAAATTATCTGAATTAATTATGTTTTCTGGCTTAATTTTATATTTTTCAAATTGTTTTATTAATTCATTATGTTCAATAAATAATTGAATCTTTCTACTTTTGCTAATTAACCAACCTAAACCAGTTCTTTTTTCTAATTCTAATTGAATGTCTCTAGCATTTAATCCAGATTGTTTTAGTTTTAATTTTTCTTCAAAATATACTTCTTCTAATCTAATAATATAATCTGGAAATATTACATCTCTTCCTTCTAATTCTGTTTCAAATTGTTTCTTATACTGTAAAATTAGATCATTATCTGTAATATTTATTAATCCAATTTCTATCAATTCTTCATCTGTTAGTTCTATAAATTCTAAAGGTATTCTTGGATTGTTATGAAAATATTTTTCTTTAAGACTATTACAATTTAAAATTTTTTCTAAATTATTTGGATTAATAAATTTTGTATATCCGTATAATTTTTTGTGCGATATGTTAAAATCATGGGGAGACATTTTAAAATCACCGTAATCTTCAAATTTATAATATTTATCGTCTTCTCTATTTATGAATCTAACAATTTCTTTAATGAATGCAAAATTCTTTTTTGTTAATATATTCACTCCTTCATATTTTAATGGATTTTCTTTTTTTAATTTATCCAAATCATTTATTAACCCCAATTTCAACATAAGAGAGAACATTTGTCTTGTAGCACAATTGCCTTTTGTTGATTCTTGACCATGATGATCTAATGTTGACATCATATATTTTGAGTCATATCTTGGCCCAGTTGTCTTAAAAATATTTAATCCATCCATTTGAGATAAATCTGAAACTAAAACTTTTGGCAAATTTGCCAAGACGTCTTCATTTATACTACCATCTTCATTCAAATATTTTGTAAAATTATTTTTGTAAAAAATACTTCCATCATCTGTTTTATTTTCACCTTTTTCATTTATTTGTTCATAATTAAACTTTGAAAAATTTAATCCTACTATTTTACATAAAAATAAAACACCTTTTGCATCTAAATCCATTTTTTCATGGACAGCAATACCAGTGAACGCTTCTTTTATCTCATCCATAAAAGCTTTTCTTCTTTCTCTTTTTGGCAATTTTGAAATATTTTTTAAATGATCTTCATATTTTTTTCTTTCTTCTGGATCTTTTATGGTCTTTGCCTTTTGCTGAAATAAAAATATTGCAAATTCAAAAGGAGCAAATTTAGATTTAATAATTTCAAACTTCCCAAATTCTTCTTTTTTTTCTAACTTTTCAGACTCAATTGGAGTTTCTTTAGGAATTTCTTTATCTTTTTTTAAATCATTATCAACCACTATAGATAACGACATTAATTCTTTTTCTAGTTTATCTTTTAATTCTTTTTTTGGATTTCCAGCTAATACTACTTTTCCAATTTTTGTTTTTTTTAATTCCAATATTAAAAGATCTATCTCTTTGTCTTCAAAATCTTCTAAATTTAATTTTATAATAAAACCCGCCTTATCAATTATGCTCAAATAATTTTTTAAAAAACTAAAAATCCCTCTAGCTTCTTTTTCTTCATTGGTTTTTTTATCTTTAAACTTATATTTTTTACAAAAATAACTAAGATCAATCTTATTTAATTTTGATTCTTGTATTAATTTTATAAGTAAATTTTTTACATCTGGCCCAATATCCCTCTTTTTAGTATTTTTTATGTAATCTATAACAAAAAAATCGTCTTCTATATGTGATTTAAAAATATTTTTTCCACTAATCTTACCATCTAGCCCATATTTCTTTATTAGATCTTCAATATTTTCTTTATTTTCTTTTATAGATTCTTCTTTTTTACTTGTATCATCCGGTATTTCTCCGTCATATTCATATATGTATCCAGAAACTTTATTTATTTTATAATTTTTTGGCTTTTCTTGAATATTATCTTTTTTTTCTTCTTGTTCAACATTAATACCATACCTTTCTATAAAAGTATTTTTTAAATTGTCTGTCTCTATTCTATCTATTTTAGAACCTATCACTCTGCCTACAGCAGTTTCTATACCACCTGCTTTTTCTAAATCTATTGATAGTCTATCTAATTCTGACATGCCAGAATATTTTTCTTTTTTTGAATTTTTTTTAAAAAAATCTAAACCCATTTTATTTTTTAATCTCTTAACACTTCCAATAATTCTTTTATATTGTTTACTTCTATTATCTTATCATTTTTTTCATTTTTATTTAATTTTGTTTTGGGGATAATTATTTTTGAAAATCCCATTTTATTTATTTCTTTTATTCTAGATTCCATACTTGGCACCGATCTTATTTCTCCAGATAATCCTATCTCTCCAAATATACATATATTGCTAGCTATTTCTTTATTTAAATAGGCAGACATAATAGCTGAACAAACTGCTAGATCTATACCTGTGTCTTTCGGATTAACACCCCCTACAACATTTATATAGATATCAAAATTAAATAACTCCAATCCTATTTTTTTGGTAAGAACCGCAATAATAACCTCTAATCTATTCATAGAAAATCCTGAAGTTGTTCTCTTTGGATATCCAAATGCTGTTTTTGAAATAAGAGCTTGTACTTCTATTAAAAATGGCCTCGTACCTTCTTGAATACAAGTTACTATATTGCCTTTTTCTTGGTTTTCTTTATCCATAAATATTTCCATCGGATTTAAAACTTCGGATAATCCAGTTTCTTCCATAGAAAATATTCCAACTTCATTTGTATTGCCAAATCTATTTTTTATAGATCTTAATATTCTAAAATTTTTATATTTCTGAGCTTCAAAATATAAAACAACGTCAACCATATGTTCTAACATCTTCGGCCCACCAATCCCACCATCTTTTGTTATGTGCCCTATTATTATTATTGATATATTTAATCTTTTTGAAACTTCTAAAATCTTAGATGTGCATGCTTTTATTTGATTTGTAGAGCCAAGACTATTATCTATTTCATTTGAGTATATTGTTTGTATAGAATCTATAATGACTAGCTTTGGTAAATTTTTTTCTATTGTTGCTATTATGTTTTCAACTACAATATCGCCAGAAAATTTAATATTATCCGATTTGCAATCAAGTCTATCTAATCTACCTTTTATTTGTTCTTTTGTTTCCTCTCCTGAAACATACAAAACAAAATCTTCATTTATTTTTGAAGCTATTTGCATAACAAGAGTTGACTTGCCTATTCCTGGTTGACCAGCTAGTAATATAAGAGACCCGGGCACTATGCCACCTCCAAAAACTAAATCAACTTCGTTTATATTTGTTTTTATTCTTTTTAAACTAGAAGAGTTGACTGTGGATAAATCTATAAGATCGGAAACTTTACTTTTTATATCAGTTCCTTTTTTAGACCCTGTTGGTATTTTAGAAACTTCTTCTACCTCTGACAATTCCCAATTTCCACACTCATTACATCTTCCTTGCCATTTTTTATATTGGTAGCCACATTTTGTACATTCAAACATAAAAAAATGAGTTAAATTATTAAACTTAAACTATTTTACTTAATATTATTTTATATTTTATCATTTTTTAATTATTATTAATAATTAAAAATCCCCCAAAAACAATCAAATGTTTTTAGGGGGTATGCAGGCTCTTAGCTAGGCTTTTGCTTTACACTAAGAACCAACATCTCTCTTTCTTTTAAAGATAAGGCACTTTGTAACCGTAATATTTCTTCATCTTTTTTCATAATTTCCCTTCTCATGTCGCTTATCTCTTTTTCTTTTTGAGAGGAAGAAATAATTATTCTGATAAAATCTATTTTATCATTATAAAATTTCTCTTTTACTAATAAATCTTTAATTATACTATCCCCTATATCTTTTGGGAAAAGTATTAAATCCCAGAAATTTATTGATTTTTGTGTGACGGCAGACTTTAAATAGAATGTTATTTGATTAATCAGTTGATCAGCATTAATTTTATAACTAAATATATTCCCATTATTTTTCATTTCAAATACGTCATTCTTATTTTCTCCCAAATCTCCTAAATCAACACGAATAGAGTCCAAATAAGTAAAAGCTACTGATTTGCTCACTCTTATTTTTGATCTAAGATTTTTATTACTTACAACATCTATTAACTTTTCTTTTGACAAACTTAAAATATTAAATATTCTCGTTGCTAATTGAAATTCCGCTAATTGGTTACTCGCTATCCTATCCTTTATTATTTTAACATTAATGTCATTCAAAAAATTGATTGATTTTCCAATTATCGCCAATAGACATTTGTAGAATAAAAATGGTTCGAAAAAAACAGCCACTTTATCGTGCATAACTCTTGACGAAATATCATTAAAAAATGAATATGAATTAAATATTGATATATTTATAAAACCGTCAGGAGTGGCTGTCACTTCTATTCTTTGGTAGTCATCGGGATCGATCTCTGCCATACTCCCTCCTTTCAAAGAGTTTTTAGGAACAAAAATATTAGTTGCTTTATTTAACAACAAATTTAATAAAAAGTCAATTTTATAATGTTTTTCTTACTGAATATTCTGGTGTTATTATTTGAGAGTATTTTTTGTTTTTTGTTTTTTCTATTCCTATTTTTATAAAATCCTCATTCGTTTCAAATTCGGTAGATAATACTCCAATTATTGGAATATTTAACTTATAAGCTATTGCATTTGCTATTATTATTCCTATTCTGAAATTCATGTTTATTCCTAAACCATTACAAACAACTAGATATTTTATAGTTGATATATCTAATTTAAAATCTAAAATAAAATTATTTAATAATTCTAAAATCTTTTGAGAATCTTTAAAGTCTATTATATTTATTTTTGAAAACAAAATCTTACCATATTCATCTGATATGAAAAATTTTATTTCTTCTTTTGAATTTGTGTTGATAAATAGAACCATAAATTATTATTACTGCAATAAATCTAACTATAATATTTTCTTTTCATGGTGTTCCGCTCAATTGAGATATCAAGCGAGCTTCACAAATGAAAGAAAATATTATAGTTAGATTTATTAAAAAATATATTAGAAAACATTCTTAAATTAATCATATTTTATTCAAAAAGTTTTACATCCTTGAAAAATGGTAATTCTAGATCTTTTTGAGATACTATTGGCGTTACCCCTAGGCTTGTTATAACTAAATTTAATTCTGGATCATCATATCTTATTCCTGCTTCATGTTCTTTGGAATACTCATTAGAGCATTTATAATTAAATATTGTATCATCTTCCAATACTACAAAACCATGGGCGAATCCGACTGGCACATAAAACATTTTATTATTATTTTCTGATAATTCTACTGAAAAAACTTTTTTAAAAGTTGGAGAAGATTTTCTTATATCAATTGCAAAATCTAAAACCTTACCTTTTATAACTGAGCATAATTTTGCTTGAGCTTTTGGATTTAATTGATAATGCATTCCCCTCACGCTACCCTTTTTTGAACATGATAAATTATCTTGGACAAAATCAACATTAATACCATTAGATATAAATTCTGATTTTTTAAAAGTTTCAGTAAAAAAACCTCTATCATCTGTAAATGATTTTTTTTCTATTATTATTGGGTATTCTAAATTTGAATCTTCTAATTTATTGAATATAAAAGGCATAATTTTATTTTACACATTTATTAAGTTCGTTTTCTTTATTTTTTTCTATATTTTCAACCCATTCTTTATTGTTTATATACCATTCAACCGTTTCTTTTAGTCCTTCTTTGAAATTTTCTTTTGTATAAATAGGTTTCCACCCCATAGATTTTATTTTACTTGAATCTATAGCATATTTTCTATCATGCCCTGGTCTATCTTTAACATATTCTATACTATTTTCATCTTTACCCATTAATTCTAAGATGGCTTTTGTTATATCAATATTTTTAATTTCATTATCTGAACCTATATTATAAGTTTCTCCATCAACTCCTTTGTGTAATAATAAATCTAAGGCATTAGAATGGTCTATAGCATGAATCCAATCTCTAACATTAAGACCATCTCCATAAACTGGAATTTTTTCATTTTTTAATAATTTCAAAACAAAAAACGGAATCATTTTTTCTGGGAATTGATATGGTCCATAGTTATTTGAACAATGCGTAACTATAACTGGTAAATGGAATGTTTTTACATAAGCTCTACAAAATAAATCAGAACTAGCTTTTGAAGCTGCATATGGAGAATTTGGTTTAAAATTACTTGATTCTGTAAATCTATCTTTTCCATCAAGCTCTAAAGAGCCATAAACCTCATCCGTAGAAACATGAACAAGTCTTTTTATTTGTTCTTTATTATTTTTAACAATTTCTAATATTGTTTGAGTACCTAAAACATTTGTTATTATGAAATCTTTTGCAAAACCATGAATCGATCTATCAACGTGTGATTCTGCTGCAAATGCAATTATATAATCTATATTCTCTGTTTTTATTGTATTTTCTAATAATTCATAATCACAAATATCCCCTTTTACAAATTTATAATTAGAATTATCTTCTAAATCTTTTAAATTATCTAAATTCCCTGCATATGTTAATTTATCATAATTTATTATTTTATAATTTGGATATTTTTTTATCATGTAATGAATAAAATTTGAGCCTATAAAGCCGGCTCCGCCCGTTACTAGTAAGTTCATATTTATATTTATTATTTATATAACCTTTAGAAATTCTGCCAAAGCTTCCTTCCAATTTCTCATTTTTGGTTCTATTTTTGTATTTATTAGTATACTGTATTTTGGTCTTCTTGCTTTTGTTGGATATTTTTCTGATTTTATTGGATTTACTATTGTTGTTATTTTTTTTAATCTGAATATTTCTTTTGCAAAATCATACCATGTTGTAGATCCTTCGTTTGTTGTATGATATATTCCTTTTTCTAATTTTTTTTCTAAAATATACCTTGTTCTTTTTGCTACATCTACGGTATATGTTGGGTTTCCATGTTGATCATTTATTACATTTATCTCTGATTTTGTTTTGGATAATTCTAACATTGTTTTCACAAAATTCTTGCCTTCTTTCCCATAAAGCCAAGATACTCTTAGTATATAATATTGAAATTTATAATTTTGGTTTTCTATCCTTAGAATATTCTGTTCTCCTATATATTTTGAATATCCATAATAATTAACTGGACCCATTGTTTTATTATCCTCTTTATACCCATCTATACTTTCTCCATCAAATACATAATCTGTTGAATAATGGACAAATATTATGTTACTCCTAGAGCAGGCTTCTGCTAAATATAAGACACTTTCTGCATTTAATTTTAATACTAGTTCTCTTTGATCTTCATCTTCTGCATTATCAACCGCCGTATAAGCTGCTGCATTTATTAAAATTTCTGGATTTGTGCTTTTAATAAAATTATCTATATGTTCTTTGTTTGTTATATCTAGAGTTTCTTTATCTGTTAATATTAATTCATTATCTTTTTTTAATTCTTCTATTAAATCGTGAGCTAGCATACCTTTTGACCCTGTTATTAATATTTTCATAGATTTTTTGTTATTTATTATTTTGAATAAATTTTCCCTGTTTTATTCTCTAAATATTTTATAACACCATTCTTTGTTTTAATCTTTCCTTCTAAAAATAAATTACTCATTTCGTTTATTATCTGAGAAGAAACTTGCCCTTCTTTTATTTCAAAATCTTTTAATATTTCCGGAGTTATTATTTCTGATATTTTTATTTTATCTTGCAATAAATCATTGTATATATTTATAAATTCTAACAATTTTGATGAAATTTCTTTTTCAATTAATGATTCATCATCATATTCTGCTATTAAAAATACAAAATTTAATATCAATAATTTTACAAAATTATTATTAAAAGCAAATTTCTTTTTATCTACAATATTTGAATCTAATAATTCATTTAATTTTGAATCATGATTTATTATTAACCAAGAGATTTCCTCTTTCAATTCCTTATTAAACCCATATCTCTTCATTATATCCATAGATATACTTAGGGACATTGTTTCATGATCTTTAAAATATATTTTTTTTAGTCCATTCTCTAATTCTATATATTCTGGGTTTAATTTACCTATTTCATGAAAAAGACAACTCCATAATACGCCTGTGCCATATTTATCAATTATACAGTCCTTAATGTCTTTTGTATTTTGTAGATCTCCAAAATCTTTGAATAAATATTTTTTTAATAAATTGAATAATATTTTATTAGAAAAAGCCTTTATACAATTTAATGTAAAAACGTATATATCTGAATTTGAATTATCATTTACTTTATAAATTATACCCTGTGTCTTTTTAATCTCTGGCAAAAGATATTCTAGTATCTTAAATTTATCTAATTCATAAAACACACTATTTATGTTTGTCAAAGACAAAATTTCATCAAGTTCTATTTTTATTCTTTCTTTTGATATCTTTTCTAAATTTTTACCATACTGTTTGATTAAATTTATATCTTTATCTTTAGAAATTAAACCGTATTTATTCTTAAATCTAATATATCTCAATATCCTTAAATAATCTTCTTTTATTCTCTTTTCTGTTTTGCCTATAAATTTTATCTTTTCTTTTTTAATATCTTTTATACCTCCATTAAAGTCTGTTATGGTTTTTAAAAAAGGATTAAAATAAAGAGCATTCATTGTAAAATCCCTTCTTTTTGAGTCTTTTTTTATTGAGTTCAAAAATTTTATAGAAGATGGTCTTCTTCCGTTAGATACTTTTCCATCTTTTCGCAAAGAAGCTACTTGAAAATTAAACCCATTGAATAAAACTGAATAAACCCCAAAAACTTCATTTAATATTTTATATTCAATATTTTTTGATTCAAAAAACTCTTTTATATCTTTTTTGTTTTTACGTTTTATAGCAATATCAATATCTTTTATTATATTTTTTTTATTTAAAAATTTATACATCAATAAATCCCTTGGGTAGCCACCAACGAAATAACATTCTGAATATTCATTTAATATTTTTAAAAAATCAACTGCAGAGGATTCTATTTGTGTTTTTGGAGAATAATCTTCTATTTTTATAATTTTTTTTAACATTTTTATATTTTATTATTGGAATTTGAAGTATCTTTCAACATGTTTTCTGCCATATATTTATTCAAACCTTCCGATATTTCATCTTTTACTACTATTTTTTTGCATTCTAATATTTTATATAAAAATTTGTCTATTAAATTTAATCTATGGATAAATTCGTCCCTATCCATAACTGTATAATTCAACTCTCTTCCTACCATTTTTTCTAATTCTGAAACAAAAGATAGAACCTTTTCACTATCAAAAGTACCAATAGCTAATATATCTGTTGGTGAATCTGAATTTGTAAAATAACCCGTTAATATAAAATAACCTATACCTTCTATAGTTTTTATTTTCTCTTTTATTTCATTTTCTGATATTATCTCTGATTTCAAAAACAAAGCTTTTAATTCATTAAAATAAGAAAAGTCTTGATTTGTTTGATAATATTTTTTTTGGATTTTCCCACTTGATTTTGTAGAGATGGTATTTTCTGTATCACTATCTTCATTATCAAGAGATCCGAGATCACTTTCTCCTACGCATTTTATTAATTCTATACTTTCTAGATTTGAGAGTTCTCTACGAATAGAATTTAAATGCTCATCTAAAAGCCTTGTAAGTTCCCGAACAAAAAATTTTTTTTCTGGATTAAAAAGAAAAAGTTTTAATAATTTTACCCTAGTATTAGAACTAAATAATTGATGTAACATTTTGATTGAATAAGTTAACTATTATTATTGTTATAATTTATTTATTTCAGTGTATAACATTTTTGTTCTATCATCAAGAAGCTGAATAAAAATTTTATTTTATCAAATTTTAGCTAATTTAATTTATTATACTCTTTTTAACTGTTAACAATTTATTCTAAATAAAATCTTATTATGCTATTATACTAATATAAGATTTTTAATCTTCTTAATATTATGTCTGAAAATTTAGAAATATCAGTAAAAAGCTTTCATATCAACAGTCATGATAAAAATTCATTTGTTGATGTTTTAATATCTTCACCTTCTCCCGTTCAAAAAAGAACTCTCGGAAAACTTGTTATAATAACGCAAATAAACTCTGAGATCCAAACAAAAAATTTAATCAATATTATAAATGAGAATATTAGGAGTAATTATTATTCAAATATAAATGCTAATATTGAATTTTCATTAGAATCAACACTTTCTGACTTTAATAAAAAAATAAAAGAAATAGAAAAGATAGAAAAGATAAAAGATTTGAAATCTAAACTATCTACTTGCGTTATAATAATAAAAGATAACTCCGTTTATTTCACCCAACATGGCGATATTTCTAGCCTTCTACTACATAAAACTAAAATTATAAATATAGTAGAAGATAATGTAGTGGAAGATAATCCAGAAAAGATTTTTTCTAATATTATTATTGGGAAAATTACAAAAGGAAGTACATTATTATTCTCTACAAATAGTTTATTTGATTATACAGAACAAGAAAAAATATCAAATCATCTAGAAAATTCTAATATAGAAAACACAACTGAATTTATTAGAAAAAGCTTAGATGCTAAAGAAGATATTTCTTATGGGATAGGATGTGTTTTGATTGGAGAAAAAAAGATACTAGAAGAAGAGATTGCAAATGAAGATGATGACGTCTCTTACGAAGATAGAAATAATATGGAACAAAATATAATACCTCAATTAATTGGTAATATAAATAAGCCATTAGGATTTTTTAAAGACTTCTCAAATTTTGTATCATCAAAAATGAAATCATTATCTGAAAATAAAAAATTAAATGATTTTATTAATAGCACTAAAAAAAATAGTAAAGAAGCTATAACTATAATATCAGAAAAAAGCAAAGAAAATATCAAAAAAGGTGGAGAAAGTATATCTAAAAAAATGAAAGTATTTTTCACATCAATACCATCCACAGTTAAAACCGCTATTGAAAAAACTAAAAAAATAAATGAAGAAATAGCAAAAGAAACTCCAAAAGAAAGATTTGCAAGATATGAAAATAATATAAAAACTTGGTACAAGGAACTTACTTTAGCTAAAAAAATAGTATTTGTTTCAATAATTGTTGTAATATTTTCATCTTTAATTACATATAGAATATGGCAACAAAACGAAAAAGCTAAAATAGCTGAAAACGAATATCAAGATAGTCTAAATTATATAAAATCTATACAAAACGAATCCACATCTTCTTTATTATATAACAACATACCAAAAGCTAAAGAGCTTATATCAAATGCTGAATACTTAATATCAAATTTAAAAACGGACTCTAAAACTAGACAAGAAAATAAATTAAAATTAGAAGAAGAAAATAAAAATATATTGAATAAGGTCTATAAAATAATTAACATTACAAATCCTACTGTATTATCTGATTTATCTTCAAATAATCCAGCTGTTACTGTTAATATTAATAAAATATTATTCTTTAAAAATTCTTTATATGCTTTTGATTATAAAAATAAAGGTTTTTATAATATAGACAATGCTAGTAAAAACGTAATTAAAATCACTACTGATGCGAATCTCAATGAAATAAAAGCTATGAATATTGTATCTAGCGAAAATGGTAATATTTTATTCATAGATTCTAGTAATAATATGTACACTTTTGATGGAACATCAATAAACAGAATAACATTAAAAGATAGTTACCAAACCGAACTAAACAAATACTCTATTAGTGATATAAACTCATATAGTCAAACATTATATCTATTAGATACTAACAAACAAGATATACTTACTATAAAAAAAGGTACAAAAGACTATGGTAATGTTTATTCTTGGCTAAAATCTTCTTGGGATTTTAAAGATGTTACATCTATGACTATAGATGGATACATATATACAGCAAAGTCTAATGGCTTAGTTGAAAAATTTTATAGAGGTTATAACAGAGCCTTTACTCTTGATGAAATAAACCCTAAATTACAAAATATTGTTAAAATATATACGGATGATAGTACTAATAATATTTATATACTAGATGCTCAGGGAAAAAGATTTGTTGTTTTTAATAAAAATACTGGCTCACTTGTTGGACAATATATATCTACAAGCTTTGATAAGTTAAAAGATTTTTATGTAGATTCAAAAGCCAATAAAGCTTACATATTAAATGATAATAAAATTTTTGAAATATCTTTATAAAAATAAAAAATGGCGGGATTCAGAACGAATCTCGCCTTTTTGTTATATATATACATAACATTGAGTTAACCCTTATTTTTCGAGATTAACCCCATAATGAACCTTACCAATTTTGAAAGATCGTTATAGAATTCTTCTTCATGGATACACCCTATAACGTTTTTGGCAGCTTCATCACTCATAAAATCAACAATTTCTCCTGTGCCATAATGATTTTCTGGCTTTCTAATTGTGATTAATATGATGTTTAGACCATTACAGTCCCTTGATAGAAAAAGATCTTTCCGGCGTGGACTATTATCAAAAGCCGAGAGATCATCTTCATGAATAACTATAATAGATCCTTTTCTGTCCCCCAATCTAATCTCATCAAAAGACAATACTTCAATGATTTTTTGGTTACCAGGAAAGATAGATGTAAGAGACTGCACAATAAGATACAACTTATCTTTCGAGCTACCTAATGCTTGTTTTCTTAACTTGGAATTCCTCGGGACCACTAGAACAATCTTGTCTACCATTGAAATATCAAGCTTCTTCATGTATTTTGCCTCCTGTAAATTCAAAATTGTATTCAGTGTATTTTTATCATATTTTTTATTTTTTTGCAACCTTACCGTTCCATAAATATCTTAACATCACCGATATCTTTATTTGATTTAAAAATCTTTAAAAGATTCACATATTTTTGATGTATTTCTATAAAATTTATCTTATCCCAATACGCACTTCTAATATAATCATCCTTTAATAATAAAAAACATTTGCTAGCCCCTGTTATTTCTTTAGCCTTCTCTAATACGTCTTTACTTGGGGTTTTTATCATACTATTAAATACATCCACTCTTTCTTTTTGAGAAAATTCCAAGCCTTGTGGAAAGCCACCAGTAACTATTCTGCCACCACTTTCATATTCCATAGCTAAAAGTGGCCACGTATTCCCTATTATACAGAATTTTTTATCATTTTTTATTTGTGAAAACAACCATTTTGCAGCTTTAAAATCATTTTCTGTAGCATTTTGCATAATCGGACCAGAAAATAAAGTTGATACCGAGAATAAAGAATAAAATAAAACAATGGAAATAATTAAAATATTGTAATATTTAGATGTTGAGAAATTGAGAGATTTTTCTTCTACTTTTTCTATCAAAAACAATATTCCATATGCAAAAAATAAAAGCAGTAATATTGATATAAATATTTCTATTCTCTTAGCAAATATTCTTACCCCACTAAAACATAAAAATGATATTAAATAACTTAAAAACAATGATAAAAATGAAAATACTACAAATCTATATTTATCTTGTTTTTTATAAAAATATATTATCCCTATTATCACAATTAATATAAAAATTATAGAAAAAAGAGGAGCAAAACTCACAATCCAAGGGACATTTAATTTATCAGTATCAAATATTGTTTTGAAATAAATAAAATTTCTAGAAGATTCATATATATTACTTGAATAATTTGATAAAGAAAATAAATTACTAAAAAATATACCTATTTTTTGAAAAAAATCTAACAAACTTTGCTTTATTAAAAAACTTTGCGCTGATACTATATCCAATATTAATATTGGCAATGACAATATTGGTATAAATAAAAATTTAAACTTAGTATTAATTTTATTAAATAAAATATAAAAACTAACAAATATTATAAAAATAATAAGAAAAACTATATAATTAAAGTATAAAAGTAAAAAACAAAAAGTAAAAAACAAAAGAAAAGATTTTAACGAGAAATCATTATTTTTTATTTTATTAAAAAATAAAGTTATTATAAACAAAAATAGCAATAAACCAAAACCTCTTGGATCACCTTGGGATCCCTCTATTAATAACGGGCTCAACAAAAGAGAACTCAAAGAAAAAAGAAGAATAAGATTTTCTTTATTTGTAAAATTTTTAAATATATTAATAAAAAATATTGGCACAAATATTGACCAAAAAATAAAGACAAAATATTTATCTACAAATAAAACATCCTTATTTATAATCCAAGAAATAAAAATATCTGACGCCCATTTATTACCATAACTTTGCTTATTACCTACTACCAAAACTTCTGGAATAACCAAACCACCAATATTTTTCATTGTTACATTTTCTTTCGTACCAAAAAGTGATGGAGTTATTATATTCCCTTGTTGTAAAGACTTTTCTATCCCAGCATGTCTTAATCTATCCCCACCAAAGCCAGATTTATATAAAACAGGGAGAGTTGAGTGGAATATAAAAGATGTGAAGATTATTAGAAGAAGTGATAGTGTAAAATATGAGAATGAACGAGAAGGAATGAGAAGGGTTGAATTTTTGCTATTTTCTTCTGATTTAAATTTAAATATATAAATTAAAACAAAACTTATCAAGGCTACAAACAATAGCCATAATAACGGGAATGTTTTACTGAATTGATATATATTATAATCACCAGAACGTGCTTGAAAAAGATAGAATAAAATCAAAAGACTAAAACTGAAAAAACCAAAAACCAAAACTGAAAAATTTATATTAAAATATGGAAATATTGAAACATTCAAAAGCTTTTTTATGTTTGAATATTTTAATGTTTCAGTTTTTATTTTTATGAAAAATAATGGCAGTAATGTTGTTAATATTAGTGAAGTTATAAAAAATATCGGGGTTATTTTATATAAGACTATAAATATTGAACCATAAAAACATAATAGATAAAAAGATATAAAAATACCTAACAAATAAGAAAATGTTAAGTTTTTAAAATACTTGTTTAATAATTCTCTATAAGAGTATCCCGTTATCAATAACCACAAAATTAAAACAATTACACCTATATATGTATTTTTTAAAAAGAATGTATTTAGAATTAGCAAAATCAATGAAATTGCATTTAATATTATTATCATAAAACTATTTATAACAAAAAAAGAAGGCTTAAGTCAAGCCAATCTTTTTATATTTTTCCTAAAATTAGAAGAAAACCCATTATTAATAGAACAATACCCGCAAACAATCTCATGTACTTTTTATATTTTTCTTGACCTACTGCAAGTTTTTCACCATTTTTTATTTTATCTGAAGACATAAAAACAGTTAACACTATAATTGTTGAAGGCACTATAAATGCTAAATTATATATCAATAAAGTTAAAAGTACATTTATACTATCTTTTGTAGCTGCTATATATGTTAATGGTATTCCAATGGCACAAGGAGAAGCTACTAATGAAGAAAATATTGCTAATATAAACGCACTTAAATACGTTCCTCTTCTACCTATTAATTCTATTATAGGTTTAGCAAATTTTGGTATTCTTAATGTTAGCCCTTGACCATAGAAAAAGAAATCTTTTATTTCTAACGCTGCAAAAAACAATGCCAACACGCCTATTATTACTTTAAACACGCCAACATAAGGTAATATGACTGACATATTAAATAATAAATTATGCAAACCAAACATTACTGAATAGTAAAATATAAATACAGTAGAAACAAATATTAAACCAGATATAATTACTTTTCTTTTTGATCCTATTGATATTAAATGTGTTAATAAAAATATTAATACCCCAAACATACATGGGTTAATACCATCTACTACACCTAGTATAACACCGAAAACAATTGGACCCACGTCTTTTAACTTAACTCCACCCAATATAGACACATCTTCTGTTTTTGTTTGACCATATTTTATAATATTTGGATCTATTTGACCGCTTTTTTCATAATTCAATAAAATTTGATAAGGATCTATATACTCTGTTTGTGCTCCATATTTTTTTATTAATTGTTCTGTTGATTCTAAATTTTCTCCAAAAACATATTCATACCCAACTATAGTCACCGGAACACCATTAAAATTTGCATTATATGCTTTTGCAAATCTACCCATTAAATCTTGGTTGTTTTTATCATAATATACTTCGTATTTTTTTAATTCAAAGTTATATTTTTGAGATAATGTATCTAAATATCCTAATTCTTTCTTACAATGAGGACATGTTTCTCCATGAAATATATAAACAGTTATTAGGTTTCCTTCTTTTGCATTTACCACAAATGGATTAAAAAAGGTAAGAAACAAAAAGCAAGAAACAAAAACAACGGAAAAGTAACTTATTATTTTTTTTATATTTATATTCATATTGTTTTTTTATTTTTATCCATTCAAATATATTAACAATAAAATGTTTATAATTCAATCACATTATTAACAGAAGTCACATATTTCATCTTGTTTTATTTCTTTTCCGTTAAATATGTCTTTTATTTCTTGCTCTGTTAAAGCTTGCCCTGTTGATTTTATAATTCCATTTATCAAAAGAGCTGGACTAAATACTACTCCTCTTTTTATTATTTCTACCAATTCTGTTGTTTTAGAATAACCTATATTAATATTCAATTCTTCTAATACTTTTTTTAGATTACTTTCTAAAATTATACATTTTTTACAATTTGTTCCCAATATTTCTATTTTTTGTAGTTCTATCATTGTTGCTGTTGTTTATTTATTTATATTTTGTATAATGGATTTATATTGTTAGATATAAAAATATGAATTTATTATACAAATTTTTTGAAAAGATATTAGGTAAAAGCACTTTATATTATCCTGGTTGTTTTACTAAAAATATATTACCTGGTATAGAAAAAAATTATGAAGAAATACTAAATAATCTTGGTGTTAATTTTATAAAACTTAAAGATCTAGAATACTGCTGTGGTAGCCCTGTTTTGCGGGCTGGAATGAAGAATGATTTTGAAGAAATTAAAAATAAAAACATAGAAATATTTAAAAATCATAACGTGGGTTTAATAATAACAAATTGCCCAGCTTGTTTCAATATGTTTAAATTTGAATATAAATTAAGTGAGCAAGGGATTGAGGTTGAACACATTACTCAAACGATAAATAGAAAAAGTCCAAAATTACAAGTTTTAAATTTAAAAGATATTTTCTATCATGATCCGTGCCATCTTGGTAGATTATCAAATATATATGACGAGCCACGTGATATATTACGTAACAATGGCTACAATGTTTGTGAATTTTCAAAAAACAGAGAAAACTCTTTTTGTTGTGGAGGAGGTGGTGGTTTAGTTAATAACAACCCCGAATTATCTAAAAATATTGCTGAAAAATGTTTATCTGAATTACTTAAAGATTCTACAATTACTAGCCCTTGCCCTATGTGTTTTTATCAATTTAAAAACAATTCTGACAGTATTGATGTTAAGGAATTTTCCGAAATTATTTTAGATAAATAGATTACTTCGATTTATGAATAATAATTCTAATCAAAATTTGAAATGTACTAATTGTGGTTTATGTAGAAATGTCTGCCCTGCTTTTAGTGTTCTTAAGGATGAATTCGTTTCTCCTAGATCTAAAAATAATTTAATTGATGAATTTATTAAAGGTGAAATTAAAGTTGATGGTAAATATTTCTACGATTTCTGTAATGGTTGTCTGGCTTGTAAAACCGCATGCCCTATTGGTATTGGATTTGATGTTATTGAGGCCAGAAGTAAACTTGTTGAAAATGGATTTATTTCTGATGAAAATAAAACTATGGTAGAAAATATTAAAAATTTTAGAACACCATTTGGGGATAGAGAAGATATTAAAGAAAGTTCTGAAGCTAAACTTTATTGTTGTTAAAAAATAATTCAATTTTAAAACACTGTGATAAAAAAATCTGACAATATCTACAAATATATATATTCTATTGACGCTTCACATTTAGAAGCTCCTATTTGTGATTCTATTTATTTTCCTGAATCTAAAAATGATATTTTTGATATTTTAAAAATTGCTATCACTGAAAATAAAAAAATTTCTTTACGTGGTGCTGGAACAAATCTTGTTGGTAATTGTCTTCCTAGTGATAATTCTATAATAATTGATTTTTCTAAATTAAATAAAATTAATTTTGAAAATAATAATTTAATCGTAGAATCTGGAGTTGTATTAGATGACTTAAATTTATTTTTAGAAAAATATAATTTATTTTTTCCTGTTGTACCTGGTAGTCATTCTAATTGCTTAATTGGTGGGATGATGGCTACAAATGCTGTTGGTATGAGGGGTTTTAAATATGGGAAAATGATAGATTGGATAAATTCTGCTGAAATTATCTATATTGATGAAAATAAAAATATAATTGAAAAAAATATTTCTGGAGATGAATTAAAATATTTTTGTGGCACTGAGGGATTTTCTGGAATTATTCTAAAAGCTAATTTAAAAACTTCTATTAAACCTAAAAATATTTCTTTAGATTTTTTTAATTTTGATAATGTGAATGATTTGATTAATAAAGTTTATGAAATAAAAAAAAATCAGAAAGTTTCTGCTATTGAATTTATTGATAAAGAAGTTTCTACTTTTATTAATCTTGAAGAAAAATTTTATTTATTAATTGAATATGAAAATGAAATTGGAAATATAAAAAATCTTGAAGAAATAAAAAAAATATGGGACTTAAGAGATGCTTGCTACCCAACATGTGCTGCTAATGGTTTTATTTTAATTGAAGATCCTCAAATTGAAAATGAAGAAAATTTAATTAAATTAATTAATTGGCTTTGTGAAAATAATATCCCAATTTTCGGGCATATTGGTTTAGGAATTATTCATCCTCATTTTAAAATAGATCAAAATACTTTAATAGATGAGATGTATAAATTTGTTAAAGAGCTTGACGGTAAGGTTTCTGGTGAACATGGTATTGGTATTAAAAAAAATAAATTTTTATCACAAGATGAAAAAAATTATTTTATTGAACTCAAGAAAAAATTTGATCCTTTGTGTTTTTTTAGTGTGAATAATATTATTTAAAATTACTTTATAAGTATATTTATTTTTTGTATTAACCATTTATTACTATTATACTATCTAAAAATTTTAATTAATTCATCAACCACTTTCTCCCAATTATATTTTTCTTTTATTGAATCAATGCAATTTATTTGCATTTTTTTATATTCTTCCTGATTATTAAAATATATTTCTAATATTTTTTCTATTTGTTGTTTTAATGATTCTACACTATTTGGTTCACATAAAAATCCTCTATCACCTACTACTGACCTTACTCCTGCTATATTAGATGCTATAACTGGTGTGCCACATGCAAATGATTCTATTAAAACCAACCCGAATGCTTCTCCCTTATCTATTGATGGAGCTATTTCACATATAGACTTTTGATATTCTTGTTTTAATTCTTCATCACCACAATTTGAAATAAATTCTATTAAAGAATTATTCGAAATATTTTTATAATAATCCAACATTTCTCCATTCCCAATTATTTTTAATTTTACATTATTTATATTATTTATTTTTGAAAATGCTTTTATAAGATTTTCTAACCCTTTAAAATAATGTTGCTTATCTAATTTTGCTACAAATAATATTTGATTTTGTTTTTCTATATTTTCGTCATAATTAAATTTTTCTGTATCTACACCAAACGGTATTTCTATAGATTTATTTTCTTTTGACTGCAAAATATATTTTGTAGCTACTGAATTTTCTCCATAATCTTTTGTAGAAAAAATTATTTTATCTGATTTTTTTAATATTAATGGTAATATAAATTTATTATGCAATGCAAAAAATATTTTTCTTAATATATCCCCACCAATAACATCCATATGATACCTAATAATTATTTTTGCTTTTATTTTTTTTGACAACAACAATTCGGCAAGACCATAAGCTGGATAATGCAAATAAATTATATCAAAATTCCCTTCACTTATTTTTTTTATTAAATCAAAACAAAGTGCTCCAAAACCTATTTGTAAGTTTGGTTTTAAATATTCTAACTCATAATTTATTTCTATCTTTTTACCATAGTCTGGAACAAATACTTTAAATTCTATATTTCTTTTTTTTAATTCGTTTGCTTCAAAATCTAGAACGCGACCCATTCCACCGTGATATGGCAATACTCCTGATATTATTGCTATTTTCATATTTACCATCTAATTATTAATTTTAAAAATTTATAATATATTTTTAATAATCCATTTGCAAACATGTCTAACAATGGACTTTTTATACTATCAAATTGTATTATGTCTGCCATTTCTAATATTAGATCTCTGTCTGTTATTTTTCTTATTTTTTGTATTTCTTTTCTATATTTTAATATTTTTGGCAATCCTTTAAAAAAATCAAAGTATGATTTCATTTTTAATTTAAACCATTTTGTCATTATAGAATAAATAATCATTCCACCTTCCATCATTATAAACATTGGCAATATTGCTATTATAGTTCTCCATTTATAAAAAGTTATTATATTCCAAAATCTATTTCTTTCTGTAAAATAAAATTTATAAGTTCCGGAGCTTGGACCAAATTTATAATCATGATCTACAAGTGGTTCATTTATAAGATTTACTGTATAGCCTAAATACTTCATCTTCAATTGTATTTGACTATCTTCATGATACATTTCATATTCTTCTGGGAATAAACCAACCTCTTTTAATACAGAGACTCTAAACATACACCCTGCACCCATTGCATAATTTATATTTTCTCCATTTTTGTAGTTTTCTTGCTTATATTCTTTATTAAAATCTCTACAAAATCCTATGCTTAAATAATTTAAAGAAACTCCACTGCTGTTTATTTTCTCTGTTTCTTTAACCATTATTATAGGTTGAGAACTTGCACATTTTGGATTTTCATCCATAAATTTTTCTATTTTTTCTAATCCTCCTTCTCTCAAAAATGCATCTTGATTCAATAAAAATATATACTCACTATTATTAGAAATCGCTTTTTCCATTCCTATATTATTACCTTTTGCAAAATATGTATTTTTACTTGAAAGATATAAATAAGTATTTTTTAAATGAGTACTAACCCATATATCATTTGGTGTTGAATTTACAATATCATCACAAAGTAGTTTTCTAAATATTTCTGCAGTTCTATCTGTTGATTTATTTTCTACTATTAAAAGTTCTATATCTTCTCTTGAATCTAAAATTGGTTTTATTTTTTCAAAAAATTCATTAAACCATTTTTCAAAATTATATGTTACTAATATTATAGAAGTTTTCATTTTATTAGATTCAGTATTTATATATAAATATTACCATTTTTCTTATAAAAGTAAATAAAAACAGGGCCCGTTTGGACCCTCTTTGAGGTTTAACTCTCAAAGTATCTATAAACTAGTGCTTTAGTTCTATGAAGCATATTACTCGCTAGCAGAATGCTTTTTCTCCTGCTTAGAAAATTGAACTTTGGGTTATATTCTATTATTATAGTTAGTTTACTTTCCCCATATATTCCTTCTTCGAAATTTATTTTCATGATCTGCAACAGGTGTCTGAATATTTGTATTTCTCTCAGACTCGCCCAATCATAATTTTCATGAACCGAATCAATATTGGTGGTTTTTCTAATAAACTCGTCAATATCAATTACTGGCTGAAAATGAATCACTGGAGCAAAATTGCGTCTTAATTCATACACAACATCTTCTGCTTTCACTTGCTCCAACTTTTCATAATCGATCAAATGCCTTGTGTCTGCAACTAAAATTTGCCTACTTTCACAAGCATCTTTCAATACTTCTAGCGATACAACTGACAAGTTTGGAGAAATTTCGACAAGAGTATTTTCATACTCATCTTGTACTAAATCAATGAATTCGTGTGATATATGAGTTATTCTTCTTCTTGTGTGATTATCTACAACCATTTGTGCTGCTTTTTCTTTTTTGAAGAGCAAAAATAATTGCAGAATATCATCAAAAGCCCTACTTGCATCTATTTGCCAAAAATGTTGAAGTTCCGGTCTCCACACATCCTCATAACAAATTGTATCTTCCTCTAGCCCTGTTATTCCATTTTTCAATGGTAGGGCTTGGAAACCGTCGTATCCAACTCTTTTAGCGTCTTTTCTTGTATCATTAGCAGATCTCCCAATTTGCATGATGGAAATGTCACTAACGCCATATTCTATGGTTGTTTCCATGTTGCCCTCCATTTGTTTGTAATTTTAAAATAACACATTATTTATAAAAAATCAATTATTAAATTGACTTTTATAACTTTTTGTTTTATTATATAAAAAATATTTGAGGAGGTATTTTTGTGAAAACTGACATCCTGCTAGTAATTTCAAGGTGAGTCTTACCAATTGATATTATTGATAGGCACACGAAAAAAAATTGTACTGCGGCACTTGCCTTTGCAATTCAAAAATATAAATCAGAAAACAAGTTCTCATTCTTTACTGTTGGTGGTGTTTTTCAGCCAGACAATATACAAAAAACAGCAATTGCAATTCTTATGAAAAGATTTTTAGAAAGTTGTTGTTTTGCAACAGCTCGACATTATAAAACTATATTTGAGAACCAATCTCTTGATACATGGCAAAATATTGAAAATTTTAAGAAAATTATTTTGGAAAATAAAATTGATGTTGGTAATATATATGTTTTTGCTGATAGCTTTCACTCAATAAGAGTTTCATTGTTATTAAAATATCATGGATTTATAAATATTTTTAAAACACACTCTTATATCAAACTTGACCTAAGGGAAAAAATAAAGGAAATCATTCTCATTGTTATGACCTTTATTGATCCTTCTGGCACTAAAAACCCCATTATTAAACGGGTACTTGAAAAAGAGAGAAAACTTAGATCTTCTGGCAATACTTATCTTAAATATTCTTAGGAACAAAAAAGCGACCATAAGGTCGCAATTTTTATTTTATAATAACGCTATTTAACCATTCGTCTACTTCTTTTATTATCTCTTCTTTTCTGCTTTTAACATTTTTAAACGCTTTTTCTGATGTTATATGGTTATCTTTCAAGAAAGATGTCATTTCTTTAAAAACCTTACCAAAAGAAACCTCGTGCGTTGCAAAAAGATACATATCTTTATCCTTCATCTTGTTTTTCTCTAAAAATGTTCTTATTGGTGGTGTCATTGTAAACGCCCAAACCGGCGTGCCCAAAAAGATGTTTTCATAGTCTTCTAAATTTACATTAATCTTCTCTATTTCTGGTTTGGATTTCATGATAACATGTCTTCCTAACCAAAAATATTTCATAAGACCATTCCCGCCTTTTAGTTCTTTTATTGGTTTTATTTCAAAGATATCAACTTCTAGCTTTTTACTAATAAGCTCCGCTACAAATCTAGTACTCCCTTCATTAGAATAGTATAAAACTAATGTTTTTCCCATTTATATTATTATTATTAATTATCTTCTACATTATAATACGAAAATGAAATTATTTGTATATATATTTTTTAAAGACTCTTATCAATATTTTAAACCTCTTTGCGAATAAGTGTTTTAAATTCATCCATCCATCTTTAAACGCATTTAATTTGGTTTTTCCCGTCCTCTCATAATATTCTATATTATATTCACCAAATTTTATATTTTTATTCAAAACTGCCTCCATTTTTATTTCTTGAGAAAGTGGCATTCCATCTGATTTTAAAATAATTCTGTCTAAAATTTTCATTTTAAAAACCCACATTCCAGTTTGAGAATCTTTAATATGTCTAAATGTTAATATATTAAACCACGCTGTTAGCCCCCAATTACCAACTTTATTTAACCAATACATTGATTTTTTATCTTTCAATGGAAACCTTGAACAATTTATAAAATCATAGTTATCGTCAATAAGCATATCTAATATTTTATTTAAATCATTCATTCCGTAAGTACCATCTGCATCGCAAGTAACTATAATATCTGTATCTTCTGGAAAACTTCTAAATCCTTTTTTATAAGCGCTACCATAACCTGGTTTTTCTTCATCAACCACAATAAAACCAAAATTTTCAGCAACCTCCTTTGTTTTATCTATTGAATTATTATTAACAGCAACAACGTGGTCTATATACGTTGGAATTAATTTTTGAGTTGCAACTAAACCTTCTTCTTCATTATAACAAGGCATTATAACTGTAATGACTTTATTTTTATACATTTTTTTGTTTTGACTTATTATTTTTCTACCTTATTTTTACTATATTTTTACGATTATGTCTATAATTTGTTAATAACAACAAAATCATATATTATATTAATATGCCATTATAGCTCAGTTGGTAGAGCGTCTCCCTCGTAAAGAGAAGGTCAAGAGTTCGATTCTCTTTAATGGCTCCAAAAATTAAAAATCCAGCTTTTACTGGATTTTTAATTTATTCTCTTGGTCTCATTAATGGGAAAAATATGCAATCTCTCAAATTATCTTGTTTTAATAATAATGTTATAAATCTGTCTAACCCTAGACCAACTCCTGATATTGGTGGCATTCCATATCCCATTGCTTCTATATAATCATTATCTCCTTGCATAGCTTCCTCATCACCTGTTTTTGCAGCTTTTTCTTGTTCTTGGAATCTTTCTTTTTGATCTATTGGGTCAACTAACTCTGAATATCCTTTTACAAGTTCCCAGCCATTAATTACTAATTGAAACTGATCAACCATATCTTTATTATCATCATTAACTCTAGCAAGTGGTTGCAATGCTTTTGGATAATTATACAAGAATACTGGACCTATTAATTTTGGTCTAGAAACTTTTTTATAAAGATAGTCTATAGCTGTTGCAAGACTCATCTTGTCTATCCCATCTATTTTTATATTTTTAGATTTTAATTCTTTAACAAAAGAAACCCTATCTTCTTCTGTATTTTTAATATAATTTAATATGTTTATATCACAATCTTTTTTAATTAATTCTACATAATCTAATCTTTCCCATTTTTTCAAGAAATCTACTTCTTTTATATTCCCTTCTTTATCTTTTATTGGTACTACTCTATCTAAATTTAACTTCTCAAAAACATTCTTAATCATTTTTTCTACATAATCCATATTTTCTTTATAACTCCAATATGCTGCATACCACTCAAAATGTGTATGCTCTGGAAGATGTGATGGATCAATTCCTTCATTTCTAAATACCTTTCCTATTTCAAAAATTTTTTCATAACCACCTATTATTATTTTTTTATGTGGTAATTCATGAGAAATTCTAAGAACTAAATCTATATCTAATGCATTATTATGTGTATAATATGGCTTTGCTGCTGCCCCTGTTGCTTTTTGCTCTAGTGTTGGAGTTTCTACTTCTATAAAATTATTAGCCCACATAAATTCTCTAATTGTTTTTATAACATTAGATCTAAAAATAAATCTTTTTCTTACATCTTCATCTGTTAGTGTTTGTATATACCTTTGTCTTAAAACAACTTCTTCATCTACTATCCCGTGAAATTTTTCTGGCATTGGAGTAAGACATTTTCCTAAAAATGTTAATTCGTCAACTAAAACAGTTAATTCACCGTGATGGGTTTTGAATAATTCTCCCTCTACTCCTATATAATCACCTATATCAAGAAGTTTTTCTGTAAATTTGTATGAGTCCATTAAATCTGAATTTAATCCACTTACTTTTACAGTATCTTTTATAAAAGAGATCTGAATTCTTCCATCTTCATCTTGAAGTTGTGCAAAAGCTAATTTTCCATGTGTTCTATAAATCATCATTCTACCTGCAACTTTTATTTTATTTTTAAATCCTGCTTTGATTTCTTCGGGTGTTCTTAATATTGTATTTTCTCCTATTTTTTTAGCTTCTGTACTTGAAATTTTCCCTAAATAATTTTCTGGGTATGTATTTATTCCTAATTCTTTGATTTTATTTAATTTTTCTAATCTTACTACTTTTTCGTCTAATGAATTTATTTCCATAACGGTTAATAATTATAAATTAAGCTTTGATTTATGACTTGCTGAAATAATCATAAATTCAATAATACTGTTTTCTTCCTGGTGATTTTCAATTATTTTATCATCAAAAATCTTTAAAATCAATTTATTTTTGATATTTTACTAAAAAATGGTAAAATATTGATATGAAAAAAATATTTTTATTTATTACAACTTTACTTTTTTTGCCACTCACAACCAATGCTGTTGTTAATGATTATAATCTTAGTTCTGAAATCGGTGGTTTTTCTGGCCTTAACTTCAATTCTCCCATTATGATTATTGTAAACATAGTAGCGGCAATTATTATGATTTTTTCTATAATAAATTTAATGGTTGGATATACTAGATGGCGTTATTTAGCTTCTGGCAATGTTGAAGAAATGAAAAAAGCAAAAAAAACATTAACTGATTCTATTACTGGTTTTGCAATATTAATAATAGTATTATTAATAGACATTCTTATAAAATAATATAATAACATATTATTGACTTTTTGTAAAAAATAATGTATAGTACAAAAAATTTATACATTATTTTTATTTATAAAGATATGGTTACAAAAAATCAAATGGACTTTGTAAGACACTTTTTTGGAATATTTTTATTATTTATTGGATTAATAGGCATAATATTACCTATAATGCCTGGTTTAATTTTCTTAGGCATAGGACTTACTCTTCTTGAAGATATAATATTCTTTAAAAATTTGAAAAATAAAATAGAATACAATATTAAATCTGCACTTCCTATATCATTTAAAGATATTAGGAGACAAAAAAAAGAAATTCTTACATAAAAAATATCAGACGCTTTACAGTGCCTGATATTTTTTTATAAAACTTTTAAAATGTTTGACTAAAAACCTTAAAGAAAGCGATGTTGCGAGAAAAAGGTTTGTAAAACTCGAACAACATCATTTTGAGAGATCAAAAACTCTTTAAAGCAGTAATCAAACAATTTAAAAATTTTATTTTATTTTTATTGTGATAAAACACTATCACAAGTAGTACTCCTTGTCAATATTGTCAAAAAAAACAACTCAAATTAATGAATTGTTTTTTATTATTATTGAATAGAAACTTTTATACCAGGCCCCATTGTTGAATTTATAGAAATTGTTTTCAAGTATGATCTTTTTATAGTTTCTGGTTTAGCGGCTTTTATTGCTTCCATTATAGTATTAAAATTTTCAAGCAATTGTTTTTCTGTAAAATCAGATTTACCTATAACTTGATGAACTATACCGGTTTTATCATTTTTAAAAGCAACCTTACCTGCCTTTTGTTCTAATACTGCCTTCGCAACATCTGTTGTTACTGTACCAACTTTTGGATTTGGCATAAGCCCTTTTGGTCCAAGTATTCTAGCTAATTTAGACAATTTAACCATCATAGATGGTGTTGCTATAGCTACATCAAAATTTATCGTTCCAGATTTTGCTATATCATCTATCAAATCTTCAGCTCCAATAAAATCTGCTCCTGCTTTTTTAGCTGCATCTGCATCATTTCCTTCTGCAAATACTGCAACTTTTTTAGTTTTACCTGTACCATGTGGTAATACCACAGATCCTCTAATTTGTTCATCTGTTTTTTTCAAATTCATATTTAATCTAATATGAACTTCTATTGAAGGAGTAAATTTTGCTTTTGATGCTTTTTTTACTAATTCCATAGCTTCTTCTGGTGTATAGATTTTGTTCTTATCAACCATTTTTGCTAATTCGTTGTATCTTACTGATCTTTTTTCCATATTATTTATATTACGATTATTTTATTATTAATCTCCCTCTATTTAGTTTAGCTAGTTGAGTTAGTTAAATTGAGGTAATTTTTATTATTATTATATTTCATTATAATCCTTACTTCTTCTTATATCTCTAACAATTATAAACCAATGTATAAGATATATTGGGAAACCCACTATTATCATAGACAAAGCGTTTGCCATATCTCTATCTCTATTTTCTTTTACGTAATCTCTTTTTGATTCTACTTCTTGTCTTTGCTTTTCAGAATCGCTATAAGCTTTGTAATCACTTAGCCATGTTCCCAATGTTTGCAATTGGTCATCTGTTAGTTGCTTATTTTCTGGTGTTGCTGTTTCTTCTTTTGTTTTTAATTTTTCAATTGTGGTCTTTGTATTATTTACATCAGTATTTATCGTTGATGCAAATTTAGGATCCATCGCAGTTGGTTGTGCTATATAATAATTATTATAATTATAGTCAGCGCTTTTAAAGACATATGTTTTTAAAAGATTATTTACTATAATGACACCACCAACTATTGTTAAAACTAAACCAACTAGAGCAAATAGATATAAATACACTGTTCTAATTACGTTTTTTGTTGTAGACATTTTGTAAAGTTAGTTATTAAAATAAAAAACTTATTAGTCAACTATTTCAACCCCCATCTGTCTTGCTGTACCAGAAACTATTTTCATAGCTTGTTCAACATTTTCTGTATTTAGATCTGGCATTTTTATCTCAGCAATTGTTTTAAGATCTGCTTTTGATAAATTACCTACTTTTTTGAGTAAAGCGCTGCCTGATCCTTTTTGAATTTTTGCGTATTTCTTAATAAGTTCTGATGCTGGAGGAGTGTGGAATACTAATGTATACGTCTTATCATCTGCCACTATTATCTCAACAGGGATAATTCCTTCTTTTCCATTTGTAGCAGCGTTGAATTTTAAACAAAATTCTTGGATATTTAATCCTGCTTGACCTAACGCTGGTCCAACTGGAGGAGCTGGGTTAGCTTTTCCGGCCATTATTTGTAATTTTATTACTTTTGCCATATTTAAATTTTAAATTTATTAGTAGCGCAAATTATTAATTTGCTCACAAAATTAAAATCTACAAATTAAAGTTATTAATTATTTAACTTTAATAGAAGCTGTAAAAATTAATATAAGTATTTTAGGTTATTTTAAGGAAAAAATCAAGAGTACCTGGTGTAAAATTATGAAATGCTTATCTTACGTTCCGAGTTATTTTTTCATCTTACATTTTTTAAAGGTTTTTCATTATCATTCAAAACCTTAAAAATGAAGCATAAAAAAACACAATTTATGTATTATAAAAATAAACTATAAATAAAAAATCCTGAATATTTCATCAGAATTTTTTAATATTTAATCTAATTTTTTAACTTGTAATAAGTCTAGCTCTACTGGAGTCTCTCTTCCAAAAATAGAAACCAAAACTTTTATCTTTCCCTTTTCTGTATCTATACTACTTACATTTCCTTCAAAATCTTTAAATGGTCCGTCTGATATCTTAACTAATTCTCCAACTTCAACATTAACAACATATTTTGGTACTTCAACACCCATTTTCTTCATTAATGTATCTATTTCTTCTTTTGAAACTGGGGTAGGAGTAACCCCTGAACCTATAAAACCTGTTACGTTTGGAGTGTTTCTAACCACGTACCAAGATTCATCTGTTAATTCCATTTCTACAAATACATATCCTGGAAATATTTTCTCAACAACAACATTTCTTTTTCCGGATTTGATTTTTATTTTCTTTTCTGTTGGAATTAAAACTGAAAAAATCTTATCTTCCATATCCATTGATTCTATTCTTTGTTCTAGACTTTTTTTTACATTTTCTTCATACCCTGAATATGTATGAATAACATACCAACTTCTTCCTTCCCCTTTTTGTTTAGACATAAAATATTATTATTATTTAGGTGTTACACGATGCAACACTTACAATTTAATTAATTATTTATAATTTATTTTAATGAAATCATCCATTCTACTAAATGTGTTAAACCAAAATCTAATGATCCTAAAAAGATAGCCATAAATATACATATTAATATAACTAATATTGTATGATTAACTGCTTCGTCTCTAGTTGGCCACTTTACTTTTTTTAATTCTTCTATTGCTGAACTAAAATATGTAGATATTTTATTTTGTTTTTTATTTACATCTTCTGCCATTTTGTTCTTTTTATTCTATCTTAAAAAGACCATTTATAGGTCCTTCTAAGATAATAACATTTTATAAATAAAAAATCAAGAAATTTAAAAACAGGTTTTAACCTGTTTTTAAGAGTTACTAATTGATACCATCTTGAGTTGCTGTATGAGCACCTGAAGTGTAAGATCCTGTTGAGTCTTCCAAAGAAAAACCTATATTGAAAGTTGTAGCTGTTCCTGTGTAAGAATAATTAGAACCATTTGGTAATGGATTAGCAGGAACTATACCCATATAAATTTTTCCACAGCCCGTTGTTGTATCTTGGAAACCGGCAGCAGTATCACACAAAACCTTATGAGTAGCATCTCCTAATGTTATAGCAGTAGTTGCAACTGGGTAAGCATTTTTATCATTAAAATATAATTCTAATGCTGTTTGGAGTTGTCTTATATCTCCAACTCTTTTTGCATCTCTACCTTTTTGTCTAGCGCCATTTAAGGCTACAATAGATATAGTTGCCAACAAACCTATAATTGCAATAACTATTAATAATTCTATTATCGTGAAACCCTTCTTATCTTGTAACATTTTATGTTAATTAAAATTTAATTAAATCTTTATCTATATATTTTACATCAAAATATAAAAGCACACAAATTTTAAAAGACTACTTTTCAACAGATAACCCTGCAACACTCAACTTAAAAGTACAACCTTTTTTATTTTCATTTTTTGTATGAATACAACCTAGCTCTGCACTATCATAATTCGTAGTAAATCTAATAGAATAATCTAACCCACTTGAATTTTTTTCATATACAAAGTCATTACCATATTGTTTAAACAATAAAATGTTTTTATCACAATTATTACTATTATTTTGAAATGAATAATTACATAAATATAATCCGTTTAGCATAATATCATTGTTTGATTTTGGATACTCTCCATATTGAAGATGATATTTACTTAAAATTGATCTTATATCTGATGTTTCTGACAATAAAACCAATCCTTTTGTTTGTATATCATTTTTATTGAAAGATATTACCGAAAGATAAATATAAAAAAATAAGACTATGGCAATTGTAATAATGATAAATATTTTAAATAATTTTTTGTTTTTTAATTTCATATTTTAATTTTATATTTGACTTGATAAAGAATACATAGGAAGAAGAACGGCTGCCACTATTAATGCAACTACTATACCAAGAAAGACCATTATTACTGGTTCTATAAGACTTGATATAGAATCTGTAATATTTTTTAATTCTCTTATATAAAAACTTGATATTTTTTCTAAGACGTAGTCTAATTTTCCAGTTTTTTCACCTATTGAAATCATCCCTGTAAACATTATAGGAATTTCTTTATATTCTGCAAATGATGAAGATATTTTGTCTCCATTTTTTATTTTTTCAGTTGCTTCCCTTATTATATCTTCATAAACTTTATTACCAACTATTTCTGCTGTTATATTTAAACAATCAATAAGCGGAACACTACTTCTTATTAATACATATAAATTTTTTGACATTCTTGCAATATATATTTTTTGAAATACCTTCCCAAATATTGGAATTTTTAATAATAAAGAATGAAAAAACTTTTTACCTTTATCTGTATTATAGTATTTTATACATAAAAAAGATATTAAAGCCGTCCCCAATATTATAAGTATTGTATTATCAACAAAAAATTTAGATACTGATAATAATATTCTGGTTACAAGTGGTAATTGACCACCAGTTTCTGATAAAACTTCTGTCATTTTTGGTATTACATACGTAACTATAATACCAACAACCCCTACCATCGTTATTAATATAAATATTGGATATGTCAGAGCGCTTTTTAATTTATTTAATGTATCATAATTATTTTCTAACTCCTCTGCTAAAAAATTTAAAGACTCATCTAAATTTCCAGTCACTTCTCCTGGTTTTAATATATTAATATAATATTTATTAAAAACTTTTGGATGAAATGCCATTGCTTCTGACAATTTATAACCATTTTCTATTTTATTCAATAGATCTTCTATAATGTTTTTTAATTTACTATCTCCTTGATTTAAAAGTATTTTAAAAATATCTGCTATTTGAACATTTGCAGAAAACATAATAGCAAGCTGTCTGAAAAATACTGTTAAATCTTTTATCTTTATTTTTTCTGAAAAGATATCACCAATATTAAAATCTTTATTTAAAAAATCTTTTATTTTATTCATCTATACTATTAAAACAATCTTCTAAAGTTATTAATCCTTTTAATGATTTAATAATCCCATCATCCATCATAGATATAAAACCTTGTTTATTTAATTCCGTTTCAATATTTTTTACTGGCTTATTCGCTTCCACCATTTTTTCAATATCATCTGTTATTTTTATTGCTTCTACTATTGCTATTCTACCTTTATGACCAGTATTAGAACAATGAGCACAACCCTTACCTTTATAAAATTTTAAACTATTAATATTAATTTTATTTTTCTTCAAGATATCTGGATTAACTTTTTTTAATCTATTAGAAATATCATCAACTATTTTTTGATCCATTATTAATTCTGTTTTACATTGATCACAAATCTTTCTAACTAATCTTTGAGATATTATCAAATTAAGAGAAGATGCTAACAAAAATGGTTCTACTTTCATATCAAAAAGACGAGGTATGGCACCTATTGCACTGTTTGTATGCAAAGTTGTTAAAACTAAATGCCCGGTTAAACTAGCATGTACACAAAGTTCTGCTGTTTCATTATCTCTAATTTCTCCAACCATAATAACGTCTGGATCTTGTCTTAAAAAAGATCTAATACCACTTGCAAAAGTGTAACCTATTTCTGGTCTAACTTGGGAATGGTTAACTCCTTGTATCATATATTCTACTGGATCTTCTAATGTGACAATATTAACATTATCTTTATTTAAAATAGAAAGTATTGAAAATAGTGTAGTAGATTTACCCGAACCGGTTGGCCCACAAATTATTATCATACCAGAATTTGATTTTAACTCTGTTTTTATAACTTCTAAATTTCTAGAATCTATACCCAGATCTTCAAAAGTAGGAGCTTTTTTTGACGTGTCTAAAATACGCATAACTATTTTTTCTCCGTCTGATATTGGAATTATTGAAATACGAAAATCATAAAAATGACCATCAACATTTAATCTTACTCTCCCATCTTGAGGAATTCTATTTTCATCTATTTTTAATCCAGCTACAACTTTTATTCTTGTAACAATAGAATTATGTGTATATTTTGGGAGCCTTACTGATGTATATAATTCTCCATCTACTCTATATCTAATTCTAACATCTTCTCTGGTTGGCTCTATGTGTATATCTGAAGCACCTTCTTCAATAGCATGTTTAATGACAGTTGAAACCATTTTTGAAACTGGCGAATTTGCTATATTATCTGAAGATAAATTCAAACTATCCTCTATAAAATTTTCTTCTATTTTTATATTTACATTATCTATTGCTTTTGCAACTTCTGAATCAATATTAGAATATTGCTTTAAAGCATACTCAATACTGGCTATTGTTGTAACAAAATATGTTATAGAATATTGAGATTTTCTTATAATATATTCTACTGCTTCTTTTGCACTATAATTCAATGGATCAACCATTGCCATGCTAATATTTTCTCCATCTTTGTTAAAAACTATAACCTTATAATTATCTGCTAATTCTTTTGTAACAATATTTAAAACATCTTTTTTAATTTCTTTTCCAAATAAACTAATATTTGGCAAATTGAATAATTTTGATTTTATTTCTAAAAGAGAACTATCTTGTAATATTCTTCTACTTAATAAAATACTCTCAATCAATTCACCTGTTTTTTTTGATTGATCTTCTATTTCTAAAGCTTCTGCTTCAGTGATTAAATTATTTTCAGATAAATAGTTTAAAATTTTATCCATTTGTTTAATTGTTTACTATTTTTGTGCTGTTATTGGTTCTTTATAAAAAATATCTTCTCTACCTTTTTCTATTTTTGTACTGAAATTATAATCTTTAAATTTTGAAAATAGATTTGATTTTAATATTTTATCATCTATTCCATAATCTTTGAAATCTTGCTTAGACAATTCAACTTCTTTTTTTATAAACGAATCTATTTCTAAATCTCTAGATGCTATTTTTATTGTAGATTGTATTGTTGATGATAAATAAAATATTGCTATCAAAAATACTGATAGTATTGAGATTATTATTAATTTTGAATATATTTTTTTCATCATATGTTCTTGTAGTAGCAAGTAATATTGAACGTATATTTATTAAAATCATTAGTAACGTAAAAATTATTTATATTAAACAATCTTACATTTGATTCTATTTCTGACATAAAATTTTTAAATGTTTTATAATCTTTTCCGTTTTTTACATTTACAGAAAAATTTATTTTTTTAAGCTTATTATTTATATTATTACTATCAGTTGAGGTTTCGTCTGTTTTTTCTTCTTCAAAAATTATTTTTTCTATATCAACTCCCGTATTTTTTGATATTTGCCCTATTTCATTTATAATACTAGCCATATCTGGGCTATATGGTAGTATTTTTTTTATTTTTTCTAAATTTTTATTATCAATAAGATTAAAATCGTATTCATACTCTTTTAATTTTTTAAGATGATTTATTTTTAATTCTGAGTATTGATTTTCAAGACTTAGTGCTGTATCTATTTCAACTTTCATACTTTCATAATTTGGCATTATTAAATATAAAAAACCTGAAACAAATATTAATGGTAATAAAAGCAATACTATTAAATAAAAATAATTTTTTAATATATAATCAATATTTATTTTCTTAAATAATTTATTATTCATTTTTTAATAAAAAATTACTATCTATTTCTAATAATAACTTAAAATTCACATTATATACTGGGTCACTAGATTCTGTTTTATCTGCTTCGTTAATTGATATTTTTTTTACTATATTTGGAAAGCTTTGAAATACAGTAATTTGTTTTGATATGTTTTCATAATCATTTGTTTTGAAACTTATTATCAAATTACCGTCAGACTCTGCAAACATATCTTTAACATACACGTCTTTAATAATATTTTTTTCTAAAAAAGAAGTAAAATTACTCCAATATATATGTTTACTATAAATATTTACTATATCCGCCAAATCGTCGTTAGCCGACTTTATTATTTTTAAATTATTTTTTTCCTCTGCATAAATATTATCTAAATTTTTATTATTATCTATTAAACTAATTATTTCTGCATTATATGAATTTCTATAAAAAAATAAACCAATAAAACAAAAAATTATAGATAAAAATGACAGAGAAGATATTATCAACAACATTATTTTTTTTGTTGTCTGATTTGGTATCGTATCTATTTCTTGTGGTATGAAATTTAAATCTGATTCTTTTGTTCTTTTTTGTTTATTATATATTTCATCAAAATTGATTCTATCAGATTCTTTTTTGTTTATTGAAAATTTTTTATATAATTTATCACTTGATACTTTCTTTATTTTTTTTATTTTTGTAACTGGCTTTTCAAGGACGCCTAAAATATCAGAATTTTCTTCTGATACTTTTTTTGTTGATTTATTTTTTTTAACAACCTTTTTTTGAACCATTTTATTTTTCAGCTTCTTTTTGAGCTAACCCTATTGATATAGAAAACTTTGGTCCGATTTCTTGTAATATAGGAAATAATTCTTCTGGATAATCTACCCTAGCCCAAGGATTACCTAAAAATGTTCTTTTATTAAATTTATTTGATATGAAATTTGAAAGTCCTGATAATTGAGCTGTCCCACCTGTTAAAATTATTTTTTCAACCACATCGCTTGATTGATTTTGAAAAATATTTAAAGCATATTTAATTTCATCAATTATTGGTTGAAGACTATTTGCAATTATTTTTGATATTCCACCTTCTAAATCTCCCGCCAAACCTTGATCTTTTTTAAATTGTTCCGCTTGTTTAATATCAATATTTAAAACTTTTGAAATATTTTGAGTAATTCTACTTCCACCAAAATCTATACTTCTATTAACTATTGGAATTCCTTCTTTTACTACCAAAACAGAAGATATAGAATCACCAATATTACAAATCATAGAAACAGAATTATCGTTTCCAATTAATGATCTTATCATTGCAAATGATTCTACGTCTAACGTCATTAATTCTAAACCAGAGGCTTTAAATATATTTACAAATTTTGTAACTATATTTTTTGGAGCTGCCGTCAATAATATTTTATAGTTATTTATTTTTTCTTCTTTATTTAATGAACCTATAGGAGAATCTCCTAGTATTTGCCAGTTTAGAACAACTTCGGAAAGTGGCACTGGAATAAATTTTTTAGCTTCTATGTGTATAGCTTCTGTTAAATCTTTTTTATTAAGAGCTGAGATGTTTATAACAGAACTAAAAACAGAGTAGTTTGGCAAAGAAGCAACTACTTTACTACTTAAAGCTTTTGATTTTCTCATTATGAATTTTATAGCTTCTACTGTTTTATCAAAATCTTCTTCTTTTTCGCTTCTAACTATATCTAGTTCATGGTCTATATAACCATAAGTTCTAAGTCTTGATATGTGATTATCATTAATAAGCTCAATAAGCTTTATACTATTAACACCAATATCTATACCTAAAAAACTTTTTTTAGATGAATCAAAAAACATGTTTTTATTTTTAACCTTTTTATACTAGTTTTATTATATCATAAAGGTTTAATATTAAAAAGTTGAAAAGAATATTATATTTTTTTACAATTCTTACCCCCTATAATGAATTTTCGTGTTTTAATAACCACTCTTTTTTATCTAGTCCGCCTGCATATCCTACTAATTTTTTATTCTTTCCTATTACTCTATGGCATGGGACTATTATTGCTATTGAATTTTTGTTATTTGCCCCACCTACTGCTCTTGATGCTTTTTTATTTCCTATTTTCTCTGCTATGTCTATATATGATAATGTTTCTCCGAATTTTATTTTTAATAATTCTTTCCAAACTTTTTTCTGGAATTCTGTTCCTTCTAATTTATATTTTACTGTAAATATTTTTCTTTCTCCTTTAAAATATTCTTCTAATTCTTTTTCTACTTGTTCTGTAATTTTATTTTTATTTTCTTCTAGTTTTTTATTACAAAAATCTAAACCTAAAAGATAATCATCGTCAGCGATTATTTTTAAATATCCTATTGGAGACTTGTAATATGAAATATATTTTCTTATTTTATTCTGGATGTATTTCATTTTCTTTTATTTTTATTTTTTCTTTCAACCCTTTTAATGTATTTAATTCTGGATCTTCTTTTATTATTTCCTCTGCCTCTTTTTTTGCATTTAACATTATGCCAACATCAAATATGTTTGCTATTTTTAAATCTGGAATATTTCCTGATTGTATTAACCCATACATATCTCCTGCTCCTCTTGTTTTCATATCTATTTCTGCAAGTTCAAATGATGATTTTGCTCTTATTATTGAATCTAATCTATTTAACACTTTTTCTGTTTTACTTTTTGTATATAAAAAACAGTATGATTGTGCATCGCTTCTCCCAACTCTTCCTCTTAATTGATATAAACTCGCTAATCCAAATTTTTCTGATCCTAATATTACTATTGTGTTTGCATTTGGGACATCTACCCCCACCTCTACTACTGACGTTGATATTAATATGTTTATTTTTCCATCGCTAAATTCTTTTTCTACTTTATTTTTTTCTGTTGATTTTAATTTTCCATGCAATATTTCTATGTTGTATTTTTCAAATGGTTTTAATTTTTTGAAATGTTCAAATACTGATTTTGCTGACTTTATTTCTAATTCAAATTCTGTTTCTGATTCTGTTTCTTCTATTAATGGACATATTATGTATATTTGTTTTTTTTGTTTTAATTCTTTTAATAAAAATAAATATACTTCTTTTAATTCTGTTACTATTTTTGTTTCTATTGGTTTTCTATTTAATGGTTTTTCATCTAATACTGATAAATCTAAGTCCCCATAAAATGCCAAGGCTAATGTTCTTGGTATTGGTGTTGCAGTTACTGATAAAAAATGTGGATATATTTCATTATCTGTATTTATATTTTCATGAGTTAATAGATGTCTTTGTTTTACCCCAAATCTGTGTTGTTCATCTATTACTACGAATGCTAGATTTTTTATTTTTATATTTTCTTGAACTAGTGCATGTGTTCCAACTATTATATTTATTTCATTATTTTTTATTTTTTCTTCTAATTTTTTCTTTGTAATTTTTTCATTATTTAATAAACATTCTGATCCTGTGAGTAATGCTATGTTTATGTTTTTTATATATTCTTTATCTAAAAATAGACTGCATATTTTTCTATAATGTTGTGCTGCTAATATTGAAGTTGGCACCATTATTGCTGAATTATACCCACTTAAAAATACATTTAATACTGATATTAAAAATATTACCGTTTTGCCAGATCCTACATCACCCTCTAACAATCTATTTGATGGTATATTATTTTCTACATCTTTTAATATTTGCCAAGTAACTTTTTTTTGTTTTTCTGTTAAATTAAATCCTAAATTGTTTATAAATAACTTTGTTTCTTCTTCAAAGAATTTTACTTTATATGATCTTCTGTTTTGAAATTTATATTTTCTTCTTTCGTTTAGTAATTGTAAAAAAAATAACTCATCAAATTTTAATCTTTCTTTTGATATTTCTAATAATTTTTGATCTGTTGGGTAATGTAAATTTTTTAAAGCACTTTGGATGTTTTGATAATGATATTTTTCTTTTATTTTTTCTGGTAAATAATCTTTTATTACTATATCTTTCTCAAATATTTTCTTCCCTATATTTCTTAATATATTTTGCTTTAATGTTTTTGTTGTTCTATATATTGGATTTATTAAATCTGATTTGAATTCTTTTTTTGGATTATATTTTCTATACAACGGATTTATTAATTCTATGATTCCATAATTTTCTGTTGTTTCCCCTATGAAATAATAAAGCTCTCCTTGAATCAAAGAATCCTTAACCCAAGCATTATTAAACCACACTGCTTCTACTTTCCCTGTGTCATCTTTTAATATTGCTTTTGTAAAATTTGCTCTTTTTATATAACTTCTTTTTGAGTCAACCAATTCTACCCTAGCTAAGAAAATACATTTTTCGCCAATTAATATATCTTTTATTTTTAATTTATTTTTAAATATTTCGTATCTAAACGGATAATGAAAAATAAAATCTTCAACAGTTGCAAGACCTATTTTTTTTAATTTTATTAATGTCTTATCACCTATTCCTGATATTGATTTTAAGCTATCCTTAATATCCATATTATATAAATAAATATGGACGCATAATTATGCGCCCTTATATTATAATTTTAATAATCTCTCTATTTGATCTGATAAATGTTCATATTTTCTAACAGTATTTTCTGGTATATATTGGTTTAATGTTTCTCTTATTAGTAAAGGATTTTCTTTTTCTAAATCTACTCCAACACTAGGAGCTGTTAATGCTTTTAACAAGAAATAAATTTTTTTAACATTTCTTTCTGGTTCATATATTATATAATATTCTTTTATTTGTTCCCATTTATAAAACATGTCTTCTAATTTTATCCCGTCTTCATATATTGAGAATGTTAATAAATCTGGTTTTTTAAATTTAAACATAACTATAAATAATGACGACATTATTATAATTACTAAAAATAAAAAATTTTTAGTTGAAACGCAATATATAGACATAAAAATTATAAATAACCCAGCAACTATATACCAAAGTCTGCCTCTTGTATGATCTAAATGTTCATAAAAAGACCATTCATGCAATAATTCTCCATGGTATTCTTCTACTGTTTCATCTGTATTATTATTTTTTGATGTATAATAGCCATCATCATTATTGTTCTCTGCATTACTTTCTTGACTGTTTTTTATTATGTTATATTTAATATCTGGCATATTTTTAGTTTAACTAGTTTAACTAGTTTAGTTGATTGAGTTAATTATTCAACTAAACAAAATAATTTAAATTAATTATATCACAATATAAAAAAATATTATAAAAATTATTTTATTTAATTTTAGCTGTTTTTTGTATTAATTAACATTTTTACACAATATTGACCTAATTTTAAAGTTATAGTATTATATTTAACATTGATTTTCATAAGTCAATGCAATATATCATATCTTGGAGAGCTGGCAGAGTGGTCGAATGCGACAGTCTTGAAAACTGTTATACCGCAAGGTATCAGGGGTTCGAATCCCTTGCTCTCCGCCGTCAGGGGCGACCCCGAAGCGTCTATACGCTTTGTGGTGCTCACAAAAAACAAAAAAACTATCAGATTTGATAGTTTTTTTGTTTTTTATTTCTCTAAGGTTCCTCAATAAATTTTATCAAAATTTCTCGATATTCGAAATCTAGAAAATGCATAAAAATAAGAATAATTTATAAGTTAAAAATCTCTAAATCTTCTATTTTTATGAATATGAAAAGAAAGATTAATTCCAGACTCTTTGCATAGATTTGAAAAAATATTTAATACCTCACTCCTTGTTAAATCAAACCAATCCACCAAGTCTCTGTTATTTATGCAATAAGATTGTCTATCTTTGTTAAATGTATTATTGATATGTATTTCGTTGTTTTGTATAGCTAAAAAATATCTTTCTCTTATTGATCTTAATAATTCGACAATAACTTCTAACTTACTTCTCCATATATCATTCTTTATATAAGATTTGCCATGTAATTGTTTTAGAATATTATTATCTCTATCTCTTTGAACTCCAGTATTCAATGCAATTATAGTGTCTTCTATTGCTTTATCAAAAGCTTCCATAGACCCTTCTTGTTGAAAAACATCTTGGAATACTGGTCTATCAAAACAGTCTGCATAAAATTTAATAAGCTCAATATCGTTGGTTATAATGTTATTTTTTGCATTTTCAATTTCATGCAATACCTTTTCTTCTGATATAATTTTCCATTTTTTTATTTCTTTTTCTGTATATCTTTTCTCGTCCCTATCTATCATAGAAGCACAATTAGAGCATAACCAGATACCATTTTCAAATGATTTACGTTCTTTTGAAGTTAGACTTTTATTATATCTTTTACCTCCTGGTGATGCTGCTGAAATATGAGAAGCTATACCAATGTTTGTAGTTTTGTCCGTAGATGGCCCTATTGTTAGTTTTTCACAACCAGGATTAGAACACCTATAACCAACTCTTTTTGCTAGTAGCTCTTTTGTTTTTTGGTTGAAATCATCTCTCATATAAGTATAATTTATTTACTGTTTTATTATATCATTTATTTTTTACTTGTGATATTTTTTAAATAATAAATAAACACTTAACTAAAAAATATGCAAAAAAATAAAGATCATATTGCACTTAAATTTTTAACTGGCTCTAAAAACAATTTAGTAGATCAAAGCGAAATTTATGGTGGAGTTGAAATGAATGGTGAAAGTAATAAGATTAAAAGATCCAAAATAGATATTAAAAAAACAATACAAGAACATCCTATTAAAACTATTATTATAGGTTCAATAATAACTCTTACAATAACTATTATTGGATCAGTTATTGGATTAATTATAGAATATACTTTTTTCAAATAAAATTAAACCTTTACTAAATTTATTTTCTTATACTTTATAATAAATTTATTTTATACTTAAAATGAAAACATTAATGCGACACTGGTTTCTCTTGATATGAAAATCTTCATCGTTTCTTCATTTTAATTTGATATAATTTTTAATTTGCAAAATATGAACTCTGATAAATATTTTATATCTCAAATAAAACCTGATGGGACAATAATTTCTCCAAATGATTGGTTAAAGAAAGTTGGGGCTTTTGTTGAAAATAGACAATTAGCTTTACCACATGAATGTATACTCATTCCTTTATCTGCAGCAAGCAGAGCTGTTGAAATTTTTAATACAAGTACTGAATACACTCAAAAATTAGAATCTGCATTATTAATAGCTTTATCCGTAAGAGTTGCAGAAACTGCTTTTTATAATAAATTTGCTAAATGGTTCGAAGTTCAATCTCAAACAAAAATGTGTGATCATTGCATAAGAAATAGTAAGGTTTTTAATAATGATGAAGTAAAAAAATACAGAAAACTTTGTAATGAAAAAATAATTCATGTAATGGAAAATCAATCTATGATAAATCCTAATGATTTAATTTATGCAATAAATTATTACGATGAAGTTTTAAAATTACCACTTATAGATCCTATAAAAATTACTAGTGAATTTAAAATAACTGTTTGCGATAAATGTTTAGTAAAAAATGGAATAATAAAACAAGATAAAAAAAAGAATTAATTCTTAATTAAATTAATTTTTTTATCCTTCATAATAAATTTATTTTTAAACATACTCATAAATTCTCTTCTCTCATTTATTGAACCATGATTTAAAATAAATTTTGCATAATCTATTAAATCTACTTTTTTATCATCCATATTTCTTTCTACATTATTTATTTTTACAATAAACATCTTTTGATCTTCTGCATCCATAATAAACATATTTACTGTGTATTACTATTATTTATTATCACTTTCTAATGCAAATTTCGCAACGATATCTTCAAAAGAATTAAAATCTATAGGCTTTCTAGGAATTAACTCATTATCATATCTAGGACACAAATTATTCTCATCATATATTGTTTTTAATAATTTTAAGGTATTTATATATTTCTCTGTTACAGCCTTTTTTGTTGGATCTTCTAAAATTTGATTGCATTTTTCACAAAATAATAAAAACGAATCATTAAACGTTGCTCTTTCAGTTGGGTTTATAACATACCCCTTAATTGTGCCTTCATGTAATGGAATATTATATTCAACTATATGCTTTGACTTCTCAAGATTATAAAATGCATTTGGAAAATTTTTTTTAAATAACTCACCCATTTCGCTAGTAAAAGAAATGGCTATCCAAGATTGCTTACTTTCTAAATCATGTGCATCTAAGATAGCTTGGCCAACAATAAAATTAATATTTTTCGCAACGATTGGATTTCTGTTAACAACTTGTGTTGATATATCTCCTTTATGCCAGGAATATTCTCCAAAAGAAATTGCTCCTCTTATTGGGATTGGATTAAAGCCTGGTATTTGACATTTATAAAAATATTGATGATTTATTAACTGTATTGCCATTATGAAATTATAAAACCCTTTTTCACTATTTTCTATTAATCTTATTGCAATTGTATCAGAGTAGACCATAAACTCTAATTTTTCTTTCATAACATCTGCAGTGAAAAACGAAGAAGTTATAACATGTGCATATTCATCTATCACAGATTGAATAGTGTTTAATTTTACATAATCCTTAAAACCTAACATGTCTAGAACTGCAATCGGTCCATTGTAAATTGGGATTGAGTTATTCATTTTATTTTATTAATTAAAAAAATTAATTCCTATTAAACACTAATTAAATTGTACCATAAAAAATTTAATTAGCATGAATAAAAATAATTGGGCTTTAGCTCAATTATTTTTATTTATATTTAATCACCTTCCTCCGTATTATTATCCTCATTTCTATGTGAATCTTTATTGTTATTATTATCATTATTAACATTATCTAGACTTTGAACATTATTATCCTGACTCTGTTGATTGTTTTTTATTTCTTGTTGTTGCGCTTGCACGTTATCTGTATTTGTTTCTTGTTTTTTATTTTGTGCATTTTCTTGTGTCTTGTCTGTATTTTTTATTGTAGTAGAATTGTCGTTTTGATTATTACTTTCTCCATTGTCTTGCTTGTTTGTTTTTTTAGTATCTTCTGACTTTATATCTTCTGGCTTTACATCTTCTTTTTTAACATTTTCTTGTTTATTAATATTTTCATTTTTTATATCTTCTTGTTTTTTATCAATATTTTGTTTTTCTGGACTATTATTTTCTACATTACTATCAATATTTTCTTGTTTATTGTCTGGATTATTTTCAATATTTTTATCTGAATTTATTGTGTTGTTATTTTCTGTAATACTAGGCTCTATCTGATCTATAACTTTCAATGTTTCTTTTAGAATATCTTGATTAATCTTTTTATCTCCACTTAAAATCTTTTTTTCTTCTTTTATTTTATTAAATACTTCTTTTTGTATTGTTTTTTTTGTTTCAAATATTTTTGTAGCTTCTTTTTTTTGTTCTATATTTGTTATATTTACTATTTCTTTTTGTATTTTATTATTTATTTTTGATATTTCTAATATTGTATTTGCTATTGCAGAATTGTATTTTGTCGTATTATCGTCTGCATATGCCACATTTATCAAAGAAAATTGTTGATCTATCTTATTAAAATTTTTTGATTTTAAATATTCTATTTCTGCTACTCTTTTGTCTAATAATACAGAATAATATTTTACTTTTGACAAACCTGTTTTTGTTCCAGAGATAAAATTTTCTAAACCTGTTTTTACTCCATAAAGAGCACTCCCATATACTACTGAACTTGAATTATATGAATATGCAGTAACTGATGTTAATGTAAAAATCAAAGCAAAACTAACCATGGCTGGCTTTAAAATATAATTTAATTTAAAAATATTCAAATGCTTAAAATACAATCTAAATAATATCCTAAGACTTCTTATTGGACTTAGATTTTTTTTTGATATTTTATTTAATTTTTCTATTAACTCAATTTCTTGTTTCATTTTTATTGTTAATAATTTCTTTCAATTTTGTTAATGCTCTAGATATTCCAGTTCTTATTGATGTTTTGTTTTTCCCTAATATTGCTTCCATCTCTTCATAATCTAGATCATCAAAAAATTTTAAAGCTATTAAATATTGATCTGTTTTGTTTAATTCTTTTATGCTTTTTTTTATGTCTTCTGATCTTATTTTAGAGTCTATTAAATTATTTAGAAATTCTTTATTGTCTGCTATTGTTATTTTACTATCTATAGCTTCTTCTAAATCATCTATTATTAATAACTCTTTATTTTTTCTGAAATAGTCAATTAAATGATTGTGCGCTATTCTATATATCCACACTTTAAGATTACCCTCATTTTCTAAGGAATCTATTTTTTCTATTACTTTTTCAAAGATGTCTTCTGTTAAATCTTCTGATAATTCTTTATCAAAATTTGTTCTGAATAAAAAATAATTAAATATTTTATCTTTGAATGTATTATATATTTCTGTAAATTTAGAGAAATCAGACATAATTATTTTTTCTTAAATTAAGAGACGTATTACTTAATACTTTATTACATTTTTGTATAAAAATCTACTGCTGTGTAATATATTTTTAAATTAATCGTCTCTATATATACAAAAATAAAAAATTGCTTGCTTAATAATAGGTTTGCAATATAAGCTCGTAAAGAGCTTTTTTAATTTATGTATTTTAAAAATGTAACACTTTTTTAAAATATACGTCTCTATATAAGTAAGAATTAAATAACTAAATAAATATTAATCATAAATATATGAGTAAAAAATTACCTGTCATATTATCATCTATGGCATTATTGGCTTCAACAACTTCTGTCCCATTTGTATTTGCTAGTACAAACTATACTGATGGCTCATACTCTGCAGATGGATCATACAATAGCCCAAAAGGACTTGAAAACGTTAATTTATCAGTAAAATTATTAAGCAATAAAATAACTGATGCAACTTTTACAGCAAATGCTAGCAATGGAACAAGTCAATACTATGATGATTTGTTTATAAAAGGATTTAAAGATCAAGTTGTTGGTAAAAATATTGATGAGGTTAACTTAAGTGTTGTAAATGGTGCATCTCTAACACCAATTGGCTTTAATGATGCTTTATCAAAAATAAAACAACAAGCTTTAGTTGGAGGAGCTACTACTACAAGCACAACAAGCACTAATACCTCTAATACGTCCACAGCCACTACAGTAGATACTAGTACTAACACTAGCACTAATACTAATACCGATATAAATAAAGAAGGAGAAGATGGCTCTGATAGTGAGGATAATAATAATAGAGAGAGTAATAGAGAAAGTGAGAAAAAACAAAAAGAGAGTAATAGAGAAAGTGAGAAAAAACAAAAAGAGAGTGACAAAGAGAATTTAAAACAAGAACAAGAACAAGAACAAAATAATGAACAAGAACAACAAGATAATGAAGATAAAAATATTACATCTCAATTAAATAGTGTAAATAATTTTGATTATATTAAATCTATAAAAATACAAAACAATGATATTAATAAATATAGTGATGTTGTTACAGTATTGAATAGTTTTAAAGATGCTTTGACAAAAATAAAAGATGCTGCAAATGTACAAGCTACTGATACATCTACACTAACAGACACCGAAAAAGCTTTATTAAATAAATTAGTATCTCAAAATAAAAACAATTTTGATACTACAAGTAAAAACATAGATGAATTAAATTCTTATATTGACCAATATGTAACATTATTAACACCACTTGCTGATGCTAATATATCAAAATATATAAAAGGATTTTTAATTTCTGAATTAAATAATATAAAAGATTCTATAAAATCTGAACAAGATTTGGTTAAAGAAGCTATAAATTCTGTAATTTATACACCTATACCTTCTCCAGTAATCACAACTCCAACTAGTACAACAACTCCAACTAGTACAGCAACTCCAACTAGTACAGCAACTCCAACTAGTACAGCAACTAATTAATAAATAAGTACAAATAAATATATGAAAAAAATTTTAGCTACATTAATCATCCCAGCATTTCTATTTTCTTCATCTGCATTTGCACTTGGTAGTACTGCAAATACAAATAATACAACAACGCAAACAAAAACTGCAGTGAATGAAAAAGTTTTAAAAACAGAACTATTAAAACTTGGAAAAACTGGAGTAGTGATTAAAAAAGATATTAAAAAAGATTTGACAAATACTAAAACACAGAACATAAAGAACAAACAAAAGAAAAATATTATTGCAAAGCAACAAAAAGTTAAAGCAACAAAAAAAACCAGTAATGTAAAAGCTTCTACAAACACAAAGCAACAAAAAGTTAAAGCAACAAAGAAAACCAGTAATGTAAAAGCTTCTACAAACACAAAGCAACAAAAAGTTAAAGCAACAAAGAAAACCAGTAATGTAAAAGCTTCTACAAACAAATCTGTAAATAAAAAAATTACTCCTGTTATTAAAAAATAATTTCATTAAAAAATAAAAATATCCATAATAGCTATGGATATTTTTTATTACTAAATTTCTATTAAATAAGTTTCCCCGTCTGTGAAAAATTCATCTCCAGCAAGATTTTTCCCAAGTGTTGGTGATACAAATGGCTGTTTACTATATTTTTTTATAAGCCCAGAATTATTTAAATCATTAAATAAAAACTCTCTTTCTGTGTCTATATCTGGAGCTATCTTATGAGTAATACCCATTTTAACACCAACATCAAAACTTGCTGTTCCCATATATGCCATTTTACCATCTATAATAATATTGGTTTTCCAAAATCTGGCATGATGCCTTTGTCTTGCTGTATTTTTTATTGTAGCTTTTTCAAATCCAAAGTCATGAACTTGTGTATTCCAGAACGATGGAGTCATTGGCCCAGTTGAGTCTGGTTGATTTTTTAATGCAGCATCAGCAACTGTTAACAGTGACTTTATGTTAGGTTTTCTAGCTAATTGCCAACCGGACTTATCAAATAAATTTAATAAATCATTGTCATTATTAGCTAATACAATGAAAGATATTGGCTCTTGAATTGATCCAGATAATTTTTCTGAATATTTTGGAATATTGTTATTATCAAATTCTTTATACAAGCCAGAATCTACATATTGAATATTAATATTATTTGCAAAAGATATGTGTGATAAATTTAATTTATGTTTAAATATTAGAGTAAACAACACCTCTAGTATTAAAAATGTTATATAAAAAATATGACATTTTTTAAAATTACACACTATTTTTTCTTTGTCTTCTTTAATAAAAAATATTTCTGTAATAGCTATTGATAAGAATAATGCAAACAATCCAAGTAAAAGACCACCCATTACATCACTTAAATAGTGGGCTCCTAGATATATTCTACTAAAACCAACTATTAATGCTAATATTATAGTAAAAAATATAATTATAATTTTATTTTTTATTTTTTCTATATTTCTAATTAAAAAATATGCTATAAATCCATAGAATGCTATTACTATAGTAGAATGTCCACTTGGAAATGAAAAACCGTGTTCTACGTAAACACCCACGTCTGGTCTTGGTCTTTCAAATATATTTTTTATAATATAATCAGAAACTGAAGCAAAACCTATTGATACAAAAAATGGGATTATATAATTTTTCTTTTTATTTACAACTAAAAATCCTAGGAACAATGAAACAGCAATAATAATCATTTTAGGATCTGCAAAATTTGTAATAAAAGTGAATAATTTTATCATTTCACTATCTCTAAGAAAGAAAAACAAATTTTTTACTCTAATATCAAACTGAAACATTAATTCTTTATGTATGTAGTTATTTCCTATTGATACAAAATAAATAGCTGAAATAATTAATACGGCTAAAATAAATGTTAATCTAAGACCATATACATTTTTTAAATCAAATCTTGCTTTTATAAAATCTCTAATTTTATAATGCTTGTCAAAAAAAGCTTTTATATGTTTATTGTTTATTATCGTATTAAAAATGGCTTTAATTACATCTTTTAGAAGAATATAAAATTCATATAAAAAGTTTTTTATTTTTTTTCTAAAAACTATAAGTAAAACAATTAATGCAACCACGGAAACCAATATAATTAAAAATTTCTCCATATTATCTGCTTATTTTTATTAATCTCTACATTTTATACTATTTTAAAAAGAAAACAATATCTTATTGTTTTCTTTTTTTTAATTCTTCTAATACATCTTGAATTCCAATATTTTTTTTTGTTGAAAATTGAACAATCTTATGTTCACCTATTAACTTAGCATTATTCTCTAATTTATTTTTATATTCTGATTTTTTTATCTTATCAATCTTATTAGCAATAATTACAATATCTTTTCCATATTCTTCTAACTTGTGTATCATGTTTATATCATCTTTAGTTGGGCCTATTTCGGCATCAATAATCAAAAAGACCTTTTTTTGTTCATAGTCTGATACAAAAAAATACCAATTAATAAGTTCTTTAATTCTGTTTCTAACTTTTTCTGGAGCTTTAGCATACCCATAACCAGGCAAATCAATAAGATAAAAAGAATTATTTATTAAAAATAAGTTTATTTGTTGTGTTCTACCGGGAAAAGAGCTTGTAATAGCTAAGTTTTTTTTACCAGTTAAAGAATTTATAATACTTGACTTGCCAACATTGGAACGACCAATAAAAGCAAACTGAGTTTTGTTCCCTTCTAAGGCTTCATCTTGCTCTGTTATTCCTTTTATAAATTCTGCTGTATTAATTTTCATAATATATAAAAATAGTGATTTTTATTATTTTTATATCATAGCACAAGAATTGTAAATATTATAGCAAATTATTTTATTGACTATGCTTTTCATTAATGTTAATATTTTCATCATCACTTATCTTAATCAGGAGGGCTACATGAAACATGGTTTTAAGTACACAAAAATTGGTGACATGGAAATTATGAATAATGTTACCATAACAGACCCTTTTATTACTATTTCTGCATGGTATGATAAAAATGGTAATAGAATTGGTCTTGGAGAATTAAGTTTAAAAGATTTAAAATTAATTTCAGAAAATTTAAAATATGATGAATTATTTATTATTGTTAATATAGACGACTCGTTCTGGTGTTTCATATCAGGGAAAAAACCCGAGAGAAACCTCGATCTCGATGAAAATGTTTCAAAAGATTTTTTGTATAATAATTCTATAATTATAATTGCAAAAAATAAAATGTATATCGTGGATTATTTAAATAGAGAAAACGCAACCACTAATATATATATCAGAAAAGGCTTTGTTGTTAATAAAAATTTCTACGATTTTAAAATATTGCCCGCAAACAGCCTTCCAAACTTGTTTTAAAGATAAATCAGTATTTTGTCTTACTATTTAGTAAGAAATAAGCACCCTTGGGTGCTTTATTTATTTCTATATTAGATATAAAATACAAAAAAACATAAAATGAAAAAACTAAAAATATTTATAATTTTCTTAATTATTCTTATATTACTTATACCAATATTTTTAAGTAATAATGTTTTTTATTTTAATGAAGTGAAAAATATTGAAAAACAAAAAGAAATCAATATGATATTTTTTGGTGATATTATGCTTGGAAGAAATATTGAAACTTTATCAAAAGATAATAATAATTATCCATTTTTAAAAATTGATAAAAATTTAACTTCAAATAAAGATATTGTTTATGCTAATTTAGAAGGACCAATTATGGAACCGCATTATAAAACCAAAAATGGTTCAACTGTTTTTTCATTTCCTGAATACTCTATAAATGTTTTAAAAGATAATAAATTTAATCTATTATCACTTGCTAATAATCACATGCAAGATTATGGATTTAATGGATACAATCAAACTCAAAATTTTTTAAAAAATAATAATATAAATTATCTTGGTGATTATTACAATAAAGATAATTTATATATCAAAAAAAATATAAAAGGAAAAGAATTTGTGTTTTTTGGAATAAACATGATTAATAAAAATTTTGAAAAAAATTTAGATGAAAATAAAAAATATGTTTTAGAAGAAATCACAAAAATTAAAAAAGAAAACCCTAATTCATTTGTTATTCTATTTATCCATTGGGGCAATGAATACAAAATTAAGTCCAATACAATCCAACAAACATTTGCACACAAATTGATAGATGATGGAGTTGATTTGATAATCGGTAGTCACCCTCACGTAGTTGAAGAATATGAAATTTATAAAAATAAATATGTATTTTATTCTTTAGGAAATTTTGTTTTTGATCAATATTTTTCAACAGAAACTCAAGAAATGATTAGTGTTAAATTAAATATTACATGTAATGAAGAAAAAGATTGTAAAAATAATTTTGAAATTATACCGATAAAAAGTATTAATAGTCAACCAGAAATTATTATAGACGAAAAAGAAAAAAAAGCATTTCTGAACAAATATAATTTGAATATAAACTAATTGTGCTATAATTAAAATATATTTAATATCTAAGTTTTAATAATAAAAATATGACTCAATTAAATCAAGTTTATAGATGTGCTATTTGTGGCAACATAATAGAAGTTGTTCACGCAGCTGGCGGTGAATTAGTTTGCTGTGGACACGTAATGGAATTGCAAGAAGAAAAAACCGAACATCAAGAATTCTCTACAGAAAAACATATTCCTCAAATAGAGAAAACTGAAAATGGTTACAAAATAAAAATAGGATCTATCGCACACCCAATGGAAGATGCTCATTATATAGAGTTTGTAGAAATATTTACAAAAGATGGAAAAGTAGGAAAAAAATTTTTAAAACCAGGCGATTTACCAGAAGTTGAATTTAATACAAAATCTGAAATTATACTTGTAAGAGAATATTGCAATATTCATGGATTATGGATTAAAAAAATATAATTTGGTTCGACAAAAAATAATTTTAATTTATGCAAAAAAAAGAAATTATAGTTTTCTCTATAGGTGGATCTTTAATTGTTCCAAATAAAATTGATACTAACTTTTTAAAAAATTTTAGAAAACTAATCCTAAAATTAATAAATAATAATAAAAAAATTATTATTATTGCTGGTGGTGGCAAAACTGCTAGAGATTATATGAACGCAGCTAGTTCCATTATTAAGATAAAAGAAAATGATAAAGATTGGCTTGGTATTCATGCAACTAGACTTAATGCCCACCTTCTTAAAACTATCTTTTTTAAAGAAGCTCATGCTAATGTTATAAAAAATCCAAATTCTAAAATTAATTTTGAAGAAGATATTTTAATAGCCTCTGGATGGGAACCTGGATGTTCTACTGATTATGATGCTGTACTAATTGCGAAAAATTTAGGTGCTAAAAAATTAGTAAATCTTTCTAATATTGATTACGTTTATAATAAAGATCCTAATAGATTTAAGGATGCTAAAAAAATAAAAGAAATAAATTGGAAAGAGTTTAGAAAATTATTACCAAAAAAATGGTCTCCTGGATTAAATTCCCCGTTTGATCCTGTTGCTGCTAAAGAATCTGAAAAAATAAATTTAGAAGTTGCAATATTAAATGGTAAAAAAATGAAAAATTTAGAAAATTATTTAGAAAATAGAAAATTTAATGGAACTATTATAAAATAAAAAGAATTGGATCTAGGCCAATTCTTTTTATTTTTAAAGAAACAATCTTATTACTGATAAATTTTTTAGATATAATAAACAAAATGAGATCATCGTAAATCAGAGAGACTATTATTTCTTTTAAAGATGTTGTAGAATTGTACTAGAAAATGGTTTATTTTGATTTAGTTAAGTAAAATTTAAATAATAATATTTTTTCCGCCATATTCCGCACCAATTTTGATATCAAAGGAGCTTCATAAGGACTACAAAAATATTATTATTTAAATTTACTAAAAAATATATTACCAAAAAACACTATTTAGCTATTAATATAATAACTATGAAAAAAAGAATATTTTCTGGTATTCAGCCTTCTGGCAATCTTCATATCGGTAATTATCTTGGCTCTATTTATAACTGGGTTAATCTTCAAAATGATTTTGATTGTCTTTTTTGTATTGTTAATTTACATGCTATAACAGTTAACCAAGATCCTAAAACTTTAAGAGACAAGACCAAAGAAATAGCCGCTATTTATTTGGCGTGTGGAATCGACCCAGTTAAATCTCATATTTTCATTCAATCAGATGTTAAAGAACATGCGGAACTTATGTGGCTTCTTAATACTCAAGCTTATTTTGGAGAACTTTCCCGCATGACTCAATTTAAAGACAAGAGTGATAAATTTAAAAATGAAAATATTCCTCTTGGTATTTTTAATTACCCTATTTTAATGGCTGCTGATATCTTACTTTACAATACTGAGCTTGTACCTGTTGGTGAAGACCAAAAACAACACGTTGAATTAACTAGAGATTTAGCTAAAAGATTTAATAATAAATTTGGCGAAACTTTTAAAGAACCTGAGCCTTATATATTAAAAGATGGAGCAAAAATTATGGGACTTGATAATCCTGATAAAAAAATGAGTAAATCTGCAGAATCTGCATACAACTATATTTCTTTAATTGATTCTGATGATGATATTATTAGAAAGATTAAGAAAGCGGCTACCGATTCTGAAAATGGTATTAAATTTGATAAGAACAGAAAGGGCTTGCATAATCTTTTAACTATTTACAAAATGTTCTCTTTGAAATCTGAAAAGGAAATTGAAAAAGAATTTGAAAATAAAGGATATGGCGATTTTAAAAAAGCTTTAGCTGAAGAAATTATTGAAAATATTTCTCCAATTAGAGAAAAGATTAAAGAAATATTAAAGGAAAAAAAATATCTTGATAAAATTTTAGAAGATGGTGCTAATTATGCTAGGAATATTGCTGAGAAAAAAATTATAGAAGTTAAAAAGAAAATGGGAATAATATAAAAAATAGCAGATTTTAATGATCTGCTATTTTATTTTTTTAATATTGAAATTATATTTCTTGCTTCTAAAATATTTTTATCATCAGTAAGTTTGTTTTCTAAAATTTCAAAACTGTTTTTTACAAATAGATTTCTAAGCTCTATTTTATTAAATGCATAATAATATCTTTTTGAAAGTAATTCCCCTTTACTATTTTTCCATGGTATAAAGGTGTCTTTTAGATTGAAACTAAAGTTATCCAACCAATTAAATTTTTCTTTTTTTATATCGCTAATTGATCTCTGATTTATATTTTTATATTTATTAACATCAAACAAATACTTTATGTATTTTAATTGAAACAAATTCCAACTTGTCATCATAAGTAACCCTTCTTTTTTTAATACTCTGTAAATATTTTTTAACCCTTTGTTTCTTGTTTCTTTTGATGGTAAATGATGAAATATTGCTATACAAAAAACTATATCAAATTCTTCTTCTTTAAAATTTGATAAATTTAAAATATCACCCATTTCAAAATGAATTGAATTTTTTTTATTAACGCGATTTGCTTCTGTATTTTTCAATGCTTCATTTATCTGGCCTTCTGAGTTGTCTATTCCTTTATACTCATAATTTATGCCTAGCAATTTTAAAAAATTTATTAATCTACCATTACCACAACCTATATCTAAAACTTTTAATTTGTAATTTTTTGGTTTTAAAAATAAATATTCAAGAATATATTTTTTAAATAAATCAAATTCTCTCCAATCATTCTGACGAGTTACATTAAAATTTGAAGATATTATATTATAATCATTTTTTACTTTTTCGAGTATTTCTTTTTCTTTCATGTTATTTTAATATTTCTTCTTTTATATTTTTTTATATTAATTCTATACCAGAACAATTATATACAAAAACTCAAATAAACACTACTTGATTTTTTATATTTTTTATGATATTTATTATTATAAGGAGTTTACAGATGACTAAGCATGAGCTAAGGTTTCCCAACCCCGACAACGAGAACGACGTCTATACTGTTGAATGCGACGAACAACTGTTCGACAGAATGATGCTCGGGCTAGAGTATTCCCCACTAAATACTGGGGGATTTGGATTTTTTGCCTCATTTACTACTCACTTCTCAAAATATAACGAGAATGAGGATCTCTATTGGATGGAAGTATCCCTAAAACGAGAAGTGGATTTCCAACCCGGAGAGCTGGAAGTATTTCTCCAAATGCTTCTCCATACTGGATGGAGAATCGTAAACTAAGTCATTGTCATATATGACCGCGAAACAAAGCGGTCTTTTTTATTCTCTTTCATTTTTGATTTTATTTTGTTATTATTTACTCTATGAGCTTAACAAGAAACCAACAACTTACATTAGAATTATATAATAATCTAAACAACATAAGTACTGTTGAGGATTTTGTATTAGCAAAAAAAAAGATTTTTGGCCAAGACAAAATAGACCCCCCATCTAATTCTGACACACTAAAAATATATAATGAATTATTGGATTTAAAAATTATTAGCTCTAATGATAAATTTGAAAAATTTTGTAAAAAACATAAAGTTAGAACTCTTTCTGGTGTTTCTGTTATTGCTATTTTAACAGAAGAAAGACCTTGTCCTGGAAATTGTGCGTTTTGCCCGACCGAACCAGATATGCCGAAAAGCTATCTTTCTAATGAGCCAGCCGTAATGAGAGCTATAAAATGTAATTTTGATGCTTATGCCCAAATTAGAGCAAGATTGCATGCTCTTAAAATTAATGGCCATGATACTTCCAAAAATGAAATTATTATAATGGGCGGAACGTGGTCATATCTTGAACATGAATATCAAGAAAGATTTATTTTAGGAATGTTCCAAGGGTTAAATGAAGGAATAAGAATGGATGATAACAACCTTCTGCCAATAAGAATGGATGAGAAATTAATTAAAAAAATAAAACTAGAACAGCAAAAAAATGAAATTAGTGATAATAGATGTGTTGGGCTAACTCTTGAAACTAGACCTGATTATATAGATGAAAGAGAATTAATAAGAATGAGAGAATTTGGATGCACAAGAATTGAAATAGGTGTCCAGACAATATTTGATGATATTGCTATATTAAATAAAAGAGGTCATTTGGTTGATAAAACAATAAAAGCAACAAAATTAATGAAAGATGCTGGGTTTAAAATCTGTTATCACATGATGCCAAATTTGCCAGGTTCAACAATAGAAAAAGATATAAAAATGTTTGATGAATTATATAATAATTCTGATTTTAAACCTGATATGGTAAAAATCTATCCTTGTGTTGTTGTAAAAAATGCTGAGATATATAAATGGATGCTTGATGGCACTTATACACCATATACAGATCAGGAATTGTCTGACTTATTAATTGAAGTAAAAAAAATAACACCTTATTGGGTTAGAATTAATAGACTAATAAGAGATATACCGTCAACTTCAATAGAGGGTGGAAACAAAATACCAAATCTTAGAGAAGTTGTTCTTAGAAAAATGCAAAAATCTGGATTAAAATGTAACTGCATAAGATGTAGAGAAATTAGAGATAAGGACTTTGATATTGATGATGTAGATTTATTTATAGAAGAATATAAAGCAAGTGATGGAATAGAATACTTTTTAAGCTTTGAAGATAAATCTAGAAATAATATATTTTCATTTTTAAGATTAAGGATTCCCTCTCAATACTTTTCCCACGAAAAACACTTTATAAAAGAATTAGAAAATGCAGCGATTATAAGAGAAATTCATACATATGGAGAAGTCGTTTCTATAAATGATAAAAATAAAAAAGAAGATACTCAACATATTGGTTTTGGAAGAAAATTAATTTCTGCAGCTTTTGAAATAATTAAAGAAAAATATCCTTCAATAAAAAATATTGCTGTTATTTCTGGTGTTGGTGTTCGTAGCTATTATAAAAAGAATGGATTTGAACTTGTTGGAACTTATATGATAAAAAAAATAGAAAATTAACATGATTTTCTATTTTTTATTTTTTAATGAACTAATAAATAAAATATGTAATCTATATTCATAAATATCCATATACCCAATACTCCAAATATAGCTAATAATATACTTTGTATTATACTTTGTGGACTAACCGTTGCTTTATAAATTATTAAAATAAGCGCTATTATTATAATAACCCTCATAAACTCATTTTGATTCATAAACATTGTCATACTATCTTGCCAGCCCATATATTTTTAGCTTATATATGCATAATATTTATCATAAAAAACACAATAAGTCAACCCACTATCACAAAAGTTATGATAATAAAAACAAAAAAAGACCGAAACCTTTTTTATAGAAGTTGTTTCTAAAAACTAATTTAATAATTTTTAGGAATAACCCCTATAATATAGAAACGGTCTTTTCTTAATTGAATTAGTGCTAATATTTTCATATCAGATTTGTGAATACTCATTCAACCAAGAATTGTTAATACTAGGCTTTTAATCTAGTAAGAACAATTCTTGGTTGAACCAAAGCGTTAAATAAATAACGTCTTCACTATATTGCGGATATTATTCGCAATATTGCTCATTCAACTAAGAATTGTTCCTTCTAGATTGCTTTTGTATTAATGCTAAATTTTTTAATGTTCTAACTTTATTACATTTAGTATTATAGCATTTTTTTGACTTTATGTCTATAATATTACTCTACTAAACATAAAAATAGCTCAAATTGGCTATTTTTTTAGAACACAATTTTTGAACAATAATACAATTTCTTCGATTTATGATGTGCTAAAACAAACAACAAACTCAATAATATTATTTTACACTATTATTATCCCTCCATTATATGATGTTTTCTATATTCTAATATTGTTAAATAAACTATTATAATATCAATTATTATCAATATCAATATAGAAAAAGAATGACCCACAAAAAGTTTATAAACTTCATATAATAAAAATAGTATAAATACTGCTATTGCTATTGGATATATTTTATATTGTCTTTTAAAAAGAAAGCCTACTAAAATTATCTTTATTATACCGTGTGATAATAGATAAAAAATCCAAAATGTGTTTGCGCTTATTGAGTACCCATGAGATGCTTTAATTAAAAAATTAGCTATTATATCTTTTGGATCTTCTGTTATCTCTTGGCTTGTAAAAACTGATATTAATTTTATAATTTGTTCTGGTTTTATTATTATTAGTAATAAGCCAGAAAATATCTCTAATACTGCATTTAAACTTTTTAAAACTAGAGCTACACCAAATAATCTATCTAGATTTAATTTATTTATATTAATCTTCATATTTATATATTATTTTTCATTATTTAATATTATATATTACGTTTGACTTATTATTAAACTTCTTCTGTTAATAAGTTTGTGATATATTTAAAAGCAAGATAATTAATACACACAACACCATGTTTAAAACAGAACCACTTAAGAATGCTGATAAGGAAATTTTTGCTTTAATAAATAAAGAAACAGAGAGACAATTAGAAACTATACGTTTAATTCCATCTGAGAATTATGCTAGTACTGCTGTTATAGAGGCTACTGGTACTTCTCTTATAAATAAATATTCTGAAGGGTATTCTGGTAAGAGATATTATGAAGGACAAGAATTTATTGATCAAATTGAAAATTTAACTATATCTCGCGCTAAAGAATTATTTAACACTAATTATCATTTTAATATACAACCGTATTCTGGAAGCCCTGCTAATTTGGCTGCATTGTTAGCTATGTGCTCTCCTGGCGATACCATAATGGGACTTGAATTATCTCACGGTGGTCATCTTACTCATGGATATAAATTATCTATAACTGGTAAAATTTTTAAATCTGTTCAATACCAGGTTAACAAAGAAACTGGATTATTAAATTATGAAGATATCAGAAAAATAGCAGTAGAAAATAAACCAAAAATTATAATAGCTGGTTTCACAGCATATCCTAGACAATTTGATTTTAATGAATTTAAAAAAATAGCAGATGAGGTTGGCGCATATTTAATGGCTGATATTTCTCATATATCTGCTCTTGTCGCTAGCAACATTCATTCTTCCCCATTTGGAATTGCTGACATTATAACTTCAACATCACACAAATCACTTAGAGGGCCAAGGGGTGCATTTATAGCATGCAAACCAGAATTTGCATCAAAGGTAGATAAAGCTATTATTCCTGGATTTCAAGGTGGACCACATAATAATATAACTGCCGCTATGGCGGTAGCTTTTAAAGAAGCTCTTCAACCTGAATTTAAAGAATATTCAAAACAAATAATTAAAAATTCTAAAGTCTTATCTGACGAATTAATAAAACTCGGTTATAAATTAATAACAAATGGCAGCGACAATCATTTGATATTGATTGATATGGTTAAAAGTAAAAATATATCTGGCAAAACCGCATCCTCTGCTTTAATAAAAACAAATATTGAATGCAATGCAAATACTATACCATTTGATAAGAGGACTCCTTTTGATCCATCTGGAATAAGGTTAGGAACACCCGCTATTACAACTATTGGGATGAAAGAAAGTGATATGAGAGATGTTGCTTTGTTTATTAATGAAACATTGGAGAATTATGATGATAATTATGAATTAGAAAAAATAAAAGAGAATGTTATAGATTTTATGAAAAAATTTACAAAATAAAAAAAGAAGACCTCGAATAGTTAAACTCTATGGTCTTTTTGTTATGCTGATGAAACGGAGCAAGGCACCGCTCAAAAAATGAGGGTATATTCAGCTCCGACATCGTGTCTTTATTTATCAAGACACTTTATAAAAGTTTATAAGGAACAATAATAATCCTCAAGATCTCTTAGTCCACTATAGTCATAACTATATTGTGGATTTGGTTTTACATGATCTTTTTGATAAGCCTCCTCAAGAGATTGGACTTCATTAATATTTACCATGAGTCTATTCACGAGAGTGTATTTATTAATACAAACAGACTCTGAATTGTCTATGTAGCCAAGTCGATCTAGACAATCTGTTATAAATTTGATTGCATCTGTGTAATGGTTTTGGCAAAAAAATTCTTTTTTGAATTTCTTAATTGCTTCAACAATCACCTTTCTACTTTTAGTAAACCCGCTCATAGTTCTTCTGTAAGGCATTCTTTTCATTGATCTACTCTCCTTTATAAAACCTTGAATATTGGATTATATAATCCATGTAATTAGTTTAATACTTTTCTTTTATTTGGTCAATTGAATTTTTATCTTAAATAAGGTAAATTAATATTAAATAATAATTTGAACAAACAAATGAACATAAAAGATTTGGAAATAATATTAAAAGAATCTAATGAACCTACCTTTAGATTGAAACAAATTATAAAATCTATCTACCAAGATGGAATTTTAGATTTTAATAAAATAAATAATATTCCTAAATTATTGAAAGAAAAGTTAATTGATTTTAAAATATTATCTTTTGGAATTGATGAATTAAAAGAAGGCGTTGATTCTGTTAAAGCATTATTATCTTTAGAAGATGGTAATTTTATAGAATCTGTCTTAATCAAAAATTCTACTGGATTTACAGTATGTATATCTACACAAGTTGGTTGTGCTATGAATTGTAGTTTTTGTGCAACTGGCCAAAATGGATTTAAAAGAAACTTAACCAGCGAAGAAATTACTGATCAGATTTTGTTTTGGAAAAATTATTTGTCAGATAAAAAAATAGGAAATATCACAAATATAGTTTACATGGGCATGGGCGAACCTTTTTTAAATTACGAAAATGTAAAAGAATCTATTAAGAAATTTATAGATCCAGGATTTTTTAATATTGGAGCAAGAAGTATTTCAGTATCCACATCATTCCCTTCTTCTGTTAATATTGAAAAATTCACAAAAGAATTTCCACAAGTAAATTTAGCCATATCTCTTCATTTTGCTGATAATAAAAAAAGGTCTTTATATATGCCTATAAATGAAAAAACTGATTTATTGGATATACAAAAATTTATAGAAAAATATTTAGAAATAAATAATCGTAAAATATTTTTAGAATATATAATGCTTGATGATATTAACGATAATGAATACGATGCTAATAAATTAATAGAATTTGTTAAAGTAATTCGTAAAAATTATTTGATACATATTAATTTGATTAAATATAATTCTACTTTTAAAAACTTCAACTCTAGTAAAAAGGAAAAGATTATTAAATTTGAACATTATTTACTTAGAGAAGGTATTTCTGTAACTGTGAGAAAAAGTATGGGGGAAGATATTAATGGAGCTTGTGGGCAATTAGCTGGTAAAAAAATTATTTAACTATTAAACTAAATAACTATTTCTATGAACCAAGAATCTTTTGATAAATATATTAAAAAATATGGTGATAAGATTATTAATGGAAAAGAAATTTCTGAATTTGTTAAATTTGAACTGAAGAAAAAAATAGAAGAAAAAAATTTAATAAAAAATTTATCATCTATAATTATTGGTAATGATATAGGTTCAAAAATTTATACTAAACTAAAAAACAATTTTGCTATTGATATTGGTGTTGGCTTTAATTCTTATTTTATAGAAGAAGATGAGTCTGAGGAATCTATAATATCTACTGTTGATTTTCTAAGTAATGACGAAGAAACTAACGGAATAATAATTCAACTTCCTTTGCCAAAAAAATTTGATACAAATAAAATACTATCCCATGTTGATATAAAAAAGGATGTTGACGGATTTTTAAAAAACACAAAATATAATCCTGTTCTTGGAGAAGTTATTCTAAAATTATTAATAGAAATACAGGAATCTTTTGAAAATAAAACTATATCCATAATTTCTAATTCAGATATTTTTGGAGAAAAATTAGAAGTATTTTTTTTGTCAAAATTTAAAAATATAAAAATATTAAAAAATATTTATTCAGAAAATAATTTAAAAAAAATAAAAAATGATTGTACAAAATCAGATTTTATAATATCTATAGTTGGCAAAAAACATTACATTACTAATGATTTTATAAAAAAAGATGTAATTATATTTGATGCTGGAATAACAAAAGAGGATGGAGAAACTTATGGTGATGCGTTTTTTGATGATGTAATAAACGACGTTAAATATATTACTCCCCCCGTGAATGGTATTGGACCAATGACAGTTGCTATGCTTTTTAAGAATTTGATTAATTATTAATATTTCTAAAACAATACAAACAAAATAACACCTTTTTATAGGTGTTATTTTGTAACCAAAACAAAAATCGTGAATTTAACAAGTAATTACTTACTTGAAATATATTCACGAAGCAGGGATTGAAAAATCTTTAGATATCAATCGCTGTTTTGTGAATATATTATTATTTACATATTACACTTGGTATTTAGGATGACTCTCAACTTATCTATCGTTTTGGTTAAGAATCATTCTAAATACCGTAAATGATGTATCTGCTATACATTTTTAATATTAATATTTTTGTGCTAGAATGAATTTGTAGAAACAAACTAGCTATTAATAAGTGTTCTCCTCAAGGGATGAACATGTGTAGCTTCCGCAAGATTTACAGTATGTAATCTGTAACCTTTTTTTGAAAAGTTGCAGGTTATATACTGTAATTTTTGTTTTTAATTTTTTGATATTAACATTATAACACTTTATTGAAATTATGTCAATAGTATGATATAATATATTGCAAGAATTTATATAATTTGTTTAATATTAGCTATATTTTATTAATAATCAGTAATCATAAACCCAATAATATTATTTTCTTCTCAGTGTTTCGCCCAATTGGAATATCAACAGAGCTTCACAATGTTCAGAAAACAATATTATTGAGTTTATTTAAAAACATCGCTGCAAAAAATACAATTAAGCTATTATCTCATTCATTCTCAACTTCTCAACTTCTCAACCTCTAACTATCATTGTATAATTTAACCATGAAAGACATAAAATTAAAGAATATATCTAATTTCATAAACTCTTACCAATTTCTCTCCCTCCCCCATTTAGACAAAAATGGGTGCTTTTTTATTTGCGAATCAGAAAAACAAAAACAAGAAATAATTTCTTATCTTAATTTTTTTAACAATTTATTTTTTAAAAAATCTTTTAATTTTTATTTTGATATTAATATTAATATTATTTTGGATTTGATTAATTTAAAAAATTTTTTTTGTATTTTAACTTTGAATGAATTAACAAAAAAAACACCACCAAAAAAAGAATTTCTTAAAAATTTTATTTCTTTGAAAATTGGAGACAAATTAAAAACCACTGATTTAGTGTCTAGATTTTTTTCTATTGGATATGATTATTCTGGAAATATAAATATTGATGATTCTCAATTTAAAAACTATGGAGATATTTTTGATTTTCAAAATTCTTTTGATCATAAACTTTATAAAATTGAATTTTTTGGAAATAAAATTGAAAAGATTTCTATCATAGATAAAGATTCTAAAAAGAAAATAGGAGATCTAGAAGAAATAAATATTATTCCAAGTAATTCTATTTTTAATGATACATTAAGAGCTCCGACAAGTATTGATGTTTTTATTGATAATTATTTTGGTGGAAATATTTCTTTTATTTTTTCAGAAAATATTAATGACGATATTAATTCTATTTTTAATATAACCTATTTTAATAATATTGTATTTATAAAATTATTCAAAAAAATTAATGATATAAAAATTTTAGATAATTATGAGTCTAATTTAAAAAAAATAAAAAACGACTTTAATTTATTTATTAGTGAAAAATATTCTATAAATATTTTTACTTTTGATAAAAATAAACTAACTGAATTTTTTAAAGAAAATAATATATTGTCTGAATATATTAATTTTTATGAATTAAAAAATGAAATTTCTTTTGATGGGTTTATTGATAATAATAAAAAGAATGTTTTTATTTGTGATAACAATATATTTAAAAAAAATATTGTTAATAAAAATATAATATTGGAAGAAAAACCAAAAGCAAAAAACCAAAAGCAAAAAATTAAAAATAAGAGAAAATATTTTTTACAAGAAATTAAACTTGGTGACTATGTTGTTCACGTAGATCATGGTATTGGTATTTTTGGTGGTATTGTTAAAAGTGAAATTTTTAAAAATATTGAAAAAGAATATATTTTAATAAAATATGATGGGGATGATAAAATTTATACTCCAATAGAATCTATTGATAAAATTGATAAATATATAGGACAAGAAAATCCAAGAGTATATAGATTATCTGAAACTATTTCTTGGAAAAATAAAAGAAATAAAATCAAAGAGGATATTATGAAATATGCTGGCGAGCTTGTTTCTATTCTTGCTGCTAGAGAAATTGCAACAATAAAACCTATGAATGATTTTAATATTCAAGAAAATGAACTTGCTGAATCATTTGAACATATTGAAACTCCTGATCAATTAAAATCTATTAATGATATTAATAAAGATTTAAAATCTGGTCACCCTATGGATAGACTTGTTTGTGGTGATGTAGGTTTTGGCAAAACAGAAATAGCTGTTAGAGCTGCTTTTAAATCCGTTATGAATGGTTATCAAGTTATGATATTATGTCCTACTACTATTTTATCTCAACAACATTTTGATACTTTTTCTGAAAGATTAAAAAATTTTGGAATAAAAATATGTTTAGTAAATAGATTTCGTGATGAAGAAAATAAAAAAAACAATGTTATAGAAGATATATCATTTGGGAAATACGATATAATTATAGGTACACATAGACTTCTTTCAAAAGATATTAAATTTAACAATTTAGGGCTTATAGTTATTGATGAAGAACAAAAATTTGGAAGCTTATCAAAAGAAAGATTAAAAAAATATAGAAATAATATTCACATGCTCGCAATGTCTGCTACTCCAATTCCAAGAACATTAAATATGAGTTTAGCTGGAATTTATAATATGAGTATCATAAATACTCCCCCAAAAAATAGAATTGATATATTAACTTATGTTGAAAAATATAATGAAGAATTGGTAAAAAACGCTATTTTAAAAGAAATTGAAAGACATGGACAGTGTTACTATTTATTTAACAAAGTTGAAACTATAGATATTTGCCAGCATAAACTTAAAAAATTATTACCAAATATAAAATTTGCAACTGCTCATGGTCAAATGCATGCTCATGAACTTATACAAATTTTTGAAAAATTTGATAAAAAAGAAATTGATGTTTTAATTTGTACTACTATTATTGAAAGCGGAATTGACTTACCAAATGTAAATACTTTAATAGTTGAAAATGCTGATAGATTTGGACTTGCACAACTTCATCAATTACGAGGAAGAATAGGTAGATCCAATAAACAAGGTTATGCATATTTTTTATATAAAAATGAAAAAATATCAGAGAATGCTGATAAAAGATTAGAAACATTAATTGAAGCAAATAAAATTGGTGACGGTTTTAAAATAGCATCTCGCGACATGGAAATTCGTGGCGTTGGGAATTTATTAGGTAAAGAACAACATGGGAGTGCTTGTGTTGTAGGATTAAATCTTTATTCAAAATTATTAGAACAAGCTATAAATAAAATAAATAATGGCGTTGAAGAAAATATATATTTTGAAACAAAAATAAATCTTCCTATAGATTTTAAAATACCGAAGGAAATTATTGAAAATGAAAGTGAAAGAATGCAGACATACCAGAAACTTTCCATGCTTGATGATATAAATGAACTTAATGAAGAAATAAAAATATTAAAAAATAAAAATATTAAAAAATTTAAAGATAATATTGAGAATTTAGAAAATATTTTTAAGCTTAAAATTTATTGTAAGAATTTAAAAATTATTCAAATAGATTATTCAAAAATTGAAATTATTCAAGGAAATATAAAAGAAAAAATATCTCTGATGTTTGAAAAAGAAGATGATTTAATAGAAATTGAAAATGAGTTTTATAAGCAATCTGGACAATTTATAAAAAAAGATAAAATTTTGAAAATTGATATAGAATATCTTGGGAAAAAATGGTTTTTAAAACTTGTTGAGATTATAGAATACATAAGTAAAACTAAAAATGAAGAATAAAAAATATTTAAAAAAGATTAGCATCAGCTAATCTTTTTTATTATTTCTTCTTTTTTGAAGATATTGCAATTCTTGTTTTTAATACCGTATCTGGATTTAAAGATATTGAATCTATTTTTAGTTTTGTTAAAAATTCAGCAAAATCTGGGAAGTCTGATGGAGCTTGTCCACATATCCCTATTTTTCTATTATTTCTTTTTGCACCTTCTACTGCTTGTTTTATTAAAATCTTAACTGCATCATTTCTTTCATTATATATATGAGCAACTAAATTTGAATCTCTATCAACGCCTAATGTTAATTGTGTTAAATCATTTGAACCTATAGAAAATCCATCGTATATTTTTGAGAATTGATCTATCAAGATAACGTTAGAAGGTATTTCAACCATCATGTAAACTTGCAAACCAGCTTTGCCTCTTTCAAGACCATATTCTTTCATAACTTTTTGTACCTGTTCTCCTTCTTCTACTGTTCTGCAAAATGGTACCATCATAATAATATTATCTATACCCATTTCTTCTCTAACTTTTTTAATAGCAATACATTCTAAACCAAAAGCATCTTTATATAATGGATCATAATATCTTGATGCACCTCTCCAACCTATCATAGAATTATGTTCTACTGGTTCAAATTCTTCTCCACCTATAAGATTTGCATATTCATTTGATTTAAAATCTGAGAATCTTACTATAACTGGCTTTGGATAAAATGCTGCTCCCAATCTTCCTACCCCTTCTGCTAATTTTTCTACAAAATAATCTTTTTTATTTTTATATCCTTTTGTAAGTTCTTCTATTTGTTTTTTAGCTTTTTCATTTTTTAATGACGAAAAATTCATTAATGCTTTTGGATGAATTTTTATATATTCATTAATAATAAATTCTTCTCTAGCCAACCCTACCCCGTCGTTTGGGATAAACGACATAGCAAATGCTGAATCTGGGTTGCCAACATTCATCATTATTTTTGTTTTTGGCTTTGGTAATTTTTGAAGATTTGTTTTTTTGATTTTAAAATCAATTTTACCATCATAGACAAATCCGTCTTCACCATCTGCACAAGATACTGTAATATCTTGCCCATTTTTTATTTTTTCTGTTCCATCGCCAGTCCCAACAACACATGGAATACCTAATTCTCTACTTATAATAGCTGCATGGCATGTTCTTCCTCCTGAATTTGTAACTATTGCTGAAGCTATTTTCATAATAGGTTCCCAATCTGGATCTGTCATTTCTGTAATTAATATATCCCCAGCTTTAAAATCATAAATATGTTCTGTTGATTTAATTATACTAGCCTTCCCAACACCTATTCTAGCCCCAACAGAAGAACCTTTCACTATTATTTTTTTATTAGATTTTTCATCTAAAATATATTCTTCTAGGATATTTACATTTTTTCTAGATTGTACAGTTTCTGGACGAGCTTGCACTATAAATAGTTTCCCAGTATTACCATCTTTTGCCCACTCCATATCCATTGGTTTTTTATAATGATCCTCAATTATGCAAGCCCACTTAGCAAGTTGCAATGCCTCATTATCTGTTATTGCAAATTTCTCTTGATCATCTTTTGACACTGAAATATTTTTTGTATATTCTCTTTCTCCATCTTGCGAATATACCATTTTAATATTTTTATTTCCTATTTTTTTCCCTATTATTGAAGGCTTATTTTCTTTAACTCCTTTTTTCCAAACAAAAAATTCATCTGGGGAAACTCTTCCTAATACTACATTTTCACCTAACCCATAAATTGAATTAATAACAACAGACTCCCTAAAACCAGATTCTGTATCAATAGAAAACATAATTCCTGATGCTGATAAATCTGATCTTACCATTTTTTGGACTACTATTGAAAGACCTATTTTAAAATCATCAAATCCTTTATCGTGTCTGTATGATATTGCTCTATTTGTAAAAATAGATGCAAAACATTTTTTACATGCTTCTATAAGTTCATCTTCACCTTTAATGTTTAAGAATGTTTCTTGTTGACCAGCAAATGATGCATCTGGTAAATCTTCAGCTGTTGCTGATGATCTTACAGCGACATCAAGATCATTTGTTTTATAAAATTTACAAAGTTCTTTATATGATTTTATTATTTCGTCTTTTAATTCTTGTGGAAATTCTAAACCTACTATTAATTTTCTAGATTCTCTTCCAACTTTTGCAAGAGTTTTTAAATCATAAGTTCCTGATTTTTTATCTTTTTTTAATTGAGATAAAATTTCTTTTAGTTTTTGTTTTGCTCCAGTTTTTTCTAATAGATAAAAATAAGAATATGCTGAAATAGCAAAACCATTAGGGATACTAACTCCTTTTGATGTTAGTTTTTGGTACATTTCTCCAAGTGATGCATTTTTACCACCAACAAGAGGAACGTCTTTTATCCCAATTTCCGTAAACCAAAGTATAAATTTTTTGTTTTTGTCCATATTTAATTGTTAACCTTTTTTTATATGTAAATTATAGCAGAAAAAATATAAATATAAAATATAGAAACGCATAAAAAATAATAAAAAAATATGCGATATTAGTCGCATATTTTTTTATTATTTTAAATATTTTTTTGCTGTTGTTGCAGCTACTGCTCCCATTGCTTCAGCAACTATTATCTGTTTCAAATCCGAAAAACCTGTTGTAATATCTCCCGCTGCATATATACCATCAATACTTGTTTTACAGTGTTGATCAATTTTTATAAATCCCTGCGCATCCATATCTATGCCTAAACCTTTCAATAAAACAGAATATGGTACTGCACCAATTTCGATAAATATACCATCTGTTTTTAATTCTTTTTCTAACACTGCACCGTCTTCTGAAATCGTTTTCACCACCATAGACTCAACCTTGTTTATTCCTTTTATTTCGGTTACGTTACTATTTTTTATTATTTCTACTTTTGGATTATTATTAATAATCTGCATATCAGCTTCGTCATTTGCAGATAGACTATCTTTTCTTATTATTAAATATATTTTTTCTGCTATGTTTAATAAATGATTAACACCTTTTAATGCAGAATTACCACTTCCTATTACTGTTGTAATTTTATTTTTATAAAACATTGCATCACAAATAGTACAATAACTAACCCCCTTACCTGTGAAATCTTTCTCACCTTTTATGTCTGCTTTCTTTTTATCCGTACCCAAAGCTAAAACTATAGATTTACCTTCATGAATTTGTCCATCTTCAGTAGAAACATATATTATATCATTAATTTTTTGTATAGCATTTACTGTTCCAGTTTTTATTTCACAATTTTTAAACTTTTTTGCATGATCAAATAACTTTTGAGATAAATCTGGCCCAGTTACTTCTGGAATACCAGGGTAATTATCTATTAAATGAGTTAATGAAATCATTCCTCCGATTTGTGATCCAATTATTAATACACTCATATTATATCTTGAAGCATATATCGCAGCGGATATACCAGCTGGTCCAAGACCAACCACAATTAAGTCATACATGAATTATTTATTTAATTTATTAGTTTGATCAATAATTATTTTATTAATGCTTTATTATATTATTACGTAATAAACTGTCAATTTAATTATCAGGTTGTTGTGTATTTTTGCTACCTTCATTTTTTAACATTTCTTCAATTGGAGGGTTATCTTCTTTTTCTGTATATTGATCTACATTAATAGACCCCATTATTATTGATTTTTTAATTTTTAATATAAATTCTGAACAAAAATCTATTATTGCACTATTTATTTTATCATTAAAATCATTTACATGAGATGTAAAAAAATTTTTTATATCTTCATTGCTAGGCTTAGATTCTAAAAATTTAAAATATTCTTCTTTAGAATTTTCATCCAACATGTCTATTGATGCTTCTCCTATTTTTTCTGTTAGAGCCGATTCTAATTCTTGCTTAAATTCTTTTTCTTCTTGGTATTCAAGCAAAATATCTGCTTGTTTATATACTTCATCAACATATTCTTTTAAAATATTTTCTGACATAATAATTATTTATAATCATTTAATTTAATATAATAATATCATTTTAAAAAATAAAATAGAAGTATTTAAATACTTCTATTTTTATATTAATTGTTTTAACTATTTTTTAATTTTATTAATATATTTTTCTGCATATCAATATAGAAAGGATCAACTTTTTCAGACTCCATTCTTACTATTTCAGATTCTAGAAATGCAATTTTTGCATGTTTTTCTACTGATGTTATCATATCAAAAACTTCTGGTGTTAATTTTGTTCTTAACTCTATTTCCTCTTTTTGTAATAATATTAATTCATCATATACTGCTTGGTCTTTTATTACAGGAGTACCATCAGGATTTGTTTTAAACATGTTAAAAGCGTTTTTTGTTAATTCTTTTATTTGTGAATCTAGTGAGTTTATTTTTTCGTATAAATTGTAATTTTGGTCTGATATTTTTACTTTTTGCAATTCTTGTAAGAATAATAATTGTTCTCTTGGAGCCATTGATAGGTTCTTTTGATTATTCAAAGTAGATATTGTTCCTTCTAAATTTTTTATTTTATCATTAATAGATGAAGGTGAAGTATTAATACTTTCTTGGGATGTTACAGTTTGCTCTACTCCATGGCCAATAGAGTTCTTTGATTGTATGGGATTTTGTTTTATAAAGTCTGCTGGCCTATTTATTGTTTGCTGTGTTTGTATTGGAGCATTTGGTTGGTTTTGTATTTTAGTTGAATCTACTTGAAGCTTGTCATATATTTCACGGTATTGATCTTGAGATAATTTAACACCATTATTTTTTATATCAGCTGTTGGATATTTATTAAAATAAACTTCGTCAAACGATTTACCACTTTTTTTAGCTGCTATTAAATTTTCTTTGCCACCAAACAATGAATAAAAGCCACTATTTTGTTTATCAATTACTGCATTTTCATTAATAATTTCCGCTGAAGAAGCACCTTGTTTATCTGTTATTATTTGAACATATTGCCCTGTTTTATCATCTTTTAATATTATAGCTCCATCTATTGGCGTCATAACATTGCCATTTGATTTATTAATAACAGTAAAACCTTTTGTTGTTAAATAATCTTTTATTTGGCCTTTTCCTGACTCATATATGTTAAGCACTCCTAATGCTTTATCTGTTACTTTATAATTTTCTGGTTTTAAATATTCAATTATAGCATTACCTTTACCATCAAATTTAACAGTGCCCAATTCTCCAGAATTTATAGATCTAACAACTGCTACATCCATACCATTTTGATCATTCATGCCAACGATTTCATATCCTTTTTCTCCTAACTGTTTACTAAAATTGTCTTTATCTATATGACCAAATAAATCTTGGATTTGAGTTGCTTGTGTTGTGCCATTATTGTCAATAACAGTATTTAATGTCCCGTCATTTACTTCTGCTTTATGAAATGTAAGTTTACTGTATGCATCTATTATTCCAACCGATCTATTGCTTGTCGCCTTATCAACAAGAATAACAGAATTTGCACCATTACTTTCTAATTGCACATCACCAGGTAGAAAAGATTTATCAGATTGTATATTTCTTAATACTCCGGCTGTTGCTGTTGTACGCACAGATTCATCACTTGGGAGTGATTCTGAAAGAGAATTTATTTCTTTTGATAAACGAGATTTTTCTTGTAACATATCTTGATATTCTGGACGTCTTGAGTTTCCACCTGTATTATGCGCTTCTAAATCTTTTTTTAATTGTTCTAGTTGAGAGTTTAAATCTGCTATCCTTTTTTCTGTATTTATTTTTGTACTCACAACCGCCTTTACATCTGTAATTGTTTCTATTTTATTATTTATTGATACTGCATCTGCTTCTGATATTCCAGTTTCTGGCGATACGCCTATTGCTTCCGTTGATGCAAGAGGTGCTGTTGTAGCTTTAATTTGGTTTACATCAGGGTGGGCATATGACATTGATGCTTGTTTATCAGCGCTTCCATCAAACCATTCTGGATGTTGTAATGTATTTCTTATATCTCTATCAACTTCATTTATATTTGATTTCATATAATCATCTATTTTTGTAAAATCTATAAATTTTTTACCAGATGATGGGTCTATATATGTATACTCTTTTAAATTATCCGTTAACAAACCTTTTACTGTTGATCCTCCAATTAAAATATGAGACAGCCTATCACTTCTTTCTCCCAAAGGTGATACTTTTGCATAGTGACTTGCAATTGCTGAATAAAATTCATCTATTTGGTTTTTAGATGTATCTATTTCCATAAAATACTCTGGGGCTGTTTGTGGTGTAATTTCTTTCATTGCTGTGGCACCAATTATTTCTGTATTAATAACATGAGGCTCATGGGCTGATATATTTTCCGTTCCAACATGAGGCTCATGAGGTGTGGTAAATATATTCGGTTTTTTAACTGATGCTATTTCTATTGCTGATTGGTGATGATTAATAGCACCTAATAAAGTTCTAGAAGCAAAACCAGCACCAATAGCAGCTACCGCCATAATGCCACCCGCCATATACGATTCGCTGTTTATTTTTCTTGTTATATTTATTCTATTTTGTATAGACAACTTTAATTCATCTATATTTCCTTTTTGCTTTAATTCTTCTGTATCGAAAGCTAGTCTATTCCCGTTATTAGAAATGTTTTCTCCTTTAATGTTTTTACCAAGACCCTTGCTTTCTCTGATATTTTTCCAAGCTGTTTTACCGCCAACAAAAGCACCAAAACCTGTTGTAGCAGTTGCAGTGGCAATGGCTACAACAGGCAAAGCTAATACGGTCGCTAATATAGCGAACGAACCTACTGTTATAGTCTTAGCTATTGTTCCATAATTTTTCCAAAATCTTTCTAATTTCTCTTTATTAAATCTTTTCTTCTCTAGTATAGATAATATTAATCCTATATTTTCTTCATTTATTTCTTCCAATAACTCACCATCATTTAATTTTTTTATAATTTTCTCTTGTTCTTTAGCTTTCTTTATATTTTCTTCATCTTTTTCAAATTCTTCTATTATTTTTTCGGCAACTTCTTTTTGTTTTATCAACTCTTTATATTCTTCCAGTTTTTTAGAAATAGAATCATATTGACTTTTTAATTTATCAATTTTTTTATCACCACCACTATAATTATTTAGAGCTTGTTCTAGTGATTCCTGATCTAAGTCTTTTTTAGCTGGGAACATTTTTCTTAAAAGATCATATTTTACTTCTTCAACATGAGACCCTATAACACCTTTTTTCATTAATAAATTTGATCCTATTTTTTTTGTAATATTAAAAATAGCACCTCTACTAATTGTGGTAAAAATATTATCGGTGGTACCCATTAAAGATTTTCCAATTTCAAAAATATTTTGATCTAAATATTTAACTTGATTTTTAGCTGTTAAGTATTCTTTTACACCATCATTTATTTCACCTAATTTAGATTCTTTTTTATCCAATGACTCGTCAGATGTATTTTTTTCAGCAGTACTATCATCTCCATTTTCAACTCCTAATCTTGTTGGGGCAATTTTTTCGTTTAAATTTTCTGTTTCGGCCTCTGCTGGTTCTTTTTCAGATTCAACCCTTGATGTATCTATATTGCATTTTTTTAATAATATTTTATTTGCAACGTTTCTAAGTTGAGATTCGTTAAAACCTTTTTTATTATGTTCATTATATTTTATTAATTTTTCCATCAACATTTCTATTCTTTTCTCTACTGTTGCACCAATAAAAACATCGTCAGAAAAAATTAACTTTTTTATTGACTTAAAATCATTACTCCTCATCAATCCATCAGTTAATTTGGCTACTGATATTTTACCAGAATTTTCTTCTTGTTGTGATTCTAAATTCTCTAAAACAGGGGCATCAACCTCTGCCACACTTCCGATCACGTTCTCTAACTCTTTCTCTAATTGTTGAAATTTTGAGAATTTCTCATTATATTCCTTACTTTGAATATCTTTAATTTGAAGTAATTCTTCTCGCATTTGTTCTATTTCTGATTTTATTTCAGAAGCTGTTCTTAAAACTTTTGAATTAAGAATATTTTTTATTTCTTTAGGACTTTCAATTGTTTCTGGTGCTACTAACTCTGTTGTTTTTTTCTGCCCCATTTCTTCCATTAATTCTTGCCTTTGGCTTTCTGCATCTTCTTTACTTATAGACCCATACCTTTCAGCCGTTGATATAAAAGCTAGCTTTTTTTTTAATAATCTCTCTTCCTCTGATTCTGAACTTGTTGGCATGGCTTTTTCCTTACCAAATTTATAAAAATAAAGACTCCCTCCAAAAACACTTTTTGAGATAATTTTATCTAAATTTTTAATTAGTAATATTTTCATATTATTATTTTATTTTATTGAGTATTTTTTTATATTCTATCTCCTCTTTTTTAGAAATAATAAAATCATGAATTTCTTTTAATTCTTTTTCTATTAAACTCAACTTATTCATATCATCTTTATATTTTTCATAAAGAGATTTGATTTGTTGTTTTACATTTTCTATATCTTGTTCTCCTTTATTTTTTACTTGCATTATATTCTTCTATTAATTCTTCTCTTATTTTTAAAGCTTCTTCTTTTGACATGTCTTCATAGTTTGGTACCATATCCATTATAAATTTCAATATTGATAGTTGGTTTTCCTTATTTTCTTCTGAGAATTTTGATAATGCAGATTTTTGATCTTCTGTTAGTATTTCATTTAATCTAAGCATTATTCTTTCTTGAAGTAATTCTTGGAGAGATTGTATTATAACAGATTTATCAGCTTCTGAAGCATCCCCCATACCCAATTCAACAAATATATCCATTTGTTGATCTTGTCCATTTAAAGTTTCTGACATAATTTTGATTTAAATTATTTAAATTTGTTAATATTATAACATTTTTTCTATATTTTTATTATATTTATGTGTGCATAACCAACATTATAAAAAATATTTACAAACAAATAATTTTAAATATTGACCATATTATTTATTAGTGGTAATTTAGCGTTAATTAATAAGACAAGAATATGAATTTATCAAGTACTGAACAAATTTTTAAAATAATAGAAGAAAAAAAATCTGCTCTTATTTTGTTGTCAAAAAATTATAATGGAGATGCTTTGTCAGCGTCTTTGGTATTATCTTTATATTTGAAAAAATATGGCAAAAAAACTTGTATTGCTATTGAAAATATTGAAAATATTGATAAAAAATATAAATTTTTGCCAGAAATAGACTTAATATCTAACAAGGTTTTTGACCCAAGTAAATTTACTATTAGAATCAATACGGATAGAGTTAAGGCAAAAGAACTTAGCTATGAGCCAAAAGAAAACGCTATAGAAGTGTATATTACATCAGTTACCGAAAATGGATTTAAAAAAGAAGATGTTGAAATTATAGAAGAAAATGTTAGTTTTGATTTTGTTATCTCTATCGGAGCTAAATCAAAAAATGATATTGGTCTATATAGTAAAAATCTTAAATTTTTGGACAATAAAGATATTATTAATATTGATATAAATCAAAAAAATGAAAATTTTGGAACTATAAATTGTATAATGCAAAATCAAAAAACATTATCTGAAACTATTTTTGATATTATTAGTTTTAATAAAAGTGAATTAATAGATGAAAATATAGCAAATTGTATTTTGACTGGAATTATGGATAAAACAAATGGATTAAAAGCTTTTGACATATCATCAAATACTCTATCAAATGCTTCAAACTTAATAGATTTGGGTGCTGATAAGGATTTAATTTCTAGAAATATATTTAAAAATAAAAATTTGGATGAAATAAAAACATCAGCGAATGTTATTGCTAATATTAAGAGTTTTGATAATAATATTGTTTATTCTGTAAATGAAAATTTGAATGATAATTTTAATATAAAATCATTATTTACTGATAATTTATCTTATATTAATGATGTGGAGATATTCGTAATGTTTAATAAAAAAAATGATATTATTTATTCTCAAATAATAACATCTTCAAAATATTCAGCTGATGAAATAACTTCTGATTTTAAATCTATTGGAGATAATGAGATTGCCCAGTTTGCTATTGCTAGTACAGATATAGAGAAAGTGGTTGAAATTGTTTTAAATAAAATTAAGAACAAAATAAAATAACCGGATTAATCGGTTGTTTTTTATTCGTTCGTTTATTAAGGCGCCGACTTCATCGGCATAAGTTAATAATACTCACTTCGTTCGTTTATTAACTAAAAAAAAGAAGGGTCAATATCCTCGGTGGAGAATCTACATAGATTAATTAACTTTTCTCTACGAATTGCTAATTAGTCTGTGTAGATTCTCCAAAATTGTTTTGTGAGGCATGACCCAAAATTTGTTTGAAAACTAGACCGATTCGTGGACACATACTCCAGATTTACCCCAGAAAGTCACTCAATTAAGAGATATTCCTCTGGATCATGAAATAAGACCCTTTTTGTTTTTATTGTGACATATCACACAAGCGTGTAATACATCTTTTAATGGAATCAGTGAAGTTTTATGATAAAGGCTAAAATGTTTTTCTTAACTTTTTATCATAACTACATTATAGCATTTTTTTGACTTTATGTCCATTTGATGTGAATAGTTTCATAATAAATAGCCAATTTAGGCTATTTTTTTAGAACACATTTTTTATACAATATAATAAAAATAGACCAACCATATTGTTGATCTATTGCACAAATGTAAAAAATTATTTCTTTTTTATTTTAGTATTAGACTTGTGAGTTCTTGGAAATTTATACCTTTCTATAATTCTTTTTTCATTTTCAGAATATAAATCGGCTAGAAAAAAATCAACCGACCCACTTTTAATGCTATTTTCAAAATATTCAAGAAGATTTGAACTAATTTCAAATGACCAAATTTTATGACCTCTATATTCTATATTTTTTAAATCTGATAAACAACCCTCACTCACCAACGAAGTCCTAATAGCTTCACTGGTAATTTTATTCTTTGGGTGTAAAAAATACCTCATGTTAACCCCCTAGTTTTTGGAAACGAAGATTATTATCCCCAAAAAAATAATATGCTTCATCAACTCCTATTTTAAAAAGATTTTTGAATTTGTCTTCATTTTTTAATCTATTTTCCATTTTAGTTGTATCATCTATATTATAATCTGGCCAGAATGAAAAAGGGACAATTTCCATACCGACTTTGTCTCTTACACCATAAATATTTAAGTCGGCAATACCTAAATGACTAGTGAGTGGCGCCGTATCTATTGTAACTCCAGCAATAATTGCTCCGGCACTATCTCCACAATATATACCATCTTTTTTATTTTTTAATATACTATACAAGCTTTTTTGTTGCATATATTTAGCTAGATAGTATGTATTCCCGCCAAGCACAACAACGATATCTGCACAAACAATCTTTGATGGATTGAACTGTTTTGATATATCTATTATATCAATACAATAAGGATGAATATTAAAAACTTCTGCCACATTTTTTGCATAATATTTGATATATCTTTCCGAAAAAAGATATGTCTTCATTGCTGTTGTAATAATAACAACATTATCAATATAGCCATTTTTTAATGAAACAAGCTCTTCTACTTTTTCGCCAATTACATCTTTAGCTTTCCCATAGAAACCTTGAGAGCTGAGAATCATGTCCATTATTGACTCCTCTTATGTAGTTTGTAATATTTAAACACATTTTTTATTAAAAAACAATATAATATTAAACCATATTAAAACTACATAACAATAAATATTTATTTGAGTTTATTTCTCCTATTATATATGTCCCCTATATTTTTTATCTTTTCATACACGACATTCCTCTCATTACTCATTTCTTTATCACTTAGATTGTGTTTATGAGATAAAAAACTAAAATCATATAATTCAAACACCTCTCTTATGTCTTTTATGTTTAAATATCCTCTAAAATTATTATCATCTTCATCATCACAAAAAATTAAACCTAAAATTTTTTTCTTAATAGTCTATAATAATTTATAATTTCTGAACTAGTATTTTCTTTTTGATAATTAAAATTTTCTTTCATAAAAAATAAACATACTTTATAAATATATTTTATATGAATAATAAAAAATAAGCTACAATAATTTACTTAAAATAAAAATATTAGCTATTTCTAGCTAATATTTTAAAAGTTGATTTAATTATTCTTATTTGTTTGTTCTTCTGCAATCACCTTACCTTTAACTTTACTAACTAAAAAAGTACGGTTATCATTTCCTTCACCAACAAAATTACCATTTATATATACCATTGCTTCTAAATTATTTGGATTTAATTCATATTTATATATCCAAAATGCCTCATAATCTTTACCGCCGATAAGACTTGCTGATGATGTACCATCTGAATACGCAAATATAGTACCTGTTAATCCTTGAGGTTTTTGAATCTCATTATTAAGTACAGGAAAAATAATTTTTTGTGTAGGAATTTCTCCAGAAAAGTTTGCTTTTATTGTATATTCTGCCTTTAAAATTTCATCTTTCGATAATACAGATGACGTATTGCTTGGCATAAGCCCAGTACACATCCAACCAGATTCTATGGTGTTTGTCGTTAAATTATAGATACATGCAAACCCACATCCTTTTTTAGTTGTAGTACCTTGGAATCTTATAAATTCACTAGTTTGGTTGACTACTTTATTAATAGTTTTTTGACCACCAGCAACACATTCTTATTTTGAATTTTTAATTATATTATAAATTACATCTGTAAATTCTTTGCCAGTTTTTTTCTTTCCAAAAAGACTATTTCCTTGTTTAGTTATGTTTTTATAAAACTTAATTTGGCTTGGACCAGATATTTTTTCTATCCTTGTTGAAATTAATTGAGTACTTGTTAACATGGGGTTTTCTAATGCATTTGCAAAAGAAGCAGCTAATAAAATTGGCAATACAAATAAAAATATTTTTTTCATATTTATTATTTTTAAATTAATTATATATATTATAACGTTAAAATAATAAAAAAGTAACATTGATAATAAAACAAAAATACCAGCTATTTCTAGCTAATATTTTAAAAGTGATCTCCTTCGCTAAAGCTACGGCGATCAATGGTGGACCGTAGGAGATTCGAACTCCTGACCTCCACGGTGCAAGCGTGGCGCTCTACCAACTAAGCTAACGGCCCATATCTATTAATTTAAAAAAATCAATAGAGATATTATATATTACTTAAAAATAATTTTCAATACCTTAATATCTAATTATTCATGTAAACCACCAAAACCAGTGAAAAATCTACCAAATATTCCAACAAATATCTTTGTCCAAAGCCCAGTGAGAGCTAATGTTCCTAATAATAAAACTATTAATCCTATTAATTTATAACCAAACCTACTTGATCCAGCCCCCATTTTTTCTTCAAAAAAAGTTATCATCCCAAAAGCATTATATAAGACTTCTGATTTTATAACTATTAAAGCTCCTGCGACAATCATTAATATACCTATTATTATATTCGTCATCTTTATTAATATTAATTTATAATTATAAGATATTTTATCACGTGCTCTTGAAAGTATCAAAAAAATAATATAGAATATCTTTATCTATTTTGGGTGTGTAGCTCAGCTGGTTAGAGCACGACTCTTATAAAGTCGGGGTCGATGGTTCAAGTCCATTCACACCCACCATATAAAAATAATTGACTAAATTAGTCAATTATTTTTGTTTTTCTATTGATTTTTTATTATTTATATGGTTTAATATATAAACATTAAATATTGGAGGGCTCTATGGAATTTTTTCGTAAAGATATAATCCCAAACAATACAACTATTTATATTGGAGGTCCTGAGAAACTTGGAAGACCAACAATTTTTAAAGTTTATTGCTTTGGAGTAGAACAAAGAGAAGTGGAGATGTTTGTTCTGAAAGGCAATGTTTCATTTATTTATAACAATCAAGAAAAACTTGATTTTACTTATGAGCAATTCAAAGAATATTGCCTCAAAAACAAAGAAACAATTGACCCGTTTATTTTACTTTGTTATGAATTTTTTGCTTGTGAATGGAAACTTCATCGCACTTGTGATGATTGGAGAATTGTATATCCACAAGCACTCAAAGAGGCAAAAGAAAATACAAAAATTTTCATTGGAAAAAATAATAAAAATATACAACTAATCAATAGAATTGAGAACTGGTGCGATTTGTTTTTTCCTTGAATATAAGAGAGCTGAAATATGCTCTCTCTTTTTTATTTATGCAGTTATTTTCATTTCTTTGATAAGAGTTTTTACTTGTGGGTCATTAGAATATTTTTTAATATCTTCAAGTAGTTTAATTACTCTTAAACCTTCTGTTTTTATAGCTTCATATTGTCCTTTTTTAATAGCCAATTTAAATTCTACTTTTTCTGGAATATCTTCATAATTTATACCTTTTGATTTTTCTAATATTGAAGATATACCAAAATCTTCATTTAATAGCTTATCCAAAGTAAAAGAAAAGTCTTTCCAGTATTCTTGTAGATTTTCTGGTAATTCTTTTAAATGCCCTAATAATTTGGCTATATTATTATTTATAATTTCAGAATTTTGAATTATGTAATTTAAAGATTTATCCAAATTTTTTGTATTAGATATTTCTTGTTTATTAAACGCAAAAGATAAAACTTCTGATATATTTCCTTTACCATCTTTTAATATTGTTTCTAAAGTATCTTCTGGATTATGTTCAAATTGTTCTTCATAATATTCAAATGCTTTTATTTCTACATATTCAACTTCATTTTCTAAATTTTCACTTTGATTTCTTGGTTTTAAATCTTCTTGACTTGGTTTTTCAAAGGACATTTTATTTATTTTAATTTTTATTTTGTTATTATACTAAATTTATAATAACTCATCTACACTCTATATCCAACAAACATCTATCACTCTTCCTATTATTAATAATCATAACCAACTTCATCCTTATCTATCATTATAATCTCTTTAAAGCATTTTCTCTTATTATCTGTCTTTGTTATAACTTCGCTAAATATCGAAACTATAACATAACCAAACAGCTCATTTTCGCCAAATAAAATAATTGACTGAATTAGTCAATTATTTTTATTTATTTTGATATATTTAATACTTTTATTACACTCAACAATTCCTTATCAATATCTTTAAAACATTTTGTTCCATCCATATAATTTGGGTTATTCATAAATGAAATGAAGTAATACCCATTATTGTTATTTTTAGCATAATACATACAATCTTTAACTATTCCTGCTGTGCTGATTTCTTTAAATTGTAAGCCGTCTATTTCTAATTCATTACCAGTTTCTGTTGTAAGTTTTACAAAATTAGAAAAAGTATTATCATCAACGGTACTTAAACATATAGATTTGTTTAATTTTTCATCATTTATAGAAAAAATTGTTTTAAAATCTTTATTTTGTGATACACACAAATCATCTACTTTAAAATTATTTGGATATGAAATTTCTAAACCATCTTTAGAAAAACTTAATACTTTATTATCGTCGTTTATTTTTGTATTATTATTTTTAACTACTTGGGGAATGTTTGGTTTATTATTATTCTTTATTAAATCACCCTGCTTAAAACTGATAGATGAACATCCTGATAAAAATATTGCAAATATAAATATTGCAAACACACTTATTAGTTTTTTCATATTATTTATTGTTATACATTATATTAATTTGTTTGAAATTAGCATAAAATATTTAAAAAGTCAATATTATATTGATTATAACATATTTTATAGCCTTGCCAAATATTGAAACTAGAACATAATCAAAAAACTCATTTTCACCAAACTTAAATATTAGAAATTTAATTGGAAATAAAAAAATCGCTTCTAAGGGCGACTTTATTTTTCAATAGCAACATTTTGAACTTGTTATAAATTATTCAACTTAATTATTAATCCACAGAAATATTTTCTGCAGTAAAATATTTCTCCAGAATTTTATCTATTTCTGAAGAAGTTTCAACATAAAAATTCATTGCCATCACAATAAATTCTTCATATATATGTGGTTTGGATAACATTTCTGCAATAGCTTCTTGCTTGTTAATTGGTTGCTTATACTTTCTTTTTTTTGCCATCATAGCTTCAAACACATCTGCAACTTTTAATATTCTACCACCAAGACCAATTTCATTAGATTTTTTACCAGCTGGATATCCAGACCCATCAAGACTTTCATGGTGTTCACTTATAATAATATTTATATTATCTAAATATTCCTTTAAAAATGGATTTTGTTTTTTTATATATTCAATCATTATAAAACTTAATAATGGATGGGTATTCATAAATAATCTTTCTTCAGAATTAAATCTTCTTCCATCATACAAAAAATCATTATCCATGATTATTTTTGAAATATCATGCATAAAAGCTGCCATAGATATTAATTCCACTGTCTGATCATCAAGAAAATCTTTATATCTTTCACTTTTTTTCAAATAATGACATATTCTATTTGTATATTCTCTGACATTTGCAAGATGTTCTATTGTTTCTGAATGTGCTCCTTTCATATTATATATTGACGAACACACAACATGCATTTCTGCCATTCTTACTTTAATAGGAATACATTCTTCAACAATAAAAGATCTGACTGTATTTTCATGATATTCTTTTATATCTGGAGAAATCTCATCTATTTTTTTGAAAAAATCGTATAGTGATTTTTTAGATATATATGACTGACCATTTTTTGATATAGTAGAAAATATTTTACAATAAAATTCACGATGTAGTATTTCCCGTCTAACATATCTAGCAACTCTATTAAGAAACACTTCAGTCCTCCCAGGAGTTAATTGTCTAATAATTTTATACGATTTTATATTATCTTACAATATCATGCTATATCTCTATTATATAAGCTTCCCCGTTTGTGAAAAAGAAATCCCCAGCAAAATTTTTTCCTAATACTGGTTTCACAAATTTTTCTTTTTTATAATCTTTTATTAATCCTGTTTTATTTAAGTCGTTAAATAAAAATTCTCTTTCTGTATCTATATCTGGATCTATGGTGTGAGTAATTCCCCATTTAATACCTATATCAAAACTTGCCGTTCCTATATACACAATCTTTCCATCATTAGTTATCATATTAGTCTTCCAAAATCTTGCATGATGCCTTTTTCTTGCTGTTTTTTCGCTTGTTGATTTTTGAAATCCAAAATTATGTATTTGAGCATTCCAAAATGATGGTGTCATCGGTGCGGTTTCATCTTCCTTGTTTAAAATAGCTGATTTAGCAACTTTAGCAAGTGATTTTAAGTCTGGGTATCTTGCTTGACTCCAACCCGCTTTTTCAAAAAAATTCAAAATTTCTTCATCATTTTTTGCTACTATTATAAAACTCATTGGCTGTTGAGATTTACCAGAAAGCATCTCCGAATATTTTGTTAAACTGTTTTTATCAAATTCATTTGAAATATTATCTAATGATTCTATTTTAATTTGATTTGTATTATTTTGTATTACATTAATATTTTGTTTATGAAATATTGTAAATGATATGAGAAAAGTTAGTGCTATAAAAAATATTGCATAAGTTATTCTTTTTATTTCTTTATTAAAAGATAAATGGTGATCTTCTTTTTTATTTATTAATATTTCTGAAATAAATATAGACAATGATAAGCATATAGCACCTAATAAAAAGCCACCTATAACATCACTTAGATAATTAGAGCCTAAATATATCCTACTAAACCCTATTATAAAAATTAACGTTGTAGAAAAAAAGATTATGGCAAATTTCTTTTTTCTGTTTTTTATATTTCTTATTAAAAAATATGAAATAAAACCATAGAAAGCTACTGCTATCGTAGAATATCCACTCGGGAACGAAAAGCCATGTTCAATATAAAAACTAACGTCTGGTCTTGGCCTTTCAAATATGTTTTTTATAATAATATTTGAAAATGTTGCAAAAAATATTGACGACAACATTGGAATTATATATTTTTTCTTTTTCAATAAAAAACTATATATTATAAACAATGTTGTAAATATGGTTATGATTATTGGATTTCCAAAATTTGTAATTAATGTGAAAAAATTAAATACATCTATATCTCTAAAATAAAATATTAAATTAGATATTCTAATATCAGATTGAATTAGTATTTTTTGAGCTACATAATTTTGAATAACTTTTGTAAAAAGAAAAGATGCAAAAACAAAAAATAATATTATTTTTGTTAATTTATATCCATAAATATTATTTTTATCAAATCTTTGTTTTAAAAATTTATGAATATTAGGATGATTTTTTAAAAAAATAATTACATCTTTATTTCCTATTATGCCGTTTTTTATCCCTCTAAAAATATCTTTAAATAAATGTATTAATTTTACAAAAAAAATAAAAATTTTTTTCCTAAAAATTAAAATTAGTATTATTATTGTTATTATTAAAATAATTGGAATTAAAATTTGAACTTCTTGTGTCATTTCTTTAAAAACTTGAATTATTTAGAATATTATTATAGTTTAACATAAGCATAATAAAAAAATAAGATGATATTTACCATAATTTCTATAACAACAATAATATTATATGCTTTATTTTTTTTAAAGAACCAAAAATTATCAATTGTTGGTGTTATTTTGTTATTACCTATTTATTTAATAAAATTAAATATTCTTGGCATACCTACAACTTTTTTGGAATTGATTTTAATTGGAACATTTACTGGATTTTTCTATAAATTGCTAAAAGAAAGACACGATATAAAATTTTATAATTTTTTTATACCTATAATTATATTTTTAATATCTGCTATAATATCAACCAAAATTTCAAGCCATTATATATCAGCTTTAGGCATATTAAAAGCATATATAATAGAACCTATTTTATTTTTTATTATCTTTATTAATACATTTAAAACTAAAAAAGAACTAGATATTATCATAAAAACATTAGGAATTACTGTTATTTATTTATCTATATATGCTATTTTTCAAAAGATAACTGGAATAGGAATAGGCACTAGCGATCCTTCTTGGGCTATAGAAGCCACCAGAAGAGTTACTAGCATATTTCCTTATCCAAATGCATTAGGATTATTTTTAGCACCGATAGTAACTATATTTTTACATAAAATAATAATAAAAGCTCAAAACAATTTTAAAAACTCAATTTTAAATTTAAAAACTTTTATTTTGAATAACATATTTGATTTTGTTGTATTTATAACTGGATTATTAGCTATTGTATTTGCTGGCTCCATGGGTGCTATTATGGGCATATCTGCTTCTATTTTTTTATATATTTTTATATTATCAAAAGATAAATTAAAATATTTTATCATTGGTTTTATTGGTTTTATATTAATTTTAACATTACCATTTACATATCCATTAGCTAACAAAACTATTCTTCTTGGAGATTTTTCTGGAAAAATAAGAACCCAAATGTGGGAGGAAGCATCAAACATGCTTAGAAATAATTTTATATTTGGTGGTGGGCTTGATAACTTTAAAGAGGCTTTAAAACCTTACCATAAAAAAACTTTTTTTGAATTGTACTTATACCCTCATAATATAATACTTAACACGTGGTCTGAACTTGGTTTTTTTGGATTATTATCTTTTTCTTTTGTAATTGTTATATTTTTTAAAAAAAATTATAAAATATATATTTATAAATTAAACTCTTTTTGGCTTGAAAATGCCGGGATTAAAAATATTGAAATATTGAAATATAAAAAAGAAATTGCTTTAATAATCTCTTTATCTATGTTTACATTATTAATACATGGCCTTGTTGATGTCCCTTATTTTAAAAATGATTTAGCTATTTTATTTTGGGTTATAATTGGGATAGGAATAATTAATGAAAAAATTGATGATAATATTGTAGTAATTAAAAAATAAATATATAAACATAGAAATATAAAAAAGTTGAGACCATTTATATATTTATATATTTTATATTTGAATATTTTATTTTTTACTTAATTTGGCTTTTTTTAATTGACTTTTTATTGACTTTATGCTTATATAAATGTAGAATCTATTTATGTTAAAAAAGATTAATTAGTTTTTATGGACAAAACATATAATGCCTCAAAAATTGAAGATAAAATATATAATAAATGGGAAAAAAAGGGATATTTCAATCCAGATAATTGTAAAGAAAACCCAAATTCTGACAAGTCTTTTACAATAGTATTACCTCCTCCAAATATTACTGGTATATTACATTTAGGACATACTGCTACTTTTACTATTCAAGATATATTAATAAGATACAAAAGAATGCAGGGATATAGGTCTTTATGGCTTCCTGGTACTGATCATGCTGCTATAGCTACTCAAAATGTTGTTGAAAAGCAATTAGCCTTAAAAGAAAAAACAAAAGAAAGTCTAGGAAGATCTGGTTTTATTGATGAATGTTGGAAATGGACAAATAAATGCCACAACAATATTGTTGATCAAACAAAAAAAATGGGGGCTTCCTTAGATTGGTCTCGTGAAAGATTTACATTAGACGAAGGGATAACCCTTGCTGTTTATACTGCTTTTACAAAAATGTATGAAGAAGGTCTTATTTATAGGGGTCCTAGAATTATCAATTGGTGCAGTTCTTGCGGATCAACATTAGCTGATGATGAAGTTGATTACAAAGATGTTGAAGGAGCTTTTTATTACATAAAATATCAAATAAAAGATAGTGATGATTTTATAGAAATAGCCACAACTAGGCCAGAAACATTACTTGGAGATACTGCTATTGCTGTTAATCCAACAGATGAAAGATATAAAGACTTTATTGGAAAAACTGTTATTGTCCCAATAATAAACAGAGAAATAAATATTATAGCTGATGAATATGTTGATAAATCAACTGGTACTGGTGCTTTAAAAGTTACTCCGGCTCATGATGTTAATGATTATGCTTTAGGTAAAAAACATAATCTTGATTTTATAAATATATTAAACAGTAATGGAACACTAAGTCAAAGCGCTGGAGAGGATTTTGTTGGTATGACTATTGCTAGTGCAAGAGAAAAAGTAATTGCGAAACTTCAAAGACAAGGATTATTATCAAAAACAGATCCAATAACTCATTCTGTTGGTCATTGTTATAGATGCTCTACCATTATTGAACCTTTAATATCAGAACAATGGTTTATTGATGTTAATAAAAAAATTGATTCTCTTAATGGTAAATCTCTAAAAGAAATAACCAAAGAAGCTGTTGAACTTGGAGAAATAGAAATTATACCAAAAAGATTTGATAAAACTTATTTTCAATGGATAGATAATCTTAAAGATTGGTGTATATCAAGACAAATATGGTGGGGACATAGACTTCCTGTATATACTTGTGTTGAATGCTCTGAAATTACTGTTTCTGCAAAAAAGCCAAAAACATGCCCTCATTGTAATTCAAACCAATTAAAACAAGATGATGATACTTTAGATACTTGGTTCAGTTCTGCTCTTTGGCCTTTTGCAACTATGGGTTGGCCAAATGAAAATTTTAAAGACTTTAATTTATATTATCCAAATACTGTCTTAGAAACTGGCTATGATATATTATTCTTTTGGGTTGCGAGAATGGTTATGATGGGTAAATATTTGACTGGAAAATACCCATTTAAAAAGATTTATTTAAATGGATTAGTTTGTGATAAATCTGGTCAAAAAATGAGTAAGTCTAAAGGAAATGGCATAGATCCTATGGATGTTATAAAAATTTATGGAGCTGATGCTGTTAGACTTAGTCTTGTTATAGGCTCTACTCCTGGTAACAATATTAATGTTTATAATGAAAAAATCGCCGGCTATAGAAATTTCATTAATAAATTATGGAATGTTTCTAGATTTGTTATAGATTATAATGAAATATTTGATGATTTAGACGATGGGGATTTGTCAAAGTTACAAAATCCAAGAGCTCTTGTTGCTGCTAATGAATTAAATCTTGCCGATAATTGGATATTAAATAAAAATAACGAAATAATAGAAAAAGTAACAGAAAAATTAGATACTTATAGAATAGGAGAAGCTGGAGAAATATTATATGATTTTGTATGGAGAGATTTCGCTGATTGGTATGTTGAAATATTTAAAAATAAAGAATATGGTTGTCAAGACTGGGTTTTAAGGTATGTATTAATAAATACTTTAAAATTATTACATCCATTTGCTCCATTTATTACTGAATATTTATGGAATACTATATTTAAAAAAGACAAATATACTCCTCTTATAAATGCTGATTGGCCTGTTGCTAATACTAAATTAAACAATAATAAAATATTAAATAATTTTGATTCTGTAAAAAATATTGTTTCTTCTATTAGAAATATTAGATCTGAGCATAATATAGATCCAAAATTTAAACTTAATACTATTATTATTGATAATGAAAATATAAATTTAATAGTTGATAATGCTAAAATTATAAAAGACCTAGCAGGAATAGAAACTATTAAAATCTCTAAACAAGCTCCTAATGAAACTAATTTTGTGAAGATAGTTTCTGACACATTTGAAATATATATAGAACTTACAAAAAAAGAATTAGATGAGATATTAAGAAAAAATGATAAAGAAATTAAATTTTTACAAGATTCTATAAAAGCTATTGAAATAAAATTAAATCAAAAGAACTTTTTAGAAAAAGCTCCTAAAGAAATTGTTGAAAAAGAACAAGAAAAATATAAAAATTTTAAACAAAGACTTGAAAAATTAGTTAAGTAATAAAAAAAGAAAGCATTTTAAAAATGCTTTCTTTTTTTATTATTGAATTTTAGTTGATATTAAATCTGTTTTTATTTGATTTATGTCTGATACTTTTGCTTTTATGGATAAACTTTTTAAAACCTTTAAAGCATTATCAGCCGTCCCTAAGTAATATTTTCTATAATTTATAGAATCTATATACCATGCTTGTCCTTTATCTTGCACTTGCACAAATATTCTCCCACTAATATTTTTTGCAAAAATATAATCTTTCCAATTTGAATATTTTGAAGTTGGTAATTTTATTCTATTAATATCTTTATTAGATATTCCAATCCCTAAATTTTGCATAATTACTAAGGCATCTTTTGCGTTATTTAAAGAATATTTTTCTTTTTTAATAGGATCAATATACCATGTTTTTGTTTTATCTTCTGCTTGAACTACAACTTTTCCTGAATACCTAACCAAAATTGGCTGAGCTTTTGCAAAAGAAACTGAAGGAAAGACAACAAGAGTCATCATTTTCATAATTAACATAAATTTTAGTATTTGTTTTTTTGTTGCCATTTCTTTGTATATTTGTATTATTGCCATATTTTATGTTTTTATACATTACAACATATTTGCAATTTTGTCAATATTATGATTTTATATTTATTTTCTTATTTTAGTAAACAAGAGTTCCACAGTTTTCCACAGTTGTTTATTTTTTATTTTTTGTATATAATGTTTTTCATAGTAGGGGCTAGTAATTGGGGTTTAATTAAACAAATAATTACTTGTTGTAAATAAATTATTCTCTGCAATTTATTTGCGAAAAAGACAATGATTATTTCTAGAACTCTGGATACTTGGCTCTTATTTTTTACTCTCTAATAAGTTCCCGATTTGTTGGAATGGTTGGATGAGAATAAAAAAATCGAACAAAAGTTCGATTTTTTTATTTTATATTAAAGCATATTTTTTAAATATTTCCCCGTATAACCTTTTTCACATTTTGCTACTTGTTCTGGAGTTCCCTCTATTATTATTCTACCTCCTCCATCTCCACCTTCTGGCCCCATATCTATTATCCAATCTGCCGTTTTTATTACATCCAAATTATGTTCTATTACCAATACAGTATTTCCTTTTTCTACTAATTTATGAAGTATTGTTAATAATTTATTTATATCTTCAAAATGTAATCCTGTTGTTGGTTCATCTAGTATATATAATGTTCTTGTCGTTGATTTTTTGGATAATTCTGTTGCCAATTTTATTCTTTGTGCTTCTCCACCAGATAATGTCGTTGCACTTTGTCCTAGTTTTATATATCCAAGACCCACATCGTTTAATACTTTTAATTTTGGGTGAATACTTGGTATATCTTTAAAAAATTCTATTCCTTCTTCTACTGTCATATCCAAAACTTCAAAAATATTCTTATCTTTATAATGTATTTCTAATGTACTTTCATTATATCTTTTACCCTTGCACACATCACACGTTACATATACATCTGGCAAAAATTGCATTTCTATTTTTATTGATCCATCTCCTTGGCAATTTTCACATCTTCCTCCATCAACATTAAAACTAAATCTTCCTGTTTTATATCCTCTTATTTTTGCTTCATTTGTTGATGAGAATATTTCTCTAATAAAATTAAATATTCCTGTGTATGTTGCTATATTACTTCTCGGGGTTCTTCCAATTGGTGATTGATCTACATTTATAATTTTATCTATATTCTCTATACCTTTTATTTCTTTATGCTTACCTATTTCAACTTTTGATCTATAAAATTTAGTTAATAAATAATTTGCTAGTATATCAATCATTAATGTAGATTTTCCTGATCCAGACACTCCAGTTAATGCAACAAATTTATTTAATGGAATTTTTACATCAATATTTTTTAAATTAAATTCACTTGCTCCAATTATTTCTAAAAATTTTCCATTACCTTTTCTTCTTGTATAGTCTGGAGTATATTTATTTTTGAAATAATGTTCTCCAACTATTTTTTTACCAGATAGATATTGACCTGTTAAAGATTTTTCTGATTCTTTTATATTATCTAGATACCCAGCAAAAACAAGTTCTCCACCATGCTTACCAGCAAGTGGTCCTATATCTACAATATAATCACATGATCTTATAACGTCTTCATCATGTTCAACAACTAAAACAGTATTCCCTAAATCTTTTAATCTTTTAAGACTTTCTATTAATCTATCATTATCTCTTTGATGTAGCCCTATTGTTGGTTCGTCTAATACATAAATAACACCTGATAGTGATGAACTTATTTGAGTTGCTAATCTTATTCTTTGAGCTTCTCCACCAGATAATGTGATAGAATTTCTAGATAAAGACAGATATGATAAACCAACGTTTCTTAGAAAATCCATTCTTACTAATATTTCTCTTAATACTTTTTCACAAATCTGCATTTCTCTTTCAGATAAATTTCCTAAAACTTTTTTAAAAAAAATTGAAGCATCATCTATATTTTTATCAGTAATATCTATTATACTTTCTTTTTCTATCAGAACATTTAAAAATTCTTTCTTTAATCTTTTTCCATTACAATCTGGACATTTTTCAGTTCTCATATATTTTTCTATTTCAGATCTTGAATATTCTGAGTCTGTTTCTTTATATCTTCTTTCCATGTTTGGAATTATTCCTTCATATGGCATTTTAAATCTTCCTAAATCATAAAGGGTTGACCCTGTCCCATAAAGAATTATATCCATTTCTCTTTTTGATAATTTTTCTATTTTTTTTGTAAGATCTAATTTTTCTATTTTTGCTACTTGCTCAAGAATTTTATAATTCCACCCTTTTGATGAAATTATTTTTTGCCAAGGCAAAATAGCACCTTCTTCTATGGAAAGTTTTTTATTTGGAATTATTAAATCTGGATCTATTTTTTGTTTTATACCAAGACCATTACATTCATTACATGCACCATATGGACTATTAAAAGAAAAACTTCTTAAAGAAATTTCTGGGAATGAAATATCACATTCAGCGCATGCAAAATGTTGAGAATAGAATATATCTTTTGTTTTTATTTTTTCTTTAATATCTGGATCGTCAATTTTCAATAAATGATTATTAATTTCTTCATCTGTTTCTATATTTACTATCAACACACCATTTCCAAATTCTAAAGCCGTTTCAACTGAATTTGAAATTCTTTCTCTTTCTTCTTTTTGCTCATCTTTAGATAATTTATCTTCTAAAATTATTCTATCTACAATTATTTCTATTGTATGTTTTTTTGTTTTTTCTAAAGATAAATCTAATGCTTCTTCTATATCATATACATATCCATCTACTCTAACTCTCACATATCCAGAACTTTGTATTTTTTCTAAAACTTGTTTATGTTCACCTTTTTTACCTCTTATGACTGGGGCTATTATTAAAATTTTTTTATTTTTTTGTAATTCTAATATTTTTGAAATTATTTCATCTACTGGCTGTTTTGAAACTATTTTCCCACATTTTGGACAATGAGGTTTTCCTATATTTGCCCAAAGCAATCTCATATAGTCATAGATTTCCGTTGTTGTACCTACTGTTGATCTTGGATTTTTTGCTATATTTCTTTGATTAATTGCAATAGTGGGAGAGAGCCCCTCTATCTCATCAACATCTGGTTTTTCTTCTAACCCTAAAAATTGTCTTGCATATGCTGATAAACTTTCTACATATCTTCTTCTTCCTTCTGCATAAATAGTATCAAAAACAAGAGATGACTTTCCAGAACCAGACAATCCTGTTATTGCGGTCATTTGATTTTTTGGTATTTCTACCGTGATATTTTTCAGATTATTAACTCTAGCGCCGCGAACGACAATGCTTTTTGGCTCCATATTGTCTTTGATGTTAGGGTTTAAAATGTATCGGAAGTATATAATAAAAAACTATAAAAGTAAAGGATGGAGTAATGGAAATTTTTTTTACTTTTGTGTTTTATCTTCAATATTATATCCACTTTTTAAAATTTTATTTATTTTTTTATTCCATCTTAAAGGATCATCTTTATAATCATAGGCTATTATTTTTATATTACCATCTTTATCCGTTCTTAAAAGTTGTCTATTTCTGACAATATCACCAAACATATTAATTCTTTCTTTTATTATAATTTTATATGTATATTTGTTTTTATTTATAAAAAAATTCATAATTTTGTCAAAATATGTTTTTGAAACACCTGCCAAATCTGATGTTTTTTGATCATTTATTTTACTATTCTCTTTTTTGCTATCATTTTTTTCTATATATTTTTTGTGATATTCATTTAATTTTTCTTCATAATCCATTCTATCTTTTTCTGATTGATTTAAAACTGTATTAAAATTTTTACTATAAAAATCTTCTTGTTTTTTTGCCCTATTATTTTCTATTTCTTCTATTTGAGAAGAAAATTTATTTATAGATTCTAAACGTTTTTGTTCTTCTAATTCTGATAATCTTGATGGGGATATTTTTTCTTTCATATTCTTATTTTATTATATTACTTTTATAAGTAGTATTTTAGCATATTACAAAAAAAATATTCAATTTATTGACTTTTTACTAATATTGGATATAATTTATTTATTATATATGCGGGCGTGGTGAAATGGTAGACACGCGTGCCTTAGGAGCACGTGACGAAAGTCATGGGGGTTCAAGTCCCTTCGTCCGCACCATTGTGTACAATGAGTATATTTTGGAACAACATTAAATATATCATTTTTAGCTGGAGAATTATTGTTGACCCAGGCCAAACTAAAAGATAATTTGATTAATAAAAATGGCTTGACGAATGTTCGCCAAGCCTTGAGAAGCTTATGGTTTCATAATAAGAGTCCATCTATATTCTGATTTAAAATACTCTAACAAATCAATAATGTTCTCCATGGTCACAGATTCTATGAGCTTTCTTTTATCTTCATTAGAAATTATCCTTCCAGCAAAGATAATAAAGTCCATTGCATTACCAACAATATCAAAAACCGTATCATCATTTATAAAACTTTTTGCTATAGTTTGTTTCTTTATACGATTAAATAACTCTGAATCACTTTTAATCATATTAATACACTCATCTATAGCATCTTCTATTTCATCAAGAGCAGAAATATTCAAATTATTACAAGAGATATAAAAAGTAATAAAATGCTTATAATTTTCAAATTGAGCATTAATAGAATATGTCCATCCACGTTCTTCACGAATTTTATCATATAGAACTTCATTAAAAATTCTTTTTAAAATAGTAAATACTATCGGATTAGAAGAAAAAGAGTTTGGAATTTTTACGTACATATAGTACCTAGCGGCTTTGATTACATCATTTTTCGAATAGTACTCGGAGAAATTAAAAATATAACGATTTTCTGATAGAGCTTTAAAAACTAGTTCGGGATTATCTATTACCCCTTTTTCTCCATCTTTATTTTTTGAGAATGAAGTTTCTTTAATCACTTCTTCAACTTCTTTTATGGTCATTCCACCAGCACAAAAAATACTAATATTCTTCGGGTTATAGTGCTCATTATAAAAATTCTGAAGATCATCTTTTTGGATTTTAGGAATAGAATCAAGATCACCAAAAGGCGAAGCAAACCTTCCAAGCCAAATACCTGGATATAATATTTTGTTTCGTTTTAAATCAAGATTAAATTCAAACGATACTTTATATTTTCTATTAAATTCTTCAACTATAACCTTTCTCTGGATGTCTATTTCTTTAATATCTGCCGAAAGAAGCATATCGGCAAATATAGAAAGACCTTTTATAATTGAGCTCTTATTAATAGGAAGAAAAAATCTATATCTTGTAAAAAGATATCCCGTGCTACCAAAATCTGCACCACCGCCACAATCACTAAAAAATAACTCTTTTTCTTTTCTTGAGGTTGAAGAATTTCTTGAAATAACATGTTCAACAAAATGCGCAGTACCTTCTAACCCAATTTGATCTTTTTCTGCTCCACTATGAACAAGGAAACTAAAAACTTCAAAGGTTTTATCTGGTATATGATTAACATATAAAGTTATACCATTTTCTAAAACTGAAGACTTGAAACCAGCACTATAATCACTCATAATACTCTCCTTTATTGAGTTTTGTCTGGATAAAAATAACACGGAAACATATAAAAGTCAAACAGATTCTTCTAAGAATTTATTCATCAAAATCTAAAATATCAAAACATTATTCTTATCCTTAAAATAAGTTAGACACTCATCAATTAAGTTGCACCAAAAATAAAAACCACTTATTTCTAAGTGGCGCAATCAATTATTTGATTAATCAACTGATATTAGCTTTAACAATAAAGCTAATTTATAAAATGCAATTGCTGATAAAAATAAAAATATTTCTATAAAAATAGTCCAGCTTATTGACATAGCATTATTTTTTTTTGTTACATAACTACTTGGACTAAGTTTTTTGCTTTTTGCTTGACTTACTGTTTTTGTGCTCACTGATGATGTTTTACGTTTTCTCGGTTTTTTCACATTTTTCCATTTATCATGCTCTTTGTTTTTTGACAACATATCTTTAAAACTAGAGAAAACCTCTTCTGAATCTGTCTTTTCATCATATCTTCCTTGCGATAAATTCACGTTATTTCTCCTTTTATTGTTAAACGTTCAATCCATTTTTTTACTACATCTTCTTCTAATTTTACTTCTACAAATTCTGATTGTTTAACACCATATATATGTACAATTCCATCTATTATTGAAATTGCTTTTCTATAATATATTGTTTGTATATTTTGTTTAACAACAACAGAATTTGCAAAACTATCAAGAAAACTAAAATATTTTTCGCCTTTATTCTTCGTAGCGACAAAATCTCCTATTTTTTTTGCGCTATCAAAAGATAATAGTTTTTTTGTAGAAACAGAAACGATATATTCTGTCTTGTTTTCAATACACTGAAGGTACTCAAATGCTGCATTAATATCATAAAAAACAAAGTATTTCTTTGTGGTTTTATCTTTTATAATATGTGGCATTTTTATAATCCTATTATTTTTGAAATCAAATATTGCCCATACTCCTGGCTTTATCATAACTTTTGCATACCTACCATCTCTACTTCCAGAATAATTAAAATACCTAACATGTAATCCACTTTTTGTTTTTTGTGGCACACCGTTTTCATCAATATAAAAATATTTATTGTTTTTACTTACAGCAAAAACACCATATTTTCTTGAGTCTACAGTATCTAATTCCCAAATATTCCCAGCTTCATCTTTGATAATTAATCCTTTTTCTTTGTCTAATATAATCCATTTTCCGTCAGATATTCTTTTTAGACAAGAAAACCTATCATAAAAACCATATACTTCTGAGAAATTATTTTCACCAATACCAGCAATAGTGCTATCATTTGCTAAATAAACAATATCGTCTTTTTTATATATAACAATGCGTGAACTACCGCATGTACTGTTTGTTATTTCAAACATATCATAACCCCCTTGTGTTCAATTTGATAGTTATTTTAATACCACAAATCAGACTATAAGTCAAAAAAAATATAAATCAAAATCACCAATATAATATCCTAAACATTTTTTATTTTTAATTAATTCTGTTTTTGTATATTTGTTTATTTTTTTTCTAATATTTTTTATAAAAACTTCTACTACATTTGAAAATGGATTATCATTTTCATCCCATATTTTGTCAAATATTTCTTGCCTGTTTATTATTATATTTTGATTTCTAAAAAATAGCTCTAAAATATTAAACTCTTTTTTCGTTAAACATATTTTATAATTTCTAAAAAATAATTTTTTTAAATTTAAATCTAAATAAAAATTATTGTATTCTATTTTATCTTTTATATAACTATTACTAGATCTTCTTAATATTGCTTCTATTCTTAATATTAATTCTTCTTTGTTGAATGGTTTTTTAACATAATCATCTCCACCAGCTTTTAATGCATTTAATAAAAATTTGTCATCACTAATAGACGTTAAAAATATAATTGGTGTATTATTTTTCATTGCTCTTAAATCTTTACATATATCTATTCCATTTTTTTCTGGAACATTTATATCAATCATTATTAAATCATAATTATTCATAGAGGCTTTTAGTAACCCAGACTTTCCATTTGTTTCATAATCTAAAATAAAATAATTTTTATCTAAAATAATTTTTATAGCCTCAATAATTTCAATATCATCTTCTATATATAGTATTTTCATAAATAATAAATAATTAATTTTTAATTTGGTATTATTATTTATTTTAATATTAACACAACCAAAATGAAAAAATTATGAACAATATAATAATTTATATTAAAAAAATAAAGACAACTTATATTATCTTTATTTTTAATATTCTATCTATATCAAATATTATTGCTTCTTTTTTATTTATATTCAAACCCTTCAGTGCTGTAAAATTAATATTCTTATTTTTATAATTTTCTAAAATTTCTATTGGAATTATTTCTTTTTTTATTTTATCTCCATTATCTTTCATATATATTATTTCTATTTTACTTTTTTCTTCTATATATTTTTTTATTAAATTTAATTTATTTTCTTTTGATAAATTTAATTCTGAATTTTTTTTGTGTAATTTTTTTATATATTCAATAACTCTTTTATCTAATAGTATATGTTCTTTTCTTAATTTATTTTTTAATATTATACCTTCCAAACTTGTGCACCTACTCAATGCTACATAAGCTTGTCCATGAGCAAATGTTCTATCACCAAAATCTATTACAACTCTATCAAATGTTTTTCCTTGGCTTTTATGTATCGTTATAGCCCAAGCTAATTTTATTGGAAATTGAATAAATGCGCCGATTGGTTTTGATTCTATGGAATCAGAATCATCATTATATACATAATTAAATATATCCCATTTATGTGGCTCCACTTCTACAATATCTCCATTATCAAGTTCTACTATTATAATATCATTATTTATCTCTTCTTCTTTTCCATGATTTATAAATTCTGAATTTTCTATAATCTTTATTACCTTACCAACACTTCCATTAACCCATTTACCTTCCGAGTGATTATTCAACAACATTACTTGTGACCCTTTTTTTATTTTTAGAATATTTTCTGTTGGCAAATAATTTTTATCAAAATTACCTTTTATTAAACCGCTATATATATATTCTTTTTCTTTTATGCTTTCTAATTTTTTTAAATTAATTTCGTCAGCTTTTTTATTTGTTGTTGTTAGATTTATATAAAAATCTTCTTTTTTTATTTCACTTTCTTTATTATATCTTTTGTTTAATATTTCTAAATGATTTTGTTTTAATGAATTACTTCTTATTATATTTAAAAGATTTATAAATAAATTATCTTTTTGTCTGTATATTTTGTTTAACTCTACAAAATCAAAATCAAATATTTTAAAAACTTTTGATGAAAAAAAATATGGTGTTTTGTAATGTTCTTCAAATATTTTTTTTTCTGCTTCTACCATTACTGGTGGTAATTGATATAGATCACCAATAAAAATCATTTGTATCCCACCAAAATTTTCCGATTTATCTTTCCCATTTAATCTTAAAAATTTATCTACACAATCTAATAAATCAGCTCTTACCATAGATATTTCATCTATTATTATACAATCTATTTTTTTATAAAAATCCGTTTTCTTTTTTCTAATTTTTGATTCCGTGACATTTGGTTTAAACTCAAAAAATGAATGTATTGTTTGGCCTTTTATGTTTAATGCTGCTACTCCAGTTGGAGCAAGAACAACTATTTTTTTTTTAGTTTGATATCTAAAATAAGATAGTAAAGTTGACTTGCCAGTGCCAGCCTTACCTGTTAGAAATATATTTCTATTTGTATTCTCCATTAAATTAAAAGCATTTATAAAATCCTCATTTAATTCAATGTTTGAAAATTGATCTTGCATTTTATTTTATTATCTCTACTGTTTTAAATTTTGTGAATATTCCAGATTTTATTATAATACAACTTTTTGGTACGTGAAATTCTTCTGATAAAAAATCTATCAAAGCCTTATTCGCTTTACCTTCTATTTGTGGAGCTTTTATTTTTACTTTTAATACATTGTCTTTAAATTCTACTATTTTACTCTCTTTACTATTTGGTTGTACGTTTACTTTTAATATCATAGATCTTTATTATAATATTTATAAATTCTACATTATACAATACAAAAGGTCCAGGCATGCCTGGACCCTACAAGATATTATTATTCGATTATATTTTTCTCTTTTAGGAATTTTATTACTTTTTCATTTTTTAAAACCCTTTTTACTTGTGTTTGATATTCTGGATGTTCTAAATTTTGCTTAATTGTTTCAAAATCTGGATGAGAACTATAATGAACTCTAGCTGCTTCTAATTCTTTATTTAATTCTTCTTCTGTAACATCTATTTTTTCTTCTTCTGCTATTTTTTCTATTATTAAAGATATTTTCAATCTTTCTTCTGCTTTTGGTTTAAATTCTTCTTGCAATTCTTCTTCTGATTTTTTAATAGAAGCTTTATAATTTTCAAAATCCATTCCACTCTGTTCTATATTTGACTTTAATTCATTAACCATTTTTTTTGTTTCCATAAGAATTAATCTTGCTGGAATCTCTGAAATTTTAGAATCTTTTCCAATTTCTTCTAACATTTTAACTGATAATTTTTCATCATCTTTATTTAAATCTTCTTGTATAATGTTTTGCTCTAATTGTTTTTTAAGAGCATCTAAAGTATCAAATTTTAAAACTTTTGCAAAGTCATCATTTAACTCTGGTAATTCAATTTTATTGATAGCATTTATTTTTATTTTAAATAAAACTTTTTTATTAGCTAGGTTTTTTTCAAAATAATCTTCCGGAAAAGTTAATTCAAATTCTTTTTCATCACCAACTTTTAGTCCAATAATTTGTTCATAATAACCAGGAATAAATCTTTCTTTTTTAACTTCTTCTTTAAAATTTTTATAACTTCCATTTTCCAATGGAACTCCATTTATAAATAAATCTAGATCTATATCTGCTTTATCTCCATCTTCTATAACTCCATCATTTTTAAGAACCTCAGAAGATCTCATTCTTCTTAATTCTTCTACTGTTTTTTCTAATTTTTCTTTAAATTCTTTTGAGCTTGTATCTTGTTTTTCTTTTTTAATCTTCAATTCTTTATATTTTCCTAATTTAATTTCTGGAACAAGCATTAATTCTGCTGTAAAAACTATAGGATTTCCTGGTGCTAATTTTTCTATTTTAATCTCTGGTTCATGAAAAACCTTTTCTTTAATGTCTTGAGATTGCAAAGCTTCATAATATGAAGATTCTACTATGATTTGTAAAGCCTCTTCATAAATAGACATTTCCCCAACTTTTGAAGCTACCGCACTATAAGGAGCTTTACCAGGTCTAAATCCTTTTATTTCTACATGCTCTGAAATATGTTCTGCAGCGTGTTCTATATGTTTTTTATAATCTTCATATGGAACTTCTATTGTGAAGATTATTTTACCATTATCTTGATTCTTAATAGTATTAATCATAAATTTCTTGATTATTTTTTAATGGGTTTCATTATATCAAATAAATATTATTTTTTCAATATAATCAACAAAAAATAGCCTATTTTTTAAAATGGCTATTTTTATTTATTTTATACTTTTTTATTTATAAATTTTATTATATCATCTCTGAGATTTGCTAATGATCCTATAGAAATAAATAATATTAATAAACTTAATATCCATCCAATAAAAGGTATTATTGTTAATATTATAAATATTAAAGAACCAACTGTTAAAGATAAGTATAATGATGGATTTTTATATTTCATCATCTTAGATAAAAATATATTACCAACAAAAATTGAACTAAAGACTGATGCTATAAATATCATTACACAAAGTACGCATAATATAATTAAAGATATTTTTATTCCTATTATTGTTATTGCAAATAATAAAGACAATCCTAATAAAGAAAAAAATGTTAAAGCTCCTTTTCCTAAATTTTGTGTTAAATTTTTTTCAGAATCTTTATTTATTCTTAATACAACTTTATTGAATGATTTTATGAGCATTAGACCAGCTATTAAAACAGCAAACAAACCTAGTGTTAGCTTAACAAAAACTTTTGTTTTAAATGAACTTATAAATCCATCAGCTGGATTTTCTTTTACTTCTTTTATTGTAGAAATATTTCCATTAACTACTGAGCTTATATTTGCAGAAGTTTGAATTGATTCTGAAGCTTCTAAATTATTTACTATTTTTGCATTTTGTCCGAAATAAACAAAATCTGAAAGTAATGTTGCATTTCTACCAATATTAGAATTTAACGTTATTGCTTTGGATTTTACCAAAAGATCTCTACTAACATCTGCCCCTATATTTACTACATTTCCACGTATTAATAAATCTTGTCCTATACTTGAATTCTTATTTATAACAATAGAGCTTCCTGCTATATAAGAATTTTTATTAATTTTTGAATTTACATTTATTAAACTGCCGGCCAAAAATAAATTATCAATTCCATCGGAATTTATTGTTACAGCGTCTCCTGCTGAAAAAATATTCCCATTAACTTTTCCATTTAAATTAATATTATTACCAACTACAAATAAATCTCCGTTTATATTTCCAGAAAAAGTAATACTAGAGCCCGCTAAAAATGCATCCCCATTAATGTTACCTCTAATATCAAGAACATCTCCAACTGCAAGATATGTTTTATTTATAGTTTTATCTTGGTCTAAGAATACCAAATCAGATGCTTTTATTTTTGTTGTGAAAATAAAAGAAAATATAAATATAGGAATTAAAATGATTCCTAAAAGTAAAAATATTTTACTTTTTTTAAAAACCTTTTTCATGATGTTGATTAAATAGTTTGTTAGTTAAATAGCTAGCTAGTTAAATAGTTCTAAATTACTTAACTTTTACAATTTAATTATAACACAATATAGAAATATAGAAATATACAAAAGTGTATGTCGTAAAATATTTTTATGATATAATACAATTATATTAATAAAAATATGGAAGAAAAAATTGTTCCTGAAGAAATAAAAAAATTAATAGATAAATTTATTTCTTATATTGAAATAAACAAAAACAGAAGCTTAAAAACTGTAAATAATTATAGACGTTATTTATATAGATTTTTTGATTTTGCAAAAATTAATTCTGTTTCCAATATTACTGCTGATGTTGTAAATAATTTTATTCTCTATATGAGAAGACAAAATGGTACTCGTGATGGAGAAATGAAAACTAATACTCGTAATTATCATTTAATTGCTCTTCGCATGTTTTTAAAATATCTTGCAAAAATAGATGTTAAAACTTTAAGCCCTGAAAAAATAGAACTTGCCAAACAACAACCTAGACAAGTTGAATTTTTGGAAAAAGAAGAATTAAAAAAAATTATTGGAGCTCCTAATTTAACAAAAGAAAGTGAATTAACAAAATTAAGAGATGTTGCTATTTTAGAATTATTATTTTCTACTGGCTTACGTGTTTCTGAACTTGCTAATCTTAATAAAGAAAATGTAAATCTTAATAGAGATGAATTTTCTATTCGTGGTAAAGGTGGAAAGGTTCGTGTAGTTTTTATTTCAACTATAGCTAGAGAAACTTTAAAAAAATATTTAGATAATAGAAAAGATACATCACAAGCATTATTTGTGAGAACTGATTTAGATTCTAAAAATCATTCATTAGAAAATTTAACGGTAAGATCAATTCAAAGAATTGTAAAAAAATATTCTAAAATTGCTGGTATAACAAAAAAAGTTACACCCCACACACTAAGACATTCTTTTGCTACGGACTTATTATATGAAGGTGCCGACATCAGATCAGTTCAAGAAATGTTGGGCCATTCAAGTATCACAACTACCCAAATCTATACTCATGTTACAAATAAAAGATTAAAAGAAATTTTTGATAAATTTCATGATAAATAACACGTTATAATTCAATATTATTTACATTTTAGCTTTTGTGTGTTATTATTAAATTCATTGAAACATGCGCCTATAGTTCAGTGGATAGAATAGGAGCCTTCTAAGCTCTAGACCCAAGTTCGATTCTTGGTGGGCGCACCATTAAAATTTATTTACCATTTTAAAAAACCAACCCCATAAAACGAGTTGGTTTTTAAATTTTAGAAATAATCTTCTGGTACATCACTCCAATTACCATGTATATTACATTTTACAACGGCATGATATATATCTAGACCCTCCCAACTTCTTGGATTCCATTCATTTATTTCACATAATTCTCTATCTCTTTTATTTACTTTATTTAGATCAAATATTACTTTATATATTTTTTCTCCTTTTTCAACATGAACAGTATCCACAATTCTTCTTAATGAATATAATGTTATCGTTTGTATGTAATGATTTTTTATTTTTGAACGATAAAAGTTAGATACATCAATTTCTATCTCATGATCAGATATTACTCTTATTATTGGAGTATGCTCATAATCCAAATCATTTGAGTTTTCTGGACATTGATTTGTCGTTGTATGTAGAATTGAGGGCATAGCATTTTTGTTTTTATAATATAACTATAATTGACTTTTGGCAAATTTTTGCTATAATTGAATTCGTTAGAAATGGTGGTGTTAGCTCAGTTGGTAGAGCATCGGTCTGTGGATCCGAGGGTCACGGGTTCGAACCCCGTACGCCACCCCAAACAAAATAACGCTTTATTGGCGTTATTTTTTATAAAATATCACAACTTCACATGTTTATAGCTTAAATTAAAAAATCCGCGTACAATTAAGCACGCGGAGTTAATACTACAAAAGTCTTGCTACTTTCTCGGCTATTTCAGACCTAACAACTTTTATTAGCTTTATAAAACAAAAATCGTTTTCATTAATAAATGCTCTAATAAAGTTGGAGAATCCATTTGAATATTTATCCAAATACATATCATCCATTTGATCTAAATCTCCGGTTAGTACAACCTTTGATCCTTCACCACTTCTAGAAACCAACGTTTTCATTATATGTCTAGTTGTATTTTGTGACTCATCAATTATTATGTAAGATTTTGGCCAAGTTGCTCCTCTTGCATATTGTACTGTTTGTATTTCTATTATTCCATTTTTTATCAATTCTTCTGCTTTCTTACAATTAAAAGGCCTATTTTTTTTCTCCATACTTTTGATTTGAGACAATATAAAGTCCACATTATTCATAATTCCAGCCATCCATGGGTTTATTTTTTGACTAATGTCTCCAGGAGTAAAACCTAAATCTGATTTTTGATCTACGGGGATAGTGTGCCTGATTACTATGATTTTTTCATAATCACCATTTATATATCCAAGCAAACCAGCCATTAAAGCTAATAGGGTTTTCCCAGTGCCAGCCACCCCAGATAATGCAACAAAATTTATTTTTTTGTCCATGCAAGCTATTAATGCACAATCTTGTTCTGGATTTAAGCTATGAATCTTGAAAGAATCTTCAAATAAGTTCTCAGCCCAAATCGCTTCTGATCTAGTGTTTTCATTTACTATTTTTATATATTTACCTTTTTCTGGTTCTTGGTATCTAACAGACTTTATTCCATTTGTATAATTATCTTTTCTTTTGAAAACTTTTCCATATTTTTCAAAAAGATCTGTTTTATCATTTTGGTAATCCTGTGCCACAACACCTATTGATGTTGCTTTTATTCTCATATTTATGTCTTTACTTACTAATATAACTTTTCTGTTTGTTTTAAGAGCTACTTGCTTATCCTGATATTCTTTGGCTATAGAAATAATATAATTATCAATTTTATCAATTTTAAATATATTATTACTATCATAACTAGATATTATAAGCTTACCTAAACCCTTACCTCTTTTTTTGCCATTTGCCGAAAGCGTAAGTATTTTTTCAATTATCTTCACTGCAACTCTAGCATATTTTCCTCTACTTGAATCTTCTGTTTTTATTTTATCTAATTCTTCCAATACAGCAAATGGTATTAATATATCATTTTCTTCAAAAGCATACAGAGAATATGGATCATGTATTAGAACATTTGTATCTAATACATAGATTTTTGTTAAATTACTGACCTTACCAGAAGCACCACTGGATTGACTCTTCATCGTAAATTCCTCCCAATATTCGTATTTTGCATTATAAACATTACTCCTTTTATAGCTTTTGTCTATACATTAATTATTTCTAATAACTTATTTTTTGTAATTGGCTTACATAAATATAAAATATTCAACTTTGAAATAATATTTTTATATTTATCAATATTTGATGAAATAAATATTATTTTATTTAATTTTTTTATTTTTTGTAATTCTATAATCATATCAACACCAGATATTATTGGCATCTCTATATCTGTAATTATAATATCATAATCATTATTTAAAATATCGTTAAATGCTTCTTCGGAATTGCTGAAATATGATATTTTATAATTTATATTTTTTCTAAATATAAATTTAATAGAATTTAAAACATCAACATCATCATCAATTATGATAATGCTTTTAGTCGCGTTGGATTTTGTCATGTTTTGAGATTATTACATAACCAAAAAACCCTCTATCAAGAGATATGGCTTTTGGCCAACCAACGCGACATTGGTCTCTCTTGGATAGAGGGATTTTTAGTCGCGTTGGATTTTAATTAATTAGATTATATAACAAATACTAAATAAAATCAAACCTGCCATGAAATAATTTATTTCTTTTAGTATTTATTGTGTTTAGTATATTTAAGTTTTTTATATTATTATCAAATAATACCCCTAAATCCTCCCAATTTTTTAAAATAATATCTTTTATATCTATAAAATCTGCATAAAAAATGTAATGAAAACGATTATTATCAAATTTTGATCTTTTAATACATATATCTGAAATTTTTTTATCTATATTATTAAACCACCAATCCGAACCATATTTAGTGGATAATATTTTAATTATTTTTTTTCTTAAAATGTTTTCATATACTATAAATTTTTTATAAAAGAATATATTTTTATTTATTAAAAAATCAGAATATAATATTTTCAAATTTTTAAATTTATTTATTGTTGTTTTTCTTATTTTATTAATGTATATGCTTCTTGTTTCTACTTTAATAAATAAATTATTTATATTTTTAAATAATATAAATTTTATAATAATAAAATCATTGTAAGAATAAAATATTTTTCTATCATCATATTCTTTATATTTTAAATTATTAATAAGATTTAACTTTAATATTAAAGTATATATATCAAAACAGATAAGTTTATAATCCTTAAATATTAAAGTATATTCTTCTTTTTGTAATCTCATATAATACCTTTATCTTTAAAACTTATAAAAGAATTATCTTTTATAATTATAAAATCAACAAACAAAATATCTAAAAATATACTTTTTTCTTTCAAATTTGTTGCAAATTTTATAAAATCTTTATTTGTATCTATTTCTTTTGACCCACAAACAATAAAAAATTTTTTAAAATCCAATTCAAATAGCAATTTAAATATTTTTTTTATATCATAATCTAGAATATTTTCACCTAGATAAATTAAATTCTTATTAATTATTTTATTTTGGTTATTTAAAACAATTAAATAGAATTCTGTTATTTTAAGATTTAATAAATATTTAAAATTTTCGTATATTTTTTTTGATGAATTAATAAAAATATCTTCGTTTTTGTCAAATATTCTCCTGCCTATTTCTATGCAAGAACAAATCTGTGAAGCCTTTACTATTGGTATCTTTAATTGTTCCACAATTTGTTCTACTGATTTAAATATTGTTAAGTCTGCACCATAATCTTTAATTACTCTATCAGAAATATCAAAAACTGATTCCGATTTTGATCCATTATTTAATATAATTGATAACAATTCCTTCATTTCTAAATATCTTGGACCAAGTCTTAATAACTTTTCTCTTGGTAACTCTATTTCCATTTTTTATTAATATTAATTTATTAATAAAAACATTATATATAAAAATAATTTTAAGAAAATTAAAAAACGTATTAATAATATATTAATATTTAAATTCTTATTCTAAGATAAGTTATTTTTTTGCTTGTGTATAAAAAAATTTCAGATTGTACTGAAATTTTTAAAAAGATTTATATTTGTTTTATAAATATAAATCATGTAGCTATTTTATTTTTTTATTAAAACTGTTCTTCCATTACTTGAAAAAATGATTTTTCATGATCACAACATGGGCATTTTTCTAAAGCATTTTCTGAAAAATACATGTAACCACATTCTCTACAAACCCAAAATACTTTTTCATCTTTTTTAAATACTTTCCCATCTTGTAAATTTTTTAGCAATTTTTCATATCTTTCTTTGTGATGCTTTTCGGCTTGAGCTATTAATTTAAGCTTTGCTGCTATTTTTGTTAAACCTTCATCTTCTGCTATTTTTGCAAATTCTGGATACATACTTTCCCATTCGTGAGTTTCTCCATCTATAGCATATTGTAAATTATCTTCTGTCTTACCAAAACCAGTTGGCACTCCTGTTTCTATTTTTAATTCTTTTACATCTCCTTTCAATTCTTGAATGAGTTTAAACAATGTTTTAGCATGTGTTCTTTCTTGATTTGATGTTTCTTCAAATATAGAAGCTATCTGTTCATAACCTTCTTCTCTAGCTATTTTTGAATAAATATTATATCTGTTCCTAGCTTGGCTTTCCCCAACGAATGCTTTTGCTAAATTCTCTAATGTTTTATTCATATAATTTATGTTATATTGTTTATAAATACATTTTATAATATATCTTTTTAAATAACAACCTTTTGATAATATTTTCCCCTTGCACAAACATAATTTTTCTGCTAGAATATCTTTAATATTTTAATAATTTTAACAGACAAGAGAATGCCAAATAAAAAGAACGCAGAAAAAGCTTTAAGACAAAGTAAAAAAAGACAACAAGCTAATGATAAAATTAGATTTTCTATCCATGATATGAAAAGAAAAATAAGAAAAGCTTTAGAATCTAGTGCTTCTGCAGATGAATTGCAAAATCTTTATAAACAAGCTCAAATTTTATTAGACAAAGCTACTAAAAATAATGTTATAAAAAAGAATAATGCTTCTAGAAAAAAAGCTTCTATTTCTAATATGATAAGTAAATCATCTAAACCAGATAATTCTACTACTAAAAAAGTTGCTACAAAGAAAGCTACTACAAAGAAAACTACTACTAAAAAAGTTGCTACAAAGAAAGCCACTACAAAGAAAACTACTACTAAAAAAGTTGCTACAAAGAAAGCTACTGCTAAAAAATAATTTTAGTAAAATATATAAAATGAAAGCGGTTATGCCGCTTTCATTTATTTAAAACTTAATGAGAAATAAATGTCATTATCCGTCGGAATTGTAGGCTTACCAAATGTTGGAAAATCTACATTATTTAAAGCAATTACAAAAAAACAGGTTGATATAGCAAACTATCCATTCTGTACTATAGAACCAAATATTGGAATAATAGAAGTCCCAGATGAAAGATTAGATAAACTTAAAGAAGTCTCAAAAGCTCTTAAAATAGTAAATGCTACAATTAAATTTTATGACATAGCTGGTCTTGTGAAAGGTGCTAGTTCTGGGGAAGGTCTTGGAAATAAATTTCTTTCACACATAAAAGAAGTTGATGCCATAGCTCATGTTGTAAGATTTTTTGAAAATAATGATATAACTCATGTTAATGGGAATATAGATCCAAAGAGAGATGCCGATATTATAAATTTAGAGCTTATACTTTCTGATTTAGAAGTTGTAAAAAAAAGAATTGAGGCGGTTGAAAAAAAAGCACGAATTGGTGATAAAGATTCTGTAATGAAACTTACTATATATAAAAAATTAGAAGAGGTTTTATTATCTGAAAAGATGCTTCATAATGAAACTTTTGAAGATGATTATATTGATGTTATTAAGGAATTAAATTTAATAACTATAAAACCAATGTTTTTTATTGCTAATGTTTTAGAGTCTGATGTTAATAAAGAATTTAAAATAGATGGTTATGAAAATTATAGAATAATTCCTATATCTGCAAAAATAGAATCTGAAATTTCTGAAATGGAAAATGAAGATGATAGAAAAATGTTCTTAGAAGAAATAGGGTTACAACAATCTGGATTAGACAAAGTTATAAAATTCTCATATTCTTTTTTAAATTTAATAACTTATTTTACCTCTGGAAAAGAAGAATCAAAAGCCTGGACAATTACAAAAGGAATGAACGCAAAAAGATCTGCTCGCGAAATTCATTCTGATATTGAAAATGGTTTTATAAGAGCAGAAATAGTTTCTTATAACGACTTTATAAATAACAAGGGATGGGACGGAGTAAAAAATTCCGGCGTTTGTAGAACCGAAGGGAAGGATTACATAATGCAAGATGGAGATGTAGCTTATTTCTTGTTTAATAAATAGATAAAAAAATATAGTTGTCGCACGTATCACGACAACTATATTTTTTATTTAAATTATTTGATGGAACTTTAATAATGCATAAATTTTTGGACCAAATACAACCATTCCAATTAATATCGCATAGAAAGTTGCTAACAAAACAGCTGCTGCAGCTGAATCTTTTGATATCATTGCTCCTCTATGAAATTCTTTTGTATAAATATTTATACTTTCTTCTATTGCCGTATTAATCAATTCTGATACTAAGACAAAGAAAATAGCCGACAAAACAAACATTAATTCTGTTGAATTTATTTTAAAAAATATAGCTAAAAAACAAGTTATAAAACCTATTATTGTATGAGTAATAAAACTTGTATGATTTGCTACCGCTAATCTTAAACCATTAAAAGCATATCCAAATTTTTTCATTAATCTAAATAATTTATTACTTGTAATTTCTCCTTCAACTTTTTTTTGTAGGTCTTTATCCATTTTATTATATATATTAAATTTTTATAAATTTATATATTTCTCTATAAATTTTTTGATCCGTTCTAAAGTAAAGAATATTACTAAAGTCATTTTTTTGCAAATCTTTATTTAAATTATCTATGGATATATTTAAATTTTCTTTTACATTAATAGAATCATTAAAATTTATTTTTTTAAATTCCATTTTAGATATATCTTCTAAAATATTCAACTTAAAAAATGATATTTTTTTATTTAATTCAAATTTGAAAACTGGAAATATTATAACGACTTCCCCTTTTGATTTTAATATTTTTGAAAAAGAAAAAAATGCTTTTTTATACAAACCCTCTAGTTCTTTTATAACTGTTTTTATTTGATATTCATTTTTTATATTTATATCATTTGGACCTAGATATGGCTCTGCCACTATTGTATTTATTGAATTATTTTCAAAAACATCTTGTAAAAACTGTACATCAAAATTAAATATATTTATAATTTTATTATCAAATTTTATTAAATTATTAATTTTAATTTTATTATTTTCTAAATCTATTTTGCTGATTTCAGATTTTATATTTTTTTTATTAAGTAACCAATTTATATTAATAGTAGAATCTTCTATGGCTTTTATTGATAAATCTGTACCAATAATATTTTTGTAATTTAATAATATTAATTCTTGCAACATTGTTCCACTTCCACAAAACGGATCTAATATTAAATTATCTTTATTTCCATTTGTAAGGTTAATCATCATTTTGCAAAGTTTTGGCGGCAACATTCCAGAATGAGAATCTCTATTTGGTCTCCCAAAATCTCTATTTCCGTAATCTTCAAAATCCTGTACAGCAAAAGTTCTTCCCACTAAATAATTATTGTTTGATTTTATAATAACTATTTCAAAACCATTATCATGTAATAATTTATTTTTTGCAACTGTTACAGATGATAAATTATATTCATTTGAATCAACGAATCTACTGCTTTTCCCAAAATCTTTAAGTCCATTTTTTATTTCTAAGCCAAATTTTTTTATATTAAAATTATTTTTATTTTGTTTTTCTAAATCAAAAAAACTAATCCCAAAAAATATTTTTGAATAATTTGAAAAATAAGAATTTAAAAATTCTGCAGTATTTTTTGAATTTAAATTAGCAACATCAGCAACTATATTACCTATTTTTATAGTTCCTCCTAAATCATTTAAAATTTCTTTATAGTTTAATTCGTTTTCTGCTTTTATTTTTATTATTAATATTTCATCATCATATCTAAAACTCAATATACCGAGATTATTATTTTTTAAATAATTTAAAATCTCTAAAATAGATAGTTTACTATTTTTTCCTAACACAAAAAAATATTCTCTTATAGATCTATCATCTTCTGAAATATATATTTTATTAGACATTTTATTTATTTATTTTTTACATAACAAGTATAACTCTTTATTACTATATTTTCAAGATTTTTTATGTTCTACAAAATGTTTCACAAAATAATACTATAAATATAAAAAGAGCTGTTAATAGGCTCTTATGGGTTAAAATACCTTCTTTTTACCATTTGAGGTATCATAAACATGAATTTTTAGATTAATGTTCTTTCTCTCTCTATTTAAAATACTAGTTAATAATATATTTACTGTTCTTGAATCGTCATCAGAAATACCAATATGCATACCACGTTCTAAAAATGTCATTCTATTTTCAACATGCATATTTGATAGTATTTTTTCAAACTCTTGTTTTACATATTCACAAAATACTTCAAATGCTTTTGGTTTAAATACTCCTGGGTCATGACACTCTTTAACCCCTAAAACTTCCATAGCGGATTCATCATTTTCCATTCCGTAAAATCTACAAATATTTATATAATAATCCAATATTTCTTCATTCGTCAGACTAGAATTATCAATATCCAAAAAATCCATATACGCTCTCTGATTTTTAATCAATGATATATAATCCAACCCATCAAAATTAGATAAAATCATTTCTTTGGCTGCTTTTTTAAAAGCAGACCTAGAATGACCTCGCGCTGTATTCCATGCAAATATAGACGCATTGTTAACACATTCTACAAAATCTTGCCACGATGAAGCTCGTGTTGATTCAAGTATTTGCTTAACAAATAGGTCATCATTTTCTTTTCTAAAATTAATCATTGATTTATAATAATCTATTTCATTAAAATACCCAAATTCTAAAAGATTAGTTCTTATAAAAGCAAATCTTTCAGTAGAAACTTCATCCCAGTCCCCATTTAATTTTTGTAAAAATATTGTGGTATTTAGTGTTCTTAGATTATTATCTATATCAAATACATAAGCTCTAAACATATCTTGTTGTTTCATAATATTCTCCTTTCTTTGTGTTGTGCGTATTATAATATCATTAAATTGGAAAAAAAATCAAATTTAATATAGAATTGTTAAATAATAATTTAAATTAATTTATGTTGTCTGGTATAGTTTCAACTCTTTTGAGTATTTTCTTAAAAATGGGATACGCTGGAATTGTTATTTTAATGGCTTTTGAAAGTTCTATAATACCAATACCATCAGAATTAGTAATACCTCCTTTTGCATATTTAGCACATGGTGGTGATTTTAATATAATATTAGTTATATTATTTGGCACTACTGGGAATTTAATAGGTGCTTTAATAAATTATTTTATATCGGCTAGTCTTGGAAGATTTGTTGTTTATAAATTAGTTAATACAAAAATAGCAAACTTACTACTAATTAATGAAAAGAAGCTGGAAATTGCTGAAAATTATTTTAATAAAAATGGTGAAATATCAATATTTCTAGCTAGATTAATTCCAGTTGTTAGACATTTGATATCCATACCTGCTGGACTTTCTAAAATGAATATTATTAAATTTTCTATATTTACAGTATTAGGATCTTTAACATGGAATACAATACTAGCAATATTAGGATACTCTATCGGATCTAATAAAGAATTAATAATTAAATACTCTTCACAAATTGGATATATAACTATAATTATCGGAATTATTTCTGTGATAATTATAACTATTGTAAATATGAATAAAAAAAGAAAAAGTGACAAATAAACCAGTCACTTAAAAAAATATACTTATAAATTTTTAGCTATTCCCTCAAACCCAGGATCTATCTTGGGCTTTTTTATAACTTGAATTATCTTACCGGAAACATAATAATCATCATAATCGTCATAATGAATACATATAGGAGGATAATCTTTACTAGATTCTGAATAAAGTATTATTCTTTTATTTTTATCATCTCTAAAAAATTTTTTAATATTTGCAAATTGGTCTATCGTTGATAAAACATAATCATTATTTTCAGGTTCGTTAATACTTAAATCAACAACCACATAATCTCCTTCTTCTATATTATTCCCATTTACATTTGCCATATTCATAGAATCACCAACAGCTCTTATTACAAAAAGTCTTTTTATATCTTTATTGCCAATAATATTTTTTGATATTTTAAGATATCCCTCTATATTCTCGTCAGCAAAAACTGTTGCAAAACCACAACTTGCAGAACCAACTATAGGCAATGATATTAAATTAGAATTTACATTTCTGTTTAATCCTCTATCTGCCTTAATTATTTTTTTATTAATTTTGTCAATATAAATCAATCCTTTTTTTTCTAATTGCAAAAGATGGTGTTTAACTTTTTGTGGATATTTTTCTTCTCCAATTTTTTTCCCTATCTCCCTGAGAGTTAAGCCATCAAATTCTTTTTTCTCTAAAAGTTTTAATATTTTTAATTGAAGATCGTGCATAATCATATAGTATAAATGAATAATGAAGAGTAATAAATAAAAATATAATTAATTATATAACCAATACAAACAGAGATTATTATGCGGGATATAAATTAATTTCTCTACTTAATAATTTAACCCCGCAAATTTTCTCCATAAAAAAGGCTACCTGTTTAATTATATTTAATTAAAAAAATATTGTCAAGTTTTTATAATTTTTTCTTGACAATACTTTAAATGTTGACAAAATCCTGATTTATAAATTTATTTATTTTATTATTATTTATACAATAATCTAATAATTCACTATTTTTAAGTTTAAATAACAAATATTCATCTTTTTAAATTATAATTTGTTTGCGATAATACCACCACCAATAACTATATCATTATCATAGAAAACTATTGATTGCCCTGGTTGTATAGACATCTGCTTTTCTTTAAACATCACTTTAATCGATGTTTTATTAATCGGTATTATTTTACAATCAATAAAATTACCATGTGCTCTCATTTTAGCTTGAATATTATCCATCTCATTATCAAGACTTTCTATGGATATAAAATTTAGGTCAACAGCTATAAGACCACTTGAATATAAATATTCTTTTGGACCAACCACTATTGTATTTGATTCTGCATCTATTTTTATTACATAAAAAATTTCTCCAGCTCCACCTAAATCCAATCCCTTTCTTTGACCTATTGTATAATTAACAATACCATCATGTTCTCCTATTACTACTCCATTTATATTTATAATATCCCCTTTTTTTATTTTTTTATCTTTAAAAAGAACTGCATAATCTTCTGCTTCTACGAAGTCTTGACTCTCATCTTTTTCTGCATATTCTTTGAAACCAATTTCTGTTGCTAATTTTTTTAGATCCGTCTTTAAATATTCACCTATTGGAAATATTAAATTAGATAATTGACCTTGTGTTAATTTATATAAAAAATATGATTGGTCTTTTTTTGGATCTATTGATTTTTTAATAAAATATCTACCAGTTTTTTCATTTTTGTCTATTCTCACATAGTGACCCGTTGCAAAATAATCAAATTTTATACCTGATTTTTTTGATTCTTCCAATAAATAGCCAAATTTAATTTTAGAATTACAAGCAATGCATGGATTTGGAGTACTCCCATCTAAATAAGAATTACAAAAATAATCAACAACATTTTCTTTATATTGTTTTTTTAAATCAATAATATAATGCTTTATATCTATTTTTTGACAAGCTTTTTTAGCTTCTTCTATTTCTCTCTCTTCATTTGGCCCATAACATCCACTTTTTTCTGTTTCTGGCAAATTGGCTGTTTTATCATAAATGCTCATTGTGACGCCTATGACTTCATACCCTTGTTGTTTCAATAAATAAGCGGACATTGTAGAATCTATACCTCCGCTCATTCCAACTGCTACTATCTTTTTGTTCATATATAAACTTGTTTAATTAGAGTTTGGCTCCAGGACATGGATTCGAACCATGATGACAGGTTCCAGAGACCTGTGTCCTACCATTAGACGATCCTGGAATAATAAAGAATTATATATTAATAATACAGACCAGGCAAGCCTGGTCTTTTTTATATATTATGTTTTATAACATCTAATATCTTTGTATTATCTTCATCTGCTTCTATATCCTCTCTTATTATATCTATTGCTTCTGTTTTAGAAAAATTCTTTCTATATGGCTTATCTGATATTAAAGCAAAATATTTGTCCAATATCAATACTAATCTTGATATTTTACTTGCATTACACTTTTTCATATCAGATAGATAACATTCATTTATATTATTCTTTACATCTAAACATATATCTAATATTTGTTTTTCAAATTTTAAAGTTTCTAAAATTTCTTTTGTATAAAATATTTGTTTTTCTAATATCAGTTTATCTCCATCTTCTAATATTACGTTTTTATCAAACAATATTTTTGGAATTAATAATTTTCCTATATTATGTACTCTAAACGCAACTTTAAATGTTTTCTCTTGTGATATTGGGTTCCCTATAATTGTAAATGGATAATCTAATTCTTTTAATATTTTTTCTATAAGAAAATCAATATGAAGATATAAATTAATTTTTATAGATGGATCATATAAACATAAATATTTAACTAAAACATTTGATTTAAATTCTATGTTTAAAAACATTTCATCAAATTTTTTAAGTAGTTCAAATGGTTCATCATTAATTTTTAAACCATTATCATTAATTCTTTTTTCTTCTTTTTTTATTAATTCTAAAAAAATACTTGATAATTTACTTGTTGCTTCATTTTGTATCCACTCATATTTTATTTTTATTTTTTCTATAAAATAATTATTTTTATTATTTTCAGACATATTGATTTTTTAATTTTTATTTTAAAATATATTATTTGTGATAAGATCTATTATTTAATATCATCATAGACCTATATATTTGTTCTGTTAAAAATAATCTTGCCATCTCATGTGTAAACGTCATTTTAGATAAACATATTGTTTTATTTTCTTTTTTTATATTACTAGATAAGCCATTAGCACCACCAATGACAAAGCAAATATTTTCTTCTATTTTATTTATTAAATTTGAAAATTCTATTGAAGTTAAATCTTTTCCATGCTCATCTAATATAAATACGTTTTTTATTTTTTCCTCTTTTATTTTCTGATTTACAAGCTCTGTATCTTCAATTATTCCTCTATCTTTTAGTTCTATTATTTCAAATCCACAAAAAGGTTTTATTCTCTTTGTAAATTCATCACATAATTCTTTTATGTTATTTTCTTTTATTTTTCCTATACAAATTATTTTTATTTTTGAGACCATTTTATTTCTTTTATGCTAAATATTATAAACCCTATAATTATAAACACATCTGATAAATTGAAAACATTTATATTGAGAACATTCACATAATCTATTACATAACCAAATTTTATTCTATCAATAATATTAGAAATCGTACCAACAAAAACTAGTAATAATGAAAAATTAAGAATGAAAAATGAATTGTTATTTTTATTTTTTACAATAAAATAAATTATAAAAAGTATTAATATTATTATACTTATTATTAAAGCTACTAGATTTCCTGTTGGCAATGAAAATGCTATATTTTCATTTTTAAAATAATCTAACTTTATTATATTTTCTATACCAATTATTTTATCTTGGAAAAAATTATGTTGCGATAAAATTTTTAATAATCTATCAATAGAAAATAAAAAAAGTCCGCACAAAATAAAAATAACATTTTTAATTATAGGACTTTTAATAATTTTCATCTTTATATTAAATCTTTTTCTTTTTTTATTTGACAAGAAGAACAAAGAGTAGCTTCTGGGTTAAATTTTAATCTATTCTCTTCAATTAAACCGCCACATGATTCGCATTTTCCATAGCTTCCACTTTCAGTTCTATCTATTGCCTTATCTATTGCTTGCAATTCTGAGCTCAATGTATCTAGTAAAGACTTATTTTGCATTTCATCTTCTATCTCATCTGAATTTTCTTCATCAGAGTTACCATATTCTTCATGAATTACTTCATATTCTCCCTCTTGATTCTTTTTAGCAAATTTAGAAATTTGAGAAACGATTTGTTCTCTTTTGGCCTTCAAAATTTCTTTAAATTTTTTTATTAAATCTTTGGTCATTTTTTTGCTTTACTTGTTTAATTTGAACTATTTTACCAAGTAAATAATGTTTAGTAAATAGTAAATTAAAATGTTTATTATTTTATAATAATATTTAAATTATTTTGTTTAATATTAGCTATAATATTCACATTAAGATTGTTTAAAATGAGTGAATATTCATTAAATTTATTATAAACATTTGATATCATTTCTTCATTATTAGAAACTAATAATATCCCATCTTTACTCATCATTGAATAATATAATTTAAAATTCCCATAATCTAAATATTTAATAATATAATTTATGTTATTTTGCGATATTTCTTTTGTTTCAAATTTTATATTTGAACTATTTGATATCTCTTCTTTTGCTTTAGTACCATCTGGTAAAACAATTTCATTTAAGCTAGGATTTTTTGAAGATAATTTCATTAAAAATGCATTCTCTAATCCATTAATATCATCTATATAATTATTAAAATCTCCTAGTTTTGTTAATATCAAAAAACTATCTATATTATTTAAATTTATATCCGAATCTTTGAAATTTATAAATAAATTACTATTATTTGAAAATATTTTTTTTATACTATCTACACTAAACCCGTCTTCTGATATATTTTTGAATAAATAATTTAGATTTTCACTTGTTGATATATTTTCATTTTTGTATTTTTCTATAAAAGATAAAATTAAATTTGAAATATTTATATTGTTAATAATTAAATAATTATCTTTTAGATAACTTGTACCATAATTATTTAACACACTATCCTCAGTTTTTAAATTTGATGCAGAAATATTAAATTTATCATTTATCAATTTAATTCCAATTAAAGAATAATCTTTTGTAAAATAATTACCTGTATAATTGTTTGATATGTTTTTAATAATATTATTTAGATAAGCAGAGTCTGCATAAATTTTTAATAAATTTTGATTTAATAAAAATGAAAATTCTTTTTCTAAAATTAATTTTTTATAATTATTAATAAAAAATTTGTATTTATTTAAAACTAAATTTTCTGCATCATTGTTATTATTGTTAGTTGTTAAAATAACATATTTATCAAGTTTGTATGATTTTAAATTTAAATTTAAATTTGTATATTTATTAATTTCTTCAGAGAAAGTTTTACCATCTATATTATATACATTTTTTTTAAATAATTTTTCTTTAAATATAATATAAAAATTATTATCTTCTGTTATAAAAAAACTTACTTTATTTATATAATCTGATTTTATTTTTTTAAACTCATTATTCTCTAATATTTTATTTATACTTATATTTTTTAAACTAAATATTTTTCTTGCATCTTCTTCTTTAATTTTTTGGTTTATATTTATTAGGGCGTATATTTTTGTGTTTTCTGGTGCGAATTTTATAAATGGATCATTTATGAAAACAAAAAACAAAAAACAAAAAACAAAAATAGATACTAATAAAATAGAAATATAAATTGTTAATTTTGTTTTTAATTTCATTAGTTTATGTAGTTTTATTAGTTGATTAGTTTATTATACAATATTATTATCTTTTTTTAAATAAAATATACCGCATTTTATTGCGATATATTTACATTTATTTTATTTCTGGTTTATCTGTTTGTTTGGGTTTATATAAGAAATCTTCTTTTGTTTCTTGTTTATCAGTAAAAACTGGTTTTTTCTCTTCAAATTTTGGTTTTTCTTTTAAAGCTTTTATTGAAAGACCTAGTTTTCCCATTGGATCTTTTTCCATTATTTTTACATTAACAATATCACCTAATTTAACAACATCTTCAACCCTTGCAACTCTTTTCCAATCTAATTCTGAAATATGAACCATTCCATCTTGATTTGGAGAAAGTTCTACTATAGCACCGAATGCCATAATTCTAACAACCTTACCCTTTACTATTTCACCAACTTCAAATTCTCTTGTTATATTCTTAATCCACTCTATAGCCTGCTTCATACCATCTGGATTTTTTGATGTTATATATACAGAACCATCATCTTGTATATCTATAGAAACACCTGTTGTTTCTATTATCTCCTTTATAACTTTTCCACCTGGACCAATAACATCTTTTATTTTATCTGTATCAATTTTAAACATCTCTATTCTTGGAGCATATTTAGATAATTCTTTATTAGGTCCTTTTATAACTGATTCTAATACATCTAATATTTTATATCTTGCTCTTTGAGCTTTTCCTAGTGCGTCTTCTACAATTTCCATCGTAAGTCCATTTGTTTTTGTATCCATCTGTATAGCTGTAACTCCATCTCTTGTACCACCTACTTTAAAATCCATTCCGCCCAATCCATCTTCCATATCTTGAAGATCTGTGAATGTTTTCCAATTACCTTCTAAATCTTGTGCCATACCTATAGCAATTCCTGCTACGTGTTTCTTGATTGGAACTCCAGCATCCATAAGAGATAATGTTGAGCCACAAATAGATGCCATTGAAGATGATCCATTTGATCCCATAACCTCAGAAACAACTCTTATTGTATATGGAAAATCTTCTTCTTTTGGCAAAACTGACTCTAAAGCTTTTTCAGCAAGAGCACCGTGACCAATAGCTCTTCTACCTAAACTTCTCAAAGGAGCTGCTTCCCCGTAAGAGAATGGTGCATCATTATAATGGTGCATATATTTCTTTTTCACTTCTTCTTCCATTCCATCTATAATTTGCTCATCTCCTGGAGATCCTAATGTGACTATTGATAATACTTGAGTTTCTCCTCTTTGGAATATTGCTGAACCGTGAGTTCTAGGCAATAAAGAAGTTTCTCCACTTAATGGTCTTATATCTTCAATACCTCTTCCATCAACTCTTTTGTTTAATTTTAATATAGCTAGAGATACTTGTTCTTCTATAAAATCTCCAAATAAATTTTCTAATATCTTTTCTGATGAAATATTTGAATCTTCTTTTATTTCTTTATTTAAAAACTCCTTAGTTTCTTTCTCTAGATTTGAAAGAATTTCTTTTCTTTGTCTTTTAGTGCCTACTGGAATATTAAATAAATATTTTTCAAGCAAAGGAATCATAAATTCTTTTGCTTTATTTTCAATATTTTTTTCATCTTCTGTTAGTTCTTCCTGACAAAGAAACTTCTCGTCTTGTTTTGTTTTACCTATTTCTTTTCTTATAGAATTTAAAAAATCAACAATTGGCTTCATTTCAGACATTGATTTAACAAATGCTTTTTTAAGAACATCTTCTGGAATTTCTTTACCTTCCATCTCTATCATTAATACTTTTTCTCCGGTTCCTGAAACTATTAAATCTAACAAAGATGTTTTTCTTTGCTCATATGTTGGATTTATTATAAAAGTATTTCCATCATATCCTAATCTTACTCCCGCTATTGGGCCATTGAATGGAATGTCTGATATATGCAAAGCTGCTGATGCTGCTATTATACCTAGCATATCAGCATCATTATCTTCATCTAAAGATAGGACTGTAACTATAACTTGTACATCATATCTCATTTTTTGATTAAATAATGGCCTCAACCCTCTATCTATAAGTCTCCCAGTAAGAATTGCTTCATCTCCAGCCCTACCTTCTCTTTTCATAAACTTTGATCCCTTTATTTTACCTGCTGCATACATTTTTTCTTCAAATTCAATCATTAATGGGAAAAAATCTGTATTTCTTTTTTCTTTTCCAATAACTGCAGTTGCTAAAACAACAGTATCTCCATATCTAACAGTACAACTTGCATTTGTTTGATGAGCAAGCTTACCAAACTGTATTTCTAAATCTCTCCCTGCATACTGTATCTTAAATGTTTTTAAATCGTTCATTTTTTTACCTTTCTTCTAATAAACAGATTTTAGACTAGAAAATTGTTTTACAGTCTATGATCTGTTTATTAAAATAATTTTAGTTAATTAATTATCAACAAATAAAGGAACGTGCCAAAATTAGCACGTTCCAACATGTTATACTTAAGCCTTTGGTAACTCTTCCATTTCTGTAGTTCCCAATGTTTTATCTGCTTCAATTTTCTTCATTAAAGCATCAAATCTTTCTTGAGATTCTTTTCTTAGTTCTTTTAGAAATCTTCTTCTTTGTGCAACTTTTCTAATAAGACCTCTTTTTGATGAGAAATCTTTTTTATGTTGCTTTAAATGCTCTGCAATATCATCAATTTCTGCTATTAAAATAGCAATTTGAACTTCAAAAGATCCTGTATCATTTGTATGGATAGCATATCTTTTTATTATTTGAGCTTTTAATTCTGGGTTTAACATATTATTTTATCCTTTCTTATATCTAAGCATTGGTTGCTCGTTCCAAGAGCCGAGATATGGATTAATTACTTATTAAATACTTGAATAAATATAACTTTTTTTTTATTAAAAGTCAATATTATAAATAGTTTATAGTTTATATTTTAATAAATTTATAGAAATACAAACCTGTGTATAACTTATTAGCGTAAAATCAATGTTTGTATTTTTTTATCCTAATATTAGCTATAAAAAATATAAAACTTTAAACCCTTTATGGTATTAGCTTTTATATTGTTGATGATTTTAAAAAGTGATATATTAGTATTATAAAGATACGAAAAGGTCGTATTTATAACCGTCTAATTTAGACAGAAAGGTAAGGTGAAAAATTATGAACAAAGCTGATTTAATCAATGCTATAGCTAAAGAAGCTGAAATATCAAAGAAATCTTCAGAAGTTGCTTTGAATACTTTTATGGCTACTGTTACTAAAGCATTAAAAAAAGGTGATTCTGTTGTGTTAACAGGTTTTGGTACTTTCTCTACAATGAAGAGAAAAGCTAGAATCGGTAGAAATCCACAAACTGGCTCAGAAATTAAGATCCCAGCTAAAACTGCTCCTAAATTCAAACCAGGTAAAGCTTTAAAGGATTCTGTTAAATAATAGAGTTCTCTGTCGTTCACGACAAAATCAAAAAGTCCACAAAGTAATTTGTGGGTTTTTTGATTGTAAAAATAGAAAAAATGCTGTAAATTATTAACAATATATTAAAAATTTAAATTTATTTATTTATGTCTTTGCAACTATATAATACAAAATCTAGAAAAAAAGAAAAATTTAAAACCGTTGATAATTCTAACACTGTTCGTATTTATAGTTGTGGTCCTACTGTTTATGATTTTGCTCATATTGGTAATTTTTCTATGTACATTTTTACCGATTTACTTAGAAGATATTTAGAAAATGGCCCTGATAAATTTTCTGTTAAACATGTTATGAATATAACCGATGTTGGGCATCTTAAGGTTGATGATGATGAAAATTATGATTTTGCTGCTAGTGAAGATAAATTTGAAATTGCTTCTCGCAAAGCCAATCTTAATCCTTGGGAAATTTCTAAAAAATACACTCAAGTTTTTTTAGACGATATGAAGAAATTAAATATTTTAAATCCTTCAGAAAATAATGGTTTTATGCCTCTTGCTACTGACAATATAAGGGAAATGCAAGCTATTATTTTAAAACTTATTAAAAATGGCTATGCTTATATTAGCAACCAAGAAAATATTTATTTTGACGTTTCTAAATTTCCTAAATATGGCGAATTTTCTGGAAAAACATTAAAAGATCTTGAAGCTGGAAAAGGTGGAAGGATTGATGTTGAAGAATTATTAAAAGACAAAAAAAATATCTTTGATTTTTCTCTTTGGATTACTGATGAATCTCATATTATGAAATGGGACTTTCCTTCTGCTATTAAATCTGGGAAATTTGGTTATCCAGGATGGCACATTGAATGCTCTGCTATGTCTATGAGGTTTTTGTCAGATGTTTTTAATTATAAAATTCCTGATTTTTCTAAATTTAAAACATTAGATATTCACACTGGCGGAGAAGATCACATCTTCCCTCACCACGAAGATGAAATTGCTCAATCTGAAGGTGTTACCGGTATTGAATTTTCAAACTTTTGGCTTCATAGAAAACATATTCTTGTTAATGGAGAAAAAATGAGTAAATCTAAAGGTAATTTTTTTACTATTTCCGATCTTGAAAATGGAAAACTTGGTAATATTAAATTTAGTGCCTTAGATTTTAGAATGTGGACATTGCTTGGACATTACAGAAGCCAGAGAGATTTTACTCTTGAAACCATGAAAGAAGCTAAAATTATAAGAGAGAGAGTCCAAAATTTTTATCAAAAAATTAAAGAGTCAAAAAATTTAGAGATTAAGCAATTAAAAGAAAACAAATTAGAGATTTTTAAAGAAGATTTTTATAATTATTTAAATGATGATTTGAATACGTCAGGAGCCTTGTCTGTTATATTTGAAATTATGGAAAATTATAATGAAAATAATGGAAATGATCTTAAAATTTTTAATTTTTTAAATGAATTCAATTCAATCTTTGCAATTATAGATATAAATAAAAAAGAAATTGAAATCCCTAAAGAAATTATTGAATTAACTAACCAAAGATTAGAAGCTAAAAAAAATAAAAACTTTACATTGTCTGATGAATTAAGAAATAAAATTGAAAATCTTGGATATATTATAAAAGACACAAAAGATAATTATGAAATTATAAAAAAATAGCAGGTGTTATACCTGTTATTTTAATACTATTATTTTTAAAACTTTAGCTCCAAAACTTTTTGAATTAGCTTTATTTTTCATCCAAATATCAACATGATCTGTCCCGGTATATCTTTGATTCATTCTATCTTCAACATAAAATATTCTATCTCCAAAATATTCTGGAATAAGTATTTTTGTATGAAATGGTAAATCGTTTGTTGCAACTATGTCTTCTGTATTTCTTTCACAAACATTTAGATTCGAAGCGGTTATACATGGAGTATCATCAGTTTGACCAGATTCACTATTATAAGATGTTGCCGTTGTTATGAATGAATCATTTATCTGTTTATTATATTTATCCATTATCTTTTTTACCTCTGCATCTGTTTTCCTTTCAAATATTTCTGGCACTTCATTCACTACACTCACATTTTCTAAAACAGAAGCCTTTTCAACTAATTCTTTTTTTGGATTTTCAACATTTTTTGCCAATACTTCTTTTACTGGTTGAATTACTTTTGTTGTATCTTTTTTAACAATAGTTGTATTGTTTATGTTTTGTTTTAATGGCTCTTCAGCAACGGCCTCTTTCACAAATTGCTGTTTGATATCTTTAAATAACCCCATTTTAAAAGACAAAATACTACTAACTAATATTATTAGCAATATTTGAGATGTGAATACAATTTTCCAATTAGGTTCTTTCATTTTTTGGAATTATTCATTATTCAAAAAACACTAGCATAAAAATATGTATTTGTCAATGTAATATGCAATTTTTTTTGCTAATATAAAATAAAAAAACACTGTTTTAGTGCTTTTTTATTTAAAACCTAGATGTTTATATGCATTTTCTGTAACTATTCTACCCCTTTGTGTTCTTTGTAAAAATCCTATTTGAATTAAAAATGGTTCATATACATCTTCAATAGTAGCCATTTCTTCACTTGTGGCTGCAGATAATGTGTTTAATCCAACAGGACCACCATTAAATTTTTCTATTATAGTTTCAAGTATAAATCTATCTGCGTGATCTAAGCCCAATTCGTCAACCTCTAAAGAGTCTAGTGATTGCTTTGATTCTTTTACTGTAATTTTGTCTTTATTTTCTACACACACAAAGTCTCTAACTCTTTTTAATAGTCTATTAGCTATTCTTGGAGTCTTCCTTGATCTTTTTGCTATTTCCATAGCACCTTCATTATCTATATCTATATTAAGAATATTAGCTGATCTTTTTACTATTTGTTGTATTTCTTCATTTTCATAAAAACTTAGTCTGAATACATTCCCAAATCTATCTCTTAATGGTGAAGATATTAAACTTATCCTTGTTGTTGCTCCTATTATTGTTATTTTTGGTAAATCTATTCTAATTGTTTTTGCTGATGGGCCCTTTCCTACTATTATATCTAAGGCATAATCTTCCATTGCTGGATAAAGGACTTCCTCTACTACTTTATTTAATCTATGTATTTCATCTATAAACAAAATATCACCTTCTTCTAAATTTGTTAGTATGGCAGCTAAATCACCTGCTTTTTCTAAAACTGGACCTGCCGTGATTTTTATATTAACACCCATTTCGTTTGCAATTATATTTGCAAGTGTTGTTTTTCCTAATCCTGGGGGACCATAAAATAATATATGTTCTATCACATCTTTTCTTTTTTTTGCTGCATTCATTGATATAGAAAGATTCTTTTTTATATTTTCTTGGCCAACATAAGACTTTAAATCTTTTGGCCTTAAGGAATAGTCTACGACTTTATCTTCAATTAATTCATCGGGTTTTATTATTCTTTCTTCTAGTTCTACTTCGGGATTCATTTTATTATTGACAAAATATTAAATATGTGATAATGTATGTGTACTTTGAAAAGTATAGCACACAAAAAAAAGAAATAAAATAAAATAGCGTTTTTAAATCTGTGGGCACGACAAGCGGGAGATTAGATTTGTGGGGAAAAGGGATTAGTCTTTTTTCTACCATTAAATAATCTTTTTGCTCACAGTTTTAAGTACGTTATTTTTTTATATAAAAAACACCATTATTATGGTGTTTTTGTATTTTTATTTGTAGAATTTACATCTATCATCGTATTAGGGGTTTCTACAACAGCATCAGCAGATGGTTGATCTGGATTTGTAGTTGTTATAGGAGTTTCTGGTTGTGTTAATTTTTCAACACCTTTCATACATATTGCTTGCCATGGTTTATAATGACTTTTAAATACTTCATCAAACTTAGTTCCATCATCATATTCAACATTATAAGAAAATTCTGCATCTGCACCATTATGTGACGTTTCTGAACATTTTATCTTCCCAACTGGTAAATCTAATGTTTCTATCCATTTTGTACTTGGGGCTGTAACTATGTTTGTGACAACAGGTGTTCCAATTTTTATTTTTCTATCATCTTTTGTACCCCAAACAGAATAAGTAAGAGTATTAGTATTTAAATCTATACTAGTTTTTATTAAAATATAATTTTTTGTATTATTTGAAAATCTGAAATCTGGTTTCGGGAAATATATCGTAGCATCTGTTCCAGCTGGTTCATAATACGGAACTCTATATGAGTGATTTTGTCTTTCTAATATTGGGAAACCTCCATTTAGAGCTGTTCTAAACATTGTTGTCGCAACCTGACATAATCCTCCACCATATTCTTTCTCTGTTTTATCTCCTTTTATTACAAGTTCTGGGACATACCCCATAGCAGCGCTTACAGATTTTAATGTTTTTATCATTGAAAATTCTTCGCCTGGCTTTACCAAAGTTCCATCAACATAACCTATTCCTGTTTTTATATTATGTATTCTATCAACTGATGATCCTTTAAAATTTGATGATCCTTCTGCTATTTTTTCTAACAATCCATATTTAACAACATCACTATCAGTATCACTCGGTGTTGATTCATCTATTGTTAAATAAACATCTTTCTTTAATGTAAGAATTGCATCTTGTAGTTTAGAATAAGAATCTACTTTATTAAGTGCCTCTCCTTTTGTTATTGGTGTGAATTTTATTGATTTACCATCTTTAATAACCAGTTCGCCATTATCTGGTTTTCTATCATTATCTGTGGCTATTTTATCTAAAAAAGCTTTCATGCTTTCATCTTTTAATTTTATATTTGCCTCTACAAATTCATTTTGATCATTTAATAAATATTCAAAATCAAACATGTTAATTAAATCAGATCTATTTAAAAGAATTTTATTATCTTTATAATAAATATTTATAGGAGTATTATCCAATAATGAATTTGATTGTGTTAATGTGTTTGTTAATTTTTCTTCTACAATTTTTGGATTATTAATTATTTTTTTTATATCTATATTTAGTGGACTAGTTTTATTTAATGAATTTATATAATTTAAAATACTGCTATTTATATTTGAAACATCATAGCTGAATCCTGGATCTTCTTTTTTTATTATGAATTTATTATTTTCATTATCTGTAATAATACTAGCATTTACCGTTGCTTTCTCATTCTTTTTAATATCATTTTTTATATTATCTATTTCATTTTGATTTATAGAATAATCAAAATTATATTTTTTTGTTTTAAATAAATTTTCTAAAAATAATTCTGGATCTATTTTTGTTTTTGAAAATTTTGAAAAAATTTGACTAATTATTTTGTCTTTTGAATTATTATCTATTAATTTTCCTAGTGACACATTTTGTACTATTTCATTATTGCTATCACTTTCTATTTTAAAATTTACTTGAGTATTTAAAATTTTATCTTCTTCTTTTTTGATAATATTTGTTATCTCTACCTTATTTTTAAAAGATATATTTTTATCTAAAAAAAATGTATTTGCAGAAGCTATATTATCAAATATATAGTTTGCTCCCTGTACTAAAATTACTAAAAACAATATTGGCAACAAAACAAATAAAAAAATATCAAAAGAAAATACTGTTTTTTTGTTTTCTTTTTTTGTCTTTATTTTTTCTATTATATTTTTTATTATATTCATTTAATATTCTATTTTTTTAATAACACTATTTTTAATATCCCATTTTCTATTTTCGCAGATGTTTTTTCTGGGATGATTTCTATTGGCAAAATTATTGATCTTGAAAAATTTCCATAGAAACATTCTCTGTGTATATATTTTTTTGTTTTTTCTTCTGTAATTTTTTTTCTAAAACCATCAATCATTATCTTCTCTGGTTCTATATTTATATTAATATCTTTTACACTAACTCCTGCAACTGGCGATTCTATAAATATATTTTTATCATCTTCTAATATATCAACAGACAATTCGCCTTTTTCTATAGTATATTCATTTTCAGAAAAATCATTTATTAATATTTTGTTTAAATTAACAGTTTCTGAGTTTTGCTCTTCTTCTTGCTCTTTGAGATGTTTTTTTTCTTTTAGTGTTTTAGTTGTTGGTTTTATTATTTTTTTAGACATATATTTTTATTAAGCGTTATGCGTGCGTTATATATATTTTGTAAATTCTAGCTTTTATAATATTTTATATTTTATTTGCTTATATTATACTATTATTTCCTTATCATATCCAATATTAATAAATTTAATCTATAAAGTGATAAATCTTGATCTGTTTTTGATAAAACATCTATATCTTCTAAATCTTTATAATATTTTTTTAAATTTTCTTTGTTAAAATTTTTTAATTTAATTTTTATTGGAAATATTTTTTTTGGATTTTTCCAATTTAATTTATTTGCTATTTCAGAATCTGGATATTTCATAGAAATTAAATCAGAAACAGAAATCATTTCTTCAATATTATTTATCATTATTGTATTAAAGAAAATTAATTCATCTAATTTTAATTTTTCACTTGTATCATTATAAAAATTTTTTTCAAATAATTTTAATGCTTTATTGTTTTTTTCAAATATTAAATTAACTAATTCAAAAATATCGTCATCATTTGGATTTGAATAATTTAATTCTAAATTATTTACATCTTCTTCTTTTATTAAATTATCATTTTTTGAATTTAATAATTTAAATAATTGAGTTTTTATTTTTATAGTGTCTATTTTGCCTACATACTCTCCTTTATAATCTTTTCTTAAATTAAATTTGTCCATTAATTTAATTAATGCTTTTTCAGAAATTTGATAATTGCTGTCATTTATTTTTTTTATTATCCATTTTTTAATATCAAAATCTTGAGTAAATTTTATTTCTTGAATTTTAGTTTTTGGATTCTCGCATAGTGATGATTTTTCTAGTTCTTTCCAGAATTTTGTTCTTTTATCTATTTTATTATCCTGCATTATTGTTACGAAATTCTCATTTGAATTTTTTAAATATTCTAAAATTTTTGCTTGCATTTCTTCATCTGATTGAGATGTGCTTTTTAAAAAAATTAATTTTTTTGTAGCAAATAGTGAAATGTTTTGATATGCATCTTTTAATATTTTTTTTATTTCTGGTGTATTTTCATTTTCATCAAAATCAATATTTATGATATTTGATTCATCATATTTTGATTTGAAATTATTTTTTTGTTTTATTATTGTATCTTCTATATCGGCTTCTATGTCGCCAATATAAATAAAAGTGTTCATTTATTTTAATTATATCTAAATTTAATAACAATATTTTCTTTTTATAATGTTCCGCTTAATTAAGATATCAATGGAGCTACACAACGTTTCAAAAATATTATTTTATATTTTTTTTATTGACTATCATAATCTTCTAATTCTCCCCAATTATCTCCTATTTCTATATCCACTTTTAATGGAACATTGTTTGGCAGTTGATATGCTTTCTCCATTTCATTTTTTAATATTGGAATTAATTCTTTTATTTTTTCTTCTTTTATTTCAAATACTAATTCATCATGTACCTGTATTAATATTTTTATGTCATTACTATCTTTTATTCTTTCATAAATATTTATCATCGCTATTTTCATTATATCCGCAGCCAATCCTTGTATTGTCATATTTACAGCCATTCTTTCTGCTTGACTTGATATAAATTGTTGGCTAGAGTTTATTTCTTTAAAATATCTTTTTCTGCCTAAAATATTTTCTATAAATTCATCTCTGTGAGATGTTCTAATTATTTTATTAATATATTTTTCTATATTGCTATTTATTTTGAAATATTTTTCTATATAATCCTTAGCTTCATTAAAAGTAATACCAGTTTCTCTTGAAAGTTTTTTTGCTCCCATCCCGTAAATTATTCCGAAATTTATTGCTTTTGCTGCATATCTTTGTGGTTTTGAAACTTCTTCTATTTTTATATTGTTTATCAATGCAGCTGTTTGTGTGTGTATGTCTATATTATTGATGAAAGCATTTATCATTGATTCTTGATTTGCTAAAGAAGCTATTATTCTCAATTCTACCTGAGAATAATCTATGGAAATTATTTTATATCCATCTCTTACTACAAAAGCTTTTCTTATTTTTTTACCATCTTCTGTTCTGACTGGTATATTTTGCAAATTCGGATCTGTTGACGACAATCTACCTGTAACCGCTATAGTTTGATTAAAACTCGTGTGTATTTTGTTTGTGTATTTATTTATTAATCCAGGCAATACATCTATGTATGTTGTTTTTAATTTTTCATATTCTCTATATTCTATCGTTTTTGATAAAATATTTATTTGATCTTGCAAAGAAATTTCATCACCTAGACTATTCATGAAATCCATTTTAGGGGATCTTCCAATTATTTCTACATCATCCTCTAATAATTCCTTTATTTTTTCTAATTGATCTGATGCTGTTGATATTCCTGTTTTTGTTTTTTTAATTCCTTTTGTTTTTATTTTTAATTTATCAAATAAAACTTCTTGGAGTTGTTTCGGTGAGTTTAAATTAAATTCAAATTTTAATTTATCAAAAATAAATTTTTGTATTTCTTGTATTTTTATCTCATATTCTTTTGATAATTTATCCAAATATTCTATATCTATTAATACTCCATTTTCCTCTATATTTTTTAATACCAAAACTAATTTCATATCTATTTCAAAAAATAGTTTTGATAAAGCTTTATTTGAATTTATTTCATTAAAATATTTTTTATATAATTTAAAAGTATAGTTTGAATCATCGCAACAATAATTGGAAACTTTTTCTGGATCAATAAAATCCATAGTGGTTTGTTTTTTACCTTCACCTATAAGTTCTTTTATACTTTGCATTTGATGACCAAATTCTGTAAAAGATAATACATCAAGACCATATTTTCTTTCACCAGGATATAAAACAAATGCAGCAATCATTGTATCAAAATAAATATTTGAAACATTTATATTATGCCTAGCTAAAACTTCTATATCGTATTTTATGTTATGAGCTATTTTTTTTATATTTATATCTTCTAAAATTTCTTTTAGTAAATTAAAATGATTATTTAAATTTTTCCATTCAATATAATATGCTTCATCTTCTTTAAAACAAAAAGAAATCCCAACCATTATTGCTAAATGAGGATTTGTACTTGTCGTTTCTGTATCAAATGCAAATTCTGTTTGGATTTTTAATATGTCTAAAAATTCTGAAATTTCTTGTTCTGTTTTTAAAATTTTGTAAACAGAATTTTCTGTGGGCAAGCCATGGCTTGCCCCTACAAGATCATTTTGTTTTTCTTGTTTATTCTGTAATTGTAATATACGATCTAATAATGTTTTAAATTCTAATCTTATAAACAATTCTCGCATTTTATTTAGATCAAAATCTCCTAATTTGCAATCGTCTAAATTAAAATCTGTTTCTATGTCTAATTTTATTGTTGCTAATTCATAACTTAATAAAGCTTTATCTTTATTTTCTATTAATAAATTTAAAATCCTTGGTGTTATTTTTCCATTTTGATTGTTTTCAATTTGTTTATAAAGATTATCTATTGAACCAAATTCTTTTAATATTTCTACTGCCGTTTTTTCTCCTATACCTTTTACTCCTGGAATATTATCAGATGGATCTCCTCTTAGCGCTTTATAATCTATTATTTGATCTGGCCTCACACCTATTAATTCTTTTACTGTATTTGAATTATATTCTAGTGTTTCTGATAATCCTTTTTTAAATGTTAGAACATGAATTTGATCATCCACTAATTGTAAAGTATCTTTATCCCCAGTTAATATTATAACTTCCGTTGTTTTCTCAATTATTTTAGATATTGTACCTATTAAATCATCTGCTTCATATCCTTCTTTTTCAAAAATTTTAATATTAAAAGCATTTATAATTTCTTTAATTACTGGAAATTGAATAAATAATTCGTCAGCTTGTTTTACTCTTGTTGCTTTATACTCTGGATAAATATCATTTCTAAATGTTTTTCTTGATACATCAAAACAAACAGCTATGTGTGTTGGCTTTATTTCTTTTAATACTTTTATTAAAACTGAAGTGAAACCATAAATAGCATTTGTTGGCAAACCATCTTTTGTCATCATAGTTGATGGTAAAGCATGAAAAGCTCTATGTACTAAAGCGTTTGCATCTAATATTAGCAATTTTTGTTTTGATTCTGACATTTTTGCTTACAGTTAGTTTTTACAGTAATAATCTTACATAATTTCAGAGAAATAAAAAAGAGCCAACTTGCAAAAATATAAAAATAGGTGCAAACAAGTCACACCTATTGTAAATATAAATTATTATTGTGTTAAAATATTTTTTTATAAATTAATTCCGATATTATTTTGTATTTACTACTTTTTATATGTAAAGTATCTATTGATAAAAAATAACTTTTTCCAACTCCCATTAATTTAAAAGTTTTCTTCATTATTTTTCTAATATCTATAATATTTGCACCATTATATCTTGCTATCCTTAAAGCTTTTCTAGCATACACATCAAGAATATTATTATTATTTCTATTTATTTCCGTAGGAGAAAGGAATATAACATCTATTTTAAATTTTTTAATTTTCTTTATTATTTGTTTTATATTGAATAAATAACTTTTTAAATCAATTCCTTTCAATAAATCATTAATACCAAACATTATAATAACTAAATCTGGATTTAATTTTATAATTTTATCAACATAACTAAGCGCATCAGAAGACGTCCATCCATTATGTCCTTCATTTATAACACTAATATTTGATCTCGGATATTCTTTCTTTATTCTTTTTTTTAAAGATGCTGGATAATTTTCTGGAGATTGGATACCTAATGAATAACCCCATGTAATACTGTCTCCAAAACAAACAACTTTGGATTTTAATCCCTTTTTAACATTATCTGCAAATTTAAGATTATTAATTTTTTTATCAAAAAATATACCCATGTCATTTTCTAATATATGGAGAAAAGTATTAAAAAACAAAATATACCTCCTTGGTGTGATTTTGAATTACATAATAAATCAAAATACTTTACATGGCAACTCTAAACACCTCATCTATAGTTGTTGTACCTTGTATTGCTTTTAACAATCCGTCTTGCACCATTTTTATCATACCATCTTCCATTGCTAATTTTTCTAACTCATATTCTGATACCTTTCCAGAAAGTATTACTTCTTCTATTTTTGGCGTCATTGTCATTACTTCATACAGACCTATTCTTCCTTTGTATCCTAATCCATGGCAAGTTTCACACCCTTTACCATGATAAAAATGCAAATCATCAAAATTTACTTTAAATCCTGACTTTTCTGGAATTTCTGATAAATGTTTTTTTACTTTTTCTAATTCTTCTTCACTTATTTTAATTTCTTCTTTACAATTTTTACAAATCTTTCTAACAAGTCTTTGTGCCATAACAGCATTAAGAGCTGGAGCTAAAAGAAATGGCTTTACCCCCATAACTAAAAATCTAGGAATAGCTGCTGGAGCACTATTTGCATGAATTGTTGATATTACTTTATGTCCAGTCAATGCCGCTTCTACGGCTACTTCTGCTGTTTCACCGTCTCTAATTTCTCCCACCATTACAACATTAGGATCTTGACGCAATATAGCCCTAAGACCTTTAGCAAAGTCATAATCCCTACTATGATCTATTTGAGATTGATTTAGCCCTGGCAATTTATATTCTATAGGATCTTCAAGGGTTATTATATTAACATTTGATTTATTTAATTTATTTAAAATAGCATAGAGAGTTGTTGTTTTACCTGAACCCGTTGGACCAGTTGTTATAATCATTCCTATTGGTTTTTCTACGGCTTGTGTTAGTTTTTCATTTGTACTACCAATAAGACCCAACTCTTCAAATTGAAGACTTGCGGCTGAAGATTTTAACAAACGCATAACAACAGATTCACCAAACGCTGTTGGTAATGTGGACACACGGATATCAATTTTATCATCACTTAGAACAACTGTAATTCTACCATCTTGAGGAATATCAGAAATATTCATCTTTAATTTTGCCATTAATTTTATTCTTGTAATAATTTTTGACCACATTTCTTTTTTGATTGAAGCAATCTCGCTAAGCATTCCATCAACTCTAATACGAACTATAACTCTTGTTTCTGCTGCTTCTATATGTATATCTGATGATCCAAATTGTATTGCTGCTGCTAAAATAAGGGTTATTATTTCAGATAATTCTATTTCTTGTACTTTTTTATTAACATCTTCAAATGTTTTTAATTCTTCTTTAAATTTATCAAAAACATCTTGATCTATTTTAAAGCCACTTACAAATGTTTTGATTTTTGGAAGTTTATCATAAAGACTCATCGCAACTCCATGACTACTTTTTGAAATAAAATATATTTTCTTTTTTGTGTCTGCTTCTTGCGTATCTAAAGCATTTATATAATCAATTACATTGTCATTAAAGTTAGTAATACCTATTCTTATTTCTTGAAATGCTCTATAAAAACAAACTAAACCATATTTAATGCAATCAGCTTGTGGTACTGATTTTAGAGCTTCTGGCCCTATTGGAAATTGATGAAGGTCCATATAATCTAACCCAAAAACCGAAGCTGTAGCAGCAGTAGCTTCCTCTTCTTGTTTTATTTGTATTTTTTTATAAGTTTCATTAAATTTATCAGAGACATTATCATTTGATATTTTTAACCCAGATCCAGATTGTGATATTTGATTTTCTTCGCTCATATTTAATTTTAACCTTTTAAATAATTAACAAGCACAAGTGAGTTAAATTATCTTATGCTCTGTGTTTATTATAATATATTATAACACAAATCCCATCATTTGATCTACTTTATTTTTCCATCCATATTCACTAACTAATAATTTTCTTTCTTTAATTTTATCTTCTGAAAAATTGTTTGCATTATTTATTATTAAATTTATTTTTGAAGAAAATTCTTCTTTATTATTAACTATTTTTATGTGATTTCTAAATTTTTCTACTCCAGAAACTTTAGTGGTAATAATAGGTTTACCAGATGCCAAATATTCATAAAGTTTTTTTGGATCCATTGATTTTATAAAACCATTAACTAAATGCGGGATTATACAAATATCAAATTGTTTATATAAATAAGGCATTTCTTTATATTTTATTTCCCCTATGAAACTTATATTTTTATAATTTTTAAATATTTTCAAATCAAAATTACCATGCACTGGTCCTGCTATTATAAAAAAATAATTTGGATTGTTTTTAACTATGAATTCTAATAAATTAATATCTATTCTATCATCTTTTATAACCCCCATATAACCTATTATTTTTTTATAATTTTTTCTTATTTCAATTATTTGTCTTTCTAATCTTTCTGATATTATTGGATTATTATAATGATCTAAATCAACTCCATTTGATATGAAACTGATATTATTTTTAATATTAACAAGTATTGTAGCTGTCTCTGTTTTCTGTTCTCGGAAAGCAATTCTTTCTAAATCATCTTTTAATTTATCAGAAACTGTGAAAACATGATCTGAATTTAAAACAATGTTTTTATAATTTTTTTCTAATAAATTTTTATAATCTTTAAAAATTGAATTATTTATCCAATTATCTACTGCATCAAAATATTTTTTATTTTTTTTGAATAATTTTATGTAATCTGTATTAAGTGGATTATAATTTAATATTACTGCATCCTTAAACCCAATTTTACATACTGCCTTGTAAACCTTGTCTGCATTCATAGCTGATAACGAAATAACTTTATCGCTTAGCCTTCTTGCAACATAATGATGCCCCATAGCTACAATATTTTTTCCTATTTTTTTATATACTTTAGATTTTAAATACAATCTTAAAAAACTTCTAAAGTCATATGGTAAAAAATCTACTGATAAGATTTGATCTACATCTTCTCTTTTAGATAATTCGTCTAAAATATGTTTGTTTCTATTATAAATTCCTTTATCCCATGTGAATTGGTAAGACATATTTAATAATATAAATTTCATACTTTTTTTATTAATTCTAATTTTTCTTTTCTGCTTAATTTTTTTATTCTACATTCTTCTTTGCTAGCTTCTGATTTGTTTTTCTTCTCACAAGAATAAACTAGTCTTACTGGTCTTCTTATTTTTGTATATTTTGCACCTTTTTGTGATGAATTATGTTCATCTTCTCTTCTTTTTAATTCTGTTGTTATCCCTGTATATAGTGTTTTATCTGAGCATTCTAATATATATACATACCACATATATTTTATATCTATTTTAAATTAACTGTCTTAATTGATTTTATCATGAAAAATATTTTTGTAAAAATAAAAAAACACGACTAATCGTGGTTTTTTATTCATAACTACCGTTATAAAGACGTTCCCTTATCATTTCTATATCTTTTTTCGTTCTATTATTTGCAGCAACTTCACCTTTAATCTTCTGATAAGAATGCATTGCTGTTGTATGATCTCTATTTCCTAATTCAGATCCTATATTCGGGAAAGAAGCATCAAGCTCTTCTCTTAATAAATACATCGCTATCTGTCTTGGTGTAACTAATTCTTTTTTTCTACTCACACCTTTTATACTTTCTACCGTCACATCAAAAAAACTTGCTACCGTTTCTATTAATTGTTGTGGTGAAAACTTTACATTTTTTTTATTTTGTTCGTTATAAACCGTTATGAGCTCTCTAACGTTTTCAATAGTTGGCTCTATTCTTCTTAGTTCATATTGTACTATGATTTTATTTAATATGCCTTCTATTTCTCTTACGCTTCTCTGAACTTCTGTTGCTATATATCTTATAACATTATCATCAAAATTATATTTTTTTTCTATAAGCTTTGCTTTTATAATAGCTATTCTTGTTTCTAAATCTGGCTCAGATATATCAGCTATCATGCCTGATGAAAATCTTGATTTTAATCTTTCTTGAAATGCAGATAATGCTTGTGGCGGTCTATCAGAGGTTAAAACTATTTGACAATTTTTTTGATGATATTCGTTAAATGTATTAAATAATTCTTCTTGAGTTCCTTCTTTACCAGCTAAAAACTGTATATCATCTATAATAATAACATCATAAGATCTATATTTTAATCTAAAATCTTTCATTTTTCCACCTTTTATAGCATCAACATAATCATTAGTAAATCTTTCTGATGTTATATAGAATATCTTTGCTTCTGAATTTTTTTTTATAATCTCATTTCCTATACCTTGTGCTAAATGTGTTTTTCCTATTCCCACACCACCATATATAAATAGTGGATTAAATTTCTCACCCGGAAATTCAGCTACACCCCTTGCTGCCGCATAAGCTAATTCATTATTCTTTCCAACAATAAAAGTATTAAATGTATATTTAGGATTTAAATTGAAAACTCCAAGTGTGTTTTCTTTTTTTTCACTTTTGTTTTGGTTAGACAAATTTTCTTCTTGACCTACTGACACCGCTTTATTTTGTTGTTCATATTTTGCAGCCGTCTTTTCATCACCAAGAAGAGAAACCTCATAGGTAATCTTTTTAATCTTACCTTCGGTAACCTCTTGCACAGCATTGAGAATATCTTTGTGATATTTCTTAGATAGCCAAGCTTGAGCAAAAGCGTGTGGTGTTGCTAAAATAATATGTTCTTCATTATCAATAATTTCAATAATGAAAGTATTTTTAAACCAAGTAGCAAAATTCGCCTTGCTTAAAGTTAATTCTAACCTAGCCAAAGCGGCTTGCCAAATTTGCTTTTTGTCCATCGTGCGCGTCTTAAATTTACTTAAAATTGTATTTATTTTAGAGATTTGTCCTTCTCTAAAATCAATTTGAAAATATTCTACCACTTAATCCCCCTGTGGAAAACTATGTCATCAGTTTATATTTTGTGGAGAAAATGTCAATATATATCAAATTTGTTTAACCTTACACATAAAGTTATTGACAATTTTTTTGTTCTGTAAATTAATTAATTATTTTTTAATTTCTAATACATATCTTTATAAAAATATTATTTTATTAATATAATACATCTATATATTGATTTTTTTAAGAACATAAGGTAGAATATCTATCAGTTTAGTAATTTTAAATTTTAATTTTTAGAACATGGGTTTACCTTCAAAGAGAACACCAAAGAATAAGACAAGAACTAGAAATAATCCCGCTAACCCTGGAAAGAGTTTAGTATTAAAATCTACAAATACTTGTCCAAAATGTGGCAATATAAAGCTTTCACATAGAGCTTGTCAATTTTGTGGAGCTTATAAGGCTGAAAAAGTAACAAAAGCTTCTAAATAATTGGGGATGAAGACATAAAGAGATTTATGTTTTTGTTTATTTTTAAAAGGTTTTAAATTAACAATTTATGTCTAATAGACACTTGGTACGTTCAATTGTATTGCAAAGTCTCTTTGAATGGGACTTTAAGGATGGGGCTATAAATATTGACGAGATATTGGAATATAATATCAATTCTTTTGCTCCAACATTATCTTTTAGAGATGATTTTCTTCAATTTTTAAGTAAAGGCGTTACAAGACATATAAAAAAAATTGATAAAATAATAAAAATTTTTGCACCAGAATGGCCAATAAACCAAATTTCTATTGTTGATAGAAATATTTTAAGAATAGCTATTTTTGAACTTGTATATAATAGTTCCACTCCTTATAAAGTAGTTATAAACGAAGCTGTAGAATTGGCTAAAAATTTTAGTGGAGAAAAATCTTCTAAATTTATAAATGGTGTTTTAGGCTCAGTTTTTAACGAGGTTAACAAAAATATTAATAAAATATACGAAATTGGTTTTATTGTAAAAAATTTGGATAATTCTTATTTGTTTATTAAAAAAGAAGATAAATTTAAATTTTTTAAAATAAATAATGATATAAAAAATTCTATAGAAAAAGAAAATGACGACAAGTTCAAAAAAGAAGTGGAAGAAATAAAAAATAAAGTTAAAAATGATAAAACTACTGAAATCGTTAATAAAAATGAAATAAAAGCTGAAGAAATTAAGGAGGATGTGATAGAATCTGATGAAATACTACAAAAAGAAGAAATTGTTGTTGATGATAATAAAAATAATTCTTCTAAATACATAGAATTTGCGTCCGATAAATTTAAAAATATCTTTAATGTAAAAGATATTTTAAAAGTAAATTTTATTGATGAAGTCACATATTTTACAATTAATGAAGATGATAAAAAATCTTTATTACCCAACATAACATTAAAAAATATATTTTTTGTTTTTATAGAATTACCTGATAATAATATAAAATTACCATCTAACGATAACTTTGAATGGATAAATGAAGAAAAAATGTTATCATCAATAGAATACAAAAACATTAAAAATGTTTTAAATAAAATAATTCAAAAATAACTTTCTAATATGGATGAACATCTAAAAGAACTGGAAAAGAAAATAGGAATTTCTTTCAAAAATAAAAAAACACTTAAAAATGCTCTTATCCATAGATCATTTCTAAATGAAAAACCTGATTTTGAATTACCAAGTAATGAAAGATTAGAATTTCTTGGTGATGCTGTTTTAGAATTAATAGTAACAGAGTTCCTATTTAAACATCAAAAAGAAGAAGAAGGTGTTTTGACAAGTTTTAGAGCTAGTTTGGTCAATACTGAGATGCTAAGCAAGGTTGCTAATGAACTAGACATAACAAAATATCTTTATTTAAGCAAAGGTGAAAAAAGTGATATTTATTCTAAATCTAAAAAAAGTATATTAGCTGATTCTTGTGAAGCGATAATAGGAGCCATATATCTAGATCAAGGATTTGCAAAAGCTAAAAAATTTATACAAGATAATTTATTAATTCATTTTAATGAAATATTAGAAAGTAAATCTTACATAGATTTTAAAACCTTTTTTCAAGAGGTTGCTCAAGAAAAAATAGGCATAACACCAACATATAAAGTATTAGAAGAATCTGGTCCTGATCATGATAAAATATTTAAAATTGCATTATATATAGGTGATGAAGAAATATCTATAGGGGTTGGTAAAAATAAACAAAAAGCTCAAGAAGATGCCGCTAAAAATGGTATAGATAAAAAAAGCTGGTGGAATGAAATAAAAAAATAAAAAAGAAAGTCGAAACCATAAATGGAATCGACTTTTTTGTTTGACATTTTATTATTATATAACACAATTCTCTAGAAATTTATTCTTACAAGACAATACCACAAATTTTTTATCATCATAACTAAAAACTTCAAATGTTTTAGATATTATATTTTCTGGCTCTTCGTACACGCCAAATAAATTCTCAATTTCTTTTTTATACACATCAAATTCTGCTTCAAACAATATAAAAATATCCCCATCATCTATACCTAACAAAACACTATCGTTGTGTTCATAGACCAAAAATACATATCTTGGTATAGGATTACTCATATCCTCTTTTTTCTCAAAACAAAACACTTTCTTACGAGCAAAACTAACAATTTCATCATTAAATTCTTTTTTTGGAATAGTTATTGTTTCTAAATGTAATTGTTGAAATATTTCTTTTGAGGGGAAAAAATTGTAAGAAGATGATTTTTCTTTTATTTTTTTAAAACCATCTAAAAGCTCCATAAAATTAACAACAATAATACCAATAAATTTCATAAAGACCTCCAAATATAATTGCAGACATTGTTCAAACATAAGACTACAATAATATGTATTTTTTGTAAAATAAAAAACACCCAAAAAGGGTGGAAAGAAGAACATTGTTCTGGCGACGACCTACTTTTCGGTTTCCCGTATCATCGGCGCTGAAGGGCTTAACTTCTGTGTTCGGAATGGGAACAGGTGTGTCCCCTTCGCTCAATATCACCAGAACAATATTCTTCTTTAGTTTTTCAGTTATAGAAGACTTATAGACTTAAAATTAAATAGAGATTTAGAATATATTTTAAAATTTGCTTGTAGCGTCTCAATATTAACCAATATATTGAATTTCATCATTATTGTGGTTAAATTTTTCCCGATTAGTAATTCTCCGCTAAACTCATTGCTGAGCTTACACGTAAATCCTATCAACCTAGTAGTCTCCTAGGGGGATTAAAACGAAATTTAATCTTGAGAACGGCTTCGTGCTTAGATGCTTTCAGCGCTTATCCGTACTAAACTTAGCTACTCGGCTATGCCGTTGGTACGACAACCGATACACCAGAGGTTTATTCTTCCCGGTCCTCTCGTACTAGGGAAGAGTTCTCTCAAATTTCAACGCTCGCAGTAGATAGGAGACCGTACTGTCTCACGACGTACTGAACCCAGCTCACGTACCGCTTTAATAGGCGAACAGCCTAACCATTGGGACCTTATACAGCCCCAGGATGCGATGAGCCGACATCGAGGTGCCAAACCTGGTCGTCGATATGGACTCTTGGACCAGATCAGCCTGTTATCCCCAGAGTAACTTTTATCCGTTGAGCTTCCACCTTCCTATATAGGATGGTCGGATCACTAACTTCCACTTTCGTGACTGCGCGAGTTGTAACTCTTGCAGTAAGGCAAGCTTATGCGTTTGTACTATCAGTTCGATTTCCATCCGAACCTAGCTTACCTTTGTAAACGCCTCCGTTACATTTTAGGAGGCCACCGCCCCAGTCAAACTACCCATCAGACACTGTCTTCCCGCCAGATAATGGCTTGGAAATAGAGTATTAAAATTATATAAGGGTGGTATCTCAAGGGTGCTTACGCTTCCACCTATCCTGAACATATATAACTCTAATACAATGTCAAATTGTAGTAAAGTTTCATGGGGTCTTTTCGTCTAACTGCGAGTAGCGAGCATCTTCACTCGCCTTGCAATTTCACTGAGTACTTCGTTAAGACAGTTGCCAAGTTGTTATGCCATTCGTGCGGGTCGGAACTCACCCGACAAGGGATTTCGCTACCATAGGACGATTATAGTTATCGCCGGCGTTCATCAGCGCTTGGATTCAAAGCTTTCACCTCTCCTCTTAACGTTCTGACACTGGCCAGGCATCAGCCCCTATACTTCAGCTTTCGCTTTAAGCAGAGACCTAAGTTTTTGGTAAACAGTCACTCGGCATCGTTCGCTGCGCCCCAATAAAATTGGGGAGGCCTTATCCCGAAGTTACGGCCGCTTTTTTGCTTAGTTCCTTAACGAAGTTTCTCTCATGCACCTGAGGATACTCTCCTCACCCACCTGAGTCGGTTTACGGTACAGTTATTACTATACTTAGCCTTAGGGGTTTTTCTTGGCACCTAATTCAATTCCATTTTCTTACTTTCGTAAGAATGCATGCAACTTTCGATACTTAACGGACCAAGGATTTGCCTCAATACATATCTACTCGCCACAAACGTACATAACCAAAATTACGTGGAATCTATTCAAATGCGTCACCCCGTCAGATATAGTAATAGGGCAGGAATATTAACCTGCTCTTCCATCGCCTACTCTACATAGCCTCGGCTTAGGATTGCCTAACCCAGGGCCGAAAATCGTTGCCCTGGAAACCTTGGGTTTACGGTGTGCAGAATTTTCATCTGCATTTCTGTTACTTATGTCAACATTCTCTCTTCTGTACGCTCCACAATACCTCACGATAACTGCTTCACTGCATACAGAATGCTCCTCTACCACTTACGTGCTTACGCACGCAGTCCGCATCTTCGGTACTATGCTTGAGCCCCGGTTCATTTTCGGCGCAGAATGACTAAACTAGTGAGCTATTACGCTTTCTTTAAATGATGGCTGCTTCTAAGCCAACATCCTAGCTGTTTAAGTCAATCCACCGCCTTCTACACTTAGCATAGATTTTGGGACCTTAAATTGCGGTCTTGGGCTGTTTCCCTTTTGACTAGTGGAGCTTAGCCCCCACAGTCTAACTCCTGATCTTGCATTCACTGGCATTCGGAGTTTGGTTGGATATGGTAGGATTGCTCCACCCACACCCATTCAGTAGCTCTACCACCAGTGAGAAACGATCAAGGCTATCCCTAAAGATATTTCGAGGAGAACCAGCTATCACCCAGCGCGATTAGCATTTCACTCCCAACCACAAGTCATCCCCTATTTTTGCACGGATAGTGGGTTCGGGCCTCCAATGTTCTTTCGAACATCTTCACCCTGCTCATGGTTAGCTCGCCAGGTTTCGGGTCTAATATGTAACGCTTAACGGGCTATTAACCCTCGCTTTCACTACGCCTTCTCAACCTCAGTTGATTAAACTTGCGACACACATTAACTCGTTGACTCATTCTTCAATAGGCACGCCGTCACCCGATAAATCAGGCTCCGGCTCCTTGTAAGTATTTGGTTTCAGGTCTATTTCACTCCCTTTCCAGGGTTCTTTTCACCTTTCCCTCACGGTACTTGTTCACTATCGGTTACTAAAGATATTTAGTCTTATCACATAGTCGTGATAGCTTCCTACAGGATTTCACGTGTCCTGCAGTACTTAAGAAAATTCCCATAGAGTCATAATTGCTTTAAAATACAGGGCTATCACCTTCTATGGCCGTTTTTTCCAAAACGTTCTTATAACAATTACGCTTTTTTCTCCATCTTAGTCTTGTCAGAGACTAAACAGAATTTCTTACAACACCTGTTTGGCAACGACTGACATCTTTAAATCAATTAAATCTGCAAAGGAATAAACCAAAGCTTATTTAATTAAAGACACTCAAACAGGTTTAGACTCTTCCGATTTCGCTCGCCACTACTTTCGGAATCATTATTATTTTCTTTTCCTCTGGGTACTGAGATGTTTCACTTCCCCAGGTGCGCTCGAATAGCCTATGTATTCAGCTATACGTACCCGTATAAACGGGTGAGTTTCCTCATTCAGAAATCTCCGGATCAAAGGTCATTTGCCACCTCCCCGAAGCTTATCGCAGGCTAACACGTCTTTCTTCGCTCTTTAGTACCAAGGCATCCACCAAATACGATCTTAATTTAACCACAAGAATAACGAAATTCTTGTTAATTCTCTCGAATGTTAAAAAACATATTTAAGTAACAATATATGAGAAATTACATATATTAATTAATACTCTTTATACTCGCTTTTTCATAGGCAGACTTAATACCTATGAAAAAATATTCTAAATTCACTCTCTATTTAATTTTTAATCTACAAATCTTTAACAACTGAGTTTAGGCTAAAATATTTTTTAGACTATGTCAAATGTTAAATTTTATGACAATAAAAAATAACCCGTGGCATTTATTATTATAAATTGTGGTAATAATAGCAAATGCTTAGAGGTTATTAAATAAAACTTGGAACTATATAACTTAAGCGTTCTAATTTTTCTCCCTACTTCTTCTTTTTTCTTATTTTTGGATGTTAACTATTATAGTTCATAAAAAAAAATTAGTCAATACCCCATTTGTTTATTATGTTATTAATATCAATTTCTGGCTTTTTTTTGCTTAAATTTTTAATTGCTTGCGATAAAACTACTTCATATAATAATTTTCCTCTTTGATTTGTTTTTTCTGATATCATTATTTTATTTATCTTGATTATCATTTTTTCAGCCTCTTCTGATATTTTTTTAAATTGGATATCTTCATTATCTGAACTCTCAATAACTTTTAATATTATAGCTTTAATGTTATTTATTTTTTTTGTAAACGAAGCATAACCGTCAAAAATATTTTTTGCCATGCTATTATTTTCTGATTCTTTATATAATTTCATTAAAAAAAATATTTTTGAAGCCTTTTTTTGATAATCAGATCTTATGTCTGCTAATTCTACTAATATTTCTCTTTTTTCTTCTATTGTTAGCGGACTTCTATTTTCTATATTATTATTTTCTAATTCTTTTTGAAATTTTTCTTCTATTTCTATAAGTTCTCCATCATTAGAATATCCAATATCTATATGAAAAAACAATTTATTTAAAATATTAAAATTACTGTCAAATTTAAAATTATTAAAATTTGATGCTATTTTGTCTATTATATCTTTTGTTTTTATTGCTTTATTTTTAAATTCATTTACCGTCCCTTCTATTATTTTTGATGAAGCATATATAGTCTGATCCCCACCACGGTGCCCACCTATTTCATTAAAATAATTTAAATACATTAAATCTATAAAAACAACTTCTACTCCAATATTTCTATCTATAACTACTACGAATTCATCTCCACCATATCTATATGCTTCTATTCCATTTATATTTGAGCTGTTGGATTTTTCTATGTTTTCTCTTTTTATTATTAAATTTGTAAGGTGATGATAACAGAGTTTTTTAATTTGTAGCCCACTGACTTCATCTAATGATAATTTTTTAATTGTTTTTTCAATTTCACCTAAAAAAACTTTTAATCTAAAAGAATATTTTCCATTTTCTTCAAAAAAAGTTTTTATAAGATTCCTATATTCTTTTGTATTTTTATTGCTACTAATAAATTCTTCAAGTTCGCTAAAAGCTTCAAACGCTTCTAGTGTAAATTCACGCATTCTTTCTGATTTATTATAAAACTCTGATATATCAGATTCTATTTGTTTTATATCCATTATCTGATCTTTCTTCTCATCTTCTGTTCTTTCTGTTTTTTTTGAATTATTAAATAAGATCATTTTTTAAACTTTTATTTTTATTGTAATAAGATTATATCACAAGACCAAAAGAAAAAAAAGAAAAAAATAGAGATGTTAATTATCATCTCTATTTTCCTATTGTTAATTTTGCTACTTTTATTGCTGATTCTTTTGTTTTTGTGCTCGCTATAAACCCATTAGCATGACAGAAAAGAAAATCTTTAATACCAGTTAATTCAAATAACTTTTCTGCTGATTCACCTCTCCAATCTTCTTTTAGCTCAACCCTACTTTCAAATGAGTTTAGTTCTTTTGGAATCATTCTTATCATCCATTTTTCTTTATTTTTTTCTGGATAAATTATTATAAGATTTTCTGTTTTTACAGTTTCTTCTTGCCAATTACAATAAACATCTAAGATTATAATCTTATCAACGGCTTCTTTAATTGCTTTATCTACTATTTCTTTTGAAAGCAAAATTGCTTTTTCTTTTTCTATTCTTCTTAATATTATTGCTTCGGCAATTTTTACAATTTTTATAAATTCTTTATCATAATTTATATTTTCATTCCAATTAGGATTAAATAATCCAAAAATTTCTGGGATTGATATTTTTAAATTATTATTGTCAGGGTTATAACCATTGTCTATTGCATCTATATATTTAATAAAATTTTCATCTATCCTATTAACAATTTCTTCTGATCCACACAATTTAATACCAAATTTTTTCCAAATCAAACCAAAAGCTGCATAAGGGTAGCCATCTTTTCTAGCACCAGCATTATTATATTGATGATGATCAAAATATTTTTCTCCATCATATTTTCCACTAACATCAAAAACTATATCTCCTTTTTCAAAATATTGTTCTTCTCTTGTTCTTTTTATTTTTGCAAATTTAAATATTAGTTTTAAAGTAGCCGCTGAGAATATATCGTCTGCATGAAATGAATTGTTGTGAGTTACAAGAAGCATAATATAAAAACTAAAAAATTAAAAACTAAAAATTTAAAAACAATTTTAAATATCAAATTTTAAATTATTTAATATTCTATCATATATTTTGTTTTATCACCTTCTATTCCTAAAAACAAGAAGAAAATTATCAAACCAAAAGTTAGTGTTATTATGAAATGATCTAATATCCCAAACAATAAAATAGCTATAAACGGTATCATTATTTTCACTTCTTTATTTACTATTAATTTAAATATTATCAACCCAATAAATGCTAATAAACCAAATATGCCAGTTTCTAAAAATATTAATAAATATATATCATGAATTGGTTGTAAATCCCATGTATTTAAATTTTTGTTTTGATTATATTTATAAATTGTATAATTTCCAATTCCAACTCCTGTTAAATATTTTTGTTCAATATAATTCTTGAAATCTTTTAATTGGCCCAGCCTTTCATTTGTTGATTTTGTAACTAATCTATTATTTACATCTGTTCTTGATGCTAATAAATCAGATGCTGGTAAAGATGTTGATAATATTATGAATATTAAAACTATAAATATACTTAAATTATAATTTATTTTTTTGTTTATAATATCCTTATTTTTTATATGTATAAATATTTCATACATTAGGAATAATATAAATGAAATTATAAATATAAATATTGCTGTTCTTGAAAATGTAAAAATTAACCCAATAAAATTTATTCCAAAAGCATATATTAGATATATCATCTTAAAATCTATCCTACTTGTTTCTAATAAATTTTTTTCTTTTTTGTGCTCTAAGATCTTAAATAATATAAAAATTAATCCAATTAATAAAAATAAACCAAGCATATTAGGATGAGGAAATAAGCCATAACTTTTTAATATTCTTCCAAAACCTCCTTCTATAACATATGTACCTAGATTAAACGGGAGCTGTTCCGATACACCAATATATTTATTAGCTGATATTGATTGCATTATAAATTGGTATATTGATATAAATCCTTGAATACTTGAACTTAATATAAAAGAACTTATAAACCATTCCATTTTTATTTTATTTATGAAAATAATAAATGAAAATGATGAAAATATTAATATTTTTATAAAATTATACACTGCAACTGTCTTGTCTGGAGCAAAAAATATTGAAATAAATATTGAAATATTAAATAACGATAATAATAAAATAAATATTTTTGACTTTTTGTCTATTATTGTTTTGTTTTTTATTGAATATATTATCCCATACGCTATAAAAAATATAATTAATATATCTATCACATATAATGATATAGAGCCATACTCAAAAAAATTATTATTTATATTCTGTATCATTAAAAAATATCTTGTTTGTATTGGCAACAAAACTACTATTATAAGAAATAATATATTAAAAATTTTTGTTGTAAAAATGTTTTTCATTTATTTTATTCTTTCTAAGAAAATATTGTTATAAATTCTTCTGTTATCATTGTCGTGTAATTTTATTATCAAATCATCTACCATTACATCTTCTGAATTATTTTTTTGTATTTTATCTTTTATACTTTGTGGGAAGATTTTGATTTCTATAATTTTAAAAAATTTCTCCAATATATTAATAGAGAATATTTTACTAATTTTTCTAGCTATTTTTTTATAAATATTATTTTGCACTATTCTTTTATATCCCATTTTATGTCCAAAAATATTTGGTAAATATTCTTTTATCCAATTGTTTTCATTAATAAATTTCTGATAGATATTACTTGGATCAAATATTGGAACGGCTTGACTTACCCAATACAAAAAATGAGCATCTTTTTTTGAACAAACTTTTTGTAAATTTAGATCTTTTTGATCAACAAAAATACTTAAACAAATTTTATCTTTTTTTGTTTTTTCTGTTGGTCTTAAACCTAAAATTTTGGCTATAAATGCTGATATAAATCTTGATGCCCATATTTTATTTTTTCTAGATATTATAAACAAATCTATATCACTTTCATTTCTGGAATTATCTATGGACATATTGTTTGATATAAATATTGATTTAAAACATGAAAAATTTGAAATTAGTTTTACAAACTTAATCCCTTTTTTATACTTATTATAAGATGTTATGTAGTTACTTTTTCTTTTGTTTATTATTTCTTCTCTATTTTTTAAAAAATAAAATGATTCTTTTTTTTCTATTTTACTTTTTATTAACTCCCTTGTTTCTAATGTATTTATAATTTCTTTTAAACTACAACTTTCTTTTGAATATAAATTTTTCCATATTTCAAAACTTGTTAAAGGAAAATCAAAAATATCGAAGTAAATAATAGTACTAAGTATATCTTTTTCTAAATTGGTAATTTTATCAGACAATTTGGCTTGAATTTAAAATTTAAATTAAAAACTGAAAAAACCAAAATTTAAAACAAAGCTAAAAACTAAATTTTAAAACGAAATTCAAATTAAGTGTGTTTTAATTTTTGATTTTAAAATTTGAATTTGTTTTGGTTTTTGGTTTTTTTAGTTTTAAAATTTTATCTAAACCTTCTTTTGGCGACATTTTATCATAAAAAAAAGAAGGCTGCCTTGTGTATAACTTACAGCCTTCTTATAAATCTCTAAATCTCCAAAAATTTAGTTATTTTATTTATTTTCATTATCTTTTTGATCTTTATCATCTTCATCTTCCTCAAAAAGATTGTCTATGAATTTTTTTACTTTTTCTTTGTTTTCTGAAATTAGCCAAAATATAAGTAATATTATAGCTAATATGAGTAATATTACCCCTATTAAAATTGACTTATCTTGTTTTTCTTTCTGATTTGGCAAATTATTACTTGTCTTCTTGTTTTCTTTTATGTTTGTCTTTGCAGAATTTGTTTTATTTATAGATGAATTTACGTCTGCTTTTTTAACATTTTCCTTACTAGTATTTTTTGTTTCTGTATTATTACTTTCTGTTTTAGTTGTTGAATCTTTTTTTATTTCTTGCGTTGGTAAATTCTGTTTTATATTTACGGCGAAATATATTATTTTTGATTTAGAAACTATATTTGTATCTTTTGTATAACTTAATATGTATGCTTTATGGTTTCCATTTTTTAAGCCTTTAACTGCTAAAGCAAAATAAGAAGAAGATTTTGTTCCGTATAATGAATCTATAAATCTTACTTTTTTATCATCAACATATACTTCTATTTTATTCCCAGTATTACCATAACCTCTTATAACGTATATAGATGGATCATCTGCGTAATAATATGGCGTCAAAATATCTGGCGTTGAATATCCGCTTACTACGTTAAATTCTACTATTCCACTAGATCCATAATCTTTACCATCTTTAAACGATACAAATTGAACATTGTGTTTTCCTAGGGTTAATTTTTGTATTGGCTCATAATAAAATCCTGAAATGCCTGTTTTACTTGGCCAAACATTTAAAGTTGTTCTATATTTTCCATCTATATAAACTTTTATATTATAACCAGATTTAACTTCTCCTCTTATTATCTGTCCGCCATCTAAATTTTCATTCGATTTTGGGCTAGTTACTGTAGGAATAATTGAATCTACTGGTTTTTCATTTTCTACTTTTAATATTGGAATAATCCCTATATTGTTAATTTTTGTTTCATTTGAAAAAGGAGCTACGTCAACAATGATATTTTCTGCAAAAACTTGGCTTGTGCTAAATAAAGAAAAAACGAAAACGAAAACAAGAAAAGCAATAATTTTATTATTTTTATTCATAAAAATATAAATAAATTGCTTAACTAACGACCTTTCTCCTTGTAGATGTTGAGCCCGCCGTCGCTAACGCTAAGGCGAACGAGAAAATGAGAAGATGAGATTTAATACTCAACTTCTTAATTTCTTAACTTTTTGCTTTTAAAGTACAAAGTTTGAATTTCAACCTTATAATCCAGTGCTGACAATATTATTCATTCTGCACTACATTACAATATTTATAATCGTTTAGCAATGCAGTTATACACAGATTTTTATTTTATTAAAAAATATCCACTTTTTACTTCATATAACTTAAACAATATTTAGATCCGCCTTCGTCAAGACTACGGCGAATACAATCCGCCTTTGCTAAGGCTATGGCGAATACAATCCGCCTTCGTCAAGACTACGGCGGGTAACCAGCTTTCACTAAAGTTTCAGCTGGTGAAAGAGGAGAGAGATTTTTTAAATCTCAGCTCCAAAAAATTACATGCAAATATTGATTGTGTAAGATTTATCTTACAACTATTACTACAACGTCTTTTTAAGGCGCTGAGATTTAGCAATATTGTTTTTATTTTTATATGAAGTAAAAAATGGATGTTAAATTAAATTATTAATTAACTTATTGATAGTCATCGTTGAGAAATTTTAAAACTGAAAAACTGAAAAATTCAAAACAATTTTTAGATACTTAATGAACGTAGTGAATATAATTATCTTATACTCTTTAGAGTATAAAACATCTAAATTTTAAAACTGAAATATGTACAAAGATGTATTTATCGAACTTGGATTAAGCGATAATCAGGCCATTATTTATGAATATTTATTAAAAAATGGTGCTCAAACTGCAGGGAATATAATAAAAAATACCCCATTAAAAAGGGGTTTAGTTTACAATATCTTAGATGAATTATGCGAAAATAAGCTAATTACTAAAAAAATTAATAAAAATAATAAAGTTGCTGTATTTTCCCCTGAACATCCAGAAAAATTAAGAGAATATTTAGAAAACAAAGAAAAAGCCTTAGGTAAGGCTAAAAATACGCTAGAAAGCAATTTATCCTCTATTATTTCTGATTTTAATCTTGTTAGTAATAAGCCTGGGGTGAGATTTTTTGAGGGAGATGAGGGTATAAAAAAAATTGCAGAAGACATGTTAAAGTCTAAAACTCCTATATATACTTATATGGACATGAATAGTGTTAGTAAATTCATACATGATATTGATAAATATTTTGAAAAAGAAAAAATTAAAAAAGGTTTAAAACAAAAAATACTAGTAATAGATTCCAAAATAGCTCATAAAGAGACTAAAAGTCCTAATGATAAAATTACTGAAGTGAAATACATAAAAATGAAACCTTTTAAATCTATTACTGAGATATACGACAACAAAATAGTTTTTATCAGTCTATCCGAAGACCAAAAAAGTAAAGTAAGTATAATTATAGAGGATAAACAAATATATGAAATGCAAAAATCTTTATTTGAATCTTATTGGGACATGGTTTAAGCTGCCTCACTAAAAATTTCTGTTTTTACTTCCTGTCTTTCTATATCTTTTTCTAAAATTAAATAAATAAAGTTGTTATATTTTATTGATCTTGTGATGCAATAACTATTTTTATTTATTTCGCTTTCCAGCAAATCTAGATTATTCTCCATAGCTTCTTTTGTTGTTTGTTCTTTAAATTCCAATATTTTAAAACCCTCTCCACCCAGAGATATTTCTATTTGTTTTATAATTTCTTCTTCTGTTGTTTTTCTAAATTTCCATTTTTTATTTTTTTGAACTTTTATATCAACTGTATTTTCTCTTCCTTTTTGTTGATTTTTATTGATTTTATTTATAACAAAATCATATGAAGGTTTTAAATACTCTTCACACATCTCAATAAATGCATCTGCGTATATATCGTCTGTCTCTCTTTTAAAAACAGTATCTACTAAAGACTTTGCTATACCATAGCCATCAGACCTTGCACTATAATGATTTGCGAATTTTACTCTTTCTTCTTTTTTTGTAAAAGTAAAAAATACTATAATCTTATATTTTCCTTCTTTGTTTTTTAATTTATATTGAAATATCTCTGAATTATTACCACCAAATAATATTTTATCAATTAGAGTATTTAATAATTCTTTAATTTCTATAGATGAGTGTTTTTTTGAAAAACTATTATAACAAATACTTAACATTTCTATTACCTCCTCTATTTTGTCCTTTTCTTCTTGACTAAGCTCTTCTTTAAAATGTTCTTTTATAAAATTATCTGGGTTCAAGAATGGGTTCTTTTTTAAATCTATATCATTTATAATTTGTTTTAAATAATTTGATAGTTTATTTTTAATTTCATTTTTATTTATCTCCTTAGAAAATTCTACCGATGTTTGAGATATAAAATCAACGCCCTCTAATTCATTGAAATCTATATCGACACCACTTTGTCTCATGGTTTTGTACACATTACCCCGAAATTCTATTTCGGCTTCATATTTTTTTAATAAGCTTTGTATTTTATATATATCTTTTTTTTCTACAGATTCAGAAAATTCTAATAATATATTTGCACCTTTTCTTAGAATATTTTTAACTATATTATTTATTTGTTCATCTTTTAATTCTATTTTTTTATCTTTAAATATGCTTTGTAATTCTTCTCTGATATTTTCTGCTCTATCTATTAAATTTGAATATATTTCAAATATTTCATCTGCATTTTCTAGTTCGCCTAATTCTAATATTTTATCCCCAAATTGTTCCCCTAATTCGTCTAGAGATAAGAAGGTTTTAAATCTTAAATTTTTATTTACATTTAAATAATCTTTATTTTGATATTTTAAAAATTTTTTTAATTTAAAATAATCATTTGAAAAATAATTTTCTCTGCTTTTTTTAAAAAAATTTAGAAATTGAACTTGCGTTTCTATACTGTGCAACCTTAATTTTATACCAAGTTCTTTTTCGGCAAAAATAAAAATTCTCAGATCATAAAGCTCTTTTATCTTTTCTTCTTTTATTTTCTTAACAACAACTTTATGATTTGTATGAAGATCTGAAAAGTATTTTTGTTTATACTTACTACTTAAATTTGGTATATAAGTATAGAAAATTGGTTCATTGTCTTTATATAAAATTAAAATATTATTGTTCACTAAAACCGGGAAATCATAATCAAATTTTTCTTGAAGTTCTTTATCTTCACAAAAAATTTTTGCATCTTTAATAAATTCTTTACTAAGTGGAATCTCTAAAAAATTTTGGAAATTTTCCATACTAAAATAAGATGCTAATGATCCATAATTTAAATCATCAATATCATTATCAATGTTATCAATTTTTACTTTTGAGAATTTTTCCATATTTATTTATATTATTCACATTCTATCATAAAATCACAATCTTTTTAACTTATATACTTATCCACAGAAAAATTAATTAGAAATTAATAGGTACTCTGCTAGAATACATCTATTATAATTTTCATTAGGTGTCAGGCGTGCCAGACACCTACAAAAGAATAATTAAATTATTATTTATGCTAACAAAAGCTATTGAAACTTTACAAAATTATTTTGGATATTCTGTTTTTCGTCCCGGGCAAACTGAGGTTGTTCTTAGTATTTTAGAGAAAAAAAATACTATTGCTATTATGCCTACTGGTGCTGGTAAGTCTATTTGCTATCAAATTCCAGCTCTATGCTTTGATGGTGTTACTATTGTTATATCTCCTCTTATTGCTCTAATGAAAGATCAAGTTGATACTTTAATATCTAAAAATATCCCTGCTACTTTTATCAATAGTTCATTATCTCTTGAGGAAGTTGTTTGTAGAATTGAGGGTATTAAAAGTGGACTTTATAAGATTATTTATGTTGCCCCAGAAAGACTTACTAATCCTTATTTTATAAACGACTTGAAACAATGTAATATTTCTATGATAGCCGTGGATGAAGCTCATTGTATTTCACAATGGGGACATGATTTTCGCCCTTCTTATACTAAAATTAAATCTTCTATTGATAAAATTGCTGAAGGAAAAGAAATGCCTGTTATCGTAGCTCTTACTGCCACTGCCACTATTGAAGTTAAAGAAGATATTATTAAACAATTACAAGTAACGGATCCTAATATTTTTGTTTCTGGTTTTAAAAGAGATAATCTTGAAATTATTTGCGTGAATACAAAGAATGACACTGATAAAATCACTAAAATTATAAATATTTCAAAAAAAATATCTGGCCCAAAACTTATTTATGCAACAACCAGAAAAAGTGTTGAGGATATTTTTGAAAATTTAATTACAAGTGGTATTCCAACTTTACAATATCACGCTGGAATGACACCAGAAGAAAGAAAAGTTGCTCAAGATGTTTTTCTTAGTGGTAGATGTAATTGTATGGTATCTACTAATGCTTTTGGTATGGGTATTGATAAATCCGATATTAGATTAATAATACATTGTAACATGCCTGGATCTATTGAGGCTTATTATCAAGAAATTGGACGTGCTGGTCGTGATGGTAAAAAAAGCTCTTGTGTTCTTCTTTATGGGACATACGACAGATATACACATGAATTTTTTATTAATAACGAAAACCCTTCAAAAAAAAATATTGAGGAAGTATATTTTGTCTTGCTTAATAAATCTATGGCTGATAATAAAGATGAAGTATCTATCACTACAAGTGAAATAATGTGTGGTGTTAGTGAGAGTATAAGCGATATGGCGCTATCATCATGTCTTAAAGAACTTGAAAAACATGAATTAATAAAAAGATTGGGTGATGCAAATAGCGAAATAAAAATAAAAATACTTGATACTTTTGATAATCAAATAAAAAAAATTAGTTCTAGAGCAAAAACTCAACAAGAATTTCTTATTACATTGAGGCGTGAATTTGAATTAGAAAATAAAGATCAAGAAATTGAATTTGAATTAGAAAAATTTGTAGAAAAAATTGGCATAACTAGAGATAATATTTTGAGAACTATTAATGTTTTGAACAAAGCTGGAATTATAGAATATACACCAGCTAAAAAAGGAAGACTTATTAAAATTCTTAAAAAAGAAATTATTCTTGGACTTAATGATGAAGATTTAGAAGATAAGAAAGAGAGAGCTTTAACAAAATTAAATGTTATGGAAGAGTATTGTTTATCAAGTGTTTGTCGTCATAAATTTATTCTTGGTTATTTTGGAGATAATTTAGAACATGTTGAAGATGATTGTTTTATGTGTGATAATTGTCTTAAAAAAAGAATAAAAAAAAATAGTGATAGTAAATCTCCGTTTTAATATTTTATTTTAATAACCATATTATTTATAAAATTATATATTATATTGTTTGATAAATAATATAATATAATTGCATATATCAAATCTAGATAAACAACGCTTAACCATTGAAATATATACAATATTATTACAAAAGGATAACCTATTATTGCTAATGGATTTTTAAATATATTTTTGTTTGTATCATGAAATAAATTTTTTGCGTCTTGTTTACTTGGAAAACAATTTATTGCTGTTGATATTCCTAACCATATTAAAATTATTGCTAAATTTCTATTTTCAAAAAATATATTTTTTGAAATTGTAAATAAAATTATTGATAATATTGTCCCAAAAATAAATGGTCCCGTTGATATTAATAATCCTTGTAAAAATCTTTTTGGCTTTTCATGTTCTACATATCCTGATGGATTTCCAAATCTAAAATAACAAACTTTAAAAACTCTAACTCCGGTTAAGTGACAAAATATTTGATGACCTAATTCATGAAATATTACTCCAGGGAATGATAATAAATATATAATTTTCTTAACATTTTAATATTATTTAAAATACAATATAATTATCATATCATAAATTGTTTTATAATAAATATGACAAAATTATTTTTAAAAAAATTAAATATTTTAAAACAACATGGAATTGAAAATAAAATTCCAAATATTTCTTATGAAATTGGAATGTTTTTAAATATGATTATTAAAAATAAAAATATTAAAAATGTCTTAGAGATTGGGACTGCAAATGGTTATTCTACTATATGGATGGCTGAAGCATTAAAAGCAACTGGTGGCATGATAACAACTTTTGAAATTTCTATCCCATCTTATAAAGAGGCTCAAGAAAACTTTAAGAAATTTAAATTAAATAAATATATTGATTCTATATTCGAAGATTTTTTAAAGGAGGATAAAATATTAAAAAATAAAAATATTAAAAAGTTTGATCTTATTTTTATTGATGGACAAAAAAATAAAACTTTAGATTTTTTTAATAAAGCTAAAAAATTATTAAAAGATGGTGGAATTATTATTGTTGATGATGTTATAAAATTTAAAAACAAAATGTCTGAATTTTATAAATATATTGAAAAGCAAAATAAATTTTATTATATTATTTTACCTATTGATATTGATGATGGAATTATGATGATAATAAATAAAAAATTGCATAAATAAAAAATACGGAAAAATTATTCCGCAGTTTTTATTTATTTTGTTTTGCTAATTCTTGTATTTCTCTAATTTTCTCTTCATTTTTTTTTGCTATATAAAAAACAAATTCCCCGAATTTATCTTCTTCTTGCAACATGTAATTACCTGTTTCGCAAGCTTCTGTTGGATTTTCTAGACATTCTTCTTGTGATGGTTTGAAATATGATTCATAAACAAATCTTACATCTTCTGAAGATAAATTTAAAATCTCTGATGCTTTTTTATAAACTTCTTTTCTACTTATTTCACCGTCTTTATATTTTTTGTATATTGATTCCATATTAATTTAAGTTAAAATTTATTTTTCACACTTAGTGTCAAATAAATTAATCTGACATTTATGTTTAGTATATATTATATTACGAAATTTATCATCTTATTTTTTACAAATATTATTTTCTTAATATTTTGTCCTTCTAAATATGAAATTAATTTTGTATGATGCACATCTACATTGCCTACAGAATCAACTTTAATTTGTAATGCTTCCAAAATATCATCTTGTGTTTTATCTTTATTTATTTTTATTATATCTCTCATTTTTCCATTTATAGAAACTACAAAATTAATATCTTCTTCTTGTATTAATTCTTCATTGTATTTTGGCCAAGTAGAGATATGTATTGATTGATTGTTTGGGTTTATATTATTCCAAATTTCTTCTGTAATATGAGGCGCAAATGGTGCAAGTAATTGTAAATAAGTTTTAAATAAATTTTTGCTTATTTTTTCTTTTGAAGAAATATGATTTAAAAGAATCATTAATTGAGCAAGGGCTGTGTGATATGATACATTCTCTATGTCTTCTCCTACTTTTTTAATTGTTTTATGCAATAATGTTATCGTTTCTTTATCGTCGTCATCGCTAGAGATTTCTTTATCTTGAAGTAACCAAACTCTGTTTATAAACCTATTTACACCATTTATAGCTGTTGTTGACCAAATTCCACCTTCACTATAAGGTCCCATAAACATTATATAAGTTCTCATTGTATCTGCTCCATATTGTTCTATAACATCATCTGGATTAATAACATTACCCCATCTTTTACTCATTTTTCTTCCATCTTCTCCAGCTATAAGACCGTGCTGAACTCTTCTTTTATAAGGTTCAGAAACCGAAACAACTCCTGCATCATACAATACCTTATTCCAAAATCTTGAATAAAGTAGATGAACTGTTGTATGCTCTGCCCCACCAAAATATATGTCAACTGGCATGAAATGTTTTAATTTTTCTTGAGATGCTAAAGCTTTATCATTTTTTGGGTCTATATACCTCAAAAAATACCATGAAGACCCTGCCCATTGTGGCATTGTATTTGTTTCACGCTTTGCTCCACAACCACATTTTGGACAAGTTGTATTTACCCAAGAATCTATTGCCGCAAGTGGAGAATCCCCAGTCCCAGTTGGTTCATAATTTTCAACTTCTGGCAATAATAGCGGTAATTCATTTTCTGGAACTGGAACGTTGCCACATTTTTCACAATGAACTATCGGAATAGGTTCACCCCAATATCTTTGTCTTGAAAATAACCAATCTCTGAATTTATAATTTATTTTTCTTTTACCAAATCCTTCTTTTTCTGCTTTTTCTAACATAATTCTTCTTGCTTGCTCTGATGTCAAACCATTAAATTCTTTTCCGGAATTACAAACTCTTCCATCATAGTTTCCAGCCGACATCTCACTTAATAATTTCTCATCTTCTGATAATTCAAAATAATTACTATCTATTGATCCAGTTTTTTTTGAAATAACGATTTTGCTTTTTAAATTATATTTTTTAGCAAACTCCATATCCCTTTCATCATGTGCTGGTACTGCCATTACAGCTCCTGTTCCATAAGAACCTAAAACATAATCAGCAACCCATATTTCTAACTTTTCATTATTAAATGGGTTTATTGCAAATATTCCTTCAAGTTTTACTCCTGATTTATCTTTATTTAAATCTGTTCTTTCTAAATCTTTTTTATTTTTTGCTATTTCAATATATTTTTCTACTTCAGAAATATTTGTTATTGACGATTTTAGATTATCAATAATTTTATTTTCTGGAGCCAAAACAACATATGTACAACCAAAAATAGTATCCAAACGTGTTGTAAATACTGTTATTTTTTCCGCCTTTGCCAAGGCTTCGGCGGACACGTTAAATTCTATTTCGACACCCTCTGATTTTCCTATCCAATTTTTCTGACTTGTTTTTATATATTCTGGCCAATTTACATCATCTAAATCTTTTATCAATCTTTCTGCGTATTCTGTAATCTTAAGAAACCATTGTTTCATATTTCTTTGTTCTACGTTACTATCGCATCTTTCACATTTTCCATTTATAACTTCCTCATTTGCAAGGCCAGTCTTGCATGATGGGCACCAATTAATAGGAGCTTCTTTTTCGTAAGCAAGCCCCATTTCAAATAATTTTAAAAATATCCATTGAGTCCATTTATAATATTTTGGATCTGTTGTGTCTATTGTTCTTGACCAATCAAAAGAACATCCGAATTTCTTAATTTGTTTTATAAAATTATTTATATTTTCTTGTGTAAATTCACTTGGATGTTTTTTGTTTTTTATTGCAAAGTTTTCTGCTGGTAATCCAAAAGCGTCAAAACCCATTGGAATTAAAACATTATAACCATTCATTCTTTTGTATCTAGCATAAACATCTACTGCGTTATGCCCTTTTGCATGACCAACGTGCACACCTGTTCCAGATGGATAAGGAAATTCAACCAATGTATAAAATTTTTTCTTTGTTAAATCGTCAGATGTTTTATATATTTCTTGTTTCTCCCACTCTTCTTGCCATTTTTTTTCTATTTTTTTATGATCGTATTTTTTCATATTTTATTGTATTAAGCATTAGACCTAAATATAGTATTTTATTGTATTAAGGTTATCAAGTATTGCTTTTTTTTTCAAGAAAATGTTAAAAATTTAAAATATAAAAAACGCGATTTACTGCGTTTTTATATTTTATATGTTTATTTTATCTGTTTGTAAATTCAACTAAATCTTGTAATTTTTGCCATTCTTGATTTACTGTTTGTTGGATTTCTTCAATTATTTTTTTAGAATTTTCATCTTTAAATAAATGCTTAAATCTGGCTTGTCTTTTTAAAAATTCCTCAACTGGTTTTGGTGTTGCTGGTTTATAATTTAATTTATATTTTCCATCTTCTACTTCATATAATGGCCAAAAATTAGTTTCCGTAGCAAGTTTTCCTATCTCCACACCATCGCCATCTTCAAATTGCCAATTACTAATACATGGAGAATATACAAGTATTAATTTTGGTCCTTTTATAGAAAAAGCTTTTTCTGCTTTGTTATAAAGATCTACTAAATTATAAGCTGAAGCTTGTGCAACATATTTTATATTATGAGCTAATGCTATTTTAATAAGATCTTTTCTTTTTTCTTCTTTTCCTGCTAAATGAGCCTTCCCTGATGGTGCTGTTGAAGCTGCTGCTCCAAACGGAGTTGCAGAAGATCTTTGATTACCTGTATTCATATAAGCACCATTATCATAACAAACATAAAGAAAATCATGCCCTCTTTCTAATGCTCCTGATAAAGATTGTAATCCTATATCATAAGTTCCACCATCACCACCAAACGCAACAAACTTTATATCTTTCCCTTTTATTTTATCTTTTAATTCAGAGTGAACATTATCTTTTTGAAGGTATCTATATGCTGACTCTAATCCTGTTGTTGTGGCTGCTGAATTTGCAAAAGCATTATGCATAAATGGAACACCCCAAGATGAATATGGATATATAGTTGAAGTAACTTCTAAACAACCTGTTGCTGATGTTGTTACAACATCTTTCCCAGCTGCTGCAAGCACCGTTCTAATAATTGGAGGGAATGAACATCCAGCACACCATCTTCCGCCCTCCACAAGAGATTCTTGTTCTTTTATTTTTAATGCTAAATCTTTTGGAGTTATCATATTTTTTTTATTATTTTATTTTCTTAATCCAATATATTCTGTTTTATTTTCTTTGACCTTTCCTTTTAAAAGACTTTCAAATACTTCTTCTATATCTTTTTGTATTATATCTCTTCCGCCAAGACCGAATACATATGATTGAATTTTTGGAATTTTATTTAATGAAGATACTGAAAGCTTAATATCTGTATATAATGGTGGCATAGCACCTCTACTTAAAGCTCTATCTAATACTGCTATATTATTTAAATTAAAATGATTCAATGCTTTTGCAATAGCCTCATATGGAAATGGTCTATATAATTTTATATTTAATAATCCAACTTTTTTACCTTCATTTCTCATTCTATCTATAACTTCTTTTGTTGTCCCAGATGTTGAGCTAGATACAATTATAGCAACCTCTGCATCTTCTAGTTTATATTCTTCAAATAATTCATATTTTGTTCCTGTTAATTTTTCTAATTCTTTTCCTATTTTTAAATATTCTTCAAAAACACTCTCAATTGCTATAGTTCCTTGATATTGTGTTTCAAAATAATAATCTTGTAATTGAATTGGGCCAACTGTTTTTGGATAGTCAGTATTAATTAATGGATTATTAGGTTTATATTCTCCTATAAATTTTTTAGCTGATACATCATCTAATATATCAACTCTTTCTACTGAATGAGATGTTATAAAACCATCTTGTAAAACCATCACTGGCAAACTTACTTTTTCTGCTAATCTTATGGCAAGTAATGTATTTTCGTAAGCTTCTTGGGCTGTTTCGCAAAATAAATGAATCCAACCAAGATCTCTGCAATACATTGAATCTGCATGATCACAATGAATATTAATAGGAGCTCCCAATGCTCTATTTGTTACTGGCATAACTATTGGGAGTCTAAGTCCAGCAGTTGCTCCTACAACTTCCCACATATATGCTAAACCTTGAGAAGATGTAGCTGTCATTGCTCTAACTCCAGCTGCTTGCGCACCCATTACAATAGACATAGCTGAATGTTCCGATTCTGATCTAACCAATTCTGTATCTACTACTCCATTTGCGTAGTATTCTGAATATTTTTCTACTATTGGCGTTTGAGGCGTTATTGGAAATAACGCTACAACACCAGGATTTATTTGGCGCATCGCCTCAGCAACTGCATGTGCACCTGTTAATGCTAATGTTATTTTTGACATATTAATTAATATAATTTATTTATTATCTTCTTTTGTATCTGTTTCCATTTTTATACATTTTACTGGACAAACTTTTGAGCAAACAGAACAACCCTTACAATAATCCATATTGATAGCACCTCTTTTTTTATCTTTTGTTATATCAATACATGATTCTGGGCAATTTATTACACACTGCGCACAGTGGATGCATTTTGATTCATCTATTACTGGTTTAAAAGTTCTCCAAGTTCCTGTTTTGAAATTTCTAGAAGATTTTGGAATATTTATTATTCCACCCTCTTCCATTTCGTGAGAAGTTTTTAATGTTGACATATTTTATTAATTAATTTTTAAACAAGAGATTTAAAGCCCATATCTATAGCTTTTTGATTAGCATCAACTATCTCTTGACCTTTTCTAGCAAACTTTTGAGCCATATCTTCTTTTAATGCTTCTATTGTTATAAGTTTTGTAAACCTACACAAAGCTCCGACTACTGGAGAACCTGGCTTGTTTGAACCTATTGTTTCTAGAGATATTCTTGTTGCTGGAATTACATATAATTCACCTTTATAATTTTTTAATAGTGACAATATGGATTCTTTTGTTTTTTCAGTATTAACTATCAATATAGACGTGTTCACCATACCTTCGGTAACATTCCCCGATAATAATAATGTCTCATCTAATACTATAGATATATCTGGACTTGAAATTGGTTCATGTAATCTTATTGGCTTATTATCAATTCTAACAAAAGCCCTAAGTGGAGCTCCTGCTCTTTCTGGACCATATTCTGGGAAAGCTTGCATGTAATTATCTAATCTTAATGATGTTTCTGCTATTATTTGAGCAAGAGATTTGCCCCCTAACCCACCTCTTGCATGTATTCTGATTTGTAACATTTTATTTTTAATTATTATTTAATAAATCAAAAGTGTCGCTAATTAAGCGACACCCACAGCAACCAAAAATTATTTTTCTATATGAATACAAGCAACTGGGCAAACATCAACCGAACTTTGAGCTGTAGGTATTTGATCTTCTGTTATTTCTAGAGAACCTCTATCATCTGCATCATAAGTACCACCATTTAAAATGATTTTGTCTTGTTCACTAAAAAATTCTGGACATACTGAAACGCAAGCCCCACAGTGGATACATTGATTTCTGTCATGTATTAATTTAGACATTTTTTTGTTTTAATTGTTAGATATTTTAGGAATTGTATCATAATTTAAAATAAAATAAAATAGTAATTATCTTATTAAACTATATAAACCTATTCCGAAAGATACAGAAACATTTAAAGATTCTTTTACCTTTCCATTCATTGGTATTTCCAACATTATATCTATTTCATTTAAAATATTATCAGAAATACCATCAACTTCATTACCAACTATGAATAAAACTTTTGCATTTGGAATAAAATTATAGATATTATAATTTTTTAGTTTTTGGTTTTTAGTTTTTAGTTTTTTTAACTTATCTTCTTTTAGTTTTTCTAGCGCTACTATTTGAAATCCTTCTTTTTTTAGTTTTTTTATTAATCTTACTGGCTGTTTTATAGTTTCCCAATCAATTACCGATTCTGCTCCCAATGCTGTCTTTTGCATTTTTGGGTGTTCTGGTGTTGGTGTATAACCACCTAAATAAATTTTTTCTACAAACCCAAAACCTTCACTTGTCCTAAAAATAGATCCAACATTATGAATGGAACGAATTTTATCACAATAAACTTGTACTATTAGATTATTTTCTGACATAAATTAATTTAATTACATCTCTATAAATTTTGATTTAAAATTTACTTTTGTATCTTTTAATCCCCATAAAACAGATAAACCAGTAACTAATAAAATTACACCTAAATATAAAAATAATACTTTCATATCAGAAAAAGTTAATATTATTGAGGCTAATATTGGGCCAACAATGTATGCTAATGGAGACATTATTTTATAGAAACTTATTAAATCTATATTTTTTGTACTTACTTTTTTATAAAGATATACTTCTCTCATTATTTCTATTGCACTTGCTCCTATACGTGTTGTGAATAAGAGCAATGTAAACACTATTATATTTGTTGTAAAAAATAAAAGAAATGTTGAAATAGATATAATAATAAAACCTGTCATTAATAATTCTTTTTCTCCTAACCATTTATCCGCAATTTTACCAGCTGGAAGTTCTATAATAACAAATGGGATTAATATTATACCTATAATAATACCTATTTTATTCCACTCCAATCCTAATGTCTTATTCATATATATTGGAACATAAATTGCCATCCAACAATAAAATAAATTTAATAAAAAACTAACAATGCTTATTCTTACTATGGAATCATTTTTTAATACTTTTTTTATATTAATACTTACAGTCCTTGTATGAGTTATTTTTATATTTTTAAAAGATTTTACAAATAAAAATATTGTCGGTAAGGTCATTATTGCAGATAAACCAAAAACAAAATCAAAGCCTAGCTTGGATAATAAAATACCAGCTACTAATGGTCCGAATAAAAATGTTAAATTCATCAATGTCCATTGAATTCCTTTTGTATTTCCTGTTGTGCCATCTACGGAATATTTTTCAACATAATAATCAACAAAAACAAAAAATATAGATGATGTTATCTGATATAATATTATTGTAAAAATAACAAAAAAAGCTTCTTGTTTAATAAATATTTGTGATATTAATGAAAACATTAATAGTATCATATTAAACAAAGCAACTTTGAAAATACCAAATTTTTTTATGATCTTTCCAAAAAAGAATATTAAGATAACCGCAATTATGTTTGGTAAAAGGTAAACTAAACTAACATATTTTTCATCTATAAATCTTGCTAAATAAGATGATAAAATATATGACAATAAAGCTGTGGCAAAACTAAAAAAAGCACCCTGGACAAATAAAGATCCTAACTTTTTTTTTCTAATAAATTCTACTTCGCTTGCTATAATGTCTTCTGTTTTTTCTATCTCCTTTTTTATGATTTTTTTTTCTGCTTTAAAATTTTTTATCACCTTTTTATTTTTAACTCATTATTTAAATAGCTATAAATTCTATGCTATCTTTTATTGTATCATATATTAAAAAACTTGGCTTATTATACCTTGCCATAATGTCGCCGGGGTTAATAAGTTTTGCATTATTTAATAATTTAAAACTTTTTCTGTGTGTATGACCAAAGAATATTATATTATATTTTTTTAAACTTGATAAGTACTCTGCTACTGCTGGGAGATGTGTTATTGCTATTTTTTTATCATCTATTTCTATTTCTCCTATATCTTCAAATATCCCTATATTTGAATTTTTACATATTTTTTCTACTTCTGGATAATAATCACCATTGCCACATACTGCATATATTTGGATTGCTTCTATTTTTAATCTTTCTATTGTTTCTATTCCTATATCTCCACAATGAAATAAAAGTTTTATTTCGCGGGAGCGAATTTCTTTTAAGGCTTTTTCTAGACGAAATAAATTGTCATGAGTGTCAGATATTACTGCTATTAGCATTTTATAATATTATTAGCCTTAATAAATTAATAATAATATTTTCTTTTCCTAGTATTCCGCTCAATTGAGATATCATAAGAGCTTCATAAAGGAACGAAAACATTATTATTAATTTATAATTTTCTATTTAGATTATACAATAAAAATAAGCGATTTGGAATCGCCTATTTTAATTTTATTTTGTATCTTCACTAACTCTTTCTACGTATTCTTCTGTTTCTGTATTTACATTTATCAATTCTCCTGTTTTTATGAATGCTGGCACTTTTACTATTACTCCTGTTTCTAATGTTGCTTCTTTTAATACTTGTCCTCCTGCTGTATTTCCTCTATCTACTCCATCCATTGTTTCTGTAACTCTTAATGTTACTTTTAATGGCAATACTGCTTTTACTGGTTTATCATCTAATTTTAATATTGTAACCTTTTGTTCTGGTTTTAAAAATTTTAAATCTTCCTGACAAGCTTCTATTGGTAACTCTGTTTGCTCAAATGTTGCTGGATCCATAAAATATGCATATGATCCATCTTCATATAAATATTGAGCTGTTCTCATTTCTGTTTCTATTTTTTCAACTTTATCAATAGAATTAAATGTTATATCTAGAACTTTTCCATTTATAATATTTCTTACTTTTGTAACCATTCTCGCCCCACCTGATTTTCCTAATTTTAAATGTTGAAATTTTGTAACTATATATGGTTCTCCATTATATTTGAACGCTGTTCCATTCTTAAATTCTCCAGCTGGCATCATCATATCTTTATAATATTAATTATTATCTTGTTTTATAAGCTGTATTATATTTAATTTGCTATTTTTAGTCAATATTAAAGTAAACAAGAAATTACTAAAAAGAAATACATAACGAGTTTACATTACAATACTTTATTTTTTATTATTTTTAGGATATAAATATATTATGAATAAAAATAATATTATAATTTTATCTATTGAAACTACTTGTGATGATACTGCTATTGCTATATGTAAATACAGTGGCGATTCTTTTATAGTTTTATCAAATGTAATATCATCTCAAATTAAAGAGCATAACCCATTTGGTGGTGTTGTTCCAGAACTTGCATCAAGAGAACATATTAAAAATATTATTCCTGTTTTAGATCAAGCACTAAAAGAAGCTGATGTAAAATTAGGAGATTTGAATTACATTGCTATCACAAACAAAGGTGGTGGGTTGATAGGTTCTATTGTTGTTGGCGTTGAAACTGCTAAAACTTTATCTTATTTATTAAATATTCCTATTATTTCCGTTAATCATATTAGAGGACATGTTTTAGTTTCTATGATTGAAAAAAAAGATGATAAAAAATATTCTATTATAAATCCTATTTACCCCATGATGGCACTTACTGTTTCTGGTGGGCATACTCAAATTATTTTAATTAAAAATTTTATTGATTGGGAGGTTGTTGGGAAAACGTTAGATGATGCTGCTGGTGAATGTTATGATAAAGTTTCTAAAATATTAGGCTTAGGATATCCTGGCGGACCTATTATTTCTAAGATGGCTGCAAGTGGAGATAAAACAAAAATAAATTTTCCAAGACCTATGATAAGTTCTCATGATTTTAATTTTTCTTTTTCTGGCCTCAAAACTGCTGTATTATACGAAGTGGAAAAATGGAAAAATGGAAAAATGGAAAAGTTTTCTGTAGAAGATATTTGTGCTTCTTCTCAAGATGCTATTAACGATGTTTTAACTAAAAAAAGTTTAAAAGCGATAGAAAAATATTCTCCTAAGATTTTTATTCTTGCTGGTGGTGTTGCTGCTAATAAGGATTTAAGAGATAGATTAAAAGAAAATATTGAAAAAAATTCTGATAGTAAATTTATGATACCTGAAATTCCTAACTGCATGGATAATGCTTTAATGATTAATATTGCTGCCTATTTTAATTTAAAAAATAATATTGATATTTTTGATTATAAAGATATTAATATAAATATTGAAAGAAAAATTTAAATAATTGTTGCATTTTTTTATCTTTCGTGTTATAATATGTGAACTAGCCGTTGGCTACGAAAATCACGAGCTTCAACTGCTCAAATATAGGAGTTGATATGAAAATAAACAAATTGGTTTTTGTTATTGTTTCTATTTTTTTCGTTTTCGTTGTTTCTTGCAAAGAAAATAATAACAACAACGAAAGAAGTCTTGCTATTGTCAAACAAAAAATAGCAGATGAAGGAAAAAGAGAAGATCAAAAAAAAATGGTAGATCTCCTATTCTATGAAGTAAGGAGAAACAGCGAAACTCTTTGGGCAAATGACATTGTTTATAATATTAATAACTCTCAAAGAGATGGAGAAAATACCATAATTTTTAATAATAATGTATATATCGCAGGGAATACCCAAAATAAGAAATATTCCTTGGAATCGGTCGTGTATAGAAGTGGCGGTTTTACTGGTTGTGAAATAAATAACACAACCATAAACCAGATCGTTGACCGATTTGGAGAACCAAAAAATAAAGAGTTTAATGTGAAATATGTATACAAAAAATATAATATGGCAATTTCCTTTCTTTTTGACGAGAAAGGAATATTAAAAAATATTGTATTCAATCAGTGAAAAACAAGAGCGGGATTCAGATGAATCTCGCTCTTTTACTTTTTATTAATACATTCCACTCATATCTCCCATCCCAGAATTATTATGTTCATGTGTTTCTGCTTTTGGCTTTTCCGTTATTGCTACTTCTGTTGTTAATATCATTGCTGATATTGAAGCTGCATTTTGTAAAGCTGTTATCGTTACTTCTGTTGGATCAACTACTCCATTTTCTATTAAGTCTTGATACACATCTGTTAAAGCGTTGTATCCATAATTTACATTTTTTTCTTTTAATACTTCATGCGCAACCACATCTCCATTTACTCCTGCATTTTCTGCTATTTGTTTTATTGGCGCTGATAATGCTCTCATTAATATATCTATTCCAATTTGTTCTTCTTTATTATTTAATTTTATTTTTGACAAAACTTCTATTGATCTGAGTAAAGCAACCCCACCTCCAGCTACTATCCCTTTTCTTGTTGCTGCTTTTGTTGCATTTATTGCATCTTCTATTCTTAGTTTCAACTCTTTCATCTCTGTTTCTGTTGCTGCTCCTACTTTTATTACAGCCACTCCGCCTCCAAGCTTTGCCATTCTTTCTTGTATTTTTTCTTTATCATAAGATGATTCTGTATTTTCCAATGTTTTTTTAAGCAAAGAAATTCTTTCTTCTAATAATTTCTTAGAACCAGCTCCTCCCACTATTGTTGTTTTATCTTTTGTGGCAATAACTTTATCGGCTTTTCCTAGCACATCTAATTCAACAGTGTCCAATTTTAATCCTCTTTCTTCTGTTATGACTGTGGCTCCTGTAAGAATCGCTATGTCTTCTAATGTTGCTTTTCTATTGTCCCCGAATCCTGGAGCTTTAACTACAAGAACATTAAAAGTCCCTCTCATTTTATTTACAACAAATGTTGTAAGAGCTTCTCCATCACAGTCTTCTGCTATTATAACTATATCTTTCTTTCCTGATTCTGCTAATTTTTCAAGCAATGGCAAGACTTCTCTTATTGAAGATATTTTTTTATCTGTTAGCAAAATATTTGCATTATTATATTCTGCTGACATTTTTTCTGGATTTGTTGCCATATATGGAGAAACATACCCCTTATCAAATTCCATTCCTTCTGTTACTTCTATATCTATACCAAAAGATTGAGATTCTTCTACTGTTATAACACCATCTTTTCCGACTTTGCTTATTGCGTCAGATATTTTTTTACCTATTTCTTTATCGTTTGCTGATATACTTGCTACTTGAGCTATTTCTTCTTTTGTTTTTATTTGTTTTGAAATTTTATTTAAATGTTCTATTACTTCTTTTACTCCTTTTTCTATTCCTTTTCTTATTAATATTGGAGAAGATCCCGCTGTTACGTTTTTTAAACCTTCATCTATTATTGATTGAGTAAGTAATGTTGCTGTTGTTGTACCATCACCTGCTAAATCATTTGTTTTTGTTGCAACTTCTTTTACAAGTTCTGCTCCTAAATTTTCAAATTTATCTTCTAATTCTATTTCTTTTGCTATTGAAACTCCATCATTTATTATTTGCGGAACACCATAACCTTTATCTATTGCTACATTTCTTCCTTTTGGCCCAAGTGTTATTTTTACTGCATTTGCAAGTTTATCTACTCCATCTTTTAATTTTTTTCTTGCTTCATCATTAAAAATTATTTGTTTACTCATTTTTGAAATATTAATTATTTAATTTACTTTGATTTATGACTTGCTAAATTTTAAATCTCACAGTGATTTTTCTATCTTCATTTTTTTTGGTTCTGCGAAGTGTTCTCAAACCAAAAAATAACGAAGCATAGAAAAACACTATTTAAGTTGTATTTATAAAGTTTATTTATTCAATGATAGCCAATACATCACTCTCTTTCATTACTAAATATTCTTCACCGTCTATCTTAATTTCACTTGGAGAATATTTGCTAAACAATATCTTGTCTCCCACTTTTAATTCTAATGGCCTTATTTCTCCCTTATCATTCGTTCTTCCTTTCCCTACTGCTATTACTTCACCTTGTTCTTTTTTTTCTCCCTTACTTGTTTCTGGTATTATTATTCCTGATTTTGTTATTTTTTCTTCTTCATATTGCCTTACTATTATATTGTCATATAGTGGTTTTAATTTCATAATAAATATTTAGATAATTAAGTGATTAGATGATTAGAATTAATAATCTATCTAATTATTAGCACTCTAATGTTTTAAGTGCTAATTTATTGTAATATTATTTTTTTTACTCGTCAATAGACCTTTAATAAATAAAACAAGACCACCTTACGATGGTCTTTGATTAAAATTGATAATATTTTAGCTTGGATAAAATATTCTTTTCAATGTTTTTTCATCTAACCTTGAAATATCAAGGAGACTTTTTAATGCATCATAAAACATCAACCTATCTCCCTTAACACTGAGTCGCATACAATAGCTAATCTGTAATGGGAAAAATTCAATAGGCGAGCCAGCTATCCCAATATAATAATTTTTGCAGTCTAAATCTTCACAACAACAATAGCTAGCATTAATAGATGGAGTGCTTTGAAAACTACTATAACGTATTGAAAGATATTTGACTGTTTTTTTGTTGCATATTGGGCATATTTTCGAACTGACAAAAGGTTTTTCGCATAATGCAATAATATTTACAAGCTCTTGTTCATACACGTTCTTTTTTCTTGTTGGTAAGACTTTTTCTGTGGCCTTATTATAAAGATAAAGAAGTCTGCCATAATCAGTAAAAGCAAGCCATTCAAGTGTTTTCCCTTCATTCTTGCCACTCTTAAACCTATATAACAAGATTCACCCCCTCTATGGAAAGGAATAATTTAATACATTAGTAACATAAATCATTATATTTTGCAATATTATGTATTTTATTATGTATTTTATTATTTATTATAAAATTATTTTTAAATTTTCTAATATCATTTTCTTAAATTCATCTCCTAATTCATAGTATTCTTTTCCATTTTTCTTTGTTTTTTTAAAATCTAACTCTACCCCATCTGTTTGTAATTCAACAAGATAATATATTATTTTTTCTACCTTTTTTTCAAGTAGTTTTTGAATATTAAAAATTCCTCTTATATAGTCATCCACCCTTATTTTCACCTCTGCCGAATATTCTCCACTTTCTGTTTTAATTTTTTTATTTACAAAAATATATATTCTTTTTTGTGTTTTTTTTATTCCATTTTCATTATTTAAAATTTCAAAATCTTCTTCTTTTATATTATTTATTTTTGATTTAAATATTTTTGTATAATTATTTAATCCTTCTGATTTCAATTCTAAAATATGTGGTTTTTGTTTTTCCTCTTCTTCGGCAGCTCTTTTTAACTCATCTATAATATTCATCATTTCTTTATATGTTGGATCTATTTCACTTTTTGGTATTAGTTCTAATGGCATATTTATTTTATATTAATATCTCTTTCATTTTCTCCTACTATATTAAAATATATTTCTTTTTTGTTGTCTGCTGGTATATATGAATTTATTTTCGTGCTCCATTCTATAAAAACTATAGAATTTTTGTCTCCAAAATATTCTAATACTCCTGTTTCTAACATATTATCTTCATCTTCTATTCTATATGCATCTATATGAATAATATTTTTTATATTTGTTGGAGTACAATTAATCGTACCTAAACATTTTAAATGGTTTGCTATTATAAAAGTTGGGGATATTATCTCGTCTTTATCTATCCCAAAATATTCTGCTATTCCCTTCATAAACATTGTTTTTCCTGCACCTAAATTACCATACAAACAAACTACTTCCCCACCTTTTAATGTTGATGCGAATTGTTTTGCTATTTCTATTGTTTGTTCTTGTGAATTTGAAAACATGTTTTTAATTTTAGAATTTAATAATTTAGAAACAATGTTTTAATTTAAAATTTAGAATTATTTTTTAATAATTTGCATTATCATTTGTTTATCTATTCCACCTATTATAAACAATGATATGAAATATATCAAAATTGCTGATGGCAATGTTATAAATATATCTGCATTTAGAAATTTCTTTAACGAATATATACCTAAGCACATTATTATACTTGCTATAACTGTTTTGCCTACATTTTTAAAAGATGGCAATTCTTTTACTTTTTCATAAGTTAGAACGAAAGCTAAAATCGCTATAAATCCTTCTATTAATATTTTTATATAAGGGATTACTTGATAAGAATAAATTGGAATTAATGCCAAATATAAAACAACTGACGAAAATGCTGCTATTGCATATCCAAACATCATTTTTTTCTGATTATTTACTGCTATTACAGTATTTGTGAAAATATTTCCCAATGTTATTATCCCCATAACTACACAAAGAATTGATAGAACCGGGCTTGCTCCACTAAAATCTTCTCCTGCAAGTAATACCATAATATCTTTAGACAATAAGAAACCACCCATCATTATTGGTATTGCCATCATAGATAAAAAATCAAATGCTTTTTGTAATAAATTTTTAAATCTTAGTTTATCATTTTCTTTAAAAGCTTTATCAAAAACCGGTAAAAGTAAACTCATAAACATTGCAGGTATCATTATGTATATCTCTAATATTTTATATGCTGCTCCATATATACCAACATCAGCATTGCTTTTAAATAGCGTTAATATGAATGAATCTGCTCTAAAATAAACTAAATTAAATATTACTGACAACGCAAATGGGGCTGATAATTTTAAAATATCTTTCCATAATTTTACATCAACTATAAACTTTGGTTTTATGTATTTTCTTACCCCAACATAAACAACTACAACAGAAAATAATCCAGTAACAGCTGATGCTATTATTATTGAAACTAATCCTAAATTCAATCTCCAAAGTATAAATATTGATAATAAAAATGATATTCTAGTTACTAATTCTCCAATTATTAATGGGATAGTATTAAGCTTTTTTTGTAAAAGTATTGACCATATTTGAGAAAAATTTGAAACTAAATAACTAAACGAGAATATAAAAATACCAATAATAACTTCTTTTTCATAATGTAGAAATAATGAAAAAAATGGAGTAATTAATATTAATAAATTTAGAAAAAATCTAAGTGTTAGTATTTTATTTAATATTTCTTCTGACTTTTCATCACTCTCGTGTGATATATATTTCAGTGTGGCATTGGATAAACCAAAATCTAAAAGCACTGACGTGAGTTGGAAAAATGTTAATACTTTTGTGTACATCCCAAACCCTTCTACCCCTAGATGTCTTGTCATTATGCCTATTGCAAGTACCCCAAAAAATATTGAAAAAAATCTTCCTATAAATTGTATCATTGTATTGTATGCTATTTTCTTTGCAAAAGACATGTAGGTTTTGTTATATACACAATTAATCGCGTCTGTGCTATTTTTATATATTTATATTTTATAGGAAATACAACGAAACTTCAACTTTTTAAATTAAAAACCGTTTTCATTATGCATGTTATTACGCTTACTTGCTATTTTATTTAATTTTGCTATAATTGTTTTCATGATTTTGTTATAAATATATAAGACCTGGGTAGTTGGCGGAGTGGTCAATCGCAACAGACTGTAAATCTGTCGGCCTACGGCCTTCGGGGGTTCAAATCCCTCACTGCCCACCACCATAAATAATATCACGCAAGTGATATTATTTATTTATTTTTGAAAATAAAAAATAGCTCATTTTACTGAGCTATGTATTCAATCTTGTCTCAAAATTCATTTGGCACTAGATGGTTCGCAAAATTCTTTTTTTATTAGCAATTTTTTCTCTAAATTATAAATAGCCTCTGCGTATAAGCTACACAGTTGAAAACTTTCTCCTCTTTCCTGAAAACAATAATAAGAACCTTTATCATACAATCTACATAAATGAACAAATGGACATTCATTCATTTTCTAGCCTCCATATATTCTTTTTCAAGAGATTTAATACCTTTTTCCACACTTCTCCACACTTCATCCGATTCTTTAACTCTATGTTCCATTATTAAACATTGAATACCTCTAGGGGGGCATTGATTTGTACAGTTTTCGGAAAAACGGCAAGCTCTCGTTCTCATACTACCTCCAAATGCTTTGATATCAAGACCCAACTAATTTTTTTAATTTTACTTAGAGAAGTCTCTCTTGTTTTAAACACTTTAATAAAATTTAACATTATTTCCGTAAAAATACAACTAATAAATAAAAAAGCAGGATTTTTAGTCCTGCTGTTTGTTATTCTAATTTTTTACATGTACAGAAGATTGATATTGTTTACTGGTAATATTTCTTCTTTCTTCATTAATTGAGTTTTGCATTCCATCTCCAATCCCAATAAGCATTTTTTCTCCTGTTAGTTTTCCATTTATCTTTCTTTCCCATATTTTTTTTGGTTCATTTCTATGCCACTCACGTCTTCTAAATTCTTCCAATATTCTTTTTCTTCTTTCTTCTTTTGTTTCTTTTGGCTTTTCTTTATCATCTTTTCCAACACTTACTCTTTTACCATCTATCTTTGGTTGAATAGTAGTTTTGTGTGTTGGTTTATCTTTTTTTGCTATTACTGAATTTCTTTTTTTTCTCAATCTTTTAATTTTTGCCTTTGGAGTAATATTTGTTACTTCAGTTTCTAATTTGGCAATAACGACTTCCTCTGTTACTGGGATAGCTACTGGCTCTATCTGAATAATAGGGGCTTCTGTTACAACAGCGGGGGATGATGTTACTTGTTCTACTTTTTCTACTATTTGAATATTATTATCAATATCTGTTTTTGGCAAAACTAATTCAGTAGATATTTCAGTTTTTGACTTTTCCTTATCATCTGCTTTTTCAACTTCTACCTTTGTTGTTTTTTTCTTTGACTTCACTTCTTTTATTTCTGATTTTTTTTGAGTATCATCATATCCTGCAAGTTCAATATTAGTGGCTATACAATCACCATTTATATTTAAAACATCATGAGCAGAAAATGGGAAATTACTTCTTTCAAGACCTAAAACTGGGGGCATTATTTTCAGAAGATCAGTTATAGCCATTTTCACCTTACTATCTTTAAGTAAATTTATAAGATACTTTACTATAAAAATATTAAAAAATTCTCTCATACTTTCCATGCCACACATTGATACATCTATACAATCATTAGAATTTATTGATTTTAATTCAACGAATATTGATTCGATTGGTTTTCTATCTTTAAAATATTGATAAAACATTAAAGTACCATGTGTTTCATCAGACTTTTGGATAAAACCATATTGTTTAACCAATACATTCCGACAAAAAGTAGCAATATCGTCACGTTGCTCTCTATTAATATCAAAGCACAATCTTTTATTCCAAAAAACCTTTAAAATCATTTCATCTGCACGTTGCTTTTTTACCACTTGAAAAGATTTAAAAGAAACAATGAATAAAAGCAAAGAAGTTATAAAAATAACACCATATAGAATAGTATTGCTCATTTTATTCCTCCATCAAGATTTGTTACTTATTCTTTAACATTTTTTTACAAAAATAACAAGATTATAAGAGTTATTTTAAATTAAAAAATGAACGCATACCAAAAGGCATACGTTCTGTAGTGGATTAATCCCCACCATGGATTTGCGATTTTTATGGTGTCGCCTCACCATTTTTAGAGTGCTAACAAAATTGTCTAACACTCAAACCTCCTCAGGAACCCTAAGGGGGTGCATTTAGCTGGGCTCTGCTTCCCTGCTTTGGTATATGGCTCTCCGTATTTAGAAAACACAATGTTTTCAAAGTTTACGGGGACAACTTTAATACCTTTATTAACGCTCCCGGGTTTTGGAGCAACCAGGTGGAGAATTCCTGGGTTATCTCCCAATATTTTCATAAACTTTTGTTATTATACCATATTTTAGTATTTGGGTCAAAAAAGTTGTATAACTTAAAAAATGCTAACTTCCAATAAATTTTAATAAACAATCAATTAATGTTTTATTTTTTTATTAGCAATTGAAATATTTTGTCTTTTATTTTTATAAATTTATTATTATTTATATTATAAAAATTTGGGACAAAATTTCTTAAAATTCTTTTATATTTTTTTAAGCTACTTACTATTTTATTTATATCTAATATATTTATTTTTTCTACTAATCTATTAAATATAAATATAGACCTTGCTACTGTTATAAAATCTAAAATGATTAAAAATAGAAAAAATATGAAAAAATATTTATAATTTGTCGTTGATAAATATGAAGCAATTTTAGTGAATAATGGGTTTACTATAATTATTAATAAAAAAGATAAGAATCCCCAATATATTGAAAATTCTAAACAAATATGCCCTTGTATATTAAAATTTTTATCAGAATAATCCCATAATCTCATTTTAAATATTTTTTCTATTAATACACCTGTTATTAATTCTATTATTGAAGATACTATTACTGACACTAGAAATACTAAGAAATAAAAAAGTATTCCATTTATATTTACTAGCTTATCTATAAATGAATTAAGTATAAGAATTATTGATAATGCTGAAAAACCATATATTGGACAATATGGCCCTTTCAAAAATCCTCTATTTATAATCTTTTTTGATGTTATTGAACAATATGCAACCTCTATCATCCAACCAAGAAAAGAATAAATAAAAAATAAAATTAATATTTTAAGTAAATTATCCATTTTTTGTATTATCCTAATATTATAACATAAATATTCAACTTGTTTTATAATTTATTATTTACTATATTATATTTGTTTTAAATTTTAAATTATAAAATGTTTGATTTAGAAAATATAATATTAGTTGATAAACCAAAAAATATTACATCTTTTCAAGTTATTAGAATAATGAGAAAAAAACTTGGAATAAAAAAAATTGGGCACGCTGGAACTCTTGACCCACTTGCTACTGGTCTTATGATTCTTGGCATTGATAAAGGAACTAAGAAATTAGAACAATTTTTAAAATTAGATAAAACCTATGTGGCCTCTGTTTTGATTGGTAAAAAAACTTCTACTGGAGATTTATATCATAATACTGAAATTATAGAAGAAAAAAAATTGATAGAAAATGATATATTTTTTATTGAAAAAAATATAAATAATATTTTAAATAATTTGATTGGCAAGATTAATTTGAAAGTTCCAATATTTTCCGCTATTAAAATAAACGGCAAAAGACTTTATGACCATGCTTTTAAGGGTAATAAAATAGAAACGCCAACAAGAGAAATGAATATTTTCTATATAAAATTATTAGATCAATATTCTGAAAATAATAATTATATATTAAACTTAGAAATAAAAGTTTCTTCTGGTACATATATTAGATCTATTGCAGAAGAAATTGGGAACAGATTAAACCTTCCCGCTACTATTAAAGAATTGAGAAGGATTAGTATAGATGAAATCAATGTTAATGATGCAATTAAGTTAATATAATTTTAATTTTGAATTTTTTGTGTTGTATTTTATTTCTTCTATTATTTTCCAAGACTCTTTAATAAAACTGTAATCAACAAATATTTTTTTATTTCCAATTAGAGAATCATATATTATTTTTTTATAATCATCTATTAAAACTTTTTCTTTTAATTTTTTATAATCAAAATTTTTAAATTCTTTTTTTTCTGAATTTATTTTTATATCATTATTTAAAATATCTAAAATAATTTTAGATTTATCCTTTAAATTTATAACAACTTCTGTAACTTTATCTGGCATGTTTTTAGCATACCTTAAATCAACTTCAACTCCATTAAAATTTTTATTTTTTATATTTAATATCATATCAAAACCTGTTTCTATATCTTCTCCGTCATCCCCACATTCTTCTTTATAATCTTTATATTGTTTTAATATTATTTTTTTTATTTCTAAATTTTTTAAAACTAAATCTTTTTCTTTATTAATATTTTTTTTGTTTATATCTAAAAATAATAAAGATATTAATTGTAAAATATGATTTTGGAAAAAATCTTTTATAGCACCTGTTCTGTTATAAAAATCACAACGCCCCTCTACACTTACTTTTTCAAATATATTTATATTTATTTTTTCTATATTTTTATTATCAAAAATATTTTTTATATAATTTATTTTTCTGAATTTTAAAATATTTATTAAAACTTCTTTTGCTAAATAATGATCAATTATATGAATTTGTTTTTCTTCAAAATATTTTTTTAAAAACATATCCAACTCTACACTAGATTTTAAATCTTCACCAAATGGTTTTTCTATTAATACTTTTGATTTTTTATTTATTAATTTTTCTTTATGTATTGTTAAAACTGTTTTCTTAAAAGCGTTTGCTGGAAGTGATAAATAAAATAATCTTGAATTTAAATTAAATTTTTTTTCATTTAAAGTTATAACTGGACGTACATTGTTACAATCTTCGCAATCAAAATCTGCTTTTATATAAAATATATTTTTATAAAACTCTTTTATATTTTTTGAATTTTTATTTATTGATTCTAAAAATATTGGTTCAATTAATTTTATATAATCTTCTATATTTATATTTTGTCTTCCTATGCAAAATATTTTTGAATTTTCTATTATTTTATTTTCAAACAAATAAAATAATGATGGCAAAATTTTTCTTTTTACTAAATCACCAGTTGAACCAAATATTATGATTGATTTATTTTTTATTATTTTCATTGTTTTATTTTTATATTCTGAATTTTTATTTATTATACTACTATATGTCATAAACGATAATACGAAAAAATAAACAATTATATATAAAATAATTATTTAATATTTTATAATGAAATTATGCAAAATAATATATTTAATATAAGCCATTTTTATTTGTTTGTATTTTTAGGCATAAACTATTGATTTTTTATATTTTTAGTATTATAATATCTACTATTAAATTTGAATAATTTAATACAATCCGGGATAGCTCAGTTGGTAGAGCAGTTGACTGTTAATCAATTGGTCGTGGGTTCGAGTCCCGCTCCCGGAGCCAACTAGTGCACCCTATGCGAGTGGGTTGATTTCTCGCTAAAAACTAAAAAAGTGATGATTTTGTATAATATCATCACTTTTTTGTTTATATGCGTATTTGCTTGTTTTTATTGGTACTAGACTCCGTTCTGTTGTTAGTAACTTATTTCTATTATTTTTTAATGTAAGCTATTATATATAAACCAATGCGACAAAGGTTTCTCTTGATAGATATACACAGTTATTTTTTTATTTTATATTAAACAATAACTTAAAAAATTAATTAAAAATTAGTAACTTTATTAATAAATTATTAATTATGAAAAAAGTTGAATGTATAGTAAAATATACTTATTACATTGGAGTCTTGAGCAATAATACACTAAAGCTATATGGAAAAAGAAACAAAATTAGAAAAAATATTACCATTTAGATGGGCTGGCGGTAAATATTATGCTTTAAATAAGCTAAAACAATTCTGGGAAAATTTTGAACATGATGAATATCGTGAACCGTTTTTTGGTGGTGGTGCTGTATTTTGGGCAAAACCAAAAGTTAAATTTAATTGGATAAATGATATAGATAATGGTTTAATAGATACCTTGGAATTTATACAAGATGATGAAAAAAGAATTGAACTTATAAAACTATTTGAAAATGAACAAGAAGCCACAAAAGAGAAATATTTAAAAATAAAAGCACTTAATCCAAAAACAAAACTGGAATCGGTTTATAAATATTATTACTTAAATAGAACTTCTTTTAGTGGTAAAATGAAAAATCCTTCATGGGGTTATAGGCCGAAAAGAAGTTTGCCTCCTATTAGATGGAAAGAAAGAATAATACCTTGTGGTGAAAAATTAAAAGATGTAAAAATAACAAATTTAGATTTTGAAAAAGTAATATTATCTAAGGCTATTGGTAAAAAGGTTCTTATGTTTTTAGATCCGCCATATTATAATGCTAAACAAGAAAGCCATTATACATTTTCCTTTAAAAAAGAAGATCATGAAAGATTAGCATTGGCTTGCAAAAAAACAAAACATAGTTTTTTCTTAACATACGATGATTGTGAAGAAATTAGGAAGTTGTATTCTTGGGCAAATATATTAAGTTTAGAATTTTATTATAGACTTGATAACTCTAAAGATAATAATAACAAAAGAAAAGTTGGTTCAGAAATTATTATTACAAATTATAAATTAGAAAATATAGATAAAGAAATTCTTAAACATGCAACAATTAAAATTGATAAATGATATAGTAGATAAATCTTATGCAAGTATCCAAAAATTGGATATTTCTAAAATAAAAAAATGTAAGACAGATAAAACTCGTCCATTTTTAAGATATCCTGGAAGTAAATATAATGCTTCTAAATATATAATGCCATTTTGGGATAGTATAGAATTTAACGAATATCGTGAACCTTTTTTAGGAAGCGGGGCGATTTTTTTTAAAATGCCTAAAGTTGAATATTCTTGGTTAAATGATATAGATGATGATTTGATAAATTGTTTTTCTATAATTGCAAATGAAAAAACTAGACTAGATCTAATAAAAAAAATTGAAAATTTAAAACCATCAAAAGAGTTATTTGATGATATAAAAAATACAAAACCAATAAACTCTATTGATAAAGCTTATAGATATTTTTTAATAAACAGAATGGCTTATGGTGGAATTATGAATAAGCCAAATTGGGGGTTTCATCCAACTAAAAGCGTACAACCTGACAAATGGGGAGATAGAATAATGCAGGCTGGAATAAAACTTGAAGATAATGTAAAAATAACTAAAAAATCATATTTAGATGTGATAAATGCTGAATCAAATAATAAAGTTTGGCTATTTGTAGATCCACCATATTTTAAAGCTGATCAAAAAAGAGCTTATGCTCATTCTTTTAATTATAAAGACCACATAGAGCTACTAAATTCACTAAAAAAGACAAAACATTATTTTTGTTTGACTTATGATAATTGTGAAGAAATAAAAGAGCTTTATTCTTGGGCAAATATTTATGAAATAGAATGGATGTATCATACAGCTAATTCAAAAGTTGCTTCTAGAAAAATGGGTAAAGAATTAATTATATCTAATTATAAAATTCATCAGGTATAAAATCTAACTTGTATGGGCCAGCCTCTCTAAACACAGAGTCTTCTGCAATAATATTAAATCCATTAGATTTCCCATAAGAGTCTATATCTGGAATAAACTCTATTTCTTTTTTATTATTTAAATTTAATTTTAATTTTATATTTGGGTATAAAACATCTGAATACTCTTTTTTATTCCAATCTAATTCTTTAAAAAAATCACCTTTATTTATTTTATAATGCATTGGTAAATCTTTTACTGGTAATAGTATAAAATGCAATTTATTGTCTAGTATAACTCTAGGTAATTGATGATTTGATATTATTACAGAAACATAATCAAGTTCATTTCTTTTGTAACCACGATTAGGAAATCTTCCATGTGTACCCATTATCTCAACACCAATTTTATTATTATCAATATCACACATATTTTTTGATGTGCCTTTTGTTTGTATTTTTATTTTATAACCATTTTTATTTTCTATTGCTACATCATATTTTGGATAAGGCCCCTCTGGTTGTATTACTTTTAAATCCTGTTTTCTCAAATATTCTTCAAACCAAAATTCTTTTAGATTTCCTTTTAAACCCATTACAGCTGCTCTAAAATATTCTGGTTTACACAACATTTCTATTATTTCATAATCCTCCAAATATGTTTCTTTGCTTAAAAATGGCAACAAGCTATTTTTTGGAGCTATTCTATCATCTATTATTTTACCATCTATACTGTCTAGTCCTATGACTCCCCAATTATTCAACCTCTTATTTTCCCATTCTATTTTAGCCGGATCCGCAAGATATCCATCCCACGAATTATGTTTTGGTATTTCATTATGAGGTATTATAAAAATTCCAGATTCTGGATGTTGCAAAACCAAAAAATCAAATGTTTTTTCAGATGAGTTATATAGGTTGTGTGGACGCTTTTCTAATCCATGAGTCTTATGCAAGGCTACTCCTACAAATTTATCTTTAGTTGTTGAGTTTTTAACAGGAGTTTTTAGTTGTAATTTTAAATTATTTACATATACATCTACATCACTATCTCCCTCACCATCTTGTATGTTAATGTTATTAATATTTTTTCTTAATATTTTTTTAAAATATTCTTCAAAAGCTATGCCCTTTATTGGCCTTAGTATGTTTGCATCTTTTTGAACTATATTATCTATCATACTCCAATCTATATCATTAAGCTCTATTATTTTTTCAAATCTTAATTTTAGTTCTTCAGTTATCATAATTAGTTAAAATTATAAATTATTCTATATTTATAATATTTATGTTAGCATAAAGATAATAATATACAATAAAAATTATGAAAAATGGAACAATAATGATAGGTGGATCAGACTCTAACGATAATTTTAGAAAAGTATTTGATTTAAAAATCACAAATGGTTTTCCTATAATATCAACTACTGATAAAGATTTATCAATAGAATGTAATAATAAAATAATAAATCATACCAATATAAATCACATATCTATCCCGGCAGATTTAAATATTCATCTTACTGGAAAACAAAATGAACATTATTTTTTTATCGAAAGAATTACAAATAACGGATTATTAAATAGTGATTCATATAATATTTTTAGTTTATTTAGTATGCCAATAGAAAATTATGATTTTCCAGTTGGGACATGGAATCAGGCTGAAATATTTGGAATTAAAAAAGACGGCCTATTTAATAATAAAACCGGTATGTTTGTTGAGTTTTTTGTTTTTAAAAATAGTTTTGATTTAAATACCTTGAATGCTTTATATCCATTTAAAGATAGCTCCATGAGAGAGCCTTATATTCTTGGGCCATATAATTTTAGTGAAATTATAAGAAAGGATAGAAAAAATATAAAACCAGATTTTAAATTTGTAACAAGAGTTGGTTTTTACGAAAACACAGACAATGAATCAAAAATTATAATTCCTTTTGATATAAGAGGTTAAACTTCAATAATAATTTCCTTATTTTTTATTACAAATTTACTCTTAATGCATTCAGTCAATTGTTTCTTCTGTTCTAAGTTTCCATCTCTTAGAATAAACTTAGCATAAGTTCTCATATCAATAATATCATTATGACTATCTTCTTTAGATATCCCGAGCACGTTTCTTCTAAAGCTATTATATCTCTGTATTTCTTCTTCAATAGTTTTATTAATACCTAACTCATCAACTTTCAATTTATCTATTATCTCTATAAGTTGTTTAGTTACTTCTTCTTCTCTAATATAAGTATTCTTACAATCTCTATCTCTACCGTGGGAACATCCATAATATATGTAATGCAATATTTTTCCATTTTTAAGTTTCTTTCTTTTATGTTCTCCAACCATACCTGAGCCACATAATCCACATTTAAATAATCCTGAAAAAGTAAATTCATAAGAATTTCCATTTGAGAAACATGTATCTTTTCCAATCTTTTCTTGTACTAAGTCATATATTTCTTTTGTAGTTAAAGTTTCGTGTTTTCCTTGATACCAATTGCCACTATCTTTAGGATATTCAAACATTCCATAATAGAATGTATTTTTTATTATTCTAAAGATATTTCCTAAACTCATCATTTTTCCATTTACTGATTTGTAGTTAATACTTTTTAACCAATCTAATATCTTTCTACCAGAACAATTATCATAAGCTATTTTTCTAAACATTTCTGTTATTATCGGTCCTCTATATGGGTCTACATTTACATATCCTTTTTTATCTACATTCTTTTCATTTAGATATCCAACCGGTGCTTGTCCTATCCATAGACCCATACCAACTTTTGCTTTTAAACCTCTTTTTACATTTATACTTTTATTATCATTTTCTAGTTTAGCTTGACCACCAAGTATCATTAACATAAATTTATCATTTGGAGTATTTTTAAATACTTGATTATATGTTCTTATTTCTTTAAGTCTATGGTTATCTATTAAGTCTACAATCATTCCTAAGTCTCCAGCATTTCTTGAAATTCTATCAGAATTCCATGTAAGTAGAGCATCAAACATTCCATTATTTATATCTCTTATTAGAGAATTAAAAACCTCTCTTTTTCCTGATTCTTTTGCTGAATGACTTTCTCTTCTAACCTCTACTATATTAAGTCCTTCTTTTTCTGCTATCTGTGTCATTTCTTTAATCTGAGAGTCTATTGAAAGAGCTTGTCTTTCATCTTCTTCTGTTGATTTTCTTGCATAAAGACAGTATTTTAATGGTTTTTGTTCTAATATTTGTTCCATATATTAATGTGTTATTTATTATCTAACACATTAATGACGCAACCCATCTAGTGCGTCTAGAGTGCATAGTTGATAAGTAATAAGCAAAGATATATTATTTAAATATAAACTATGAATTAAATAATTATGATTTATGTTACTGGTATGTATAACGGACGGTATTTGTATGTAGATGAAGGTATAGGAAAAATTAGGCACCTATGCATTAGTAGTAATCAATTAAGAGAATCTGATATTAAAATATTTTTTTCTTCTTATAATTTGTCAAATTTACTAATTGAATTTGGAAAAAGATCAATAAAAATATTTTTTTCTAATGAAAATGTAGGTGTTGTAAAAATAGAAAATATAGATGTCCATATAGGGCAATTTCAATTAATATATCTTTCTATGGTTTCTATATTATCTACAAATTGGTATAAAAAAGAAGAATTAAAATATCCAGAAAGTGCAATAAATTACTTATCATGGTTTTATGGAACATATCTCTTAGATGATATTGAATTGGTAAAGGAAAATTATGAAAAATATTTTTTGAAAATGTACTGTACACAAATATTAGAATCACAATTTGATTCTCATATTGAATTGAGTAGAAATATTTTTATGTTTTTTAAATTATTACCAGAATTAATGGTTAAGTATAAAAAATTAGAAACATTTTTTAATAGAATTTTAGATTTAATGAATAATGAATTTGGAATAAAAAATATTGGCGATTATTTTGCTTTGATAAATATAGAAATAAATAAAATAAAAGAAACAGGTAGTCCTTTAATAAAATTAAATAACAGTAGTCCGTTGTATATAAATACAAAAAAAATAATAGATTTTTATTCAATAGATTATAGAAAGTTTAGGACTATACATGATAATCAAAATATAGATATTAAAGAACATCAAGTTAGATACTCATATAATCCTTTATGGAGATATCCAATTATAAGGAAAGATGATGAATTTGATGCTTATATTATTCCTAATATATCTATTTTATTTAAGAAAACAATTGATTTTTATTGGTCTTTTGGGTTTTTATATGAAAAATATGGATATAATATACCAAAATTTAGAGAAAAATATGGGTATATTTTTGAAGAATACGTTGGTTGTGTTTTAGAAAAAATATATGATAGCAGAACTTATGCCGGTGATTTATATGGCCCAAATAATCACCAAGAACTTTCTGATTATATATTAGAAGAAGTTGATAAATTTTATTTTTTTGACGCTAAAGCTGATGTTTTAGATCTTAATGCAATAAAACATGGGGAAACCGAAAAGGTTTGCAATAAACTTTTTGAACATATCAGACAAAGATTTGATAGGTTGATGGATATAAAATATTTTCATGAACTAAAAAAATATAGAAGTAAAGAAATTTTTAATATAATAGTATTAAAAGAAATACCATTTATAGAACATGCTGGGTTTTATGCAACCGAATTAAATAAAAAAATAGAATCTCTAGCTAATACAAATATTAAATATAAGGATATAAAAAAGATGAAGTATTTTTTTATAAATATATCAGATCTAGAGCATTTTTATTTGCTTAAAGATAAATACAAAATAGAAGAAGCTATAGGAATTGTTTATAACAATAATGGCATAGGGTTTAAAAGCCTTATAGACCCGAAAGATTATGAAAAAAATGGTTTTATCTTTGATGATGAAGTAGAAAAAATATTAAAAGGAATTATAAAAAAGTAGATAAACAGTAGATAAAACACTTTACTTTAGGGCTATTATAAGCTAATATACTAATACAATTCAATTTGCCTAAACTAATGTTTATAACATTGGCATGGCATAAAATTCGTTGAAAGATAAAATTGGTCTCATGACCAGTATTTTTGCTTTCAACGTCTACACCCGAAAGGATGTAGGGTTACCCTCGAAAGAGATGTAACCATAAATGCTGTGTCGTGGGGCCTTTTTGTTTCTATAACACATCAAAAAACGTTGAAAGCTAACTAATAACTAACTTAAAATGGAACAACAAACTCCAAAAACCAAGATTTGCTATAAATGCAAAGAAGAAATAAATTATGGCGCTACTAAGTGTCCCAAGTGTCAAAGTGACTTAAGATCTTGGTTTGCAAAACATAAGATAATAACAATAATATTAGGATTTATTCTTTTTGTTTCTATTATAACTGCAATAAGTAATGAAACTTCTAATACAAATCAAATGAATTCAAGTAATAGTTCAACTCAAGATATAGATAAAAAGTTTAATTATAAAGCAAGAGCTTGTGCTAAGAATTATATAAAAACAAAATTAAATTCTAATAATGATCCAAAATTTCCTGGTTCATATGGCATTGCTCAATATCTAGGAAATATGACTTTTAAAGTTGATTCTTCTGTTGATGTAAAGAATGCTTTTGGAGTTTATATAACAAGCAATTATAGCTGTAATGTTATTGTTGGAGATAAGGAAAATGATTTCTTTGACTGTGTTTCAGAATGCAAAACTCTAGATTAATTTCTAGAGTTTTTATATTACTCTTATTTTCAATTTATCTTTCTTAATTCCATGTATTATTCCCATAGAAAAAGCATCAACCAAATCATCATGATTTTTCTCTATACCAAAATTTAATAATTGTTTTATTAATTCTTCAACTCCTTCGTTTGGAAAGAATATTAAACCTCTTTGAACATATATTGAAGCCATGTTTAATCTTGTAGTTTTATCTTTTCCATTTGGATTAAACTCTTCTGAAGAATATCCATCTTTTGAAAGCATTTGTATTAATGAAGCTTGATAGCCAATGGATTCTATTAATATTTTAGTTCTACCAGTTTCTATTAAATTATCATAAATATTCTTTGCATATTCTATAACTCTTGGTGATTGTAGTCTTTTATTTACAACATTAGGAAGAATATATAATTCATTTTGTTCTGTTTTAATGTTCTTATATATTGCAAAAGAAACCATTGCTGTATAGTCTGCTTTTTCATGTTCCTTAAGGGCTGGGTCTATAGATATTATATTCATAATGAATTTATAGTCAGGATTATTACTTGGCAATTCTTTATAGTATTTAATCCAATCTTTTTTAAATATTTGGTAATCATCTGGTAATATCGTAAGCATATATTCTCTTTGAAAAGATATTTCATTACCAATACTTTTTCTTAAGTCTTCAACTTCTTCTTGTGATGAAAACTTCTCTTTCCATAATATTTCTTCATCTTTAACCAATGGATATTCTTTATATATCCCATTAATCTCTTTATTTCTTATTTTATTTTTCATTCTCATAATAAGAGAGTCTTCATGAAGTAAATTACCAACTAATATTATTTTAGTATCTTTATCTCCAAGAGGTACTATTTCAGATGTAAACCAAGTTTCAAGCTTGTTTCTGCTTTCAATACTCCTTACACTTTCTAAATCTTCTATATCATCACAGATAATTAAATCTGGTCTCGTTTCTTTATATCTAATACCTCTAATACTTGTTTCAAAAGATGCACATTTTATTGTTGCATCTATTTTTTTAAAATGAATTGATTTCTGATTTATTACTATATTTCTATCAATTAAATTAAAATCATTTCTTAATAATTCATTATTCTCAATTTCTGATATTATGTTTTGAAAATGTATTTTAGCTTGATCTTGAGTTTTAGAAATTATCAAAACAAACTTCTTTTTATTCTTTCCAAGCACAGACCATAAAGCATAAGATAATGTTATTATTGTACTCTTAGCTGATCCACGGAAAGCTGTTAGCACAGAAAACTTATTCTTATCATTATTTATCACTTCAAATATTTCTTGTTGAAATTCTGCTAGTTTATATTTAACATAATTTCTTAAGTATATGAAAAAGAAATACATATTATCTTCGTATGCAATATTTTTTCTTAGTATCTTATTTTCAATTATTTCATTCAACAATTTGTTCATCTTCTTTTTTATATAATGGTGATTTTTGAAGTGCTGAAATGATTCTCATCTTGTCGTCATTAGAAAGTTTTGATTCTATTACAGCATCAATAAGTTTTGATTTATTTCTATATCTATCATGATTATGAGTTAACCAAAATTTAACGGATTCTATTTTTCCATCTTTAACATTCTTAATTAATGCATTTTCAGCAACATCATTTATAGTTTCTATTCCTACATGTATTTTTTCATCGACCTTTGTTTTAAATTTTGGATCTTTTTTAAACCATTCATAAATGGTAGATCTTGGAATATTTAATTTAACACAAACACTCTGCACTATAGGATATTCTTCTATAAGCTCTAAAAACTTTTTCTTAAGTTGTGTCTGTATTTTTCTATCCATTTTTTATTAAAACAGCATCAATGCCTGTTAATTTTTTATATCTTTTTATAATTGTATCTACATGTTTTTCTTCTATTTCTATTGCGTAACATTTTCTTCCTGTATGTTCTGAAGCTATTATTAAACTTCCACTTCCTGCAAAACCGTCAAAAACAATATCATTAATATTTGTGTTATTAAGAATTAATCTTCTAAGTAATGAGATTGGTTTCATTGTGGAATGTAATTTACTTTTCTGAGGTCTAGGACAAAATATTATACTTTTATCTTTTGATTTAACAAACTTATGTTTCTTATACCATCCATAAGCCATAAGCTCATGCTGAGGTAAATAGTCTAGTCTACCAATTACAGCAGAGTTTTTAATCCATATTAAAAGTTGTGAGAATTTTATATTACATTTATCCATTGCTTTCTTAAGTGAGAATATCATTTTATCTGTATTAAAAATGTATATTGAATTTTTCTCATTCAAATATGGTTTTATATTTTCCATCCAATCAATCATGAATTTTTCATAATCATCTTCATTACTTATATTGTCATTTTGGATTTCAATATCACAAGATAATTTTGCAAATCCTTTCTTATTTTCTACATATGAAATTCCGTAAGGCACGTCTGAAATGATTGAGTCTATCTTACTTTCACCAATTAAATCTTTTAGTAATTTTTCATCACGACAGTCACCCATAGCAAGTTTATGTTCTCCAAGTTGATATATTTTATAGCTCATATTGTTTTATTATTTATTTAGTTTAATAGCTTTCTTACCAGTAAGTTCTTCAAATCTATCTAAAATCACCTGACAAAATATTGGATCTTTTTCTATTCCAATAAACTTTCTTTTAAGTCCCAAGCAAGCAACAGCAAGAGAACCAGATCCGGTACAAGCATCAAAAATTAAGTCATTTATTTTAGAACACCTTCTAAGTGATTTCTCATAAAGCGTAACTGGCTTTTGAGTTGGATGAAGATATTTTATCCCAGCAATTCTTGGCACTAACCATATATCAAGCAAATCCAAAATATCATCTGATAATCTATTTCCAGAAGATATTTCTTTATTCATGATTTCGTTTAGATTTTTTATGCTTTCATTAAGATATGGTTTACCAATAGTTCCGTATACACAAGGTTCATAACATTTATTCATTGCAACTTTTGGAGTTGGATTTGCAGAGTTCTTTATCCATATTGCAGTTCTTTTTGTAGATATATTTAATTCTCTATAAACCTCTTGGATTAGTCCTGTATAATTTTGATCACAAAATGAAAAGAAATGGGAATCTTTTTTTGTGTAATTCTTTGAATTTTCTATTATAGTCTTTACAAATTTTTTATAATTATTATAACTCTTATTATCATCAACATTGCCACCATACTTATTATTTTTACCAAGTCCTTTGCTATAGTCATATTTAATATTGTAAGGAAAATCTGTAAAGAAAATATCAATCTTTTCTTCATTAAAGATTTTCTTATATGTATCAATTTCAAGAGAATCACCACATATTATTTTTATATTTTCAGCAAGCAAAAAAACATCACCAGTTTTTATATCTGTTGTTTTTACTTTTTCTAAATGTTTTGTAACATCAAACTCGTCTTCTTCTAATTCTAAAACATCATCAAAGACACTTGATAAATCTGTATCACTAAAACCAATATTTAATAATAAGTCAGAATCATAATCTTTAAGAAGATTAAAATCCCAATCTCCGTTATTTATATTTAATCTTAAATTTAATTCCTTTTCTTTTTCTAAATTTAAGTTAAGAAATATTACAGGAATCTTTTTATATCCAAGTTCTTTTAAAGCTTCAAATCTTTGATTGCCACCGATTATAATATTCAATCTATCAGTATTTGAATTTACTAATAGAGGCTGGACAATATCAAACTTAGTTATGCTTTCTTTTAATTGTTCGAAAGCAATGGGGGTGATGTACCTTGGATTGTACTCACAAGTTTTTAAAGAAGTTATATCAACTTCTACGATGTTTAAATTTTCTTTTTTCATGTTAATTAATTATTTTTTAGGTAACAAAAAATACACGGCAAAACAATATAACTTTAAAGGCAAAGTCATATTATTATGTCGTGTAGTTTTTACTTACATTACAATACTAATAAAAAAATAAAATATTAGCAATATGTAGACTGTGGAAAACTTTGCTAAAATAGGCCAAAAGTTTACATATGTAAACTTTTAAAATAAAGTAATGCCACATTGGCTTTTCAGTTCTTTTGTTGCATTTAAAAAGCGTCTATTTTTTTAATATTTTTTTGTAAATCAACATTTAAGATTTAAAAATTCATTATTTCTTCATTTTAGGCCAGTATAATTGAATAATTCACCTAAAGGTGTATAGTTTTATTATAAGTAAAATTTATATTTAGCTTGTCATATAAAATCACTAACCTTATTTTATATGCAAAATTTATTAGTATTTCATAATGACTTTATAAGAGAAAAAAGATTGGCAAAGAAGTCTGAAGCTACTATCACTTCCTATAAAGAAAGTTTCAAATTGTTCTATAATTTTCTTAAATATAAAAAATTGGAAGAAATCAACAAGTCAAAAGTTGTAGAATTTCTTGAATATTTAAACACACGAAAAAGAATTATTGGTAGAGGCTATGAAGTAACCGGTGTTTCTGCAAATACAATTATTACTTATAAAAATAGGTTGTCTCCATTCTTTGTTTGGCTAAAACAAAATCGTTATATTAAGATAAACCCGTTTGATAATATTGAACTACCAAGAATAGAAAAAGATAGAAGAGAAAAGATTTTACATAAAGAACAAGTACAAAGAATATTTAATGCTATAAGCTATAACATCAAATGGAGGGATAATTTTTTAAAGAAAAGAAATGAAACCATATTTTCGGTTTTATTTTATACAGGATTAAGAAAGGGTGAACTTCTTGGGTTAAAAGTTTCTGACATTGATTTGAATAATAAGATTATAAATATTAACGCTTCAACTAGTAAATCAAGAAGAACTAGAAGAATATCAATGAATGATAATCTTTATTTAATACTAGAAGATTATTTAAATAGCAGGAAGAAATACAATAATCCATATCTATTTATATCTAGTAAGGATAAAGTTTTAACTAAAAATGGATTGAAACATTTAGTTAATAAAATAGAAAATGTCATTAAATTCAAATTTTATTTACATCAATTTAGACATACCTTTGCCGTAAATACTTTGAATAATATTGGTGATGTTTATACCGTTCAAAGTCTGTTAGGACATCAAAAAATAACAACAACTGCAATTTATTTATCCTACATTCCTGAAGAGAAAAAAAGGATTGCAGTTAATTCTTTAAACCTTGATGATTTAGTTTAGTTAATAATAAAAAAATATGAAAAATAAAATTTTAGTTACAATAATATCTATAATTATATTTATAACATTTGCTTTGTTATATATTTACAATAAGGAGCATATTTTAAAAATAATCATAATAATTATATTCTCTTTTACTATATTATTTTTATATTTAAAATTATATTATATAGAAATTAATAGAATTAATAATAATTATAATTTCAGCAAAGAAGAGCTGGAAAGAAAGTATATTAAAAAGATTGATGATACAAAAAAAGATTTAGAATTAAGAGGAATGACTTTTAGTGGTGAAGCTGTTATTAAATTAGGCAAAGAAAGCGCATACTCAGATATTAGTGATGATGGAGAGATTTTAAAAGAGAAATTTTTTTATCTACAAAAATTAGAAAAAGATTACAATATTGATTTAAAAAAAGCCACTTACACCGCTTTATTAAATATATTTAAAAAATAACCTGAAAAAAATGAAACTAATAGAATGGTCAAAAATAGATAATGACAAAACATTTCAAAAATTAGTAAATGATGTTTTTTCTCTAGAAATAAATCATCCAGGTTTTATATTTAGTAATCCTTATATAGGAAAAGATGGCGGATGGGATGGTATGTATAAGGGCAAATATATGGAAATAGATGGCACATGGTCATTTCAATCAAAATATACTAAAAATAATGGCATCGAAGCTTGTAGATCTTTAAAGTCACAAATAATAAAAGAATTAGAGAAATCTAAAACCAATAAGGTTGATAATTTAATATTATTAACAAATGCTGATTTAACTGTAGATCAAGTAAATGAATTAATATTATTAAATACTGGGTATGTAAAAAATTTTTTCATTTGGCCAAAAGAAAATCTTGATAGTAAAATTAAAGATTATCCTTGGATAAGACATAGATATTTTAATGATGTACAACAACCAGCATTTGCCCCTTTTATAAATATAGATAACGATGATTATAATCATGTTGAAATAGAAACAAAAAGAGAACAAGAAGAAAAAATGTTTAGTGACTTTTTATTAGATGACAAAAAAATTCTTATAATTCATGCTAGTGGCGGATGTGGTAAAACATACTTCATAAATCAAATATTTAAAAAATACTCTAATAATACTAATGAATATAATTTTTTATATTATATTCCAGGAATAAGAGATGTTGACGATGCTCTGAATGATGAATTAGATATAAGTAAAAATGTTATAATATTTTTAGATGATTCCGAAAGATACATTGAAGATGTTACAAAAAAATTATTATCAAGGGTTAATTCATATTCTCCTGGAAAAATAAAAATAGTTCTAATAACTAGGACATCTGGAAAATCTATAATAATTGATATTATAAATTCTTTAGGAATAGCAATTGATAAATATGAAGAAATAGAACTTCAGAAACTACCAAACGATAGTTTAATTAAAATTTTGAATTTTTTTGCAAAAAAAAATGTTTCTAATTCCGAAGAAATCTTAAATGAAGTATCTAGTAATTTATTTTTATTAATATCTATAGGTAAATTAATTTCAAAAAATAAAGGTAAAGTAAATGTTAAATCAATAAAAAATAAGATAAAGTATGATTTAGAAAAAGATGTTTGCGACTCATTAAAAATTTTTTCTTTAAGTGACCAAAAAATTAAAGAATTACTTTTTGAACTCGCTATACTTATACCATTTAACGATGATAATTTAGATATATTGGAAAAAATATCAAATAAATTATCTTTAAACCAGAGTGATATTAAAAAATATATACAAAAACTAAAAACAGATAAAATTCTTATTAACATAGGCTACTCTATAAGATTTTATTCTGATATGGTTGGGGATGTATACTTATCTGTAATTTTTGATTCTGACGATGGAACATTAATAAAAAATATTCTGAATAGTTGGTTTGAGGTATTTCCTGAAAAAATAATATCGAATATATCCTCTGCAGTGAAGCATTCAGATGGTGATTTCAATAAAGATCCAATAAGAAATACAATAAAAGAGATATCAATAAATTCAACAAAATTAGACGATTTTAATAAAATAAATAAACTTAAGACATTCTCTCAAATAGCTTATATAATTCCAGATGAAATAATAGATTTAATTTATTGCTTTCTTCAAACGTCTGAAAAAATCACAACTGATGATTGTGGTCCAATTATAATTAATTTATTATATTTGCAAGAAGAATCTATTAGAAAAAAACTTATTGAATTAATTTTATTTGTATCCGATAAAAACATAGAGGGAAAATATCAGAATTATAAAATAGAAACTTTAGCAAAACGTTTTGTTTCACCTATTTATAATACATTAGAATGTGCAACTTCATCATTGAATTTAGTATCAAACATTTCAAAGAAACAAAACTTAACCAACTCGGAGATAAAAATTATAAAATATTCATTAGAAGAATCTTTATCATCTTCGCATGATTATGAAGAAAGTTATGGCATAAAAATGACCTTTTCTAAAAAAATTCTAAATTATAAAAATGAGGTTAAAGAAAAGATTGACATATATAGAGATTTAGCCATGAATACATTACATGAATGTTTAAAAAATAATGATGATGATATAAAAAATGAGTTCATTGATTTAATTTCTGATATCGGAAATGGAGAAACGTCAAAAAATTATAGCATATGGGATAGAATAATATTAGACAAAGAAAAAACAATTGATTTTATAGAGGAAATTTTAAAAACCCCCACAAATAATAAAATAATTGCATCATTAGAAGATATATTAATAAGAGAATGGTCTAATAATAATATTTATAAAGATGGTACTAATAACAAAATATCAAAAATATTAATAAATTTTCCAAGAAACCCAGAATATATTATTTTCAAAAATTTTATATCTAAAGATATAATAATTTATGATTTTAAAAACATAGAAGAAATAGCGCCAGACAAGGATAGATGGTCGTGGATTATTGATAACTATTTTAGAAATGAGGATATAAAAATGGATGAATTTGAAAAAACTGTGGAGGAGATATCTAAAAAATACAACAAGAAAGAGGATATAATAAGTTATTTAATTTCTTTATATAAAGATGTTAAAGACAATCTAACGTGGCAATATATACCATTGATAGAAACTTGGTCAAAATATAATAAATCTGTTTTTATAGAAATAATAAACGATGAAACTTTATTAAATAAATTACCTATCATATTTAATTTGGGTATATATATAGTAGCCGCTGATGACGATGAAAAATATATCACATCATTAGCAAATAAAATTTTAAATGATGATATTAAAAATATAAATATTCAATATTTATACAATTTATTAAATTTAATAGATAGACATAAAATTAGTAATAAAATTTTTATCCCATGGATTTTAGAGATTATAAAAAACTCAAATCTATCAGCTCAGAGTGGAATATTACATAGATCATATTTTATTTTTAAAGATAGATCTGAGGAAGATAAAAAAGAAGTTTTTAAAATAATGGATTGCGTTTTGGATAATATTAAGGACCCAAGAGTTCTTGATATGTTTGAGTTTCTTTTGCATAGCTCTAAAACATGGAATATAGAAGAAGATGAGCTAGAAACTTTAAGAAATAAGCTAACTAATATTATAAAAGATTTACATAATATAGAACATCATTCTAATGAATTGCTAACATTTTCTATAAATAATAATATGGATAAGTTTATAGATTTTTTAGAATACAGATTGTTAAAGCATAAAGAGTTTGTAGAAAAAAATGATTATTCTTTTGATGCGATACCATATGAAGGTTTTCGTTTATTGAAAAATATAATATCAAATTATAATGATTTTTATAATCTTATTTTAAAAACAAATTCTTGGATAAAGGATAATTTATTTTATCCATTTGAATTGGATAATTTGCTTAAAGAATTAGAAAATTGCGATACATACATAGATGAATTTATAGAAAAAAATATTAATTCTAATGACAAAAAGATATTTAGCATTCTTATTAATTTTTTATATAGCATTGATTTTACAGAAAAATCTAGCATTATTTTTTTAAACACATTAATTAATTCTCAGAATCTTGGATTAATAGACGAAGCGAAGAATTTATTTATTCATAAAGTTTTAAGCGGCTCGTATTCATCTAGCATAGGAGAAGCTCCACCGGCTTTAGTAAATAAGAAAAATATTTTGTATAAATTAGAAAAAGAATGTCCAAATGGAATAATAAAGGTTTTTATATCTTCTATTAAAGATTCTATAGAAAAACAAATAGAAGATAATATAAAAGAAGGTCAAGAATTAATTAACCCTAAATAAAAAATATGACAAAAAATTCATACGATAAAATTTGGGGTTATGTAGAAAAGCTTTATATACATTGTTATAGAGTCGACGGTTTTGTTAAATTTTTAAAATCTAATGAAATATTACTACCAGACGATTTCTATAATAATTTTGAAATATATTCTTTTATGACAACTGAGAATTGTAATTTCTCCGATTTTATGATTTCGAATGTTGATGATAGTAAATATAAAAAAATAATTAGCCAAGTGATATTTGATAAAAAAATTATTAAAACAAAGGATATTGATTGGAATTATCTTGGAGTTAAAATAAAAGAGTGGTATCCAAAATTACTTAAAGAAGTAGATAATGTTAAAATATCTCTGTATGAAAACATAAACGAGAAAGATTTGTTAATATATAATACAAAAAACCCATTTCTCGATCATTTAATATCAGAGATTAATGATACTTATAATAATAAAAACTATGTAGCAGTAATAATGTTGATGAGAAAATTAATGGAATGCATGATAATAATAATATTTGAAACATATTTTCCAAAAACTCACAAAGGAACATTCAATAAATCAAATCACGAATTATGGTATAACTATAGCACTCGTAGATATCAAGAATTTGAAACATTATTATCTAATCTAGACTTAAAGCAAAATGATTTTCATGAAGATAGATTCTTAGTATCTGATACTTGCAAGGTTATAAAAAAATTCAAAGACGAGGCTAATAGAATAGTCCATAGAGACTATAAAATACCAGATAAGATGATAGTTGATAATTATAAAATACCAGAAATGTATAATATGATTGCTAAAATATATAGCAAATATTGTTCATGAATATAAAAATAATACGACCACTTCATGTAGCAATGAAGTAACCACTAAATAAAAATTTAAAAATAAATATGCCAGAAAATAATAACGAAATGGATTTAGATGAATCTATAAAAAAAATTATAGAAATTCAAAATTTGATAAGACAAGGTCTAGCAAGGCCAGATGAAAAAAACAATGCTTTCAAAATAGCAAAAGATGCTACATCTAATTTTACAGATGATATTTTTAAAAGAAGAGCTGAAAAAGAAGAAAGAAATACGGGTTGGTCGGTGCAAACACACGATGGGTTTGTAGCCTCATCAGAAGCTAGTCAATTAGACGGACTTCTAAATTTATTAAAGGAATATAGAGACACTTTTTATTCTACAAAAAATACTGAGCAAAATTATCCAGAAATAGAAAAAAATGAAGAAATAGAAAAAGATATTAATAATTTTGGTTCAAAAATATTTATTAGCTATAACACAAAACATAAAAATTTTGCCGGAAAAATAAAAGAGTCACTTTATGAAAATAAGATAGATTCTTTTTTAGCACATGAAGATTTAGAAGTATCTACTGAATGGAAAATAGAAATATTAGAAGCTCTAAAAAAATCAAATGTATTTATAATATTACTTTCTAGCGATTATTATGAATCTCCTTGGTGTTATCAAGAGTCTGGAATTATAGCTTATTTAGAAAATTTTAGAGATAATGTAACAATAATACCAATTTCTATAGATGGCACAATTCCAAAAGGATTTATTGGTCATAGACAATCTAAACCAATAATAAATATGGAAGAATTTGATTTTTCTATACTTTTGCCAGGTTTATTTATTGATAATCCTGATTGGGTTGTAAATTTTTTAATTAAAAAAATAGAAGGGTCAGGAAGTTTTAGAAATGCCGAAAATAATTTTGAAAAAATATTACCATACTTAGGAAAAATGAATAAAAAATATGGTAAAAAATTACTAGAAGTATGCGTAAAAAATGACCAAATTTATAATGCTAGTCTTTGTATAGGTGAATATATATCAAAAGCAATAGCTTTGTATGGCGATTTATTAAGTAAGGAAGATCTAGATTTTTTAAATAATAAAATTGAAGCCTATAAATAAGTGTGCTATATAAATAAATCTAATATTAGCCAATAATTATCAACACAAGTCAATCAAATACTACACTACGTACTGTCCAATTTGTCCAATTTTTTCTATTGAAAAATGAGATGCTAGTGCATCTCATTTTATATTCTCTGAAGTATCAAAACGCTTGCTGGTATTGAACTCAATGCGTACCCAACGCGACTGTTGAGCCAAGTAGTATAAGTGACTCTATTGCGTCACTCACAAAAATAAGCCACTTTACTGTGGTTTATTTTTAATTTAAAAAAATGTTAAAAAAGGAAATTTGTGAAATTATATATAAAAATGCTTATGATATCTTATTAAATGAGATTGGAAAACATGATTTAGAATTACATTTAGAAAATGACTCTAAATTTAATGATATAAATACAATAACATATAGATTAATATCTTCTGCACAAAACAGGCAAATGATGCCTAATGTGATAAAATTTCATAAAAATGAAGAAGCAATGAAAAATATTCTATTTAATTTTTCACATAATAATATATTAAATACTTATAAAAATAGTGAGTTATTGTTAAATATATTTAAAAAAAAATTTAGTAGCGCAAAAATATCTAATGAAAAAAGAAATTTATGGTTTCAATTTTCTGAAAGTATTTTTTCAATATGTAATTTTATGTCTAACTTTAAAGATGAAAAAGAATTTAACAATTTTGTTAAATCATTTAATTTCAATAAATACACAAAAGCCTCTTTACCAATGCTTTTAAGTACAGAAATAAAGGGCTTTAGATTTGCTTTAGCTTGTGATTTTTTAAAAGAATTAGGTTATAGAGAATACCCAAAGCCAGACATTCATCTAATTGATATATTTTATGAATTAAAACTTTCCGAAAGTAGAGATCCTTATGATGTATATAAAAATATAGTTGAGTTTTCTGAAATTATAAATATTGATGCTTATTCTGTTGATAAGATTTTTTGGTTATTATCTTCTGGTGATTTTTATAGAATAAACAAAACAATGAAATCTAAGAAAAAAGAATTTATTGAAATGATGAAAAATAAATTATCCATTAATTAAAAAACTAAAAAAGCGATGATTTTGTATAATATCATCACTTTTTTATTTATGTGCGTATTTGCTTGTTTTTATTGGTACTGTACCCTCTTCTATTGTTATTAACTTATTTTCTTTATTTTTTTATGTAAGCTATTATAAATAAGCCAATGCGACAGAGGTCTCTCGACCTTTTAAATAAAGAGTTTTATAATAATTATGAATATAAATTATAAAAATGGGACCATCATTAATATTTGATAAATCTACTTTACAAGGTTTAAATCCAGACGAATCTGTGTGGCTCGAACATTTTTATATTAACAACATTACACCATTATTTTTTGTTGAGACATTGGCTGATTTAGAACTTGAAATGAAAAAAGGTAGAACACCTGAAGATATCGTTGGAAATTTGGCTTATAAAACTCCAGAAATGGCTAAAGTAAATGCATATCATAGAAATTTAATACAATCAGAATTATTATATGATGATTGTATTATTGAAATGTCAGGAAGACCGGTACTGCCAGGTGGAAGAACTGTTGTTTCTGATGGAAAAATTGGAATAATATTTGACGAATCTCCAGAAAATGAAGCTTTCAAAAGATGGCAAAAATCCGAATTTTTAGAAATAGAAAGAAGTATAGCAAAGACATGGAGGTTGTCTTTAAATGAAATAAATACAGAACAAAATTTTAATAATGCTAAGATTTTTTTTAATATATTAAATAAGTCAAAAACATTAGATGATCTTAAAACAAATATTGATAGAATTTTAGATGTTCCTAAAAACGAAGAAATATTAAAAAATTCTTTATACATAATGAATATATCTGATAGTGCTCATGATTCAATAATAAAAAAATTTAGAGAATCCAAATTTCAAACAATTAAAGAAATTTTTCCATACTTTGCTTATGTTCTATCTGTTGATTTGTTTTTATATTTTGGCAGTGATAATAATCTATTTTCTTTCCTTCCACATTCTGCAACACATAAGGTTGATATGGCTTATTTTTATTATTTGCCTTTTTGCAATATTTTTACATCAAATGACAAACTACACGTAGCCTTATCAAAGTATTTTATGAGACAAGATCAGGCATTTATTAATGGATCTGACTTAAAAAATGAACTTAAAAGGCTTGATGAATATTATTCTAAATTTTCAGAAGAAGTAAAAGCTAGAGGTCTTTTTTCTCTTGCACCTTGTCCACCAGATGAAATTGATTCTTTGACTGTTAAAATGTGGGATAAATATATGAGTAAAGATTGGAGGGAAATAAAAAATAGAATTAGAAAATTTGATGGGTCAGATAAAATAAACCCCGAAGCTAATAAAGTTATTTTGGACAAAATCAAAGAGATGATGCAAAAATCAAAAACAGTGGAAGATGGAGCTTTGCACAATTCTGACGATGCAGATAGTATAATTATTAGACATATGGTAAAAGCAAAAAAAGGAAAATGGACTAAGTTTCCACCAGAGGTTTTAAAATCTAAACCTCTTATGGAAGATTAATTATTCAATAATTATTTCTTTATCTTTTATTAAAAATTTACTCTTGATGCACCCCGTTAATTGTTTCTTCTGTTCTATATTTCCATCTCTCAATATAAACTTAGCATAAGTTTTCATATCAATAATATCATTGTGATTATCTTCTTTAGATATGCCAAGAACGTTTCTTCTAAAACTATTATATCTCTGTATTTCTTCTTCTCTAATATAAATTTAAGCATGAATAATGGACTTTTTAATGTTTTTATGCTAATAAATTAGTAATAACATATGGAGGTTTATATGAACTTATCAAAATTAATTGATTCTTTTGTGAATAATGAAAGGAATGAAGATGTTCTTTTCTATTTTCAAGAAATCTTCAATCAAGAAGGTTTTGGACAGAATAGATTTCATAAGTATGACGTTCTAAATCACACAAGAAAACTAGTAAAACAGTACAGGAAAGCTGATTTTATCTCTGAAAAAGTAAGAACCTATCTTTCTGAAATTATTGATGGTATTTCCAAAGACCTACTACTCCAAGTTGCTATGTGCTTTCATGATTCTGGAAAGAAAATAATGAAAGACTCTACCGGAAGTATGAAAGGACATGCTGAATATACTGTAAAAAATCAACTTGAAGAAATATCTAAAAGATTTGGTTTTACAGAAAATCAGAAAATGTATGTCGGCAATATTATTCTTTATCATGACTTCATCTTGAGTGATAGTGAAGAAGTAAATAAATTCTTGAAAGATAATCACATTGAAGTCGAAGGATTAATTATTTCTCTAGTAGATATTCTTTCTACCCAAGGTGAGGAAGCTTTTGGTGAAGAAGATATGACAAGAATTGATTTTGGTAAAGAAAAATTGTTGAATGTTTTGTAGTAATACCTCAATTTTGATATTGAGGGCTTTTATTTTATTAAATATCTAATATTAGCCAATAATTATCAATATAAGTCAATCAAATACTACGCTACATACTGTTCAATTTGTCCAATTTTTTCTATTGAAAAATGAGATGCTAATGCATTTAAGACACTCTTCTCTGAAGTATCAAAATGCTTGCTGGTATTGAACTAAATATGGTGGATTAGTTTTAAATTTGACTTTATTGTTTAAAAGATGTATAATATGTATATTGAATTCCATAGGAGGGGTTTTATGTTAAAAGTTCAAAGAAACGAAAAAACTCCCAACATTGTGGAGTTTTATAGTGAAGAGTACAAGGATGGCAAAGAGCCTGAAATTACTCTTAATGAAGAGACTGGTTCACTTATTCTCTACAAGACTTTCAAACATGTTCCAATTGAAATTAATGTAATGTTTGAAGTCAAAATGAAAAGAGAAAAACGAAAAAGAACAGAGGATGAAAAAAAACTTCTAAAATCTCAACTGACTCAGAAATGTAGTCATTCTGGAGATGAAATAAGAATAATTTCTTCATTCAATGATTATTACTCGTTTGAGACTAGTCATTGATGAGCAAGCTAAAATAACAGCCTGCTCTTTTTATTTTATGCCGATAAAGCATCTAAAGCATTTTCATAAGACTTTATTATACTTAGATATTGTCTTACTACTTCTATCTTATATTCTCTTGGAAGATTTGTATTACTCTTAATTTCATCTTTATCTTCCTCTATTTTAATCAAAGCTACTTCTAGTCTAGATTTTCTTTCATCTAATGACCTTTTATCATCAAGCATATCAAAAGTTTCAATGCCATAAATATATGAACTTAAATTTTCAAACTCTCTACTTTCAATTGATTCTTTGCAAAGATTCATATTTTCAATATTTCTTTCTAAATCTAGAATAGCATCTGGATTTGTATTGCTTTCTAATCTTTTTTGCAATCTAGCTATAGTTTCATTAAACTTATCAATATATGCTTGTTTTAATAAAGGAATACCATCTTCTAATAGTTCTGAGAATATTTCATTATCTATTCTTCTTTTTAAATTTCCTGCATTATATGCACTTGGAATTTCTTCTTTTTGTCTTGATAGTCTAGCAACCATTTTACCTATTTCTGGACTTCTAACACTGGCATTATCCATCTGTTTTCTAAGAAAACTATCTATCTTTGAAAAATAACCATATAAAGTGGTTTTTAATTCTATTAAATCTTTATCGTCATCATTTAATTTTTCTCCTAAATTCCTTCTTCTTTCTTCTTCTGTTGGGTTTACTTTCCATTCATTTGAGTTATCTAATGACATACCTATTATTTTATTAATTATATGAGCTTATTATACTTAAATAAATTACTTGAATCAAATATATAAACAAAAAACAACTCCGATGATTATCTACAGTTTTATCATGCTGAAACAAAAAGAAGATGTATTAATTGCATCTTCTTTTATTTATAAAGTTTTACTTTTACGTTATTTTTATATTTATTATAATCAAACCATTTTCTCATTATTATATATTGCATTAGTCCGAAAAATATTATTATACCTATCATTCCTAAGGCCTTTACTGGTTCTAATGGTTTTATGTCAAAAAAATGTGATAATGGAGCATTATACATTACAAATAATAAAAATATTATAATTATAAATGCGAATAAATATAATGCTTTTTTTTCTTTTTTATCACTTGAGGCACCATAAGCTTTTGGTGCTAACATAAAAAACCAATACCCTAAAGCTATAATTACAATAACTACATAACTGTTAGATCCATCTATTTTAGAATTAACAGGACTTAGCGCGAAAGTTATTATTGATGCTAGTGCTATAAATATACTATTAATAGCACAGAATGGTAATATTTTTTTGAAAAACAATTGTTGTGGATTTGCTCCTTCTTTATGTGCTGGAAATAATCCCCAATAAAGAAATGGGATAAATACTGTGCAAACATTTATAATCGTTATATTTCTTGGAGACATTGGGTATGTAAAGCCTAAAAAAGATACTCCAACAAATAATAAAAACCCTATCATTACTTTGTTTAGAAAAATACTTGTAACTAATTCTATGTTTGTAATAATTGTTTCAGCCATATTAACTCCAATAGGTAGTGCGGCAAAACTATTATTCATTAAAACTATTTGTGCTATCTGTCTTGTTGCCCCAGCACCATTAAACATGGCTATACCTAAATCTGATTTTTTTATAGCGAGGGCATCATTTGCTCCATCTCCGACCATCGCTGTAAATCCTTTTGTTTTTAATATTTCTACTATTTTTTCTTTTTGATCTGGGGTTATTCTTGCAAATATATTGCAATTTTCTATTTTTTTCTCCAATTTTTCATTACTCCATTTTTTTATTTCTGGCCCAGTTATTATTAGTTCTGTATTTTTAATTCCTGCTTCACAAGCTATTACTCTTACTGTTTCTGGATTATCACCAGATATTACTCTTATATTAACGCCTCTTTTTTGAAAGAAATTTATAATATTTTTTGTCCCATGTCTTAATGGATTATCTAAAACAAATAATCCTAATGGTTCTATTGATTCTTTAGAAAGTTTTTTAGAGTGTAAGATTGGCTTTTGTGTTCTTGCTATAAGAACTAAACGCTTTGCTTTTGGTGTATAAAAATTAATTTTATTTTGAAGCCAATCACGTTTTTCTTTTGTATTTATATAAGACAATAAAACATCTGGAGCACCAACCACTACTGATACTTTATTGTTATTTATTTTTATTGTTGCATGACTATATTTATATTGTGAAGAAAATGGTAAAAGATTAATTAATTCTGCTGTTACTTTTTTTGTTATAACTTTTTTTACTATAGCCCTCATAGTTTCGGTGCCGTCTTCTGTTAATCTTACATATTCTTTTATAAGTGTTGATATATAAGATATTTTTTCTTTCCCGAATACTTCTATTTTTTCTAAATGTGGTGTGTTTTCTGTTAATGTTCCAGTTTTATCTATACAAAGATTTTTTATTCTTCCTAACTTTTCTGTTGCATTAATTTCTTGTAACAATACCTGCTCCTTAAACATTTTGAGTGCTCCGTAAGCAAAGAATATTGTTATGGAAAGAATAAGACCTTGTGGTACTAATGTACTTGTTAGTGTTGCTATATCTTTAACCATAGAAACAAAAAGATCATTTATTGAAAGTCCATATATAATTATATAAATTACAGTAGCAATTAATAAATATGTCATGTATTTAATAAAAGTACTAAGAGTTTTTTGTATTGGACTTAAATTTAAAGAATATTTTTTAATTTCTTCTGTCATTCCTGAGATATAACTTTCTTTTGGTGTTGTTATAACTTTTATAATGCCAAATCCAGCAGTAACTATGTTGCCTGCTAATATTTCATTGTTTTGGTGTTTTAATATACTTCTAGATTCTCCAGTTATTAAGGCTTCATTAGTTGCTAGCCCATAATTTTCTATTAATATACCATCTGCTGGTACTTGATCACCAAGTTTAATTTTTAATTTATCTCCATTACAAATTTTGTCTATTGAAATTAAAACTTCATTTCCTTTTTTATCTATCAATATAGCTTGTGGCGTCATCAATAATTGTAATTTTTCAAGTGCTATTTTGGCTCTTAATTCTTGGAAAATACCTATAACTATATTAAGTACAAAAACAATGGATAAAAATAATGCGTCACGATATTCTTTAAAATAAAATAATAATGAAATTACAATAAAAAATAAAAAATTAACTAGAGTAATAAAATTTCTAAATATTACTGGCTTAATATTTTTTATAATCAAATTATATATAGAAGAACTATTTGACATTATTTATTTAAAAACCTTTTATTTATACATATATTCTATAAGCAAAAAGACTTAATGTCTATTTATTATACAAGTTCAGTATATAAATTCAGATATATTTTTACTAAAATATGTTATAATAACGCCAACAACATGAATAATTTTGAATTTTTTAATTATTACAAATGTGTATCTATTGAATTTATAATCTACCTTACCTTACGATACTTTCAAAATATTATTAATTTAATCTCTATTAATACAAAATTATTATTTTTTTAATCGTATTATAATGATGAACTTCTTTTATTAAACTACAGAATATATAATATTAATTACTATTATTAAAAAGTTTTAATTTATGAAAAATAACAAGTACTCAGGATTAACAACATTTGAAGCTAATGAAAGATTAAAGCGATTTGGTTTGAATGATGTTGCTGAACAAAAAGATAATTTTGTTAAAAAATTTTTGGAACCACTTTATTCTCCTATGTCATTAATGCTTTTGGGTGCCTCTATTTTGTCCTTTGTTGATGGAAAGATTTTTGATTTTTATTTTATATTTGGATTATATTTTGTAAATTATATAATTCAAAAATGGCAAGAATTTAAAGCCGATAAAGCCATTGACGAACTTAGAGAAAAATTATCTTTTAATGTTTTAACATTGAGAGACAATAAATGGATTAATATTAATGCTAAACAATTAGTGCCGGGAGATATTATAAAACTTGGTCTTGGGAGTATAATTCCTGCTGATGCTATAATAATATCTTCTAAAAATTTATCTATTAATGAAGCTGTATTAACTGGAGAATCTTTACCGAAAGAAAAAAAAGAAAATGATATTATGTATTCTAGTTCTTATATTACTTCTGGTAGTGTTGAGGCTGAAATTTCTGCTACTGGCAAAAATACCAACTTTGGTAAAACTATATTTTCAATAGAGCAAAGATCTGATAAAAGTATTTTGGAAAAAGATGTTTTGAGTATTACAAGATTTTTAATGATTATAAGTATTATAGCTGTTTTAATTCTTACTATTGTTTTCTTCCTTAAAGGATCTAATTTCGAAGATATAATGACTCTTGATTTAAGTTTAATAATTGCTGGAATTCCTGTAGCCACCCCTGCTGTTATGGCAATTATATTAAGTATTGGAGCTAGTGAATTGGCAAAAAAAATGGTTGTTATAAGAAGATTATCAGCTCTTCAAGATTTGGCTAATGTTAATTTATTATTAACAGATAAAACAGGAACGTTAACAAAAAATGAAATTCAAATTACAAATATCATTTCTTACCAAAAAGAATTAAGCACTAATGACATTATTAAATTAGCTAGATACGCCACATCATCAGACACTCCAGATTCTATAGATCTAGCAGTTATTAAAAAATTTGAAGCTACTGGCTTACTTTTACCTAAAACAAAAATATTAAAATTTATTCCTTATGACTCTGAAAGAAAAAGATCTACTACTATTATTAAGAATGGAAATGAAAAAATATTAATAAGTTTAGGCGCCCCACAAATAATAGAAGATCTTGATGGATATAGTTCAAAAGATGTTATTTTAAAATTTAGAAAAGATATTGCAAAAGCAGCATCTGGTGGTTTTAGGGTTTTAGCAATAGCTACTAAAATTAGTGATGAGGAAGAAAAGAATATGAGAATAGTTGGATTACTTTTATTATCCGATCCTCTTGATGAAACATCAAAAGATACAATATCTTTTATGAAAGAAAATGGGATTAATGTAAAAATGGTTACTGGAGATAATATAGCAATTGCTGAGAGAATATCCAAAGAATTAAATTTATTTGGCAGAGTTCTTTCCTCTGAGGAAACTATAAATTTATACAATAGAAAAATAACAAAAAAAGATTTTAAAAATATTGCAACTTTTTCTGAAATATTACCAAAAGATAAATACGAACTAGTTAGGGCTTTTAAAGAAAATTATATAGTTGCATCTACTGGAGACGGAATCAACGACTTACCTGCTATCAAGACTGCTAATGTAGGAATAGCTGTTTCTAGTGCTGTTAGTGCTTTAAAGAGCTTAGCTGACATTGTTTTACTTGGTCGTGGTATTGCTGTTATAAAAGATGCTATTATAGAATCAAGAAAAATATTTACTAGAATTTATAATTACTCTGTATATAGGATTTCTGAAAGTTTTAGATTAATTATCACAATATTAATACTTGGAATAATTTTTGGATCTTACCCCCTTCAACCCCTTCAACTTATTTTATTAGCATTTTTAAATGATATACCAATAATTTCATTAGCGTATGACAGAGTAAAAATTTCATCAAAACCATCAGAAATAAATACAAAAAAAAGAATTTATTTGAGTTTATTATTTGGTTTTGTTGGTGTTATAAATAGTATATTATTATTTTTAATAACTATTTACATATTTCATTTCCCTTTACCAATCGTTCAAACTATGTTCTTTCTCAAATTAACCGTTGGCGGGCATTTACTTGTTTTCGTGGCTCATACAGAAGAAAAATGGTTTAAATTTTTACCTAGTAAAATTGTTATTATTGCAACAATGACTACACAAATAATAGCAACAATATTAGCTATAACTGGATTCCTAATGCCTGCTAAAATTTCTCCTTTATTGGCTTTGTGTGTATGGATATGGTCATTTTTCTGGATGCAAATTTCTGATCTAATGAAATATATTAAGAATAAATTTAAATAATATTTAATTAAATAAGTAATTTAAATTTTATGAATGAAAAAATTGTACAAATAAAAAATATTAAAGGTATTTTTGTAGAAGTAGAAACAAAAGATAAAAAAGAAATAATCTTAATGTTTGGCGGGTTTGAAAGACCTGCTACTGTTGAGAAAAAGTTTACCGTTCTATCTTCTAAATTATCTGAAAAAAATATTCCCTCTTTTAGATTTGATTTTTCCGGCATTGGACTTTCTTATTTTTCTGATTTTTCAAATACTACAATTGATAAAATGATTAGTGACTTTATTTCTGTATATGAATATTTTACTAATAACGGTTATGAAAAAATTTCTATAGTTTGTCATTCTCTTTCTTCTTGTGTTGTTGCAAAAATTATTAATAATAAAAATATAAAATTAAATAAAATAATTTTTATCGCCCCTGCTCTAAATCAAAAAGAATTATTAAGATATTGGTTTGCTCAAAAAGTGGCTGGCAAAATTGATAAAAATATTGACGTTTCTTTTGATAATTATCTACAATATTTTAATGAAGAGGAATTTATAAAAGATTGTAATAAAGAAAATAAAGAAACAAAAAATAATTTCTTAAAGCCTGAATATTTCTTACAAAATAAAGATATTGATTATTCTATATTTATAAAAAATACAAAAAATATTTTATTAGTGCATGGCAAAAATGATAAAATTGTTCCATTTGAAAGTTTAAATATAAAATTTGAAAATAAAATATTTGTTGAAAATGGAGATCATGACTTAGAAAGACCTTCTATGTTTAGCCAATGGATTGAAACTGCTTTTAACTTTTTAACAAAATAAATGATTTAAATTTTAATAAATAAAATAAGCCGGCTTAACGTCGGCTTATTGATTTTACAAACCATACTTTTGTAGGATTTCTATTTCTACATTTGTTGGCTTGTAAATATTTTTTGAATTTTTTATAAGAAAACTACCCTTATCATTTAATAATCTCTGGAAAGAAATTATTAAATTTTTATAATTGATAAACACACTTACCGCATCTTCTGATTCTATTTTTTTTCCATCTTGATGTTTTGACCACAAGAAGAATCCTATCCTTTCTGTCTCTATTTCATTTAAAAAATCTACTAAATCATTTATACATTCTACCAACGATATATTACCTGCTATTTTTTTGGTATTAAGTATTCCCCCTTTGATTTCATCAATAATAATTTCGTGCGTATGTTTTTTTGATACCTCATCTTTGTAATATTCTAATAATTCCTGGAAATATCTTTTAAATACTTTAAAATATCCGGAAAATCTAGTTTTTATTGAGCTTAATTCATTTAATTTTATTGTGTTATCAAAATTATTTTCTAGATCAAAAAGTTTTAAAAAATTATACCAAATGATGGCGAATAAAGATAATATTATTTGTATTGAATCTTCTTTTGATATACATCTTATTTCTTCTGCTTCTACCACTAGGTCTGAGGTTCTTATTATATTTTTAAAAACATATGGCAGCATATATTCAAAATTTGTAATATTTTTTATACCCAATTCTGGATATAAAATATCTAAGAAACCGACTACTTGTTCTAGATTATTTATTATATAATCCTTACTTGCTTCAATTCCTTTTTTGGCTGCTTCTAATTCTTCTTTGAGTTTCTTCTGCTCTTCCTCAAACAATGCATAACTAAAAATATCTTTTTCATTGATATTTAGAGCTTTAAATATTTCACTATCTCTTTCTTTATTTCCTCTGTTTTCATCATCTTCTTCTCCATAATACGAATCTATGTATTTTAATATCAATGGATATAATGCTCTTTTATAGAAACCAACCAATATACTAAAAGCTCTCCTAAACGAATTAGCATCTCGTTCTAATTCGTAAGCACCCTTAAAAGAAGTAACACCCTCTGCTAAATTATATTTTCTCCTAATGCAATATGTATTAATTTCTTTTGCATATTTAACAACACTGTCTATGTGTTGATAATTTTGTTCATAATACAATATTATTTTATATACTAGTGTTGTTAGTTCAAATAAGTCTGTGGTTTTTAAATATTCTTTTTTATTACCTAAAATACGACTTGGGATTCTATCAAATTCCTTAAATATATTATCTCCAATAGTTTCTAAGTCTAGATATATTCTGCTTAATAGCTTATACACATAAAGAGTTTCTTTTTTTTCTTTAAATTTCAGACTTATTTCTTCTTTTATAGAAGAGTTATAAGGGCCATTCCCTAGTAAATTTCTTGCTCCATAGAAAAAATTCATTAGGCAATATTGCAAACAATCTTGATTTATAAGATACCTATCACCTTCTTTTGGAATAAGAAAATATCTTTTATAAAAAGCTTTGTTTACTGCATCTTCTGGGAACATTTTTGGGAACCATGATTTTAGATATTCCAGATACCCAAAAAATCCTAGACCTCTGTTATGAGAGTACTTATTTACATTTTTTCTTATTTTGTCGCTATATTCTCCATAGTTTTTTTCTATTTTATAAGGAACTATCAAATTTACTGCCATACATAGCCTCCTGTACAAATTTTTATCATATTAATAGCTTTTCTATAAAAAAGCAATATTGATATAATTTAAAATGAATATTTATTTTTTTATTTTTTTATATAATAAATAAGAGTATATTATTGGTACGAAAATCACTAATAACATAAATAAGAATATTACATAAGCAGAATTCCATAAAAAATATGCTTCTAACAAAAATATTATTCCAAAAATTACAAACATATAACCACCTAATCTATTTGTTTTATTCCAAACATCTTCATTAGCTATTGTCCATGGTAACTTAAAACCAATCATATAATTTTGTCTTATTTTACCTAAATAATTTCCTATAATTATAAATAATACACCCATGCCTATAAATAATAATGGCTCTATTTTTTGTGATTGATTTAATGATAAATATATTATTATAAAATAAATATATACCATAAATGCTGTTATAACAGTTTGCATAATTTCCCATTCTTTTTTAAATGTTTCATATCTAGCCTTTTTTGGATCTATATATTGAGATAATCTTAATATAATTACCATAATTAATGTTATTATCGGGAAAATGAAAATTGCTATGTTTTTTGGAGAATATCTATCTATTTGGCCGTTTATATTCCAATGTATTGGAATTATATTTGGTAAATTATTATAGAAAAAAATACCAACAAAAAACATTGATAGTGTTAATAATATTCTTATTGATAAATATATATGTTTTTTTATAATCATATTAAACTTATTTTTTATTTTTATTAAAAATTTTTGAAATCTGCATCATTATTTCTTCAAAAACTGATACATTAAGAGAATAGTATATATATTGTCCTTTTCTTTCAGAAACTATTAAATTCACTCTTTTTAAAATATCCAGATGATGTGATAGTGATGCGTTTGTGATAGAAAAATTTTCTAAAATTTCTCCAACAGACATATCTCTTTTTTTTAATAATTCTAATATTTTTAGTCTGTTTTTATCGGATAATGCTTGAAAAACTCTATCCATATTTATTGCTTATATATTTAGATATACATCTAAATATATATCATATATAGTAAATATTGTCAAAATGTATTCTTATTTATAATACTTTGTTATAATTGATATATGAGAAAAAAAAATCAAAAAATATTATCTTTATTTATTATATTTGCATTAATTGCTCCTAGTAGTTTTGTTTTTTCAAAAAATCAACCAATACAAGATATTAAAAATATTTTAACTAATGAGGATAAATACGAAAAAGTAAAACAATATTTAGAAAAAAGTTTAAAAGATGCTGGCGTTGCTGGATATTCATATTCTATTTTTACAAATAAAAAAATTATTCAAGAAAAATATTATGGAGTATCTGATAATAGAAAAGATAAAATAAATAGAGATACTGTTTTTAGTATAGCTTCACTATCTAAATCTTTTACTGCATTATCAATAATGCAACTTTATGAAAGGGGTAAATTAGATATTAAAGACCCATTAATAAAATATATTCCGGAAATTAGTTTTAATAATGATGACAGAGTTAAATCTATAACTATATTAAATTTACTTAATCAGACTAGTGGCATATCTTCTATTGATGGTTTAAAAATTTCAAAACAAAATATAACAAAAGAAAATATATTGGCAGCAACCAACAATGCTAATTTAAATAATAAACCTGGTGACGTTTTTGAATACTCTGATCTTAATTATTTTATTCTTGGATATATAATAGAAAAATCCTCTGGTATGAGTTATGATCAATATGTTGAAAAAAATATTATTAAAAATTTTGATTTAAAAAATACTTTTACAAACGAGTCTCTTATTAGCAAGAAAGATACCAAAACAAGTGGTTTTCAACAAATATTTGGTTTTATTTTTAAAAATACATCTGAATATAATATAGGCGGATTGCCTGATAGTGGCCTAATTTCAAATACAAATGATTTATCTAAATACTACATGTTGTATTTGAATAATGGGTATTATAATAATAGAGAAATATTACCAAAATCTGATTTTAACTTAATGCTTGATACTCCTATATTAGATAACGGTAAAAGTGAATATGGCATGGGATGGAACGTACAATATAAATATGGTAAAAAAATATTAAGTCATAGTGGTGATATGACAGATTCTCATTCAAGCGTATTTTTAATACCTGATGAAAATATTGGCTTCGTGATATTAGTAAATACAAATAGCATATTCCAATCTATGAATATTGAATCTATAGTTGATGGAATCCAAAAAATAATTATAAAAGATGAAGCACCAGATCAACAAAATTATTTATTATTATTATTTTATGCAGTTATTTCTGTTATGTTCATCGTTATAATTATTGAAATAATACAATTATTTAAAATTAAAAAATTTATTTTATCATTAAAAAATAATCTTTTTTCTAGAAAATATATTTTTTTTAAAGTTATACTTCCATTTATATTTGATATTTCATTTGTGTTGTTTTTTATAATTATATACAATCAATATGTTTTTGATGCACTAATAAATATACAACTTGATATCGTTATTCTATTTATTATACTAATATTAATTCCTATTATATTAAGTATAATAAAATTTATAATTGGAATGATAATAATATTTGGTAAAAGCAAGAATAAAATTACATTAGAAAATATAAAAGACAAAATTAAAATATTTGATTAGATTAAAAATAAAAAAATAGACCATAATTTAAATTGTGGTCTATTTTTGTAATTGCTATTTTTATTTAACAACTGGAGTAGTTGGAGTTGCTACGTTAGCTAATTTTGTTTCTAGATCTGATTTTGTTTTATTAAATTTAGCTATTCTAGTATCAATAATTTTTTCTTTACTAGCTTTTACAGAAGCTGATAATTTTGTATTAGCTTCATATGCAACTTTTTGATCTTGAGCTGTTATTATTTCTTTATCAATTGCAGCAATTTTATTTTCTAACATTTTTTTTGTTTGAGCAGATGTATCTTTCTTGGTAGTAGTTGATTTTGCTGTTGTTACTTTTTTAACATTTGCCTTTTTTGCTGTTGTTACTTTTTTAACATTTGCCTTTTTTGCTATTTTACTTACCACTTTTTTAATATCTGTCTTTGCTTTTACTTTCACAACTGGAGTTACTGATGGTGATGTAGCAACTTGTTTTGTTGTTACTAAAGCAAAAGATTGAGAAGCTAACAAAGCTGTTGCAAATACTCCAACTAATGCTAATTTTGTTTGATTTTTCATATTTTTATAATTAATTTTAATATTGGTTTTATTTTTATATTGTGATCGAATTTTAACGACCTTTTATTCTTTCATGTTTTATTACGATATTTATAAAAATATGTTACATTATCTTATTTAATTTTGTTATTTTTATTATTTTTATTGAAAATATTTGGATTATTAATGATAAATTCTGCATCTTTTAGATCTTTTTCTGCTGATTTACTGTTCCCGTTATTATATTTTACTTTTGAATCTATTAATTTATTTTCTATAATCATCATTATGTTTTCTGAGGCTTTTTCGCTAAAGCCCTTTTTTAATAAATTATTTTTTAAATCTATTTGTTTATTGTTTATATCTTCTATATATTTTTTAAAACTATCTTTATTTACTGGATCTATAAATGAATTTTCTAAAATATCTGTTGTAAGATCTATTTTTATTTCTGAAAGATTTTTTGTATTGCTTGTATTTATTTTGGAATATATTGAATTAATTTGTTCCTTGTTTCTATAAGCAATATCTAAAGATCTAGATGTTGTATTTATAATATCTTTAATTTCTTTAGTATCTTGGTCATCATTTATTGATGTGCTAGCTAAATTTTCTAAAACCTCTATTTCTCTATTGATTGTATTGTTAAATATATCTAGTGCTTGCTTTAGTTCATTAGGATTTTTTAATTTTTTTATTTCTAATATTGTTTTATCTTTTAAATTTTTTATATCCTTCATAGTTTCAGCTATTGCTGTCTTTGAATAAACTTTTGTATTTATTGATGTATTAACTTCAGCAGCATAAACCGTGTTTATAAATAACGTGCTTGTTGTTGTGTTATTTTGTGCATCTTTTTTTATATTTTTACTTTGTATATTTTTTATTTCGTCTAATTTTTGGTTAATTAAATTATTGTAGTATTTAATTTTAGATAAATTAGAAACTTTTGTTGAAGATACTATATTTTGTAAATCTGTTTTTATTGGATATAAATAATCACCCATCGTGATGTTTGAAGAATTTATTATATATGATGACGATACAAAAATGATAGCAAATGAAGACGCTGTTATTAATTCAACAAAAAAAATCTTTCTATTTATTTTATGCTTTTTAATAGATAAAAATAATAACTTTATAAATAACTTAAAACTGCCAAATATACTCATTTTATATTTTGGCATATTACCTAACATATATTTTAAATCTTTATTATTTTCCATTTTTATTATTTTCTTCTATTATTTTTTTCAATTTAGCAAGTGTTCTATGAACCATAACTCTTATCGTACCTTCTTTTTTGTTTAATAATTTTGATATTTCTTCATAATCTATGTCGTCTATAAATTTTAATACTATTATTTCTTTTTCTAACTTAGATAATTTATTAATAGACCCTAACAAATCTTCTTTTAAAATTTCATTATCTATTTTATATTCAAAATCTTCTTTGTAACTTAAATTTATATCTTCTTCTATATTATTATCTTCAGCTTCTAATAATGCATCTATTGATAAATCTTTTTTATCTTTTCTATAATAATCTACCAGATGATTATGTGCTATTCTATATATCCAAGGTCCAAATTCTTTTGTATTATCAAAAGAATCCACTCCATTTATTGCTTTTTCAAATACATCAGAAACTAAATCTTCTGACAGCTCTCTATTAAAGCCTGTCCTATAAAAAAAATAATTAAATATTTTATCCTTAAATTTATTATAATTTTTTAAAAAATCAAGTGAACTCATCTCATGTTTTTTATACGATATTAGTATTTTTTTGTTACAAGTTTATTCTTTTTTAGAAAATATTCCTGGTATTATATTATAATTTATTTTTATTATTGCAATACCCATATTTATAAAACTAGATCCTTCTTTGTAAATTATATATCTTGATTCCCATTTGGGATGAAATTTTTCCTTAAATAAACTTAATCCCTTGAAATTATAAATTGAATTTAGATTTTTATACATAAAATTAAATAATTTTTCCATTGTTTTATCTTCTTTACTTTCTCCAACTAAATAAAATGGGCTTAAACCTAAATTAACATTTTTTATGTTTTTTGATTTTGCATAATTAAATAATTCTACAAATAAAAATTCCATTACCCCATTATTTTCAGAATTTATTTTTCTTCTCATTAGATCTACTCCTATTTCATTATTGTTTTTATTTTCTATTATATTTAAAAATGCTTCAATATCTCCTTTTGAGTTTTCTACTGTTAAAAATGTTGTTGTCTTAATATATTCATCATTAATACATCCCATTGCAAATCCACCATTTTCTTTATTGTTATGAGAAGATAACCAATCATTTGTTATGCTTTTTAATTTATGAATAAAATGATTTTCTATTGGGGGATTATATATTTTAAATGAATAATTTTCTTTTATTTTTTTTACTATACTTCTTATTTTTTTATTTTCATGTCCTTCTAAAGTAAAATTTTCTGAATCTACTATTGCCTCTCTTCCTATTTTAAAATTACTAAAATTAGCTTTTCTATAAGCGTCTAAATATTTATCAGATGCTTGATAAAAATAAACATTCCAATCATTTTTATTTCCAAATTCTATAAATTCTTTTATATCATCTTCTATAAAAATCTCATCACCTATCGGATCACCTAAAACTAAACAACTTCTACCAGATGTTTTGTATGCTATTAATGAATTGTGATTTGTAAAAAAATAATTTTTATCACCTATTAAACAAAAACTAGATATTAAAAATTTAGATTTTGATTTTAATATTTCTGTTGCTTTTAATTTTTCTTGTTTGCTTGGTTTATTTTTTATTAATATTGGCTGAACAATTTTAAAAAATGAATACAAAGATAAGCTTACAAATAATATATCAAATGAAATTATAAATTTGTTATATTTTATGCCCTCTAAGCCTTTTATATTTGAATTCACCAGTATATTCACTACGGATTTTGAGCCATCAATTAAATTTAATTCCATATTGTGCCTTTCGTAAATGATATGCGACCCTATAAAACCGTAAACAAAAATTATAACCAAAGAAACAATAGCCCTTATTATACCATCTTTTATTGACGGTTTATCAGATAATACATTGTAATACTTTCTATTTACAAATATCCAAGACATTAATATTAAGAAAAAAATTGCTTCTTCATAATCAAATCCTTTTATTAAATTAAGTATTGCCGATATCATAAAAATTATAAAAGCTAAATACCATGCAGTTTTTTTTCTTCTTAATAAATTAATAGATAAAAATATTAAAAATACACCAAAAAACATTGTTATAAATTTTGCTCCACTTGATACATCGGTCGGGATAAAATTGTACAAGAATCCTAATCTTTCTTTGATTGATGGTGTTATTGATGAAAAAATATTTATCAAACCAGATATAATCGTTATTATACCTATTGAATCTATGTTTATTTTTTCAATAATATCTTTGTTTAAAGTATTTTTCATATTATTTATTTTGTTGCAATATTAAACTACTTATCTCTATTGCGTCAATATCATGACTACTTAAAAATTTACCTCGTATATTTATACTATCTCCTTTTTCTAACTTTAATTTTTGTTTAAAAATAGTATTTTCTGAAATATTTATCTTCCATTTTACTCCATTATTATCTTTAACGTATAAATATTGCTCATCTTTTGTTATTTTTGTATCCTCTATAACTCCTTTTAAATAATAATTTTCGCCTATTGTTGTACCGTTAATCACGTTTTTATTTTTGAAATACAAAATAAATACAATTATAAAAATTATTAATACAATAATTGATATGATTAATTTTATTTGTTTATTCATATTTAAATATTATATAGTAATTTTATCATAATATTTTTACAATATAAAAAATAGCTACTTCTAGCCATTTATAATACTACGTGGCCTCCTAATGCAGAACTTCCTATTTTCTAAATTCACTTCACTCATTAAAAAAATGCGGTGCCGACGGTGAGAATCGAACTCACGACGCCAGGCTCTTCAGGCCTGCGCTCTACCACTGAGCTACATCGGCTTTAATATGAATAACAATATAACAGATATTATAACTTTAGACAAGACTTATAATAAAAAACAGGGCTTTAATATTTTAGCCCTGCAATATGACTATTTTAAGCCATAAAATTCACTCATTGTTACAAATTTATAACCATCTTTTATATATTTTGATAATATCTCTCTTAAATATATCTTATTACCTTCTTGATCTTCATCACAATGCAGAACTAATACAAACTTGTTATTAAACTCTAACTTGACTGCATTATTATATACAGTTTTAACTGTGGTTTTAGTGCCCCAATCACCACAACTAGTACCTATTGTCACAATATAGCCAAATTTTTCTTTTATTGCCTCATTATATTTTTTTGTAGTTGAAAAATATGGTGGCCTGAAAAATCTTACCGGTCCAGAGTAATATTTTTCTATTTCATTCTTGCATTTATTTATATTTTCTAAGGCTTTTTCTATTGAAATATCTACCATATTCACATGATCATATGTATGATTCGCTATCTCATGATTACTTGCAACAATTCTATCAAATGACTTCTTAAATCTAGTAATATTTCTACCGACAATGAAGAATGTTGCTTTTATTTTATATTCATCAAGTATATCTAGTAATTTTTCAGTTCCCTTATGTGGTCCATCATCAAAACATAATGCTACTATTTTTTCCCCATTATTATTCAAATTTTTATTATTATTTGTTTTGCTTACTTGATTGATGGTTTTAATGTTTTTTGGTTTTTCTACTTGTGGCTGTATTTTTTTAAATACAACAGGTTTAACCATTTTTATTAATCCAGTATTGTAATCATATAAATTAAAACTTATAGGACTTGCATTTACATTATTATGTTCTTGAATAATATTATCTTCTGTTTTAACCAAAAGCCTTGACGATGTATTTTTATTAATAATTCTACTATCACTTTCAAATGATGCGGAATTACCACCTACTACAAATACATAAAAAAATACTAAAAGAGTAATTCTTGGCATATTCACGACGAGCCCCCTTGTGAATTGTATAAACAAGCTACCAGATATTATAACAAATGTAAATAAAAAAGAGACATTAAGTCTCTAATTTTATTTTATTAATATATTACCCGTCATTTCTTTTGGAATATCAAGATTTAACATGTTTAATATTGTTGGTGCTATATCATTTAAATAGCCGATTTTATTTGCAAATGTTTTTCCTTTATATTCTTCGCCAAAAACTATAAATGGAACCGGATTTAACGAATGAGATGTTATTGGCTGATTTGATATTGGATCAAATTTTTCTTCTGCATTTCCATGATCAGCTGTAATTATAACTGTTGCGTCGTGCTTTTTTGCTTCTTCTAATATTTTTCCTATAGCTACATCAACCGCTTCAACACCTTTAATTATTGCTTCCCAATTTCCAGTGTGACCAACCATATCGCAATTTACTAGATTTGTAGCTATAAATGAATATTTTTCTTCGGAAATAGCTTTTACAACTTCAGAGCTTATTTCTTTAGCTTTCATTTCTGGTTTTTCATCATGAGTTTTTACATTCTTATTACTATCTATCATAATCCTATCCTCTCCTTCTTCTGATTCATATTTTTGAGCATTGAAGAAAAAAGTTAAATGAACAAATTTTTCAGTTTCTGTAACTTTTAATTGTTTTAAATTATTTCTACTTATAACTTCTGATAATGTATTATTTATAATTTCTTTCCCAAATAAAGCTTCTATATCTATAGTTGTATCTTTATCATCAAAATAATTTGTCATTGTAACAAATTTTAAATTTTGTATTTTTGCATCATATATCATTCTTGTTATCTGTACCGCTCTATCACTTCTAAAATTTGCAAATATTAATCCGTCATTTTCTTTTATTTCATGTCCATTTTTTACAAATACTGGTTCTATAAATTCGTCTGTTATATTTTTTGAATATGAATTGCTTATAATTTCTTCTGCACTATTTTCTTCTATAAAATCTTTTTTTGTTATTGTGTTAAAATATTTTTCTGTACGATCCATATTTTTATCACGATCCATCGCAAAATATCTTCCTGATATTGATGATATTCTTACCTCAGCAAAATCAGATATATAATCTTCTATATCTTTTAAATACTCTATAGATGATCTTGGAAATGTATCTCTTCCATCTGTTATTAAGTGCAATGAGATTTTTTTAATATTATTATCTTCTGCAATTTTTATTAATGCTTTTATATGATTTGAATGTCCATGAACACCACCCGGACCAAGTATCCCCATTATATGAAATGTACTATTATTCTCATTGACATGTTTTATTGTTTTTAATAAAACTTCATTATCTTTTAATGTATTATTCTTTATTGAATTATCTATTTTTAATAAATTTTGATAAATTATTCTCCCAGAACCAATTATAAGATGGTTTGCCTCAGATGTTCCCATTTGGCCATCTGGCAAACCTATATCTTCTCCAGAAGCTTTTAATAAACAGTTTGGATAATTATTATATAAATAATTTAAATTTGGAGTGTTAGCATTAGCTATTGCATTATATTCTTTTTTTGGGCTATATCCCATTCCATCGCATATTATTAGTACTATTTGCTTCATATTATCTCTATTTGTTATTTATTAATTTATGTACAATGATTCTATAATAAAAAATGATGTATGGAAAGAGATGAAAAAAATAAATTCAAATTAAAAATTTTCTATGCTATTATATTGATATAAGTTTAAATTTTATTAGATAAAAATGTCTATCAACGAAGACTACAAACAAAAATCTATAGATGATTTAATTAAAGAATTAAATTCCTCAAAAAAAGGATTATCTGACAACGAAGCTAAACTAAGAATAAAAAAATTTGGTTTTAATGAAATAAAAAAAAGTAAAAAAATAAATCCTGTTTTTAAATTTTTATCTTTTTTAATTGATCCTTTATCTATAATACTTATTATAGCTGCTTTAATATCTGGCGTTACTGGTAGTTTCAAAAATTTTATAGTTATTATTATAATGGTTTTTGTAAGTGGTTTATTAAAATTTTATCAAGAATTTAAATCAGGAAAAGCTGCCGAAGCTATAGCTAAAAAACTGGCTATAAAATCTACGGTTTTAAGAAACAAAGAAAAGCAAGAAGTACCATCTAAGGAAATAGTAACTGGTGATATTGTTTTTTTATCTGCTGGTGATATCGTCCCAGCTGATGGAAAGATAATTAATTGTGATGATTTTTTTGTGAACGAATCTTCTTTAACTGGTGAGAGTTTTCCTGTTGAAAAATCTATTGATGGTGAATATAAAAATTCTTTTATCTATTCTGCTTCTAATGTAATATCTGGCTATGCAACATATCTTGTTTTAAAAACTGGAAAAGATACAGAATATGGTAAAATTGCTGAAAAAATAAATACTAATGAACCGGCAACAGCCTTTGAAGTTGGAATTAAAAAATTTAGCTTTTTGATTTTAAAATTAATAGTTGGACTTGTTGCTATAATTTTTTTTATCAATACCATACAACACAAAAATGTGCTTGATTCTTTTGTTTTCGCTATTGCTGTTGCGGTTGGTGTCACGCCAGAATTATTATCTATGATTATGAGCGTTAATATGGCAAAGGGCTCTATTGCTATGTCTAAAAAAGGTGTTATTGTTAAAAAACTTGATGCTATACCAGATTTTGGAAGTATGGATATTTTATGTACTGATAAAACTGGGACATTGACTCAGGATAAAATTAGTTTAGTAAAAAATTTAGATGTAAATGGAAACGAATCATTAAAAGTTTTTGAACTTGTATATATAAATGGTAATCTTGAAACTGGAATTAAAAATCTTTTAGATAGAGCTATTTTGGAATTTGGAGAAAAAGAAAAAATAAAAAGTTTGTCAGAAATTAAAAAAATTAAAAAAATAGATGAAATTCCTTATGATTTTTTTAGAAAAAGATCTTCTATAGTTTATATTGAAAAGAAAAATAAATTAATGGTTACAAAAGGAGCTCCTGAAGAAATATTTAAAATATGCTCTTACTATTTAGAAAATGACAAGGAAAACAAGATAACAAAAAAAGTATTAGATGGAACTAAAAAAATATATAATGATTTATGCGCACAGGGTTTTAGAGTTTTAGCAATAGCAAGTAAAGATGTTGACGATAATAAAACAAAATATTTAGTGCATGAAGAATTGGGAATGACACTTGTTGGATTTATTGCTTTTTTTGATCCACCAAAGATTAGTGCAAAAAAAACTCTTATTTTTATGAGAAATAGTGGTATTGAAATTAAAATATTAACTGGTGATTCTCATCTTGTTACTAAAAAAGTTTGCGAAGAATTAGATATTCCAATAAAAGGTATTATCACCGGCGATGAATTAGATATAAATAATATTAGTGATGAAGAGCTTGGCAGAAAAGCTTTAAATATAACTATCTTTGGGAGAATGTCACCATCTCAAAAAGAAAGAATTATAATAGCTCTTAAAAAAACTGGCGCTATTGTTGGATATATGGGTGATGGTATTAATGACGCCCCTGCATTAAAATCTGCCGATGTTGGTATTTCTGTTGATAATGGTACTGATATTGCTAAAGAAAGTTCTGATATTATATTGATGAAAAAAGGATTAAAAGAATTAATAGACGGAGTTATTGAGGGTAGAAAAACATTTGGGAATACTATGAAATATATAATGATGGGATTATCTTCTAATTTTGGAAATATGTTTTCTATGATAGCAGCGGCTATATATTTACCATTTTTTCCAATGTTACCATCTCAAATATTAGTAAATAATTTTATTTATGATTTATCACAAATATCTATACCATCAGATAATGTTGATGAAGAATATTTAAATAAACCAAAGAGATGGGATATAAAATTTATTAGAAAATTTACTTTTATATTTGGACCGATTAGTTCATTGTTTGATATTTTAACATTTATTTTACTATTTAATGTATTTCATTTAAAAAATTCTCAATTCCAAACTGGTTGGTTTATAGAATCTTTATTAACTCAAGTTTTAGTTATTTTTATAATAAGAACTAATAAAAATCCATTAAAATCTAAACCAAGTAAATATATAGTATTAAGTAGTTTATTAGCATTACTTATTGGATTTACATTAATATCTCCTTTGTTTGCTAAATATATAGAATTTTCATTATTGCCTATAAATGTATTGTTATCAATTTTTGTTTTAGTGTTTATTTATTTAATCCTTGTGGAAATTATAAAAAAAGTTTTTTATAAGAAGATATATACTAATAATTAATAAAAAAATAAGTATCGCATTTGTGCAATACTTATTTTTATTATTTAGTTAATCCTTTTCTAAATCTTGCTTCTTCAACCTCACTTAGCCATACCTTTCTAATTCTGACTGATTTTGGAGTTATTTCTACTAATTCATCGTCATTTATATATTCAAGCGCAAGCTCTAATTCCATTGTTTTTGGAGTTTTAATACCTTCCATTCCACCGTCTCCTTTAGATCTCATATTTGATAATTGTTTAGTCTTACAAATATTTACCCTAATGTCACCTTCTCTAGTGTTTTGTCCAACAACTTGTCCTTCATATATTTCTACTCCTGGACCAAAAAATAATTGACCTCTATCTTGTATATTTGTAATACCATAATTACTTGTTGTACCAGATTCGTTTGCTACAAGAGATCCATTTGTTCTATCTTTCCAAGTAAATGTATCTTCTTCATATTCATAGAAAACTGAATTTAATATACCCGTACCTTTTGTATCTGTCATAAATTCGTTTTTATAACCAAACAAACCTTTTGTAGGAATTATAAATTCTAAATGAGCTATTCCTTTATCTATTGATAAATTTTGCAATAATCCATTTCTATTTCCTAGTTTTTCCATGACAGCTCCCTGGTAGGCTTCTGGGACTTCAACAAATACTTGATCAAATGGAACCATTTTTTTCCCATCTATTTCTTTAACAATTACTTGTGGTCTAGAAACCTGCAATTCATATCCTTCTCTTCTTAATCTTTCCATAAATATAGCAAGATGTAATTCTCCTCTTCCAGAAACAATCCATTTACCATCTTCTGTATCTTCTATTTTTAAAGCCATATCTGTTTCAAGTTCTTTATATAATCTTTCTTTTAATTGCCTACTTGTAACATATTTGCCTTCTTTACCCATAAATGGGGAATCATTAATTAAAAATGTAGTTTTAACTGATGGTTCATCTATATGTAATAATGGTAATGCTATTGGATTTGCTGGATCAGCTATTGTTTCTCCAATTGTAATTTCTGGGATACCTGATACTGCAACTATTTCTCCGGCTACAGCTTTTTCTACCTCTATTCTTTGTAGTCCATCAAAAGACATGAGAGAAGTAATTCTAAATTTCTTCATCTTACCTTCTCTATTAATATGGGCAACTTCTTGTCCTTTTTTTATCTGACCATTATATATTCTACCTGTGGCTGTTCTTCCTAAGAAATTATCAGATGATATAAATGTTGATAATATTTGAAGTGGGGCATCAATATTTCCATCCGCCTCTGGTATTTCTTTTATTACCATATCAAACAATGGGGATACGTCTGTCATTTTTGACATATCTGGTTCTAAACCTGCTAATCCATTTCTTGCGGAAGCATAAATTATTGGAAATTCTAAAGCGTCATCATCTGCACCTAGCTCCATAAATAATTCATAAACCTTATCTATAACGTAATTTATCCTTGCACCATCTTTATCTATTTTATTTATAACAACAATAATTTTATGATGTAATTCTAATGCTTTTTTAAGAACAAATCTTGTTTGAGGCATTGGACCTTCTTTTGCATCAACTAATAATAAACATCCATCTGCCATTTTTAAAACTCTCTCCACTTCTCCACCAAAATCAGCATGACCTGGTGTGTCTATAATATTAAATTTAACATCCTTCCACATTACTGAAGCATTTTTTGAGAAAATAGTAATACCTCTTTCTTTCTCTATATCGTTATTATCCATAATACAGATGGTATTTTCTTGATCTTTTGTAAACTTTGTTTTTGCTTGTCTTAAAAGAGCATCTACCAATGTTGTTTTACCATGATCAACGTGGGCTATGATAGCTATATTTCTTACTTTCATTATAGTTTTATTTAATTACATATTAAATTAAATAATTGATAAATTCCCAGATGTTAAATTTTATAATTTTCTATCATCAAAATCCTAAATTTAAAAACTCGCTTCGATCAGACAGGTTTAAATTTTTAACGGATTTTAATTTCTGAAAATTTAATAAAATATTAACAATGTGAATTTATTAATTATTTAACCCTAATTTACTTACATAAAAAGTTCTATGATTCTACTATTTTTTGCAAAAAATGTCAAATATTTGCTTAAAAATAAAATGGTGAGCTGATAGCTCACCGCTTAAAAATGTTAATACATTAAATTCTGCAACACTTTATATGATCTTAATTTTCTTAATGTGCTTGTTTCTATTTGACGTATTCTTTCTCTTGTTACTCCAAATTTATCACCAACTTCTTCTAGTGTATGTTGTTTAAGACCATAAAGACCGAACCTCATGCCAATAATCAATCTTTCTCTATCTTCAAGCTCACACATCACATCCTTGATATGTTCTGAAATTAAATCATTTAAATAAATATCTTCAATTTTCATAGATTTTTTGTCTTCTATAAATTCAATTAATGGCGTTTCATCTCCAGAACTTGCTCCAGCATCCAAAGATGACATTTCTTCTGCAGACCACAATAATAGATTTATTTTTTCACGAGACATTTTTGTAAATTGTAATATTTCTTGAATAGTTGGCTCTCTATTGAAACGTGTAGTTAATATTCTTATATGACGCTTCAATTTAACAACTTCACCATATACATTTAGTGGCAATCTAGCAACCAATCCTCTTTCTGCTAAAGATTTCATTATTGACTGCTTTATCCACCAAATGGCATACGTGGATAACCTGCAATCTTTTCCTAATTTAAATTTTTTTATAGCTTTTATAAGACCGATATTTCCTTCTTGAATTAAATCAGCAAAAGGCATTACTTTGCTTACATAATTTTTTGCCACAAAAACTACAAGCCGAGCACAAGATTCAAACAAGATTCTTTCTATGTTACTTATTTTTTCATTTAACACTTGTTTTTCCGACTCTTCTTTATAATTTTCTAATTTTTCTAATTCTAAAGATCTTAATTCTTTAAACAGAGTAATTTCTTCCTCTGCTGTTATGGTTTTAAACCTTCTAATACTTTTTAAATAAATATCTGCTTCCGATTCTGAGAAAATTTGGTCACGTCCAAGCATATATATTATCCTCCTATATAAAATTTGAATGTTATAAAAAAGATATCAAGTTTATTTGATATTGGCAAATTCTTATGATAAAGTTTAGATATGTCTAAAAAAATTGTTATAAATAAAATTAAAGAATTAAAAAAAGAAATATCTTCTTTAGTTGATATTAGGCTGTCTGATTTTAAAAAAAATATTACAAAAAATGATAATGAACTTTTTGTTGAATTGTGCTTTTGTATTATTGTCGCAAACAATTCTATAGAAAATGGTCTTAGAGCTTATAATTCTATTGGCTTAGATTTTTTAAAATTTGAAGAAAAGGAATTAAAAGAAAAACTTAGAATAACCGCGAGAAGATTTTATAATAAGAGAGCTGAGTATATTATAGACGCTAGAAAAATTAAAAATGATTTATATAAAAAAATTAAAGAATTAAAGAATTTAGAAATTAAAGAATTAGATTTTAGAAATTGGTTAGCAGAAAACATAAAAGGATTCGGATTAAAAGAAGCTTCTCATTATATGAGAAATTTGGGATTTTTTAATTTTGCTATTCTTGATAGACATATTTTAAAATTTCTATACAAAAATGAAATTATAACAGAAATCCCAAAAACTATTACTAAAAAAAATTATTTTGAAATTGAAAAAATTATTTTAGATCTGGCAGAAGATTTACATATGAGCATGGCTGAATTAGATGTTTATCTTTTTTATATAGATTCTGGAAGAATATGCGAAAAATAAAAAACACAAATTATTTTTAATCTGTGTTTTTTATTTATATTAGATAGTAAACAATCTTATTGAATTATTAATATCTTTTATATTAAAATGCATTCCTGAAATTATTAAAACATTTTCACCTTGTTTAATCATTTCTTTTTCTTTTAACTCTTCAATAATGCAATCCATTTTATCTCCTTTGTACTTATTAAAATCAATAAATATTGGTTTTATTCCGTATGACATTGTTAATCTTTTTGAAATATTTATATTTTCTGTTACTGCTATTGTTGGGATTTTCAATCTATACGATGATATAACTTTTGATGTAAATCCAGATTCTGTGAATACAATAATTTTATCTATGTTTATATTACTTTTGTCTTCAATCATAGCAACAGCTGTTCTAGCTAATAAATGAGACACTCCTATTGCCTCTGTTTCAGTGTCTGTTGGCTTAAGAGTTGGGGCAAATTCTTCATTATAATCAGCTATTTTAGCCATTGTTTCAACTGCTTTTACTGGATATTTTCCAGCAGCTGTTTCTCCTGATAACATAACTGCATCTGTTCCGTAAAGCACAGCATTTGAAACGTCTGTCGCCTCTGCTCTTGTTGGTCTTGAATTTTGACACATTGATTCTAACATTTGTGTAGCTGTAATAACAGTTTTGTTTGCTGCTCTACATTTTTCTACCATCTTTTTTTGTTCATTAGCTATTCTTTCTATTGGAATTTCTATACCTAAATCCCCTCTAGCTATCATAATAGCATCAGAAGCTTCTATAATTTCATCTATATTATTTAAACCTTCCTGATTTTCTATTTTTGAAACTATCCAAGAATCAAGATTTCTTTTTGCCATTTCTTCTCTGGCTTTTATAACATCTTCTTTTGATCTACAAAAACTTATAGCTATAAAATCTGCTTTCATTTCTGCTGCTAAGTCTAGCTTATCAAAATCATCTTGAGTTAATGCTGGAATTTTTGATAATTTTTTATCTGGCAAATTTAATCCTTTTCTATTTTTAACTAAACAATCTCCTTGAGCTTCTGCATAAACTCCATTTGAAGTTTTTTCTATTACTTTGAATTCATAAAAACCGTCATCTATTAAAATAGAATCACCAACATTTAATTCTTCAAAAATTACACTGTGAGAAATTTTAACTGATTGGGCATCTGTTGTGCTAAAATCTGATCCAAAATGTAATTTATTGCCATTTTTAACTTCTATTGGAGCTTTATCTGTTGTATCAACTCTTATATCTGGCCCTTGAAGATCAAATAATATTCCAACATTTGCTCCTAATTTTTTTATAACTTCTTGAGCTCTTTCTACTTTTGGTCTATACATTTCAGCTGGCTCATGCTTCATATTAAATCTAAAAACATTAACACCTGCTTTTACTAATGATTCTAATGTTTCAGAAGAATCTGAGGCTGGCCCTATTGTTGCAACTATTTTCGTTTTTCTATTTCCTAAGAACATATATTTACTTTTTTATTATTTTAACTTATTTATGTAGATATATTATGTTATATTATTTTTATAAAAAAATCAATTTGATATTTTATTATTGCTTATTTTCATGTTTTGTCTATAATATTATTATATTATAATAATTATTAATTATACTCTTTATATGGATATGCAAAATAACAAATCAAAAACATTGATGATAATATTATCTATTTTTGGTGGAATATTGCTTTTGGCTATAATATTTTTTGGATGGATATTTGGTGTAAAAAACAGCATTGTTACAAAAGAACAATCTGTTAATTCTTCTTGGGCTCAAGTTCAAAATCAATATCAAAGAAGATATGATTTGATTCCAAACTTAGTAGAAACCGTTAAAGGATATGCTACTCAAGAAAAAGATACATTCACACAAGTTACCGAAGCTAGAAGTAAAGCTTCCTCATTCCAAATTACTCCAGAAGTATTAAATAACCCTGAATCTTTTCAAAAATTTCAGGCTATACAGGGTGAATTGAGCTCTGCTTTATCTAGACTTATGGCTGTATCAGAAAATTATCCTACACTTAAATCAAACGAGAATTTCTTGCAACTTCAATCTCAACTTGAAGGAACAGAAAACAGAATCTCTGTTGAAAGAAATAGATATAATGAAACCATACAATCTTATAACACTTTTATTAAATTATTTCCTCAAAGTTTTGTAGCATCAATGTTTGGATTTGCTGAAAAACCTTATTTTGAAGCTGCTAGCAATGCTCAAAATGCTCCGAAGGTTCAATTCTAATAATAAAAAAATGAAAAATAAAAAATCAATATTATTTATATTAATGATTTTTGTAATGTTTTTTTTACAAGGATGCTCTTTTAATTTTAATAAAAAAACCAATACTAATAACAACAATAACCAAAACCAAACCATAAAAACAACAAAAGAAATTGATTATGTAAAAGAAATTTCAAAAAATGAAAATACTAACAATGCGAGTGAATGTAATATTTATGTAGATAGAGTTAATACAGAAATAGAACAATATAAAAAAAGAGTTAGTAAAACAACTACTGGAGCAAGCGAGGAGTTTAAACTTATAGGAATATTTAAATCTAAAACATTAAATAAATGTTTTTATGTTTTAGAAGATTCTTATACAAATAACAATAATAAGATGGTTGATTATATAATAAATAATGCTCAAGCTGAAGAAACTATAGATATATTTAATAATGTTGATTATAAATTTTTAAATGAAAGAATTGGTGAACTTCAAAAATAAGAATAATAAAAAAAATAGAAAAATATTTTTGTTTTTCTCTTTTTTTATATTTTCTTTTTTTGTTTTTAAAAACTGTTTTGCTATAGAAATTCCAAAACTAAATAATTATGTAAACGATTTTACCAACACATTAAACCAGAGTCAGAAAAATGAATTAGAACAACAACTTTCTGATTTTGATAAAAAAACAAGCAACCAAATAGTTTTTTTAATGATAAATTCTCTAAACAATGAAGATGTAATAGAAAATTATTCATTAAAAGTTGCTGAATTAAATAAAATAGGTTCTAATGGGAAAGATAATGGCGTTTTATTTACGGTTATAAAAAATGATAAAAAATTAAGAATAGAAGTTGGTTATGGCCTTGAAGGATTTTTAACTGATGCTAAAAGTAGTTATATAATAAGAAATATTATTACCCCACAATTTAAAAATAATGATTATTATTCCGGAATTAAAAATGGCCTAAATGAAATAATAAAAGTTGCTTCTGATGCTAATTACTTAAACGACAAAATACAAAGCAATAACAATAATAATTCTACTAACCCTATTTTTGGAATTTTAATAACTATATTTTTTGTTATATTGTTTATAAAATATCCTAATTTGTTTTTATTTTTATTATTTTCTGGTGGATTTAATGGCAGAAGTGGAAGAGGTGGATTTTCTGGTGGTGGAGGTGGATTTGGCGGAGGTGGATCTTCTGGTAGTTGGTAAATTGTATAATATAAAACTAATAACAATATTTTATTCTCTGTGTTCCGCTCAATTGGGATATTAATGGAGCTTCACAACGTTCAGAAAACATTGTTATTAGTTTTATAAATAATTATATATTTTAATAAATATGTTTCAAAAAAAAATTTATAAAATTTTATCCAAAGAAGATCTTAAAAAAATATCTTCCGAAATTAAAAAAGCTGAAGAAAATACATCTGCCGAGATTGTTGTTTCTATTAAAAACAAAGTTCCTTTTATTTTTAATAGAAATGTTTATAAATTTGCATTGTCTCTTTTTAAGTTTTATAAGGTTCACAAAACAAAAGATCGAACTGGAATATTAATTTTATTTGTACTTCAAAGTAAACAATTCCATATCATAGGAGATATTGGAATATATAAAAAAATTAATCAAAATGTTTGGGATAATTTATCTTCATCAATATCAAATCATATTAAAGAAAAAAGTTTATTAGATGGAATATTGCTCTCTATAAAACTAGTCAGCAAACTTGTTGATTATGATATTCCAAAAAAAAATGATGACAAAAATGAAATATCTGATAATGTAAGATTTTAATAAAAATAAAAAAGTGGTCGCTTTATTTGGTGTCCACTTTTTATAATTACTTTTTATTAATTTATATTTAATTCATCTCCTATTTTTGGTTGAAATGTTTTAAACCCAAAATTATTTTTTATTGCTTTTGCTAAGGCATCTCCTTTTTCTTTTTCTCCATGAATAACAATTACTTCTTCTAGCATATTCTTATCAAAATTAGAAAGCCAAGAAATAGTTTGTGGTTCATCTGCATGTGCAGAATATCCACCTATAGCATCAACTGTTAAATTAACATTAAATTCTCTATCTTCTATCTCAACAATTTTTTCTCCATCAAATATTTTTCTTCCAAGTGTGCCTATTGCCTGATAGCCAACAAATATTAAAAAGTTTTTTGGATCTTCTATGTATTGTTTTAAATGTTTTGTAATTCTACCGCCAGTACACATACCAGACCCTGCTATAACTATTTTTGGGCCTTTGACAGAATTTATTCTCTTTGATTCATCCACAGTATTAGTCATTACCAACCCTTGAAAATCAAATATATCATCTCCTGATTTTATTATAGACATAGTTTCTTTATCATACAAATATTCATAATTTTTAAATACTCCTGTAATTTTATTTGCGAGTGGACTATCTATAAAAACTGGCAATGGCACTATCTCACCATGCTCTACCATATTATTTAATTCATACATTATTTCTTGTGTTCTTTCTAATGCAAACGATGGAATTAATAATGTACTTTCTTTATTGAAAACATTAAAAACCGCCTGTTTTAATTTTTTTAATCTTATTTCTTTACTCTCATGAGTGATGCCACCATAGGTTGATTCAATAAAAACATAATTTGCTTCTTTTATAATATCTGGCATTTTTAATATTGGAGATGGATAATTCCCAAGATCTCCAGAGAAAACCATTTTTTTATTTTCTATAAAAATTTCTATTGCTGCTGATCCTAGAATATGGCCAGCATCGTTGAATCTAAATTTTACAGAATCAAATTCTTTCAATTCTCCATATTCAACCGTTTCAAATAAACTAACACAGTTCATCGCATCTTCTAATTCATATATTGGCCTTTCTCCTGTTTTAAAATATTTGTCCAATATCAAGTTTGCTGCATCCTCAAATAGCAATTTACATATATCTCTTGTTGGTCTTGTAGAAAATATTTTACCTCTAAAACCTTGTCTATATAATTTTGGTAATAATCCGGAATGATCTAAATGAGAATGTGTTAAAAATAATGCCTGTATATTTTTTGGATTAAAATCAAAATCTTTGTAATTAATTTTTTCTAAATTTGGATCTCCTTGAAACAAACCGCAATCAACTAAAAATTGACTACCAGAATTTGTAATTATTTGATAACAAGATCCTGTTACTTCCTGAGCCGCACCATGAAATATTATTTTCATAATTTCTGTTTAATTATTATCGTTTTAGTATTATAGCAAAATATAGAATAATAATAAACGAAAAGAGATGCGATAAAACACATCTCTTTATTCACTAAGCTCGTTAATTCTCTAATAATCTTCTACTTTTGTGATTTTATGGCTCTTTCTTATTTTTTCTAATGCTTTTGCTTCAATTTGTCTTATACGCTCTCTTGTTACTCCAAACTCTTGGCCAACTTCTTCAAGCGTGTGAGTAACTCCATCTGTAAGACCAAATCTCATTTCTAATATCTTCTTTTCCCTTGGCTGTAATTCATCTATTATTTCTGCTATATAATTTTTCAAAAGCTCTAATTGTACTATTCTAGAAGGAGATTTTGTTTGTTTATCTTCAATAAAATCAGCTAAAGTACTTTCTTTATCATCAGATTTATTACTTATAGATGTTTCTATTGAAACTGTATCTTGAGAAATATCTATAACGTGTCTAATTTTTTTAATATCTTCATTCATTTCTGCTGCCAATTCTTCTGGTAATGGCTCTCTCCCTAACTCTTGAAGTAATTTTCTTTGTACTTGTTGAAATTTATTAATTGTTTCAACCATGTGAACTGGAATCCTTATAGTTCTTGATTGATCTGCTAATGCTCTTGTAATTGCCTGTCTAATCCACCATGTAGCATATGTAGAAAACTTATAACCTCTTTTATAATCAAATTTTTCTACAGCTCTAAAAAGACCAATGTTACCTTCTTGTATTAAATCAAGTAAAGATAATTTTCTACCAGTAAATTTTTTTGCGATAGAAACAACTAGTCTAAGATTTGCTTCTATAAGTTTTTGTTTTGCAAGCCTTTCTCCTTTATCTTTTCTTTTAGCTAAAGCCATTTCTTCTGAAAATGTTAAAAGAGCTACACTACCTATTTCTCTTAAATACATTTGTATAGAATCTGAAGAAACTAATTCTGCTTCTAATTTTTTTAGTAGTGGGATTTCAATATCTGACTCATTTTTTACCTTTTTTGTTTTCGTTTTTTTAGTATCTTTAACATTACTCTTTGGTTCTTCTTTTTTAATCCTTGCTGTCCCAAATATTGCTTCTGTTGTTTCTATAAGTTCTACTCCTAAAATATCTAAAACATCTAAGAATCTTTCAAATTCTTTTATACAATTTTCTATGTTAGACATAGAATAAAGTATCTCATCTTCTGTTATAAAACCTCTTGTTTTACCTTTTTGAATAAGATTTTTTGCTTCTTGTTTTACCCAATACGTGTTTTCAGAATCTATATCTTCTATATTTATTTTGGCAAATTTCATGTCGCCAATTATATCATCAATAGCATCTTCTTGAGCATTTGTTTCTAACAAATCTTCTTCCTGCTCTAGATCAATAGAGTTTTTATAAGATAAATCTGTTACTATTTTCGGCATTTAATTATAGTTTAAATTTATTAAATTTATTAAATTTTTAAACTCTAATATTTTTATCAATTAATTTATAGTATTAATTCACAAAAATATTTTATTTAATTGTTATTGCTTGAGATTTTTTTAAATTGATTTAATTTATCAATTAAAATATTTTGCAATTTTATTATCTCTTCTTTGTTGTTTTCTTTTTCTGCTATCTCTATATTACGTTTGATTTGTTTTAATTCTTTATTTATAAGATTTTTATATAATTTAAGAATATTGGATTTAATATCTTTTTTTATATCTTTTAAACTAAAAAATTGGTCAGAAAAAAACTTCTCACCTAACATAGTAAGATAGCTGATATAATCGCTATTTTTTGAATCATTTGCGAATAGATATTCTAAAATATTATCTATTTTGTTATTGTAACACGCTTTTATATTAGTCGCAATAGATTTTATGTCCTCATGTTCAAATATATCTAGATTTATTTTTTCTAAAATTTCTATAAAATTTTGATTAACTAATATTGCTGAAATTAAAAACTCTTCGGTTTTTCTTATAGGATCATCTTCTTTAATTTTTGATTCTTCTTTTTTTATCTCTATTTTTTTTGATGGTGTAAATGTTGCTTTATTGTTTTTATTTTGTATTATTAAAAGCTCTTCTTTTAATGTTCTTTCATCTAAATCTGTGATTTTTGATAAATTTTTTATCCAGACATTCTTTTCTATTTGCGAATTTATTTTACTGAGCTTTACTAAAAATGGCGTTATTAAATCTTTTATTTCTTTTGGTTTTGAGGATATTAATGAATCTTGATTTATTTTTTCATGTAATTTATTAAAGTAGTATTCTAAATATGGGGTTGCTTCACTTATTGCGTTAGTCCATTTTTCTAAGTCATTTTTTATACATTCGTCTGGATCTTTATATCCAGTATTTTCTAAACTTATTACTTTAAGATTTATTTCATTTTCTAATGCTGCATCTATTGCTCTTTCTGCTGCATTTTGCCCTGCTAAATCTGAATCAAAACAAAAGCAAATAGTATTACTAAATCTTTTTAATGTCTTTATGTGAATTTCTGTTAATGCTGTTCCGGAAGATGCTACTACATTTTCACTTCCTACTTGATGACAAGATATGCAGTCCATTTGCCCCTCTACAACTATAGAACAATCATTTCTTCTTATACTTTCTTTTGCAAAATTTAAACCAAAAATAACACTACTTTTGTCATAAAGTTCTGTTTGTGGTGAATTTATATATTTTGGCTCATCTTTATTATTATCTATTTGTCTTGCTGTAAAAGCTACAATATTTCCTGATATATTAAAAATTGGATACATTATTCTCCCTCTAAATCTATCATAATATTTTCCTGAATTGTTTTTTATTATAAGGCCTGTTAAAAATATATCCTCGTCATTATATTTTTTTGATTTTAAAAAATCATATAAACCATTCCAAAGATTTAACGAATATCCTAATTTAAATTTTACAATTGTTTCTTCTTCTAACCCTCTATTTTTGAGATATTCTAAAGCTTTTTTCCCTTGCTCTTTCTCTGTTAAAATATAATTATAATATTGTGCTGCTAAGTTTGATATTTCTTGCAATAATTCTTTTCTTGTTTTTTGGATTATATCTTCTTTTTCAAATTTTAATTCTACATTTGCTTTTTTAGCTAAAATTTTTAAAGCTTCTTTAAAATCTATATTTTCAAGCTTCATAAGAAATTTAAACACATCACCACCTTCTCCACACCCAAAACAATGAAATATTTGTTTGTTTTGTGATGCCATGAATGATGGTGATTTTTCGTTATGAAATGGGCATAATCCTTTATACGTTCCTCCACCAGCTTGCTTTAGAGTTACATATTCTGAAATTATGTCTATTATATCTAGCTTTGATTTTATTTCTTCAACTTGATTGTTCATTATTTATATTTAACCATTTCATAGACAAAAATAAAAGACCCGCTCTTGCACAAAATGTGCAGAACGAGTCGTTTGTCATGCTGAAACTGTTAATCTTTCCTCTCTTGAAGTCCCTGGAGGAAAATAATTGTTTATAGTATATTCGGCTACTTGTTCATCTCCTATTTTGTTTAAAATAAAGAAGAATTTAACTGCATTAAATATGTCATCATGGACTCTTTCTGATTCATTCCATTTTTTTTCATCTATTAAATTAATAACTGACTTGTCTTGTGAGATAAACTCTGAAAAAAAATCAATATAACCAAGAAACATTCTTTCGTCTTTCCATTCTCTACTTTCAAGGGTTCTTACCCATATTAATCTATATGTTTTTCTAAAAAGAGCCGTTCTTGCCATAAAAGTAATATTGTCATCACCTGTTGCAAAATGACAATGTTTTTTGATAAACTTTTTTTCATGACCTGTAAATATCTTGAGTCCAGTTACAGAACACGGGTCAAGATATTCTCTAACGCTAAGTCTTTGCTGTTTCATATAAATATCCCTCCCTTAGAAAAATAATCTTCTGCTTATGTTTTATTTATTAAAAGCTTATATTCTTTTATAAAACACAAACAGAAAATTGTTTATTTACTTTATTGTTAATTTACTATATATTATGTTTATACTATACCATTTTTTTACTAAAAAGTAAATAATTATCCACAATTAACCCTTATGCATCCTTAGCTCAATTGGATAGAGCATCTGGCTTCGAACCAGGGGGTTGCAGGTTCGAGTCCTGCAGGGTGCACCAAAATAAATAAAAAAGTAATTATCTGCTTTTTAAATTATCCCATTTGAAGAAAATGGTATTCTTTCCTATTAATAATCCTATTATAACAAAACAAACAAATCCCATAACTAATGTGTCTTTTGAATTAATATTTGTATAATTAAGCAATATTATTAAAACTGAAACCATAAAAACTTTCCCGGAATATATCGCGATTTCTCTTGTTACTATATAACCACTTATATCATCACCTTTATCTGCTTCTTTTTTGTACCAATAAGATTCATATGGGGTCTTCATTATTGATTCTGATATATTTTGATAAACAATTGCTAAAAAACATTTACATTACTAATGGCAAACAATTTTAAAAGCCATCCAAATCCATAGAGAAATGAACCTGTTTTTAATAAATTATGGTCTTTATCTTGATCTGACAATTTACCTATTATTAAATTTATAAAAAATGTTGCTATCAGTGTTAATGAAGTAAAACCACCTAGTATTGTAAAATTTTTATTAAATATCAAGACTATAATTATGGGCCATATTATTAATGAAAAAACTGTTTCACATCCTTCTAAAAAGTGAATGAAAAAATCCTTAACACGTTCTTTTGAAAAACATTGTATAAATGTTCCTATATATGAATAAGAATAATATAATTTTACATTTAATATTTTTATAAGTGGAAATAATGATAATAAATAAAAAAATGTTGTAACAATAAACAATCCGGTAAACCCAAAAAAATTTATTATTAAACCTCCAACAAATGGTAAAAATATATTTAACAAACTAAGAATTGATCTTATAATACCTATTTCAAATCCTCTGTTTTCATTTGTAGTGTTTAATGCTAAATCTATTCTAAATGGTATTCTAAAAAGTATTCTTGATAGTGTTAAAAATACTATATTTACAAACATCCATAAATATAAATTTTGTTCCCAAAATATAAATGATATATTACTTAATGATAAAAATATACTTCCTATTATTATAGATCTTTTCAACCCCAATAGAGATACCATTTTACCTCCCAATGGAAGTATCAATACCATTGCAATAGATGATATCAAAAAATAAGCTAATGTCATTTTTAATGACTTTCCAAATTGTAAATAAACAAAAAAAGTACTAAACATGCCAAGCATATTAGAACCTATGTTTCTTGTTTCATATGAAAGAAACAGTAAGAAAAAGTTATTTTCTTGTTTTGAAATCAATGATTTGATACTATTAATAAAGTCCATAGTTTAAAATATCGTATTATCTTACATATAAATATAACCTATTATACCATGAATTTTTTAAAGAAAAATGCTGGGAAGATATTAATATTCATCCTATCCTTAATCCCAATAATTTTTTGGGCAACAACTTACGATCTGCAAACAAAGTTTAATACAATAAGCTCTACCTTTATATCTCTTACTCAATTATCTGGATTAGTCGGTTTTGTTTTATTTGCTGTAAATATAATAATAGGAATGAGATCAAAAATACTTGAAAAGTTTTTTAATTCTATTCCTGATATTTATAAACTGCACAGATTTTTAGGAATATCATCTTTTGTTTTATTATCTCTTCACCCACTTTTTATTATTATAAATTATTTATCTTTTTCAATTAAATTTGCTGTTGATTATATTTTTTCTTTTACTGATTTAAGTTTGTCTTTAGGAAAAATTTCACTAATTGCAATGTTTTTTATCATATTAACGACAATATTTTTAAAAATAAAATATGACACATGGAAAATAATCCATAAAATTTTATCATTTTCTTTTTTTATTGGATTTTTTCATGTATTAGTTGTAAATAGCACTGTATCAAGAAATATGGGATTACGATATTACTTGCTTTTTTTAGGCACAATTACTGCTTCACTTGCTATATATAAAATTATTTTTAATATAAATTTAGCAAAAATTTATAAATACTTGGTTGTTAATATAAAATTTATAAACAATAATTCTATGGAAATAGAATTATCTCCCATTGATAAAAAAATATATTTCAAACCAGGCCAATTTGTCTTTATAAAAATTAATCAAGAAAAATTAGATGAAGAACATCCTTTTTCTATATCATCAGGAGTTAATGAAAAAAATTTAAAAATTACTGTTAAAAATCTTGGAGATTATACTTTAGATTTAAGAAATAAATTAAAAATGAATTCTATAGTTAGCATAGATGGCCCTTATGGTGATTTTTATACTGATAATAAAAAAGATAAAATATTTATAGCTGGCGGAATAGGAATTACACCATTTTTAAGTATATTAAAAGCTGAAAGAACAAAAAATAATATTACATTATTTTTTTGTGCTAAAGATAAAAGCGAATCAGAACTTATTAATGACATAAAACAAACACAAGATATTCATCCAAATTTAAATATAATTGAAATATATTCCTCAATAAGAGATCGTATTTCTATTAAAGATATTAAAAGCGTCCCAAATTTTGAAAATTCTGATATTTTTATTTGTGCGTCAAGCGTTATGATGAATGATATTAAAAATCAACTTATAAATAATGGGTTTGATAAAAAAAATATTTACTTTGAAGATTTTAGTTTTAAAAAATAATTTTGAGTAAATTTATAAAATAAATAATCGTATTAAAAATATAGACTTAATTAAGTATTAATAATTTTATGGAAACAAAAAATATTGTTGTAGCTAGCGTTGTTGGAGTTGCTGCTGTAAGTTTTATTGGATGGCAAATCTCAAATAGTAAGAGCTATCAACCATCACAACAAAATAATTCGTTATCAACTACTACTAATACTGACAGTGGCCAAAATAATATTACTACCCCAACTGTTACTAGTACAAATAATCAAAACAATTCTACTTCATATAAAGATGGTAGTTATTCTGCAGATGGCTCTTATTTAGTTTCTGATAAACAAGAAACTATTAAACTGTTATTAGATATATCTAATAACAAAATAACATCTGCTAGTATCACACCTATTAACGTTAGCCATGATAGTCAATTTTATATCAATATGTTTCAACAAGGATTCACTTCTTTGGTTGTAGGAAAAAATATAGATGACGTAAATTTAACTGTTGTAAATGGTGCATCTTTAACTCCTAACGGCTTTAACGAAGCTTTAAATGCTATAAAATTACAAGCTAAAAACTAACTAATGAAAAAATTTGAATTTGATTCTATTGGATCTCATTTTGAAATATCTATTTACGATAATATTGATGATGTTTTTTTTGAACAAATAAAATCTGACATACTTGCTTGGATAAATGATTTTGATAATAAATACTCTAGATTCAAAGATTCTTCTGTTGTTTCTTTTTTAAACAATAAAATTGGAGTATTTTCTGTAAGAGATGATTTTTCAGAAATAATGACTTGGTATTTTAAATTGTATAAATTATCTAACCACAAATTTACTCCACTTATAGGATCTATGTTAGATGATCTTGGTTATGATAAAAATTATACCTTAATACCAAAGGATAAAATTAATAATATATCTGATTTATATGAATCAATAAAAATTTTAGATAAAAATAAAATAGAAATAATAAAACCAGTTAATTTAGATTTTGGTGGAGTTGGAAAAGGATATTGCGTTGATGTTATAAAAAGTAAACTAGAAAAATATAATATAAAAAAATTTATAGTTAATGGTGCTGGAGATATTTTTTATAAAACAAATGATACTGAATCAATAATTTCTGGACTTGAAAATCCTAATAATTTTTCTCAAATAATAGGAACTATAAACATTAAAAATCAATCTATTTGTGCATCTTCTGGAAGTAGAAGAAAATGGGATAAATATCATCATATAATAGATCCTGACTTAAAAAAACAAAATGACGAAATAGTTGCTACCTGGGTAATAGCAGAGAATACCTTGATAGCAGATACAATAGCTACATGTTTATTTATGTGCTCACCAGAAAATTTTCAAAATGATTTTAAATTTGAATACTGTATATTAAATAAAGATATGAAGATAAAAAAGTCAAATGGATTTGATGCTAAATTTTATCAATAACTATGATAACTAAACTATTGCTTTTTTTATAAAATAGTATTAAGTTTATACAAATACTTTTAAATGGAGGTCTAAATATGTATATAGAAGTTACGGAAACCAAATTTTATAGCATCATTACAAAATTAGAACAAGCCGGTATCTCCTTTATTAGAAATGATGACCCAAAAAATGGTACCGCTATATTTATATATAAAAAAAATGGGAAAGATAAAGTTATTGCTAGAATACATGTAGAAAATTTTAGTGATCCAAAAGAAATATGGAAAAGAATATATCAAATAGATAATATATTTTTTAAAGAACTTGAAATTCCTATAGATTAATATTATTATAGCTCTATAATTGATATGAATAGAGCTATTTTCCGCCAACACAATCATTAATAAGCAAAAAGTGTTAGCGGATTTTTATTTTATAATAACCATAAAAAAATATTGTATCTATTACTATTGCTTTTTTTATAAAATAGTAATATAAATTATAATACAACAAGTTATTTTGGAGGTTATAACATGCTTATAGACGTTACAGAGGCTCAGTTTCGTAGTTTTATCGATGAATTGGATAAAAAATTTCGTGAGAATGGAAAAATCCTAACAATGGACGATGATTTTAAAAATGATACAGCCATTATATTCTGTTATGCAAAAAATGGTATAAATAGAATTGCTGCTCGAGAATACGTGAAAAATCCTACTGATCTAAAAATAGAATGGACAAAGGGATACGAAATAAATGATAAATTATTTGATGAATTTAATATTTCAATAGAAGGCTTTCAGATTCTTACACGGTAGAATATTAAAATTACCCTAGCTAGACCAAATTCACTCGTTTAGCTAGGTTTTTTATTTATAAACAATAATTAACCTTGATTTTTTTCACAAAACAAGATTAAATTAACATAAACTACTTTTAATAAAGGGGGTTATTAATTGTATATAGATATTACGCCAAACCAATTTATTGACCTTATCAAGATACTGGCCGTTAGAATAAAAGAAAATGGAGCATCTCTTGAAAGGCATGGTGATCACAAAGATGGTATAATTATATTTATTTATAAAAAACATAATATGACAAGAGTTATTGCTAGAATACATAAATATAACCCGAATAAACAAAATAAAAATTTGGAGAAAATATATCAAATAGATGATAGGTTGTTTAAATATTCTATTATTTCTACTGAAGATATGAAAACTTTTTAAATAATAATATTTATTTCTATTAAGTAGAATACTTAATAAGTGTTTTATAATTATGATGTTATTTTGACATAAATTATAAAATGTTGTATTTATTTATATAACAACTTTAGTCAGTCTAATAAATAGGGGGATTTTATGAAGAAAAGAGCCACGGCAAAAATTATATTTAAAACACTAAATGAGGCTTTAGAGGCAAAAAATAATGGCGATACTGATCTTTTGTTAAAATTAAGAAAAAAGGCTATTGGTTATCAATGGGATATACTTAGACAAGCTGAAGAAGCTCAAAAACTTGGCAATAATGCTATTGCTAACGAATTAATGTCTATTATTGATAAATCAAAAATTATTACTATTAGTACTTTTCCAAAAAATATCCAGAACGAATTAAAAGAAGTAATTGAAATATGCGAAGCATCTAGAAATTCTTGATTTTCTAGACAGATGATAATCCGCTAAAAATATGGCGGATTTTTTATTAATTAAATTAAAAATAGGAACCACATATATAGTGGCCCCTATTATTTTCTTATTATCAGAATGTGGTTACAGCTACCCCCGGACGCAGAAATTCACCATATTTCTTGTAAATCGCGTCACAGGTTCCATCTTTTTTGAGAGCTTCAAATGCATCAATCCATTTTTGCACAATAGCTTTATCTGTTGTTTTAGAAAAAGCTATCCAAAGTTGAGCCCTCAAAAAAACAAACTGTTGCTTAACATCACTTGGTTTAGCCTCAACATCAGCAAGTTGGTTTGATGATCCAACTACTGACAAAACTACTAGGTCAGTCCTGTTGTTGAGCATTTTTTTCAAACTTGTTACATAGTCTGCTGACCTATCGAGATTTGAAAAACCTGCACTGGTAAGAAACTGATCCCTGACGTCATTTAGAACAACGCCAATTTTTGCTACATTCTTAGCATCTTCCAATGATTTGATAGACAATTTAGAATCTGCTCTTGAATAAAGAGCATAATTATTCTCCGTTAGCGGTCCAACCCATTGAAACAATGGATTTCTGGCCTTATTGCGGGCCATGCTAAAAAGAACCACATTAGGAGAATCACTTTGTATCAAACCATAGCCTCTAGCCCATGGAGCAACTTCTATTGGATCTGTATTCCCAACACGTTTTTGAATCGCTTGGACCAGTTCCACGGAAAGACCCTTGAGGTTTTTATTTGCATCAGTGAATTGAAATGGAGCATTTTCTTCGCAATAAATGCTGAGAGTCTGCGAGTAGCCAAAAACTGTGACTACTCCAAAAAAAAGCAGAGCAAGAACCATCCTCGTTTGCAACTTCACAATAAACCATCCTTGTAAAAGAAAAATATATCTGCAAAAAACAGATATGATGTATGGTAGTGTAATTAAAAAATAATGTCAATTGAATAATTAAAATAAAAAGTGGTTCAAGTTTTGGTTGAACCACCAATTTTTTGTTAAGACACTTCCCTTGTTTTAAAAACACTGAGGGCTATATTTGCTTCTTGAGAAATTTCTCTATTTTTTATACTCATATCAGAAATACTTGATATTGCAATATTTACTTCTTGAGTTCCAATTGTAATTTCCTCCATTGATCCACGAACTTCTGCAGATATTTCATTCAATGCCTTTATCTCCATTGTTATTTTTTCATTAAGTTTCATAATGCTGTTAGCACTTTCTCTTACTGAAACAGAACTTTCATTTATCCCACTCAAATTTTCCAAAATTTGAGTGGAACCAGTAGTTTGTTCCTCCATTGCTGTATAAATTTGCTTTTCCAACACTGTTGTTGCTTTTAAACGATCTGTAACTATTTCAAAAGCTTTTTCTGCATCACTACTTGCTGTTGCAGTATCTTTTATTGAACTTGCGATTTCTCTTAACATTGATTTAGTTTCTCTTGATTGTTTTGATGATTTCTCGGCGAGTTTTCTTATTTCATCTGCAACCACAGAAAATCCCTTACCTGAATCACCAGCGTGCGCAGCTTCAATGGCTGCATTCATAGCAAGAAGATTTGTTTGACTTGCAATATTTGCAATTATAACATTTGTTTCTTCTAGCCTTTCTGAATTTTGTGTTATTTTTGTAACGGTTTCTTTTACTCTATCAAGTTGTTTTTTGCCGTTTTCTGATGCAGATAATAATCCTTGATATTCTCTACTAAGATTTCCTACTATACCTGAAACCGCCTTAATATTTGCTACCATCTCTTCTATCGCAGAAGAAGATCCTTGAATGTGTTTAAACTGTTCTTCAATGCGTTTAAAAAGTGTAGTAACATTTACATTCACCGCTTTAATAGTTTCTGCAGTGACATCTGAAGCATCTGATTGTTTATCAATTTCTTTTTTAATTGATGAAATATTGGCAGTTATCTCATTAATAGAAGAAGCTGTTTCAATAGAACTGGCACTAAGACTATCACTAATATTTAAAAGCTTAGTAAATGATGTACGAGTTTTATTAATTATTAAAGAAAGTTTACCTTGAAAAATATTAAAAGAATTTGAAAGATCAGAAATTTCATTACTCCCTCTTATTGGGAGATCTTTTGTTAAATCTCCTTCTCCTTTAGAAATTTCATGCATATTCCCATTAATAGCTGATATTGGTTTTATCACAATAATTGTTATAAGAAAATATACAAGAAAAGACATAACTATACACATAACCAAAATCTGAATTATTATTGCATTAATTTCTTTTTTAAGAGATTCATTTATATATTCTGTTGTATATCTAACAAATAGAGTCCCTATTGTTTTATCTTCGTGAATAATAGATTTCTCTATCTCTAATTCATTAACCTTTTTTGGCATAGAACCTGGCTCAAGTTCTATTATCTTTCCAGACTTATCTTTTATAAGACCTGCAAAAAAGGTTTTTTTATCATCATTCAACAATACATATATTCCAACTACAAGTTGTTCCCCCATCTCTGATTGTATTATTGCTTTTGCTGTTTCTGCGTTAAAATCCCATACACTTTCTGATACTGTTAATGCTAAACGAGTTTTTGTAGCACTAAGAGATGAATTTAGTCTGTTAACCAATTCTGTCCTTCTTTCCTGAAATTGAAAAAAACCAAAAATAGAAAAAATAAATATAATAAAAGAAACAGAAACTGTTATAAATAATCTACTAATTGATTTAGTGTGCTTCATGGTTTCCCTCCTATAAACAGAAACTTGTTAACGTTATATTATCCTTGCCAATATAAAAAGTCAATTCATATAATACATTTTAATAAAAAATAATTATTTACAAAAACTACAAACTACATTAATCTTATAAAGACAATTTACAAAGGAGGATTAGAATGATAAATATATTCGCTATAATAATGAAAAATAAAAAAATATTTAAGGCTACAAATTTTTTTATGAATATATTATACGAAGAAAGATTAAGAAATAAATTATACATTCATGCTGTAATAATCACAATTATTGCACTATCTATAGAGGTAGTAACTTTTTTACTACAATCTCCTAAAGATGTGTTGCCATATTTTATTAGATTATTGTTTATTTTTTTATTTGTTTTAATAATTTATATTGCTAAAAGTAAAAAAATATATTTTATATTTTCATTTAATATGGCTATATTTTGTTTACTCGTGTACCTTTGGTTTCCGTCTGGTGGCATAAAAAGCATAACAATGTTATTTATGTTTATGAATTTAATAATATCATGGCTATTTTTTTCAACAAATAAATTAAAAATCATTACATCAACATTATTACATATTGTAGCTATATATTTCATGATTTTTACAGAATTATATCATCCAGAATGGGTAACAAATAAATTTCCAACAACGGAAAGCCTTTTACATTATTGGCTATCAGAAGTGTTTATTGGTTTTATTGTTGTTATTGGCTTTCTTGGTCCATTATTTAGAGAATCTCTTAAATATATTGAATCTAAAGAAGCTGAAATAGCAGAAGTAAAAAAACTCGCACAGTACGATCCATTAACCAGTGCATTAACTAGATCATATATAGTAACACTTATGATTGCTGGCCAAAACGATAATCATCATAAATACACTTTAGCTTTTGTTGATTTGGATAAATTTAAACTAGTTAATGATAAACATGGGCATCTTATTGGTGATGAATTATTAATAATAATTGTGGCCTTTTTTAAGAAACACCTTAGAGATGGTGATTGTGTTGCTAGGTGGGGTGGAGATGAATTTTTGATATTATTTAAAGATACAAATCCTAATATTGCATATCAAAGAATGGATGATATTAGAATGAAAATTTCAAAAGAAGAGTGGACTTCAAAAAAATTACACATCACAATTAGTGTTGGTATTGCAGAAATGGAAAGAAATAAGAATATTCAAGATATTATTAAAAAAGCTGATGAAAATCTTTATCAATCAAAAGAAAATGGTAGAAATAGAGTATCTATGTTGTAAATACGTTTCAACAACTCTGGCTAACATGAAAGTGTTAGCCTTATTTTATTTATATTTATTTAGAATAATAATATAGGTTTATATTATTTTTTATAATTTATTTTTCAAATTTTTCAATATTATGATATTGTTTTTGTATATTTAATTCAATTTCTTATGGGTACAAAAAAATATGCAGTGTTAGTGCATATTTTAAAGCTGGCACCATTCTGGCACACAAATTTTTAGACTTGCTTTACTCGTCAAAATTTGGAGCTCGTTTGTAGAGGACGTTAGAACTAATTTAGCTAATATACACCAGTAGTTCTCACTATATTGATATTATTTTATATTAAAGTAAAATTATAGTTATTAGATAAATAATTATAAAATATGGACAATGAAGAATTATTAGACAAAATACTTCAAGATAAAATTGAGAATGAAATAATAGAATTCAAGGAAGCTAAAAATAATTTTGATTTAGATGATTTAGGAAAATATTTTTCTGCATTAAGCAATGAAGCTAATTTAAATAACGCAAACAATGCGTATCTTGTATTTGGTATTGATGATAATAAAAAAATAGTTGGGACAACTTGGAAAGATAGTGAAAAGGAAATAAATAAATTAAAAATGTTTATTTCTGAACATACTGCTAATTCAATTACATTTGAAAATATAATAGTAATAACAAAAGATAAAAAGAGGGTTTTGATATTTGAAATATCTCCAACACCAATAGGAATACCAATGTCTTGGAAGGGGCATTTTTATGGCAGAAATGGAGAAAGTTTAGTCCCATTAAATATTGATAAAATAGAAAAAATTAGAAAACAAACAAAAATATCATTTGAAAAAGAGATATCAACTGATAATCTAACGGAGGATGAAGTTCTTGGATTACTTGATTATTCAAAATATTTTAGTTTATTAAGCTTCCCCACACCTAAAACAAGAGAAGGCATAACAAGAAAATTGATTGATGATGGTTTTGTTGTTAGAGATGGAAATAGTTTTAAGATAAAAAATTTAGGAGCTATCCTTTTAGCTAATAATTTAAATGATTTTGAAAAAGTAAAAAGAAAAAAAATAAGAATTATATTATATAAAGGAAAAAATAAAATTGAAACAATAAGAGAAATAGAGATACAAAAAGGTTATGCTGTTGGTTTTACTGATATAGTTAACAATATAAACACTATATTACCGTCTAATGAAGAGATTTCAAAATTTTTAAGAACAGAAAAAAAGATGTATCCAGAAATAGCCATAAGAGAATTACTAGCAAACTCATTAGTGCATCAGGATTTCACAGTAACAGGAACAGCACCTATGATTGAAATATTTGATGATAGAATAGAGATAACAAACCCAGGAAGTCCCTTAATAGATATAAATAGATTTATAGACCACCATCCACAATCTAGAAATGAAGGCGTTGCCAATATAATGAGAATGATAAATATTTGTGAAGAAAGAGGTAGTGGAATAGATAAAGTAATAGCCAGTATAGAGGTATATCAATTACCACCATTAAAAATAGAAAAATATGAAAATTTTACAAAAGTGATACTCTATTCTGATAAAAGATTATCTTATATGGACAAGAATGATAAAATAAGAGCTTGCTATCAACACTGTTGTTTAAAGTATGTTGGTAACGAAATAATGACAAATGCCACATTAAGAGAGAGACTTGGAATAAAAAGTGAAAACTATTCTACCGTTTCTAGAATAATAAGAGATACTATAGAACAGGGCTTAATAAAAGAATATAAAAATAAGGAATATATACCATTTTGGGCTTCTTGATGTGATTTTATATATAACAATATAAAACAATATAAAAAAAATATGCTAATTTTAGCATATTTTTTATGTGACTGGAATGTGATTTTAATAAATTATTATCTAAAATAAGGTATTTTTTATTTAAACTCATTAACAATAAATTTATGTATATTTTTATCTTTTATTTTTCTTAAATATTTTAATAGCAAATCATAAGCTTTGTGTTCTTTATTCTTAGACCAAACAATATTATTATCCTCTCTTATTATATCTGAACTTAAAAAGTTTTTTAAAACATCTAAATCTGAGAAATAAGGCACTATGAGTTTATCAAATACTGTATTGTAGTGAGCACCCCAACTACACTCTATAAAATGTTTTAGTAACTTTTCTGAATTGTAATTTACTATACATTTTAGAGCTAATTTATCTGCATAGATACAATCAGAATATAACACTAAAAAATCATCATCTTTCCCTAATAGTTTTATTATACTACTAAAACTAAAACCACAATTTAGACAACCATTTTCAGTGTCTTGCAAAGTAATTTTTGTATCACATTTTGGACAAATTAAATATTTTTCAAAAATACCCATTTTTATTAAATTATTTTATTGGACTAAATATATCTTTTTGTTTTTTATATTGTTGTTCTTGGATAGCTTCTAAACTTTTTTCCATTATCTTCTTTCTATAAGCTAGTATCTCTTCTCTATAAAAAAGAAAGTAATTTAGTTTAGCATTTTTAGAATAATCTGCTAATTGTTCTAAGTCATTAGCTAAAGCCTCTATTCTTTTTACTGTTTTTTCTGCTTTTTTTATTATTATATCCTGCTTCTTTAGAAATACTTTTTCATTTTTTTCTATTTGGTCAAATCTTCTTGGTGGCATATTCTTTTATTATTATAATTATATATTATTTAAATAATTCAATATCTTAACCATAGCAAGCGTATCAAGATGACAATAAGTAGTTAAATCCTTATGTATTTTATCTCTATCTTCCTGAGTAAATCTTTCTTCTAATATCATCTCTCTCCAACTATTTGAAGCCGTCATTCCTTCTTTAATATTAAGCTCTTTGTATGATAATTCTGGAACAAGTATTGGGAGAACTTTTTTAATAGACCAACTTCCGTGAAATCTTCCGTCTACATAATAAGCATCGTGGAATATGTCCATTAAATCAAATACTCTTTCATTTACATTTAACAAGAAATTATTGTAATTAGGATATCTTTCAGCCATTTCTCTATTACAACCCATTTCAAAAGATTTATTCCATACAATTACGCTCCCATTATCATCTTTTATTATTTCTTTTAATGTTTTAACTAAATCTATAGAAGGGTCAGTATTTTCTTTTCCTAGAAATTCAAAATGTTCTAATTCTGAATATGGGGTTTGTTGTATGTGTAATGAATATTGAAATACAACTCTTTGGTATGGCTTATATCCATTAAACATAGGAATAGCTGGGTTTAAAGTTTCGTAATCAAGAAAATATAAAGGATATTTTAATTTAGATAATTCTTCCTTTATTTTATCTTTCTCTATATGAGGTTTTCCTGTATTTAAACTCTCTACATAGTATTTCTTTAAATCATTTGTAAGATAACTATCAGGTATATCTTTAGCGTGTATTATTCCTTCATCAATTAAATTCATTAACTTATTCTCTCTGAATTGAAAGTTATAAATACTATCATCAGGAATATCTTTTTGGCAGTAATCTATAAAATTACAAGTTTCTGGATTTTTACATTGAGAAAGTATTTCAACATTAAGTTCTTCTTTAAATGTAAGAACTTCTTTTAATTTACTTATTTCATTTTTAACTTCTTCTAGTTTTTCTATAACTTCTATAGTCTTGTTTTCAATACTAAAATATTGATTTATATCTATTTCACCATTTCTAATATATTGATTATTAACGTGAACTACATAAGTTTCACCAATACTTAATCCTTGTTTTTCTAATACAATCTTTTGAAAAGCTAAATCTTTAATATGTTGTTTATCTACTTCTGTAGTAGCTTTAATTTCATATATATCAAACTTATTTGTTTCGTTATTAAATTTTAATATATCAGAACGACAATATAACTCATCAACAATAAAAGTGGCTTGATGAATGATTTTAGCACCTTCTTTAATATATTTTTCTGTTTCTAAGCTACCTTGAAGTTTATCCTCTGTAATTATCTTATCTTTACTATCAAATAACTTATATGCGAGAGTTTCAACTTGATATCCTTCTTCTATTTTAAGTTGTTCATTTTTATCTGGAGGTAATACTAAATCTGGTCTATTGATAAATAGCCAAGCAAATTTAGGACATTGTATAAAACGTAGATAGTCGGATTTTGTTATTAACATTTAGTTTAAACTTATAAGATTGCCGTTACTAACTTCATATACATCATTTGTGTTTAATTTAAATAATCTACCGTTTTCTTTTGGTATAACTATACCACCAAATAATTTATTATTTCCAGCTTCTTTTATATATTCCTGTAGGGCTTCTGCTTTTAACTTTGTTTCTAATTGTTCTGCTGTTATTCCTTCTTTTGTATCAAAAATACCAATTCTTTCATCTTTATATTTTACTATAAAATCTGGATAAAAACCTTTTAGCTCATTATTCATTTTATAAGTTATTCCAAAAAATATTTTATTTCCTTGTCCATTTTTAAACCACCACTCAATCTCACTACTTTGTTCCAAATAATTATTTATAAAGTCATTTTCAGTTTTCCATTTATTATCTAAAAAACAAGGACTTAATATACATTTATCAAAATTGTTTTCATTAAACGTATCTGGGTATGATAAATATTCCGGTACGTTAAATATTGTTTCAATAGGTTCTTTTATTTTTATTTCTCTTGATTTTATATATTCATCTTTTGATTTATTTATTAAATCTATAAAAAAACTCTGATTTGTTAATACGATACTTTGTATATCTAATCTACTTTTATTTTGTTCTTCAAATCCAAGATATTTTTCAAAAAGTTCATATATTGATTGCTCTAATATCCCAGTAGACCTAGATTGTTGAAATGGAGCACATAAAGAGCTTAAAAATGAGTAAAATAATACTTTTACATATGAATATGATTGTTTAAATTCTTCTTTTTTATCACCACTCAAAAAGATTTTGTTATCTATTTCATCTATATTTGAAAATCCTAAATTTGTTATAATTTTTGTATTTAGTTCTTTATTAAAATCAATAAATTTATTTGCTATGTTTATGTTTTCTTTACTTTTTTCTATATCATAAAATCCATTTATTTTATTAAAAAACTCTTTATGTAAAAATGGTCTAAATTCTAACTTTAAATCATTGTAATCAATTCTAGGTAAATAGTATGATTTTAGATTTATGTTTGAGTATAAATTTTTTCTTTTTGCTTCTTTTCTTTTTATGTATTCTTGGGCAACACCTTCAGCAATAGAAATATTTTCTATATTTGTATATAAATAAGCTTTATTTAAATCTTCATTTTGGTAATGCTTTAGTTCTGGCATTCTCATTATTCTACCAACTGTTTGTATTTCAAAAATTTGACTTCCTGTTTCTCTGAATTTAATTAAAATTTGAGCCCTTGGACAATCCCAACCAGTCGCTATTGCTTGTTTAAAGATTAAAGCATCTATAATACTGCTATTTCTATCTATTTCTTCTAAATTCACTTTATCTTCTGAAAGCCACAAAGATAATCTTTTATTTTCTTCTGTTATATTAAATTTATTTTTTAAAATATCTTTAATTTCATCAATTTTTTGTTTGTCTAAATCACTTAAAGTACTCTTTTCATTTGGTAATTGAATTAAAATAAGAGGATTTATATTAGAATTATTTTTTAAATATAAATCTTTTAAATATTTTTGTTTTTTAATAGCTTCCTCTATTATTGCTTCATCTATAATTAAATTTCTATCATTTTTTAACTCTGGATTTATAATAACTTCTTTTTTTATCATTTGTTCATCAATAACATCCTGTAATTCTACGTCAACATTCGGGTTTTCTTCTGGTGTTGCGGAAATATCTATTTGTAGTTTTGGTTGAATAATTTCATCTATTATTTTTTTACTATCTATCGTCATATGTAAATGACTTTCGTCTATAATAAGAATAATTGTTCTACCTTCATCTTTTGCGTTTGTTATAAAATTTTTTAAATTTCTGTTATATTCATTATCCGCCATAAAAATATTAGTATAATCACCAGATTGTATACCTTTTTCAGGATTATCCTGTTTTGCTTTATTTCTTATTTTTTCCCAATTTATAAAAAGTATCTCATTTTGTTTTAATATATTATCTTGGACATCTTCTAAATTTGAAAACTTAAAAACACCATTATTTATTATAGATTGAAGTCTATTTTTACTTTGATTATGTAATTCGTGTATAGATAACCAAACAAAGCTAAAATTACCTTGTATTTCTTTAGTAAATCTTTCTAGATATTTTGCTATCATAACTGTTTTTCCAGAGCCGGTAGGAGCTTTAAATACTATTTTTCTGTTATCATTTTTATTTAAAAATTTCACAGTCTCTTCAAAAAGTTCGTTTATAGCTTTTATTTGATAATTTTTTAATTCCATATTTTAAAAATTAAATATCTTCTTATATGTTTCTAGTATTGGGTCTGGTATATCTTCCAATTCCAAATTCAAATTTAAATGTTCCAATTCTTGTTTAAAATTTATTTTTGATGGAGAAAATATATACATTTTAATCTTCTTATGTTCTAATTTTAATAAGTCTTTTTTAAATTCATCAAACATAAATAAATCAAATAAAATAGCTAGATAGATATCTTTATTTTGATAAATTTTTATCATTTTTCCATTTTTTACAACACTAAAACAATCCTCTTTTAAACAAAGAATTTCTGTTGACCTATTAACCATTTTTTTTCTTAAGTCATCTGTTATTTTATCTAAATTTATAAAATCTGTTTTTAAATATTTTAGATTTCCTTTGAGGGCTTTTATTGTTTTGCCCTTTTTGTTTTTATAGCCCTCTATTACTTTTTTTATTCTTAAATAACATATATCTTCGCATATTTTATGTTCAGATTTTTCATCGCCATTATTTGTACATAGTATAAATTTTCTATTCCCATTATCTTCATTATTTAATTCCAAAACAGCTTGTCCCGTTGTTCCTGAACCAGCAAAAAAATCTAAAACAGTTATGTTATTATTTTTATTTGTAATTGAAATTAAATGTTTAATAAGTTCTTTTGGTTTAGAAAAAGGAAAATCAATATCTAGTTTAATAAGTTCTTTTGAGCCCATAGAGTTTGGCATATCAATAAAAGTAAGTGGCTTCATACCAGCTTCTTGTCTTTCGTGTAAATAAATTTTTGTGTAAACATTCCATATAGACCTTTTACCACTCTCATCTATTAAAGGAGATGTTTTTGTTTTTAGAAAAACAACTCTATTTTCTTCTAATTTTGATTTAAATGTAGATGGTATCCATCTAAACATTTTATTTTCAAAAGGAGTTGTAACCTTTGTTCCGTCTGGGCACTCTATAAAATATCTCTGATTTGGACGTTTATCTAGACTTGGCATATATAAAGATACTAAATTATATTTTCCTCTATCATCTGAATATTTAAATAATTTTATATATTCAGAACTTTCTTGAGCTTCAGCATCGTTAAATTCTTCTAATAAATCTATATTTTTTGCATAACAAAGAATGTAATCTGTTGAGGGAGAAAAAAATCTACCCTTATTACTTGTTTCTTTTTGTTTTCTAACTACATTTGCTAAAAAATTTTGTTCTCCAAATATTTCATCGCATAATATCTTTAATTGATACAATTCATCATCTCCAATTGAAATAAATATAACCCCATTATTATTTAGAAGTTCCTTAGCTAATTTCAATCTTTTATTCATAAAAGATAACCACTTAGAATGTCTAAATCTATCTTCTTTATCAACAAATACATCATTATAAATGAAATCTTTATTCCCAGTATTGTATGGTGGGTCAATATATATAACATCTATTTTTTCTTTATGTGTATAGCTTAACACAGACAAAGAATGATAATTATCTCCTTCTATAAGTATGTTCATACTATCATTTATATCAGATATTACATCATTATAATTATCTTTTTTCTTCTCACTTAAAACAGGAAGGGATATTTCAGATTGTTTTTCAAAAATCTCTTTTTTATCTTCCCATATTAAACCATACCTCTTATTTTTTTTAACAGTTTTTATTTGTTTTTTTAACTTTTCTATCTCATTTAATAATTCTTGTTCTTTTTGATTGTTTTGCATAAAAAAATCGGACACCTGACTAGTTAGCTTGCGAAGCTACATAGTGGTATCCGAGAGACGCCACTTATGATTTAACCGTCAGATGCCCGATTATCTTCATAAATGGCGAATATATGTATTAAAAAATACAAAATAAACAAAAAACAATTATCTGTAATAATTGCAGTATTCTCTCGGATATTAAATTGTAGCTTCGCATTATCTAATATAACCTTAATATAACAAAAAAACAAGGCGATGCTATAACAAAATGTCTTTCTTTGTTTTTTATTATATTATTGAGCAACACTTCAATATATGTGTTGAAAAATGTGATATTTTAGAATAAGATAAAAGTAATATTTATATTTAAATTAAGATTAAAATGGAAGAATTATTTAAAAATTTGAAACCTTACTCAAAAATAACCTTTTACAATGATACAACGCCATTAGAATACGACTGTTTTGATTTAATTTTTGACTTATATCACGATTTTTATTCTTTAAATAGAGACACTACTTATACACTTAAAAAAAGTTTTGTATTTGATGATGATGAATTTAATAAAATTAAAATATTTTTAGAAGAATTAAAAAATGCTAATATTATTGATAGTTTTTCTGAAGAAAAAACAGCTCTTAAACCAAAAGATGATGATGATATAATAATGTGGCTGAATAGTAAATTCGATATAAAAATATTATTTACACCAAAAATAGAAGGATTTGATTTACTTGGCTATATTGCAGAAAAAAATAAATTAAATATCTACGGGGATAAAATACAAAAACAAAAGATATCTAAGATGATTTTATCTAAATTCGAAGAATACCAAAATAATGAGTTATTTTTTGATTTGTATTATAGTGATGAATGGAATAATTCTGAAGATATAGAAAAATATTTAGATGGTTCATATTCTGATTACGAAAAGATAAACGCATTTAAAACACTAAGAAATCTAGAGAATGATAAAATAATACAAATAAAAGAAACTTCCGTATTAAGAGAATATGGAAATAAAATAATTATAGCAAATGTAAAAATAAAAATATTGGAAACAGATAAGCTTTATAATGCGAGCTATGATAAATCTAAAAAAGAAATTACTACTGATAAAGAAATAAACACTGAACAATTTCTATATACCTACAATAAACAAAAGAAAAATGGCTCGCTTGTTTTAAAAAGCTTTGGGGAATACGTTAATTTTACAGGAAGAAGGAGCGCAATATTTCTATTTTTTTACAAAAAAAGAAATGAAAATAAATTTTTTGATTACAAAGAACTAAATTTATTTCTAAAAGAAAATGATTTTGAAGAAATAAAATCCGATGGCTTAAACAAAGACATTAAAACAGTTAATAAAATTATAAATGTTTTAACAAACAATGAATTAAAAGAAATAATACTTATAGATAAAGAGAAAAATGAAAAAGACGCTGATATAAATGTTTATAAATTTAATAACCTAAAATAGTCGGATTTATACTCGGATTTTTTAAAAAATAGCTAATATATGGCTATTTTTTATTTGAATATTTTTATTTTTCATAAGTATATCGTATTTTATGTCGTTGTTAATAAATCACCAAAACCGAGAATAGTAGCATATTTTAAGTTATGAAATAATACAAAATGAAAATATTTTCTAAACAACAAACTGCAGTTTGAATATTTAATAATAAAAATAAAATTATGTTCAAATATTTAAAAGAAAACGATTTTTTTACAACTCCAGACATTTGTCTTGGGGCTACAATATTGTATTTTGGATACAAAATAGAATGTGTTGAAAATAAAAACAACAAAACACACTTCTCTTTTAGAAGAGATAAAAAACTAGATGATTTAATACAAGACCATTTAAATCATTTATTAAAGGTTGAGCCTATGATGTTTTTTGAAAAAACAAAAGAACTTAAAAAAAGAATACATTTTGGTATATGAATTTAAAAGAAAAAGACATTAAAGAATTCCAAAGGCTTTATAAAGAAGAATTTGGAGAAGAATTGGATTTTGAAGAAGCAAAAAAACAATGTGACGACTTCCTTGAATTTATGGTTTTATTCTTCAAACCAAAAAATCTTATAAAATATTAAAATTAACATTAAAAATATGGAAAATATAGAGAGCGTTTTAAGTTCTGTTGATGAAGTTTTTGAAAAAGAGCAAAAAGAGCAAATCAATAAATTTAAAGAAAAGTTTAAAGAATTAAATGCTGAAAATCTAAAAAGTACTTTAGGTCTAACAATTAAAAAGGATAATGAAAATAAGATAATAACTTTCTTATGCCAATTATCATCTTACACAGAAGATAACCAATTTAATATTATATTTAACGCCCCCTCTTCTAGTGGTAAATCATATATACCAACAGAGATAGCAAAACTTTTCCCAAGCGAAGATGTAATGGAAGTTGCTTATTGTTCTCCAACAGCTTTTTTTCACGATAGTGGTGTATACAATGAAGAAAGAAAAAGTATAGATATGGATTTATCTAAAAAAATACTTATATTTTTAGACCAGCCACACGCTCAATTATTAGAAAGATTAAGACCTTTGTTGTCTCACGATAAAAAAGAAATACTTGTTAAAATATCTGATAAAACTGGCAAGGGCGGTTTAAAAACAAGGAATATTTATATAAAGGGCTTTCCATCTGTAATATTTTGTTCTGCTAATACAAATATAGACGAACAAGAAAGTACTAGGTCTATATTATTATCACCTGAAATAAATCAAGAAAAATTAAGAGAAAGTATCTTGGAAAAAATAAAATATGAAACAAATAAGGATACTTATAAAGATTTTATAAATCAAAATCAAGAAAGAATTTTATTAAAGGAAAGAATTTTAGAAATTAAAAAACTAAATATAAAGGATATAAAAATAGCAGATGAAGAACTTATTATAGGATTATTTTTTAAGGGTAAAAAAATATTAAAACCAAGACACCAAAGAGATATAGCTAGATTTATATCAATAATAAAATCATTTGCTTTATTAAATTGTTTCTATAGAGAGAAAAGTGGTGATGACATAATAGCTAGTTATGATGATATAGAAAGTGCTATGAACATATGGCAAGTTGTTTCTGAAAGCCAGGAATATAATATCTCTCCTTATTTGTATGGTTTTTATAAAGAGATAATACTCCCATTGTTTTTAAGTAAAAACAAAAGAGGTATTTTAAGAAAAGAAGTTTTGCAAAAATATTTTGAAGTTTATGAAAAGAATATACCAGATTGGCAATTAAGACAAAGTATTCTGCCAGCTCTTGAAAACTCTGGTTTAATATATCAAGAACAAGACGAAACAAATAAAAGAAAAATTCTTATTTACTGCTCCGAAAGAGAAAACAAAGAAATAATTGATTTAAGCAAAAACGAAATAACAATATAGTGAGTTGCACTATATGTAATTTATAAATAATAAAAATATGAGTAAAAAACTTAAAATATTAAAAAAAGATAGAGACAGAGTTGTAAAAAGAATATCAGAAGATTATACAAACGAAGATATTGTAAATATATCAATTTTAAATTCTACCACTTGGTTAAAAAGAGATAATCTTATAGAAGAGTTAAAAACGGATTTATCAGAATTACAATTATTAAAAAAAGAAAATAAAGACACTTCAGAATTTGAAGAAAAAATAAAAGATAAGATGGAAAAGATATCTCTTGTTAATAGTAATAAATCCAGTCACGCTTTTATAGAGGGCGTGTCTGTGAGGTATAGAGGTTATGCTATAAAAATGAAAGAGGATTTAATAAAAGAATATGATGCAAAAACGTTGATAGAATTTTCTCTAATAGAACAAATAGTAAGTTCTAATATAAAGTTTATTGCCTGTTCAAAAAAAATGATAGAAGCTTCTGAATTTGATTACTTTGGAAATGATAGAAATAATTTTTTAAAATTTTTATCTATAGAAAAAGATAGAGCTTTTAGACAGTTTATTTCTGGAACACAAGCATTGCAACAATTAAAACAACCTTCATTGAATATTAAAATAAACACTAAAAATGCTTTTATAGCTCAAAATCAGCAATTAAACAGTAATTCAGAAAACAATGATACCAAATAATTTCGACAAGTTTTTAGTAAGTCAATGTCAAAAGCTTGATATAAAAAATCTAGTTAAGTCAATACAGGAAGAGCTTTTAAGAGATTTAATATTAAAATCTGAAATAAATTTTGAGGATGTAAATATAGAGTTTTCTTATTCCAAGACTGGCTTTGATGGTTCTAGGTTATGGTTAAAATGCCCTATATGTAGTCATAATATAAGAATAATTTATAAAACACCTAATAATTTTATAGGTTGTAGAAAATGTTTAAACTTAGACTATGAAAGTCATATATATAAAAAAATAAAAAATAAAATATGGGATTAAGTATAGATGGTAAAAATATAGAACAAAATATACATTTTAACTGGAATTGTTTAGATAATTTTATAAAGTGGTGTAGCACGAAAAACATACCATTATTATTTCCTGATTGGGACGGAACAAATGCCAATAAAATAATTGATTTAAGAAATAAGAAATCACAAAGAAAATTAAAGAAAAAATTGTATGTGGTAGAAAAATTTATAACAAATGAAATAGATTATAATTTGTTTATTCTTATTAAGTATTATATATTTTTAAAAAATCAATTAGATAATAATGGATTTATAGAATATTCTTAACTTAAAATATATGATTTCAGAAAAAAACTTACAAAAATTTATGGATTTATACGAAAAAGAATACGGGGTTAAATTAACAAGACAGGAGGCGTTCAATCTTTTCTCAAGGTTTGTAAACATAGTAAGAATTGTATATGAAACAAAGGATTAACAAATCAATAAAAGTATTATAAAATGATTATATTGACCCAACTTAATATTTTCTATGAAAGAGACTTTTTATAATGTCTATCTTTGTTATCGTCTATATAGGACAGTTCTGCCGATAATTCTTTCATAGGAATGTTGGGTCAATCAGGACTGTCCTTTTAGATTTAATAAAATTAACATTAAAAAAAATATGATAAAAGAAAATAGAAATTTAAAATATGCTATATATCTTCGTAAATCAACTGATAGTGAAGATAGACAAGTTCAGTCAATAGAAGACCAAGAAAAAGAAATAAATATTTTAGTAGAAAGAGAAGGAATTAAAAAAGAAAATATAATAGAAATCTTCAAAGAAAGTAAATCTGCCAAAAAACCTGGGAGAGAAGAATTCAATAGAATGATGTGTTTAATAAAAGAAGGCAAAATTGATAGTGTTATGTGTTGGAAATTAAATCGTTTAGCAAGAAATCCTATCGATGGTGGCGAAATTCAATGGTTACTACAACAAAATATAATTAAATCAATATTAACAAATGAAAGAGAATACCTTCCAACTGACAATGTTCTTATGATGGCAGTTGAATTGGGAATGGCAAATCAATTTGTATTAGACTTAAGTAAAGATGTTAAAAGAGGAATGAGGGGTAAAGTAGAAAAAGGCTGGAGACCAATGAGAGCTCCCATTGGATATATAAACGACAAAGCTGGTAATAAAGGAGAGAAAAAGATTTTTAGAGATGAAACTAGATTTGATATAGTGAGAAAGTGTTGGGAGCTTTTATTTACAAGAAAATATACAGTACCAGAAATTACAGAAATAGCTAATGAAACATATGGTTTAAGAGACTATAAAGGTGAGAAAATAAATAATAGCACCTTTTATAAGATATTTAGAAATACTTTTTATTATGGAGAGTTTAGTTATTGTGGCGAAGTGTATCAAGGAAAACACGAACCAATGATAACAAAAACAGAATTTGAATACGCTCAAGATATTTTAAGTGGTAGTAAACATAATAAAAGACCAAAAACAAAAAATCTCCCATACAATGGAATTATTACTTGTGGCGAATGTGGCTGTTATATTACATCAGAAGAGAAAATAAAATATGTTAAGTCAGAAAATAAAGTCAAAAATTATGTATATAATAAATGTTGTAGTAATAATAGATGTTTTAAATGTTCTCAGAAGCCAATAAAATATGAAGAATTGTCTGAACAAGTTAAAAAATACCTAGAAACAATAAAGATAACTGATAAATTTTTTAATTTTGCCCTAATGGTTTTCAAAGAAAGAAATATGGTAGAAGAAGAAAATAGAAATAGTATCATAAGAAACTTACAATCAAATCATACGGAGGTTATAAAAAAGATAGATAACTTAATAAATTTATTTGTATCTCAAAATAATCAAAATAGAGAGCTTTTAAGTGAAGATGAATATATTTCTCAAAAATCATTTCTTGCTAAAGAAAAAATAAGAATAGAACAACAAATAAAGGATATTATGGAAGAAACATCAACTCAAGATAAAAGATTTGATGACGAAATAAACTTTGTTCATACAGAAATAGAAATGTTTGATAATGGGAGTTATGAAAAAAGAACTCAAATATTAAGAAAAATGGGAGAAAGCTTTATTTTAAAGGATGGAATGCTTGATATACAATTAAAAAAAGTATTTCTAACATTCACTACTTACCAGTCAGAGTATAAAAAGAGAGAAATAGAACTAAGCAATATAAGAAATTTCAGCGAATTTAAAACAAAAAAAGAAGCTGATGCTTCTTTTCGTTCTATCTGGAGCGGGTAAGGAGAATCGGACTCCCCTCTTCAGCTTGGAAGGCTGACATAATAGCCACTATACGATACCCGCGATTGCTTACGAAATATATAATATCAAATATTTCTAATATAATCAAGATCAAGCTTTGTTATGCTAATTTATGACTTGCTGAAATTTATATTCCGAGTATCCGATAAGGTGGTTATACTATCATCTTTCAACCTCTAAACTTCTCATATAAATCTTTCAACGCACAATCATTATTACCCACTCTCCCAGTCTTACAACATTCTCTCCCATGTTGAATTATTAAATATGTGTATTTATTCCATAATTTTTTGTCCAATATTTTCATTAATTCTAGTTCTCCTTTTTTTGCATCATTTCTATCTTTTATTAATCCTAGACAATAATTTAATCTTAACATGTGCGTATCTACTGCTATTCCTGAATTTATTCCATATACTGTTGATAATATTATATTCGCTGTTTTTCTTCCTACTCCATTTAATTCTACTAATTCTTCCATATTGCTTGGGACTTTCCTGTTATACTTTTGTTTTATAATCTTGCATGTTGTGAGTATGTTTTTTGATTTTGTATTATAAAGCCCTATTGATTTTATATCTTTTTTGAATTCTTCTATGTTGCAATTACAATAATCTTCTATGGTTTTATATTTTTTAAATAATTTTTCTGTTACTTTGTTTACCATCTTATCGGTACATTGTGCTGATAATATTACGGCTATTAATAATTCTAATGGGTTAGAATAATTTAAAGCTATTTTCTGTTCTCCGTACAATATTTTTAACCTTTTATATACTTCTTTTATTTTTTCTTTTTTTGTCATAATTATTATTTATTCTATATATTAACATGAAACTAAATATTAATTAATATTTTTTATTATTGGGTTTTCCTCATGTTATTATTTATGAATCTACACTATAATAGTATCTATTAGTTCCTTGTGTTTATTGTCTTATTTATATAGTATAGGAAATAAATAATATGAAGAAATGAATTTTATATTTAACGCCTTTTCTAACCTATTCAAACTTATTGAATGGATATTAAAAAAAACATACAAAATCATTAGGGTTTTAGGATTTTTTGTTTTTACTTTTGTTTTTTTGATTTTTGGATGGATTATATTTTTTCTTATATATAAACTACTTATAGCTAGAATATTAAAAAATAAAGAAACTAGAATTGTTAATAAATTTTTTTATGATTGCATAGTATTTTTTATAAAATCTTTTTTAGATACATTTGTGGAAGTGAAAATATGGGGCAAAAAAAATATATCAAAAGATACTTCAAAGTTATTTATATCAAATCATTTTTCTTCTACTGATCCTTTATTTATGTTTGGTTTTATAAAAGATAGAATCCATATGGTTATTGGACCAGCCTATGATATTCCTGTATTAAAAAATTTTTTAAGAGTACTTGAACAAATAGATGCTACAGAAAATAATAGAAAAAATGTTGTTTCTAATTCTATAGAATATATAAAAAGAAATGAATCTGTATATATATTTCCAGAAGGAGACTTAAACAACCAACAAGATTTTTTAAATTTTTATCATGGTGCTGCTAAGATATATATAGAATCTAATGGTATTGCACCAATAATTCCAATAGGGATAGTTGCATCTAAAAAAGATGTTAAAGAATTTAAATTATTTAATATAAAATCTAAAAAAAATAATAAAACATATAAAAGTTTAAATGTTTTATCTGGTAGATATCTTATTAATATTGGTGAACCTTTAGAATTTCAAGAACTTTTGAATAGTGATAAATCTTATGAAGATAAATGTAATCAAATAACTACATTTATAAAAAAATATGTTAAGGAGCTTGTTGATGAAGCTAAATTTGATAAATTTTGGAATTAATTCAAATAAATATTTTCTTTATTTGAATCTGATAATATATTTGTTCCCTTTCCATCTGCAGCTAATATTAGGCTTTTATTGAATACTAATTCTGTTGTTTTTATTTCTTGATTCTTTATTTTAAATTTCATAGTAAATAACTCCCCTTTCCCTACAAATCCATCTGTTGAACCCCCCGCAAAATATATATATCCTTTAGAATTTGAATACCTTGGGGATTTCATCCAAAGATTAAAGATAGAATTATTATAATATTCTATTCCCACTATTTCCAAATCTTTATTATTAAAATTTATAGTTGATTGCCCAGCATTAACTATAGAACTTGAATTTACGTTTAACGAAACTTCTATAATTCCTTTTTTTTCATTAATACTTTGATTTAAATAAAAATTAGCACTTTCAGCGTTTGCAATATTACAAAATAACAATCCAAACATAAATGGAATAGCTAAAAACAATATATTATTAGATATTGTTATTTTTTTCATTTTTTAATTTATTTCTTCTATTTAAATACGCATTTAGAAGTATTAACACAAAAACTATAAAAAGTAAAGAGATAATTATAACATTATAATTAATAACTGCTTTTTTTTCATTAATTATAAATGGCCCTATTTTTTCAATTCTATAATTACCAGCTAAATCAACAGCCTTTACTTGTATTTCTTTTGTTAAATCTTGAAATTGTAATACATAAGGACTTTCTGCTCTTTTAAATGCTTCATCACCTTCTTTAACTTCATAATAATCTATTCCTGAATCTTTATCTTGTGCATTAAATATTATAGAAAATTTTCCATTACCTATTTTACTATCTTTTATTATTTTTACCGTAAATTCTTCTGGTCTTGTTGTATCTTCTGGATTAACTTTATCTGTGTTGTTAATAGAATTATCAATCGGTTTATCTACTACTGGCGTTTGATTATTTACTGGCTGGTTATCAGTATTAGTTGGTGGATTTGCTGTATTATCTTTATTCGTTACTGGCTGATTATTATTAGATGAATTGTTATTTGTATTTACAATTTCTAATAATAAATTTTTTATTTTAAATTTATCCTCTGTTGCATTACCATCATTCAATAAAAATTTACTATTACTATCTATTTCTATACTTGTGATGCCTGGCTGCTTTGCAACAAATAAAGCAGAGAATATTTTTCCATTTTCTCCATTAAAGCCACCTGGTGTTATCCCTGAAAAAAATATTTTATTACCTTGTATTCTTGGACTTTTTACCCAAAAAGCCACAGTAGAGTTACCTTTATAAATTTTTTGTAATTCTAAAAAATTACTATCAAAAGATAAAGACGATTCAAAAGCATTTATATTAGAGTTTTCTGTATTTATTAAAAAATCTACTCTAAAAACCTCACTAGTTGAAAGTTTATTACTTGTGGAATTTAAATAAACTGTTGAAGCATTAACATTAAACCCCAACAAAAAAATTGCAAATATAAGTGTTTGTAAAATAATTTTTTTTATCATTTGTTTGATTAATCACCTGTCCAATTATATGCCATTATAGAAAAATCTTTAATATCTATAATACCATCATTATTAAAATCTCCTTCTTTATAGTCACTAGCTAACCAATGGAACAAAAGTATTGAAAAATCTATTAAATCAACATTACCATCTCCATTTAAATCACACTTTACCTTATAGTTATTATAATTTTCTGAATTTTTAATTTTATCATTTGAAATTAATATATTAATATCAATATTTTTACTTGAACCCACAATAGTATCGCTTAATAAATTTTTTGAATATAAAACATAATTACCTTCTAATAAATCCTTTGTGTCAAATTGATATATATAATACCCTTGTTTGTTTGTTTTTATGGTATTTAATATTTTTTCTGTATTATCTTTTTTGTTTTGTAAGAATATTTGAACATCTGATTCTGATAAACCATAGCCATCTATATTAATATTCTCTCCTTTTTTAACTTCATTTACACTAGAGCTGATAGTTGGGGAAACATAAACATCTGTTACGGATATATAACTTCCCGGATTTAAGCTAACATTGAAATTTACTAAATTTGTTGTTGTTTTATTTTTAGTTTCTGACGTAACACTAAAAGAATAATCACCATGATAAAAACCATATATACTTTGAGAAAAATTCCCATTATCATCTGATTTAGCATATATTAAAATTTTTCCATCTTTTAAAATTTTAATTTTTGCATTAGGGATTGTCCTTCCTTGTATAAATATTACAGAGGAAGCAAGATTAACTTTTGAATGAGGCCCTTCATTATCATCTGTTGGGGATGTACAATCTGGATCTGCTGGATAATCAATTAGACCATCTCCATCATTATCTCTTCCATCCATACATTGTGGTACATATATTATTTTTAATGAAAATTGTGGATTTGCTGCAAATGTTTGCTTATTAAAAAACAATGAGATTATAAAAATAATCAATGATGTTGTAAAAAAATTAAAAAATTTTTTATTAACCATCTTAATTTATACCTTAATTTAAATTAATATTTTATCTGTTAATTATATCATTTTAGATTTTTTATTTATAATAATTATCCACAAAAATAAATATCACGCGAAGTGCGTGATATTTATAAGAAAAATCAATTACCTATTACTGTAAGTGTCATATTTATTGAATACTCTCCACTTCTCTGACTTGCTGGAATTGATTGTAATATTGATACACCCATAATATCCCAATAAGAATTTGTTTGAGTTGCCGATGAAGATGACGCTATAGTAAGTGAATTTTGAGTGCCCTCAATAAAAGATGATGGACTTGAAAGAACTATACCCGTTGAAGTACCTCCTGGTTTTGGTGTGATAGAGGCAAATGAAGGATCTATAGACATTTGCCCACCTATAGTGTCCGGATCTGGTCCATCTTTTGCATCTGGTGTGGGGTCATTAAAATCATAACTATCTGTTCCGTCTGACCAAAAAGCAGTTTCTCCATATGATGCTGATAATGATACTGTCCATAAAGGATTAGCTGTTGAATTTGTTATTCTAATTTTTTGATTATCAAATCCAAATATACCTTGAGAACTTGAACTTGAATAACTAAATGTCCTTGGGTCCAAACTAAATATTGGATTCGTTATGGAATTTCCATTATTATCCACTATATCTATTGATAAAACACCAGATACTATAGAAACTTCTGGATAATTTGAGTATGTTTGTATATCTGTACCATCCACATTTACAACTTTAAAACAAAATGTTTTTCCTACCCCTGCATTATTATCAAATAAAGCAAAGTCCCATTTACCATATTCTCCTATATTTAAATCACTCATGGAATTTGAAAAATCTCCGATTTCATTATATGTTTGATTTTTAATAGTAGCACCAATTTCATAAGGATCAGAAAGATTGCTTGTTAAAGCTACTCCACTGGAAACACTTGGATTATCTTTTAGCGCTATTGCCGTTGTCCTTGTTAAAACTGAATATGGGTATTGTGGATTACTACATGTACCTGTCCCTTTTTCTGCAAATTGTAATTTAAAAAATCCTTCGTTTTGTAATATTTTGTTTTTAGAAACAGACATTAATAATCTTAATCTAAAATCAGACAATGGTTCAATAGATCCTGCTATGTTTTGTTCTGCTATTCCATTTCCAACATCTGACGAATCTGTGTTTTTAAATAGTTTATAAGAGGCTAGATTATAATATGGGCTTGTATTAACTGAAACCATAGGATAATTAGTATAATTATCTAATACTTCACCAGTAGATTTAACTAATCTAAAATAATAATTATTACCTGTAGCGTTTTTAGGGATTAAAGAAAAATCATATTCTCCAACATCATTATTTAATAAATTATTTATATTATTTATTGTTGGATTTTGTTCTGAATAAGATTCTTTTTTTGTTGATGTAGATAATAATGTATTACCTATAACACTATCTGAATTAACTAAATTATTATCATAAAATTCCCATTCCTGATTTAAACCAACACCATTCCAAGGACCTACTAATGATTTTGAATACTGTAAGACAAATGAAGTAGAGCTTGCTTTAAGTTCTGATAAATTATTTTTTATATTTATTCTTAATCTTAGTGGATTATTTTTTGAATCAGACAACCCTACTTGATTTTCATTAGCTATTGCCGTTACTGGGTCTATTGCATTTGTATTTGAATACCATCTATAAGAATTTTGTGTTAAAGAATTCCCTATAGTTAATTTGGCATAATTTAAATATTCTTCAAAATCAGATCCTTCTGCTCTTATTAATTTAAAATAATATGTTGATTTTTCTGCGTTTTTTGAATTTAAAGGAAAATCATATTCTCCAGACTGATCTACTTGAATTATGTTTGGATTCAAATCTATTGGGTTTACTTCTGAATACAATTCACCAACATTAGAATTAGACAATAACATTTGTGATATTATTGCTGATTGATTTATATTAACCGAATCATAAAATTCCCAGTCTTCTTTAGTCTCAACCGTATTTAAAGATGTTGTGGGACCGACAGAAACTAATTTAATTAATTTAAAATAATTAAATTTTCCGACCGACAAAATATCCCCACCATTAGATAAAACATAAATACCCACATCTTGAACATTAGAAGCATTTGCTATTGTCACGGAATTCATTGCTGAAAAATTTATGCAGTCAATAGAATATGTTGCAGTAAAAACTGTCCCTTGTTTTTTAATTCTCAAACAATGCGGCCAGGTTGGAGTAACTGTTGGCGAATATAATGTATCTAAATAACCATTATTATTACTATCCCAAGCTGAAAGAAATGCTGTATTAATATTATCAACATTAACAAAATACCCATTATTTGGTTGTGTTTTTGTAATATCATTTTTAACCATAAGACCCATATTTTCTGAAGGACTTACATTATCCTGAGAAATACATCTTAAAGTAGCCTCAAAATCTCCATCTATATTATCTTGGTACACTGTTGAATAATCATCTACTGGAGTAACACCCGTAGCTTCCCATGTATCAACACCTCCAGAATTTATATTTAATGTACCATTTGATTCTGAAAAACTTGTTCCAGAAACTTTATCATTATCAAACGTTTTCCAATCTGATCTTATTGCCCCACCACTAAAATCATCATAAACTGCATATATATTATTTAAATTTGTTGGTGGGTTTACTGCATTTGGATTACCATAATACACATAATAGTCACCTGTTGTTGATGAATTTGTATTTACTGCAATGTCAGACATGAGTCTAAATTGTATATTAGAAGATGTAGAAAACCAATTATCTGCTATTCTGTCTAATTCATAATTTTCACCAGTACTTTTTTGAAAAACTACTCTAATATCATCACCACTTGTTTGAGCAATTTGTGTGTTCATTGTGAATGACACCGTTAGTCCACTTGGCAGTAATGAGTGACTTGTCCCAAAATTTATCTTTTGTCTTTTTGAATAATAATTATTCCACCATTTTGCACCAACACTAGGATTTGAAACTGTTTTCCATGGACCATTTATACTCATTTTTGAATATTGTAAAATGAAACCTTTTGAAGTAAGTGCTTCATTTTTTGCTTGAACGTTTAATCTTAATCTTGCTAAATCATTTTCATTTATAAAAGATTCTGAATTTTCTTGAGCTAATGAAATTGTTGGTGTTATTAGATCATTGTTTGCATACCATCTGTAATAGTTTTGAACCAAATGACTTCCAACCAACATTTCTGGATAATTTAAATAGCTACTCAATTCTTTATTATCTGTTGCATTAAATAATCTCAAACAATAATCACCATCCAAAATGGTGCTAGAAATTTTAATACTATATTCTAGTTCCGTGTATCCATTGTTTAATAAAGCTATTTGACTACTAGTATTTGTTGTATCCATACCTCTGCCTGATGTAAATGTGTATGCTTCTGGATTATCAAATATTGGCAACGTTAAATCTTGATCTATATATTGGGTTGAATCTGACATAACAATATTTGAAGCATCTGGTATATCTTTCCATGTTGTAGTGCTTAAACAACTACCCCCCGTTTTTGACCCATATTGTATTTTTAAACCTTTACCAGCTGTTGTATCTGATTCTCCAGTATTTGAAATTGCAAATCTAATTCTATAATTTATATTTTTTGTTATTAATGGTGGGTTTTCATTATAATTCGTTGTTAACCAACCATTGTTATCATTTAATGCTTTTGTATCATCTCTCCATTTGTATTTATATTGATTCAATGTTGGTTGTGGCGTGTATTGTATATTTTTAAAATTAAGACCTTGAGCCCATGTTGCAAAATTATAACTAGTCCCTGTTGGATAATATTCTCTTTGCAATGTGATTGTTGTATTTGCAGAATATCTAGATGAAAAAATACCAGCTGGATAATTATTTGTATTATTATTCATACTTGAATAAGCCGTTGACATTCTACAAGTTGTATTTGGATTTGATGTGGTTGTTATAGCAGCAGTTTTAGAACCACCCCCAGAATTTGTTTTAAATTTATAATCTACTGATAAATTTGGATGGCTAAATACATATATATCAAATGATTTAATTGCTCCTGATATTTGAGAGCCCATGGCTACTGTTGTTTCTGATGTATTTTGTGCAACCCCATTTCCTAGCGTTATTATTGTACCGAGTGAACCATTACCAAGTGCTGCTGCTTGTGAATATCCAGATCCGTACACCCAAGTATTAGCTCTTGTGGCTGAAGATATTGTTGCTGTATTATATGCTGCCGTTGTATTTGAACCACTTGCACCATTTGAACCAGATATAGCAACTCTTTGCACATTCCAAGCACTTCCCCACTCTATCGCGTAAACAGTACTTGTTGCTAATGACAAAATACCATCATTATTACTATTATATCTTTCCCAATTTATCGTATTTGTCCCTGTTGGATAAAGTCTTAGCCAACCTGCATTATAATAACCAGAATTTGCGGCGCTATCTTCTATATTTGTTCCAGAACCTAACCCCCCACCAAATATAGAAACTTTATTAATATTAGTCCATGGGGTAATGGAAGATGTTGTTCCTGACTGTAATCTAGTTGTTGTATTTGTATATCTTGGAGTTGATAAATCTAATATATCTAATGTCTTAAATCCATTATTTGTACAATCAACTAAACACTCAACTACTGTCACCACACCAACCCAACTTGATGAACCTACTGCATATCTTTTTAGTTCTACCGATGTTGTACTTCCTGTTGTTGGTAAACTTTTATTTGCTCCTAATGGTAATTTTGATATTTTTACATAACTGTTTGTGGGACTTTTTATGACATTCCCACTTTCAGCTCCTCGTATTAGAATAAAATGATCTGGAGATAATGGATTATTTAAAGTCAAATTATATGTAGTGCCAGTAAAACCTGTTGTTATATTATATTCTGTAACTCTAAAAACATCACTAGCAGAGACATTACGTGATACAAAAAAACAACCTAAAACAAGGCTTCCTAATAAAACTTTTTTAAAAATATTCCCCAAACTCCTTGGATTCATTAAAATATTTTATAATTTATTAATAATATTATAGCATAAATAAATAAATAATATATATACACAAAAACATAAAAAAGAGACTACTATCTAAAAGTAAACCTCTTTTTTTAATTTAAATTATTTAGTTTTTTTCTTTTTTGTTAATTTCTTTTTTGGTGAAGTTATTGATTTAACTTTATTTATCATAGAAATTCTTTTTTTATTATAATCTTCCTCTAGATCATCTGGTACTTTAATTTCGTCTTTTGAATCTACCATATATGGCGCTTTTATTTTGTTAACACTTGCTAACAATTTCCAATTAACTTCATATTTCTCTGCTAATACTTTTATATTTGTAGCTCTTGCAACTGTATGTTTTTTCCATGTTCCTATCCAATTTTGTCTTTTCTTCCATATAGACAAAAGATAGATATTAAATGTTATAAATAATAATATAATAATTTCAAACATTAAACCTTTTGCTGTTGGAAATGAAAAAAATGATATTTCTTTTTCCGATTCTAATATTTTTAATTTGCTTTCATCTTTTAGATCTCCTTTAATGTTTGGATTATATTTTGCCACTAATCTAGCTGTATAAAATCCTCCCCAAAAAGGTTTTGGTAATTCAAAATTCCAAACCGATGTTTCTCCTCTCAATACAATAAATTCTCCACCTACTGTTTTATGAGTTATTCCTAATATATTTTTTACGATTACATTTACATCTGTATTCACTGAAACATTACCACTATTTTTGATTGATGAATTAAACACAAAAGATCCATCTTGTTTATTTGATATTTCAAATTTACCCAAAGATATTTTTTTAATCAAATCACCTGGAATTGTTATAGAAACCCTTACCCCGGTTCTTATAGATAATTGTATTCCTGATTTTTTATTATTTTTATCAACTGTATCATCTTTTTTTTCTTGAATTAAAAAACATCCATCATGTTCACCAGAATCTGTTTTGGCTGGAATAGAAATTGTAAAAGGTATAATTTCATTTGTTCCGGGATCTAATTCTACTTCATTTTTATCTAACTTAATCCAAGATCCTACTTCTATCTTGTTTTCACCAAATTGCTTACAAGCAAAGCCACCATCTGTTGATGATACGGAATCAGCTGCATATACTGAAAATGTTTTTTTAACTTTTGTGTTATTAATCACCATTAGACCATCTCTTTTACTTGAACCTAAATCTATATCATATGAAAAAGCGCTATCACTTTTTCTAACTGTTCCATTTTCTAAATCTGCTGGCCTTAATCCAAAACCACCATATTCAAAGGCTTTTACTGTTGGTATTAAAAAACTAGAAACAAGAAAAACCAATAAAAACGACGATGTTAAATACCTTTTATTTATCATAATTTAATTTAATTACTAAATAATAATATAAGAAATATTGATTATAATTATATCATGAATATATTTTTTAGAAAACAAAAAAGAATGGTTTAAACACCATTCTTTTTAATAAATAATTATTTAGCAACAACTGAAATTGTCATTGGTAAAGAATAATCTGCTGCTGTTTGCATAGCTGGGATTGTTTGTGTTAATGCAACACCTTGCAACGTCCAATCTCCAATTTTAGCAGAAGTAGCATCAGCATCTAATAATGTAATAGAAGCTACAGTTGAAGAAAAATTACTTGCTGAACCTTTTACAACGCCTGTATTTGCAGCTGTTGATTTACCATGAGTCAATACTCCAACTGAAGGATCAATTGCTAATTGACCACTAGTAGCTACATCATTTTTATAATCAAAATTAACAGTATTACCAGCGTCTTGCCATTTTGCAGCAGTTGCAGCTATTGATGTTGTCCAACCATTAGGAGCAGCATCAGGGTTTGATACTAAAATTTGCTGTGTTGGAGAACCTAAAGTAGCTGTAGAAGTTTCAGATACCATGCTTGCAGTAACAGGAGCAAAGGCAATAGCAGGAGCAGCTATCGTAGCATAAGTACCATCCACAATATCAACCGCTAAAGTACCTGGATTAATTTTTAAAGTAAATTGAGCCATATTAGAAGCAAGAACAACTCCAGCAACTAATACCATTCCTGTCATAGCTAAAGCAGGAATACTTATTTTTCTAAATGATTTTGACATTTTTGTTTTGTTTAAAAACTTAATTAAATAAAATATATTTTGGTTTGGTTTATATATTAGTTATATTATAACACAATTATTAATATATGCACTTACTTTCCACCTGTGGATAAGTTGTTGGTGTATAAAAAATAACCAACCAGCATATTACTGATTGGCTAGACTTCGTCAATATCCTACGAATTGACGGTAATCATTTTGATCAACAGACCAAAGTTTCATATTCGGGACACCATCCCGCCCTTTGTATTTTTCAAAAAGATTTTGATATATTTCAATTAGCTTTTGGTTTCTTGCAACAGTTACTACATCTTCTCCATAATTTATTATAAATTTTGCACTTTTAACATCCTCCTTCTTTTTTGCATAACCAGCGAGATACTCTTTTCCGTTTATTGCGGCTGTTACATTGTTGTAGGCCATTGCAATAAAAAACGGACTTTCATTTTTATAATAATCCCTTAAATAATCCCATTTATTTCCAACAAAATCCGTAGAGTAATCAATGTTCATAGCATCTTCTATTCTTATTTTATCGTTAGCATTATACCCAATATTGATTTGGGCTGCGCCAAACGATGCTTCCCCTTTATATAAATACCACTTTCCATTACCATTAAAATACTTTACATATACATCAAATGCTTTTCTCTGAGTATTCCAAGCTTGTTTAACATTTGAAATACTTCCATTACTTTTTCCAAAATATAAAGATTCTTCATTGATTTTGGTTTCAACCCAAAGCTGAGCACTAAGTAGAGATGCTGGAATACTGTATTTATATTGTGCTTTCAGAATTGGAGAAATAAATCTCTCCGGAGTCCCATTAATTGGGTCCGCAGAAAAATCCTCAAACTTTAGACTTTTGAGTGGTTTATGTAGCTCCTCGTTCCACTTTATGATAGCTTCATTGAGTGAATTTGTTTCATTAACAAAAACTAATTGCATTGTTAACGTATTTATTTCAGCTGTTTTTTCACTTGCTGTTTTATAATACTTAACAAACAAAATGGAAGAAATAGAAAATGCAATAAACAAAGAAATGGCTATGATTATAAATCTATTTTTTGAATATCTTGTCTTTTGATGTTCTGTGTACATTTTGTCGGCGTGTTGTATCCACGTAGAAAAGTCCATACTCATATCATCAGAAAGTTCTATTTCACTCATAACATCCTCCCAGATGTCTTCATGAACCAATATTTAGCTCATAAAGAGTTTGATGTAAATTATCATAAAATTGACTGTATGTCAATCTTATTTTTTAATAGAATATTGCTTTCCGAATAATAAATCATTGTATATAATTGAGAAATTTGAAAGTTGGGATGTTGATAAAATAGAATTAAAAGAATTTGATAATTTTACATACTCTGGTGTTGTTTTATCCACATATAATGGTCTAATATTATTTAATTCTTCTATATTAAATAAATCTAACAATGTATCTTTTGTTTCTACTCCTATTTTATTTAATATTTGTTCCCCAAATCTAAACATGTTTACATGCCCAACATTTTCTATTTTATTTTTATTGATGAATATTAATGGCGTTGAATGAAGAGTTAATTCATTTAATGTGTTTGTTTTTTTATAAACTTCTTGATTCATTCCTAAAAATGGTAAATGATCACCTGTTATTATTATTATAGAATTTTGATCATTTTTTCTTATTTTATCAACAAATTCTGAAATTTCTTTTGTTGAATAATAAATGGAATTTGAATAATTATTTATCCAATCATTGTTTATATTATTTGTTATAATGTGTGGCCTTTTGCTATTTAATGAATATGGTATATGTGTTGACAATGTCATATAATAATTAAATTTTGGTTTACTATTATTATTATTTTTATTAGCTAGATCATATGCTTGATTTAAAAATGATTGATCTGATAATTTACCATCATTAAGATCGTCCATATTAAAATCATTTAAAGAAAAATAATTTTTAAATCCTATTTTTTTATAAGCATTTGTTCTATTAAAAAAATTCGCATAATCTGGGTGAAATGCATTTGTTTCGTACCCTAATTCCGACAATATGTTTGGAAGGCATGCTAAATTATTTTTTAACTCAGTCTGGAATACTACACTATTATTTAAAACTGGAATGCCACACAATAATTCAAACTCTGGATCAGCTGTCTTACCTTCAAACGTTGGGCTTACTAAAAAATTATCTTTGGATTGATTTCTTAAATCTCTAAAATCTTTATAAAAAGGATCTTGAGAATAACTTGAATTATTTAATAATTTCGGATCCCACAATGACTCCACTAAAATAAAATAAATATTTGGAAGTGGCTTTAAAGAAGAAGCAATTGTAGATGAAAATGGATAAGAAGATAAAATTTTATTTTTACCAATAGAATTTAACGCATCCTCTACTGTTTGTTGTTTTGGAATTTCTTTTTTATTATCTGATCTTATGTATTGGTCTATAAAATACATAAACGGTCCTTCGTGTTTATAATTTTCTTGTTGATTCCAAAATAAATATGACACATCTGCTTTATTTATTATAGAATCATACTGCTTTGAAAATATATTTAAAGAAATTATAAACAACATTAATATTATAAATAATACCAATCCTGATTTTCTAAATTTAAAATTTAAAATTAATACGAGTACTATTATAGATAAAGCAATAATTATAAGTACTACAAATATTGGGTTAATCATCCATATAGCTATTATCGCTTCTTTTGCTGAAAATACATCATCCATTATTATTGGTGCTCCAAAAAAAGCAGTTTTTATTGAGTCTGATACTTGTATAGTAAGTAATATTATAAATTGTATTATTAAAAATATATTTATTTTTTTAGAAAATAAAAATAATATATAGCTGATAAATACAAAAAAAATAATATCTGAGATTATATATATTGAACTTAATAAATTTAATTTAAAAAAAATAATATTTATTAAATTTATTATTATATAAAAAAATATTCCAGAGATTATTGGTGTAAAATAGAATATTTTTGTTTTAATTATTTCTAAATTTATTTTATTCATGAAGAAAGTATAATATAAAAATAGATATATGGAAATATGGAAAATTTAAATATAAAAAAATAGGTTCCAGATATACATCTGAAACCTACAATAAACAGATAGACTTGAGATTATCCTGCTATTACTGTAATTTGTTTTATAACAAAGTCTGTAATTGCATAGGCCGCAGCTATAATAGCTATACCAATCATTCCTGATGTCATAAGCTTTCTTGCTGAACCAATTTTTGTTGGATCTCCTTTTGAAATCATCCATTGTATTCCACCCCAAATAATGAAAATAAGAGCTACAGTTCCAGATATTCCAAGTATTACTTTAATAACATTTCCTATTATTACTGGAACAGATGTTGTTGTATTTAATCCACCAGAACCAGCTAATGATGCTGCCGAATTAGTAGAACCTGATGTATTTAAGTTGTCATATTTAGAAACAGCTGAACAAGTAGCGGCACCAGTATCAGTAGCGCATGTACAAGAAAAACCCGTACCAGAAGTTACACAAGTTGTTGTACTACCAGATCCACAATTACCCGCGCTTGATCCACATGTTACCGTATCTGCAAACACAGATGATGTTGACATTACTAGCACTGAAAATATCGCAATAAATATTGAGCTTAATAAAAATTTTTTCATTTTGATTAGTTAAAAAATTATTTAATTTTTGTTATTTTTATATTTTATCACAAAAAAATAAAATATGGAAATATTGACACATGGGGATATGTTAACTACCCTGCTATTACTGTAATTTGTTTTATAACAAAGTCTGTAATTGCATAGGCCGCAGCTATAATAGCTATACCAATCATTCCTGATGTCATAAGCTTTCTTGCTGAACCAATTTTTGTTGGATCTCCTTTTGAAATCATCCATTGTATTCCACCCCAAATAATGAAAATAAGAGCTACAGTTCCAGACACACCAAGTATTACTTTTATTACTGAGCCTATTATTGCTGGAACAGAAGTACTAGAAAGACCTGCTTGATCACTAACTGTTTCTAGTCCTGCTCCAAATGGCTTTTTGCAAGAACAACTTCCAAGAGCACCATCTCTTGAACACATTGTACCACCAGTACAATCATCACCACATAAACTTCCCTTATCTGAAGGAATTGTTCCCGTTTGGTCAATTACGCAACCACCCGCCGCATAAGCACATGCTGCACAGACTGATGCATTAACTTTATTATTACTTACGAAAATAATAATAATTGTAAAAACACTCACAAACAATAACTTAAATATATTTTTCATTTTGGTTTTTAATATTAATATTATAATTATAACACTTAGTTTCTAAACATTCTATATATTTTATTTATTTCTACTATTTCTATATTTGTATTTAATTTTTTTGATTTCTCTAATATTATATCCTTATAATCTTTTTGTTCACGAATGTATTTTTCTGAGAGATGATAAAGAATTAAAGATGAGAACAAATTAGAATTTAATGAGTTGGATGAAAATTTTTTAACTAAAGATTCTAAATCAGTGTGAGCAGCATCACATTCAGCTTTAGTTAAAAAAGTACATTCATGCATCAATATCTCCGTCTGTCCTATTTTTTCTAAATCAACTGGAAGAGAATCTCCACAATAAGTTACATATTTATAAACATAAGTATTATAGAGTGAAGAGTTGTGAGTAATGATCAATGAATTTTTCATGTATGTTGCTTTATCTAGATTTGATAGATTTTTTATTTTTTCTGCATGTTCTAGTTTTAATTTTTTTCTTTCTTCACATATACTAAACCCGCATGCTGTTATTGATTTTTTATAATATTTTGCTGTATGACTTACTTCAAATGGTAATATAAATTTTTTACCATCTATTTCTATTTTTTCATTAAAATCAAAAGGGATAAACTCAAACATCTTATCTAAGTTAAATTCTTTTAATGCTTTTATTATTTTATTTGCATCTTCTTGATTTGCTTTATTATAATATACTTTTATTTTTCTTTTTACTGTTTTTGTTGCTCTACTTAAAAAACTACCCATTCCAAATAATCCTAATGTATGATCTGAATGAAAATGAGAAATAAAAATATATTTTACATCACTACTATGTATCCCTAATGCGTAAGCTGCTCCATCTCCACAATCAAACATTAAATTATATGTTGGGAAATAGAACCATGTGCCGTAAATTGCCTTTGATTGACCTATTATATAAGGAGTCATGGGAAATTTAAAAATTAAAAATTAAAAATTCTCACTTAAACCAACTCTTCACTTTTGCAATATCTTGTAAGTGGCTTACTTCTTTATCTGGCGTCTCTAGTATTAATGGGATTGTTTTGCTTTTTGCGTATTCTGCTATTCTTTTTAATCCTTCCTCACCTATTAACCCTGCCCCTATTGAATCATGTCTATCTACTCTTGACCCTAATTCTTTTTTTGAATCATTGAAATGAAATAACCCTATATTTTCTATACCTATTAATTTATCAAATTTTTTTATATAATCTTCAAAACCTTCTTTTGTTTTTATATTATATCCTGAAGCGAATGCGTGTGCTGTATCTATACAAAATTTTATTCTTTGATTTTTTTCTAGTAATTTATATATATCTGACAATTCTTCTATTGTTGTCCCTATCTCCGTGCCTTGTCCTGCTGTATTTTCTATTATTATATATGGCGTTTTTGTGTGATCTTTTAATTTGTATTCTAAATCATATATTGCTTGTTTTATGTTTTTTGCTATTACTTTTATTCCATCTTCTTTTGTTTGATTCGTGTATTTTCCTGTATGTAATACTATTCCATAACCACCTATTTTATTTATTGACACTAGATCATCTACTAATGAATTTATTGCCCAATTTCCTTTTTTCTTTACATTTTCTGTGTCTGTAAAATTTTGTTCTTTTGCAAAATTTAATAGATAAGAACAGTGTCCTACTATGAACAAATTATTTTCTAATATAAATTGCTTTGTTTTTGTAGCCATTTCGTCTGTTATTTTGCAGAATGTTAGCATTTGTGGGCTTTTTAGAAATATTTGTAGTGCGTTTGTATTATAATAATTCACCGTATCTTGTACTGTGTTATAAAAACCTTTTGCGATTGATTGATGGACTCCAATTATTAACATTTGTTGCGTTATTTTATGATTTACTAATACTTTAAATTTCGAGCGCTTTTTCCATCTTACATTTTTAAAGATTTTTCACTATCATTCAAAACTTCAAAAACGAAGCATGTAAAAACACAAACAAGCCTTATAATTACTTAGAATTATTTTAATGATATTCTTGATTTTATATTATTTATTTATTTTTTACAAATTTTTGCTAAATTAAAACAAGGTTATCACTAACCCGGTTTTAAAAACAAATATTATTTTTGATTATTTGTAAATGGTACCAATGCCATAATTCTTGATCTCTTAATAGCATTTGATACTTTTCTTTGATGGTTCATACAAAGATCACTTTTTCTTCTTGATAGAATCTTGTGATGCATTGATGTAAATTTTTGCATCATTTGTAAATCTTTGTAATCTATTTCGTTAATATTATTAACGCAACAAAAACAGTGTTCTTTAACTTGTATGTTTGTTGCATTGTTATTTTGCTTTTGCATAATTTATATATTTATTTATATTGTTGATTAAAATGGTATATCTTCTATATTTATCTCTTCCTCATCTGCTTGGATTATAGGTAGTTCTTCTTCTTGAGTTTGTGGTTTTGATGGACCAGAACCAGATGTAGTAGCCCCAGAATATGAACCCTTACTACTCAACATTGATAAGTTTTCTGCTATTATTTCTGTTCTGTATTTTTTTACTCCATTTTGATCATCCCATGATCTTGTTTGAAGTCTTCCTTCTATATATACTTTAGAGCCTTTTTTCAAATATTGATTACATATCTCTGCCAATTTTCCCCAAGCTATAATATTATGAAATTCAGCTTGTTCTTTTTTAGATCCATCTTTATCTTTCCATGTTCTATTTGTAGCTATTGAAAAATTTGACAAAGATTGTCCAGATGGAAGTGTTTTTGCCTCTGGGTCTTTTGTAATATTTCCAATAAGCATAACTTTATTTAAATCGCCCATTTTGTTTTGAATTAATGATTAAAATTATTTTTTCAAATCTTTCATATCATCAGACATAATTTCTTCAATTTTTTTATCTAACTCTTCTTTTGTAACTTCTTTTTTAACAGATTCTTTTCTCTTTTTTTCTATTTCTATTTTTGGTTCTTTTGTGTTTGTGTTTGACATACTAACCTCATCTTGAGTTTTTTTACCAAACATTACCTTATATTTTTCTTCATCTAAATCTATCCCTGTTTTAACTATTTGATATCTTAAAACATTATCATTTGTTTTTAATTGGAGTTCTTTATTTAACCCAATCAATCCTTCTCCGTTTGTCATGTTAAAGTGCGTACAAACATAATATCCAGTATGAACATGGTTAATTTCATAAGCTAATTTTCTTTTGCCAAGAATTGCTGTTTTAATGATTTCGCCTTTGTGTTTTTTAATTATTGCATCAATTTCTTTTGTAACTTCTATATTTTCAAGATCGGTATATTTTAATGGAATTATGTATAGTAATTCGTAGTGCATGTTTTTCATATTTTTTGAAAATTATTTATTATTTGAATAAATATCAAGCACTTTTATTATTATATATATGTGCTTTTTATTTATAATTAATTTTTATATTAATTTAAAATTAAAAACTGGTTTTTTACGCCAGTTCTTAACAATAAAATACTTGTGTATAAGTGTTTTATCAACTGGAGATGTAAGTAAGTTCATGATTCCAAACAGAAATCATATTTGTACTTATTACATTCTTACATCAATTTATGTGTAAGATATGTTGAATGTTTTATTTTACTTCTTCTTTAGGTTCTTCTTTTTTTTCTTTTTTAACCTCTTCTTTTTTTTCTTCTTTCTTAGTTTCTTTAGGAGTTTCTGGTTCTGATAATGCTTTTATTGATAATCCCAATCTATGATTTTTACCATCTATAGAAACTATCTTAAAATCATATTTGTCTCCGATTGTAACTATCTCATTTATATCTTTAACCATTCCTTTTGATAATTCTGATATATGAGCTAAACCATGTATTTGAGCATCAAGTTCTACGAAAGCACCAAATGGATTTGTTTTAAGAATTGTACCTCTAACTTTTTGACCAACTTTATATTTTTCTTCAACACCTTTCCATGGATCATTATCTAATTGTTTCATAGATAAAGAAATTTTTGAGTTATTGATATCTATAATCTTAGCTTCAACAGCTTGTCCAACCGTTAGATATTCACTTGGATTATCAATTCTTTTCCAAGCTATTTCAGAAATATGTATAAGACCTTCTAATCCATCGTCAAATTCAACAAAGGCACCAAAACTAACAACTCCACTAATCTTACCCTTTATAGAATCCCCAACTTTGTATTTAGAAACTATCTTTTCTTGTTCTTCTTTAACAGTTTCTTTTTCTGATACTATTAATTTCTCTTCTGTTTCTGTAGCGTCAATAACTTTTACTTTCAATACTTTACCTACTATTTCTTGTAATTTTTCTAAAATTTTTGTTTTTGAACCACCTTCAACCCTTGGATAATGTTCTGATGATAATTGAGAAACTGGTAAAAATCCTTTTACACCACCAACTTTAACCATAAGACCACCTTTGTTAGCTTCTAGAATTAATGCGTCAACAACTTCTCCAGACTTAACAAAGTCTTCAAGTTTAGCCCAAGCTTTCTTATGTCCAGAGGCTCTGAATGATAGTTCAACTTGATTATTTTCATTGTCTAATTCTACGACTGTAGCAGAAACAATGTCTCCTGTTTTTACACCTTTTGTTTCATCTGATTCATCTTGTAATTCAAATCCCCTGATAATACCAACTGTTAATCCATTAACGTCCACCATCACTTCTGATTTTGATGCTGAAATTACAGTTCCTTCTATCAAATCACCAACTTTTGGTAATGTTTTAGAATTTTTTAATGTAAGCAATTTATTCAAATCCTTATCTTCTTCTTTTTTTTCATCAAGAAGTTGCTTATATAGTTTTTTAGTTTTTGTAGCCATTTTATTAATTAATTAAAGAGTGATTGTTAATTATTAGTGAGAATTTTTATATCTGCGCCTATGTACACTAATTAATATATTATAAAGAGTGCTCACAAAAATAAAAATTTATATTAGTTTAATCTAATTTTTTAAAAATGTCAACCGTAACACAACGTTGATGTGCAATATTTTACGCTATTACTATTGATTTTTGTTTAATAAATTTAATCTAACTTTTAATTCCTCCTGTGAAAACTCTTGTGGTACTGTATTTGTTGGTAATTTATTTATTAATTCTTGCTTTTGTTCATCTGTTAGAGAATTTAGCAATACGCCACTTTGTTGCTCTGGATTAATATTTTGAGTTTTGTTATCTTTTTGTGTTTGAAATTCTTTTTTTATTGAATCAAGAGATGAATTCATCTTTTTTTTAATTGCATCATAAGCTGACTTCATCTCTTGATAATTAATACTACTTTTTCCTGGCGATTTATTAATATCTTGTAAAGAATTTCTAAAATTTAGAGACCAAAAAAATATTATTAATCCCATTGTTAAAATTAACGATAAATAAAATACTATATTTTTTTTGTCTTTAAATATAACTTTTAAATATGTTAGTTTAAAAGTTTTTTTATCTTGTTTTAATCTTAAATCTATAATCTCTTTTGAATATGGTTCCTTTTTTTTAATTGTATCTATTTGCATTTTAGTTTAACTAGTTTTGTTAGTTGATCTACTCATTAACTAATTGAACCAACTCAACCAAATAATTTTATTTTACTTTATTTAATATTATTAACATAGTTTCATCATCTGGTCCTGGTAAATTCTTTTTTGTTATTTTAAATTTATCTTGTGGCTCTGATATTGCTACAAATGATGCTTTAAATTCATGGAATCTTTTAACATCTTTGTCTGAATCTAAATCATAATTTATTGCTATAACTATTTTAGGAGATAGTTCGTTTTTTATCGTAGCGGCTTCTTTTGGACTTAAAAAACCTTCACCTATACCTAGTATTAATATATCTAATTTATTATCTATTATATTTTCATAGTTATTTGAATCATTTTCTGTTGTAGATAATTCTAATTGACTATTTATATTATTTAGATCAACTATATTTATATCTTCAACATTTATTTTATATACTAAAGATTTCTGACCTTCTTTACTTGTAAATAGATCTACATAAAAAAAATCATCATTAACTTCATATTCTCCTGGATTTGAAATTATAAAAGCACCATTAGAATCTTCCTCTTTTAAATTTTGAGATAAGACAACTGTTGCATCTGATTTTTTGTCGGCATTTATTAATATTGTATTTTTGTCACCTATTATTTTTATTACATCTTTACCTTCCCATATTATTTGCATATCCAAAAAAGTTAAAAAATTAAAAAGTTACACCCTAGAGTATAAGATAATTATATTCACTTATGCTTATTAATTATCTAAAAAAGTTAAAAAGTTTTTTAGCATTACAACATTAAACTAAATAACTAATTTTACTATATATTATAACAAAGGTGAGAATAAAACAATGTTGAGAAACTATGTTGTGGAGAAATCAAAAAAAATACTAGTTTTATTTGTTTTTTTATTTTTTTTAATTTTCATGTAAAATTATTTGAACAATTCTGACTTATAGGAGAAATTATATGGCGAAGCTTACTTTTGTTTGTGGGACGATGTATTCAAGCAAATCTGACAACCTTATTGATAGAGCAAAGGTTCGTATTGTTCAAGGAAAAACAGTTTTACTTTTTACAACAGAAAAAGATGATCGAGCAAAAAAATTAGAAACAGAGGATACAAAAAGTTTCATAACAACAAGACATAATCAAAAAGATGGCTGTGTATATATGCAGGAAGCTTTTATCATAGAAAGAGTTGATTTCTATAAAATGGCTGAGGATGAAAAACCAGATAGTCTATATCTTGATGAAGCTCATTTTGTAGATATAGAAATAATACACAAACTTGCTGATATTGCTGATATTCTTGATATTCCCGTGTTTTGTTATGGTCTTAAAAATGATTCTAATATTCATCTTTTTCCTGCAAGTGAACTTTTGATAAATATCGCAGATGATATAATATGGATAGAAACTGCTTGTTGCTTTTGCAAAGAAGACGCCTTCCTTAACTTAAGAACAAAAATTACTGACATAAATAAGCTAGAAAATATCCAAAAACATATTCCTGTTTTTGGAGGACAACAAATACAAACAGAAACTGAAAATATAAGATTCTTTCAGGTTTGTAGAAGGTGCTATAGAAAAATAGAACGCCAACATAATGCTTATCATAATATTGCTATAATAGATTTTAAGATAATAGAAATAGGCCCTCAACTTGAGCTTATTGTATAGATTATTCTTACAAACCCCCGGATTTAATTGCCGGGGATTTTATTTTGTGGATTAATACTTTGATTTTTATATGTTTAGTGATAAAATAGCGAAATGAGAAAGTGAGAAATTGAAAACCGCCTTCGGCGGATAAGAAAAAATAAGATATGAGATAATTTTTCACTTAATTTAATAAACTTTAATTTATTTGTTTTATGGCCGAAGAATTGGATGACGAAATTAAAGAAGAACAAAATATTGATTCAGAAAATGGGAATTTAAATTCTAATGTTGCTGAAAACCAAGATGGTCCTAAGAAAATTTTTGTTATTCCCGAAGAAAAAGGTATGAGCGGTGTTTCTTTGTCTGAAGAAATGCAGAATTCATATATTAATTATGCTATGTCTGTTATAGTTGCTCGTGCCCTCCCAGATGTTAGAGATGGTCTTAAACCTGTTCACAGAAGAATTTTATATGCTATGTGGGATACTGGTTTAAAATCTAATGCTAAGTTTAGGAAATCTGCTCACGTTGTCGGAGAAGTTATGGCAAAATATCATCCTCATGGTGATGCTGCTATATACGAAACAATGGTTCGTTTGGCTCAAGATTTCTCTATGAGATATATGCTTGTTAATGGTCAAGGTAACTTTGGTTCTGTTGATGGTGATGGTGCTGCAGCTATGCGTTATACTGAAGCTAAATTACAAAAAATTGCCGAAGAATTACTTTTTGATATTGATAAAAATACTGTAGATTTTATACCTACTTACGACAACTCCCATAAAGAACCTGCTGTATTACCAGCAAAACTCCCAAATCTTCTTTTAAATGGAAGTATGGGTATTGCTGTGGGTATGGCAACAAATATCCCCCCTCATAATCTTAATGAATTGTGTGATGGAATATTACTTCTTATAGACAACCCAGAGGCTGATATTGATCAATTAATGGAACATATTAAAGGCCCGGACTTCCCTACTGGCGGTATCATGTATAACAAAGAAGATATAAAGAGAATATACCAAACTGGTAGAGGTGGTGTTGTTGTTAGAGGAAAAACAGAAACTGAAGAAACAAAAAATGGTTTTAGAATTATTGCCACAGAATTACCATACAATGTTAATAAAGCTTTACTTGTAGAAAAAATTGCTGAACTTGCTCGTGATAAAAAAGTTGATGGTATTAAAGGTATTAGAGATGAATCTGATAGAACTGGAATGAGAATTGTTATAGAACTTAAAAAAGATGCTTATCCAGAAAAAGTTTTAAATACCCTTTATAAACATACGGATCTTCAATGTACTTTCCATGCTAATATGCTTGCTCTTATTGATGGACTTTCTCCTAAAGTTTTAAATCTTAAAGATTTTCTTGAAGAATTTATTAAACATAGAAAAATTATTATAACGAGGAGAACTCAATATGAGTTAGACGAAGCTAAAAAGAGAGAACATATATTACAAGGGTTAAAAATAGCACTAGACAATATTGATGCCGTTATTGAAACTATTAAAAAATCTTCAAATACTGAAACAGCTAGAGAAAATTTGATGAAAAAATTTGGATTATCAGAGATTCAAGCTAATGCAATATTAGAAATGCAACTTAGAAGACTTGCCGCACTTGAAAGACAAAAAATAGAAGATGAACTTGCTGAACTTCTTAAATTAATAGCTGATCTTGAAGCTATATTAGCCGACACAAAGAGGGTTGAAAAAATAATAAAAGAAGATCTTCTAGAATTACAAAAGAATTATGGTGATGCGAGAAAAACTAAAATAATAAAATCAAAAATTGGAGAATTTTCTGTTGAGGATTTAATACCAAATGAGCCTACTGTTATTATAAAAACTGTTGATGGATATATTAAAAGAGTTGCCCCAGATAATTTTAAATCTCAACATAGAGGTGGAAAGGGTGTTTCTGGCGTGACAACCAAGGAAGAAGATTCTGTAGAAAATTTATTTGTTACAAATACTCATTCTGATTTAATGTTCTTTACAACATCTGGCAAAACATTCCAAATTAAGGCTTATGAAATACCAGAAACTCAAAGAACAAGTAAAGGACAAGCATTAGTTAACTTTTTACAAATTGGTTCATCTGAAAAAGTTTCAAATATTCTTTCAATTGAAAAACCTATTGATGACAAGTATATAATAATGGTTACAGAAAAAGGTATTATTAAAAAAGTAGAAATAGAAGAGTTCTCAAACGTTAGAAGATCTGGACTTATCGCTATTAAACTTAAAGATGGGGATAAATTAAAATGGGCTAAACTTTCTACCGGTAAAGATGAGCTTATTCTTACCACTAACAATGGCCAATCTGTAAGATTTAATGAGGAAAATATCAGAGCTATGGGAAGAGGAGCTTCTGGCGTTAGGGGTATCCGACTTAAAAATGAAGACGTTGTTGTTGGTATGGATGTTATAAAGAAAAATGATCAAAAATATAACTTGCTTGTTGTAACCGAGAAGGGTTATGGAAAGGCTACGGATATTGAAGATTATAGAGTCCAAGGTAGAGGCGGATCTGGTGTTAAAGTTATGAATGTTACTGATAAGACTGGCAAATTATCTTCTTCTAATCTTGTAAATATTAAACATTTTGAAAAAGAATCTGAAAACTCTAAAGATTTAATAGTGATGTCTGAACAAGGACAGACTATAAGAATTCCACTTAATGCTGTGCCTATGCTTTCTAGATCTACTCAAGGTGTTAGAATTATGAGTTTTAAAGAAGATGGGGACAAAATTGCTAGTGTAACTATAGTTTAAAATTAAAAATAGTAAAAAAGACGAGAATTAAATCTTGTCTTTTTTAGTTTTTATTTTTGTTTTTTGATTTTAAATTCTGGTACCGGATCATGTCCCCCATGCGAAAATGGATTACATCTTAATATGCGCCAAAATCCTAAAATACTCCCTATTATTAGACCAAATCTATTTATTGATTGTTTTGTATATTCTGAACATGATGGATAATATTTACAGCCTTGATATTTCCAAAAATTGTTTTTTTCTTTTAGTTTTAATAACCATGGTGAATGATCAAAAGATAGGTATTTTTGATATTGATTTATTAAAAATATACCTATATTTTTTGGAACATGTATTATATTAATAAGTATTTTATTCATATTATTTTTTTAATCCTGATTTTTCCAATAAATAATCCCACTCTCTGTCTAATTGCCCATATTGCATTGTTAATACCCCAGATTTACACACTATTAATATGTTATATCCTGGTTGTATTTCTTTATATTTTAATCTTATTATCTCTGATAATTGTCTTTTTATTCTGTTTCTTGTTATAGCTAACTTTGCAATTTTTTTTGGCACTACTACTGATATTTTTGTATAATTTTCGTTGTTTTTTATATATTTTATATAAAAAGAACTGGCACTTTTGAAATCACCTTTATCAAATAGCTCACTAAAATCTTTGAATTTTTTTACTCTATATTTTTTACTTAACATATAATCTTTATTATATTGTATTTATATATAAAACAAAAGTGTCAGGCAATACCTGACACTATAGTTATTTTTGAAACAATTTTTTCTTCACAGTTAACTGAACTCTACCCTTTGCTCTTCTTCTAGCTAGTACAGTTCTTCCATCTTTTGTTGACATTCTTGTCAAAAATCCATGTGTTCTTATTCTTTTTCTTTTACTTGGTTGGTATGTTCTTTTTGTAGCCATTGTCGTCTGTTGTTTGTTAATTAGAAATTTGATACCAGGAATTATATAACAAGATTATGTTTATGTCAATTATGATTCGTTGTGACGCCATTAATCACACCTATACGATTTTAATTTGATTTTTTAGGGTTTGTTTTGTATAATTCGTATTAATATAATTATTAATGTACTTTCATGGGAGATTTATTCTTTAAACTTCTTACTCAACCAATGATAAATACCTTAGCTTTTTTGTATCATATAATCCCAGATCTTGGTGTTGGAATTATTTTATTAACTCTTATTATTAAGGTTATTTTATTTCCTTTGAATTGGAAATCTATAAAAGCTCAAAAGGAAATGAAAAATATCCAAGAAAAAGTTAACGATATTAAGGCTAGAGTTACCGACAAAGAAAAACAAGCTGTTGAAGTTATGAATTTATATAAACAAGAAAAAGTTAATCCTTTTTCATCTTGTTTACCACTTGTATTACAATTAGTAATGTTAATTGCTCTTATTAATGCTCTTAATGGATTTATGGTTGGACATATTAAAGTATCTGGAATAGTTTATCAAATAAAAGATACATTTTATCCATTTATATCAAATATTGTTGGTACTTTTAATTTTAATTACATTGCTTTTGGGTTCTTGGATTTAACAAAAAAAGCTACTGATAATCTTCAAAGTATTACTGGCATAGCTGGTGTACTTCTTGCTGTTATAGCTGGTGTGGCTCAATTCTTCCAGACAAAAATGATGACTCCCGTTACTACACCAAGTAATTCAAATCCAACCGATAAAGAATCTCAACTTACTGGAGCGTTAAATAAACAAATGCTATACATTTTTCCAGCTTTAACTATTTGGATGGGTTTATCTTTTGTTATTGGGATTACATTATACTGGGTTGTTTCTACTATTTTTTCTATAGTACAACAAGTTATAATATTGGATATGCATAATAAAAGTAGCAATAAACCAAAGAGTGATAATACGCCTACTCCTGATAAAAAAATTATTGAGATTGAAAAAAGTAATTAATTTTTGAATTGATATGACTTTTGAATTTTTTAATATTTATACTACTTCTTTAATATTTTTCATCTTTCTCTTTTTTACTTTTAAAAATATAAAAGTTAATTCTTTAATTGATAAATCCGAGCAGTTTTCTAGTTCTCGGATTTATTTTTTTGATTTTATAAAAGGAATATCTATTATTGGAGTTGTATTAATCCATATTGCTTATTTTTATTATGATTTTAGTGAGTATGGAAATTTTGCTTTATATCAAGATTATATTATAAAAATTTTCAGATATGCTGTTCCTTTTTTTATAATATCTTCTGGTTTTTTATTATCTTTAAAAAATTTTTCAAAAGAAAACTTGTTTAATTTTTATAAAAGCAAACTCATAAGACTCATAATTCCTTATTTTATTTTTTGTTTAGTAATTTTTTTATTAAAAAATAATAATTTTAATATTTTAAGTTTTTTAAAAGAATTTATTTCTGGAGGTATTTCTACTCCTTATTATTTTATGTCTATCTTATTTCAACTTTATATTATATATCCTCTTATAATATTTTTATTTAACAAATTTGATAAATTAAAAATATTAATTTTTTCTTTTTTATTCTCTTTTTTTAGTTCTTTATTTTTATATAAATTTGATAATTTTGTTATTTTTGCACCTTATTTAATTTATTTTACTTTTGGGATTTATCTTAAATATGCCGTTTTGAATACCGAAATAATTAAAATTATACAATCCAAAAAATTTATTAATTTTAATATATTTATTATTGTATTATATTTATTATTTGATTTATTTGGATTAAAAGATCATTATTCTAATTTTCAATTTGCATATTCTATCGCTTTATTTTTAGTTATTTTTTCATTTAAAGATAAAATTGGAAATAAATTTAAATTATTAAATTACTTAGGAAAAAATAGTTTATATATTTTTTTATCTCATTTTTTTATAATGGAACTTATTTTTAATTTATTAAAAAATAAATTCAACTTGAGTGTTGAATTTATTTTGTTTACTTTTTCATCTATTGTATTTGGAGTATTCTTTCCTACTCTGATTTTAATGTTATTTCGGAAATTTCTGGCCTTGAAAAAAATCTAAATGGTGCAAAAAATTCTCCTATTCCTCTTGTTATATACATTTCTTTATTATCAAACTTATATAACCCCTTAAGATAACCATATCTTGAAGGATTTAGCGGTGCCCAATTAAAAAATGTTATTTGACCGCCGTGCGTATGACCTGATAAAACTAAATCTATCTTGTTTTCGTTTTTTATTTCTTCTATATAATCTGGATTATGTGATACCAAAATTAAATAATCATCTTTATTTACGTCGCTGACTGTTTTTGATAAATCTTGTTTGCCCGTCCATAAATCACCAACTCCTCCCAATTTTATTTTTTCACCATCTTTTTCTATCCAGTAAGAATTGTTATTTAAATTATTTATATTATTTTTACTAAAATAATTTTTTAACACATCCTCTCCTATCCATGTATCATGATTTCCATATACTCCATATACTCCATATTTTGATTTTAATTTTGATAATTCACTAAAAACTACCGTTTCTTTTTTATTATAATTTATATAATCTCCACCCAATATTATTAGATCTGAATTTTGTTTATTTATTTCTTCCACTACTTTTTTTATTTTTAGTGGCTCAGAATACAATCTTTTATGTAAGTCTGATATAAAAATTATTTTAAAATTATCAAATGCTTTTGGTATTTGAGTATTTGATATTTCTATTTTTTTATATTCTATAAATTTTGATTCTATAAAAGAATATGAGAAGAATATAAAAAAAATAGATAGTATTATTATAAAAGACTTACTTATTTTAATTTTTTTCATATTAACCCTCCCACTACCCATCCTGAACTCCAAGCCCAGCTTAAATTATATCCTCCACAATCTCCATCTACATCTAGTATTTCTCCGCAAAAGTATAATCCTTTTTCTTTTTTTGATTCTAATGTTGTTGGATTTATTTCGTCTATATTAACTCCTCCTGTTGTTATTTGTGCTTGCTCCCAATCTTTATATCCCGAAACCTCAAATCTTGTATCTGTTAATATTTCTACTATTCTTTTTATTTCTATATTGCTTAGATCTTTACATAATTTATCCTTTACTTCATCAAATAAATTATCTATTAATATTGTATTTAAAAAATATAAAAGTACTGACTTTAATTTTTTTTCTTGACTTAAATCTATCTGTCTTAATAATATTTTTTTTACTTGTTCTTTTTTTACCGATTCATAAGTAAACTGTATTCCTATAAACACTTTCTTATTTCTTAATAAATTTTCTATTGCTGTCCTGCTTATTTGTAGTATTGCTGATCCTGATATTCCATAATCTGTAAATAATATTTCTTCAAAATATTCTTTTATAATTTCGTTATCTACAATAACTTTAACTAGCACTTCTTGCCTCACCCCTGAAATTTTTTTTAATATTTTTGAATTTAGTTTCAATGCTGTTATTGATGGAAAATTTTTTATTAAACTATGTCCAAAATTTTTTGCAAAAATATACCCATCCCCTGTTGAACCTAGATCTTTATATGATAAACCACCTGTAGCTATAATCAGAAAATCGGATTTTATGGGCGTACCACGGTACACCTCTATAATAAATTTATTATCATGTTTTTTTATATTAGCTACATTAAAATTGTATTCTATTTTTATTTTTAACCTTTCCATTTCGTATTCTAGACATTTTACTACTGCTAATGCTTGATTTGTTCTTGGGAAAATTCTTCCTTCTTTTTCTGTCTTTAATTCTAGATTTTGGTTATTAAAAAAATTTATTATTTTTTCTTCATTAAATTCTTTAAAAATATTCTGTATTAATTCTTTTGTTTTACTAGATGTGTGGTAATTTTCTAATTTTAAATTTGAATTTGTTATATTACATCTTCCGTTTCCTGTTGCTAATATTTTTCTTCCTATTTTGAAATTTTTTTCTAATATAACAACCTCATAATCTGGATTATGTATTTTACATGATATAGCGGCCATAATTCCAGAAGCTCCACCACCTATTATTGTGACTATTTTTTTATTTTGCATTTAATGTTTTTATTTGAAGTGTTTTTAAAATTTTAATAACTTCGGCTAATTCTTTTGGATAATTTGCATGATCAGATAATGATATATATTTTATTTTGTTGTAATAGTGAAATTCTATAAATGTTGAATTTAAATCTGTTGGACAATTTTTTTCACATTTATATAAATCTTTTAAATTAAATAATTTCGCTTTATTGATTGTACTTTTTAAATTAGTAAATTCATTTTTTGTTAAGTTTTTTTTATTAATCTTATTTACTAACGTTGTTTTTTTTGATAACGTTTCTAATCTAACTTCTCCATTTTGTTTTACTGTAAGAGTACTTCCTGTTGCTGATAATTCATTTGTTACAACATATTTTATATAAATATCTTCATTTTTAATTATTTCATTTTTTGTTGGATAATCAACAATTCTACCATTTGTAGAAATATTTGAGCTTAAAGCAAAAATATTTTGAGTAGAAATTAATATTATTAATAAAATTGTTATATAAATTAGTTTTTTCATTTTATTTTTTTATATTTTTGTTTAAATTCTTTTGATTTTTAATTTATATTATTACTTTATACTATGTTATCATTTTTTAAAATTATATAAAATATAATAATATTGATTTGTTGTTGATAACGTGCTACTATATGCCAAAGTTCTTTAAAAGGAGGCCCTATTATGGGTGAAGAATTGAAAAAGCTGCCCGATGGGGCTTTCGGAGTTTTGAAAACCAAGAACGGATTAGTTCTCGTAAAGCACGCTTATGGCGCTCGCAAATGGTCCCTCCCTGGAGGGGGTGTTGAACCTGGTGAGACACCTGAAAAGGCTGTTATCAGGGAATTCCTCGAGGAAACCGGCATCGAGGTGAAGATTACTTCAAAGATTGGCGTGTTTCACGCCAGAAAAAATACTACCGATGCCCATCTTTTCCTTGTTGAACAGCTTCACCACAAAGAAGAAGCTTCCTATGACAAGAAAGAGATTGAGGGTTTGGGATATTTCAATATTGACAGTGTGTACGACCTGCGTGATTTCGGTATAGAGATCTATCCTGCACAAAAGATCATTATTTCTGCCTGGATTCTGATAGCTCTCGGGGTATTCACTACTCCCATTGATGATTACCAAAGCAATCCAGATAAAAAAGAATTGCTCGCTTGGATGGAAGAAAAACCAGAAAACACTGGTTGCTCGTAAAGCTTTTTTGCTTTACAATGAGATATTGAAAGATATCTCATTTTTATTTTTATTAAATATGAAAGCTATAATACTTGCAGCTGGCAAAGGAACTAGATTTTTGCCTATAACAAACAAGATGCCAAAATGCCTTATTGAAATAAATAATAAGCCAATATTAGAATATATACTTGAACAATTACCAGATGAAATAGATGAAATAATATTAGTTACCGCACACTTAGAAGATAAAATTAAAGAATATTTTGGAAATAGTTTTAAAAATACAAAAATTATTTATAAATCTATGAGTGATGAAACTAAATATGGTACGGCTATTGCTGTTTTTACCATTAAAGACATTATAAAAAATGATGAAAAATTTTTGGTATTAAATAGTGATGACTTGGTGTTAAAATCTGATCTAGAAAATATTATTAACATTAAAAATAATTTTGTTTTTGCAATACACAAAGACATCCCAAAAAATACAAAATTTTTGGACATTAAAACTGAAAATGATAGAATTATTGGATTTGAAAAAATAGAAGAATTGAAACCTATAAATATAGCTACTGGCGTTTATAAATTGGATTCTAATATTTTTAATTACGAGCCATACCTATTAAAAAATGGAGAATATAGTCTTCCTCATACTATATTAAATCTATCAAAAAATTATTTTATTAATTCTTATGAAATGAAAAATTGGTTACCAATAAATGATTTAAATGAACTTGATATTGCTAATAAAAAAATAATTAATTTTTTTAATTAAAAAAGAGGGCTTAAAAAACCCTCTGTGTTGAAATGGTAGTGTTATATATTGAATTCCTTGGGAACCAAGGAATCATTTACATAACACCCTGGACACCTACCATCTTTCAAAGTGGTACCGCTACCAATCCAACCACAATTCCGACACACAAACATGTCGCGAGTCGTGACACCCATTGGTGAGAAAATACCACATGGGTCAAGATACTCTGGCAACCGCCTTCTTGGGAACGGTATAAACCGTTTCCTAAAAAAGAAAGATAAACTTTTTTTGTGATATGCATTAGACATACTCATAACTTAATTCCCCCCCTTAACAATATATGAGTACTTAGTATATTACCATTTTTTCATAAATTAGTCAATGTTTTGTATCTTAAAAATATACTTATCTTAATAAAAATTGGTTTTATATGAATTTCATATTATAATTAATATTAACTTTAAATAATTAATTATAATATGAAAAATAGATTCATTTTTGTTGTTTTGGTATTTATATTACTTTTTTCTAAAAATGTTTTTGCTGAAACAATTAATAAAGTAACTCCTGTACCTCAAAAAAAAGTATTTGTTCCAAAACAAAATTATCAAGCTAGTATTATATCTCAAAAAATTATTTACAAAGATGAATTTGATAGTTTTTATAAAGTTGGTTATGAAATAAATATAAAAAATATTGGGAAAAATGATTGGGATAAAGAAGGTTTAAATCAAGTTGCCCTAGAATCTAAATATAGTTCTGATAATACTTATCCTATTTTTTTAAACAATATTGTGAGATCTGGGGATTCTATTACTTTTAAAATAATACTTGTTATAAATAAACCAAAAAATATATATAAAGATTATTTGTATTTATCAAAAAATAAAAAAGAATTATTTGGATCTGGTATTAATATTGATATTAATTTAACAAATATTAAAAACACTCTACCATCAGATAAGCTATTAGATATAGCTCCTGTAGAACAAAAATATTCTTTAAATTGTGAATCTGCTAGCTTACAAATGGGCTTATCTTATTATGGGATAACTAAAACTCAGGACGAAATATTAAATGAAGTTGGTTTTTCTACTAAATTACCTGCTCAAAAAATTGGTAATAGAATAATTTGGGGGGATCCAGATGATGGATTTGTTGGTGATTATAATGGTTTATATAGCTCATATTGTCCAAATCAAACTGGCGATCAAAGCGTGAGAACTTTAAAATGCGCCACTGGTTGGGGTGTTAATAATGGACCTATAACAAAAGTTGCTAAAAAATATATCAAAAATAGTTATGAATTAGACAATGCTTCTATTGTTGATCTAAAAAATGAATTAGCAAATGGTAATCCTATAATTTTTTGGGAAGTGCAGGATTCAAAAATGCCAGAGGAAAATATAGATATATATACAAAAGATACTTGGAAAAAAATAAATTATACAAGAACACATGTTGTATTACTTATTGGATATACAAATATTGGTGATGAAACTATTTACACTTTTAATGACCCTGCAACTGGTAATAGAATTAACCTTGCCGAACCTGATATGCGAAGAATATGGGATAGATATAATGATAACATAACTGTTCTCAAGAAATAAAAAAATCTGGCATATATTTTATTATATGTCAGATTTTTTAAATATTAATATTTCATTCCCAAATAATCCATTACTTTTTTTATATCTTCCCAAACAACTTTTTTGAGTGGAGAATTTTCTCCTCCGTTTCTTAATATATACGATGGATGATATATAGGCATAACTTTTATATTTTTATAATCATATAAATTACCATGTGTTTTTGTAATTCCATCTTTTGTGTTCAATAAAAATCTTGCTGATGTATTACCTACTGCTAATATTATTTTTGGCTTTATAATGTTAATTTGTTCTTCAATTATCCATCTTGCTGATTCTATTTCTTCTTTTTCTGGTGGCCTATCTTGCTCGCCTAAATTACCTTTAGTTGGTCTGCATTTAACAATATTTGATATATAAATATCAAATCTTTTAATTTTCATTCCATTTTCAATAATTCTCGTCAATAATTGTCCACTTCTACCAACAAAAGGCCTTCCTTGTTCGTCTTCATCTTTGCCAGGAGCTTCTCCTATTATCATTATTTCTGCTTCTGCATTTCCTTCTCCAAAAACAAAATGTTTTCTATGTTTACATAGCTTACATTCGTGTAATAAAATTGCTTTCTTTTCTAAATTATCCAATTCTTCTTTTTTTGACATTTATATTTTTTAAATATATTGCTTATAATTTATTACAAATAAACAATTGTGTAAATATCATTTATATATTTTATTGAACATATTTATAACTAATTTTTTAATTTAAAATAAAAAATACGGATCTGGAAAGATCCGCTTTTAAAATTATAGCCCAATACCTAATATACCACTTCCTTTATTTTCTTTGCAAAACTCAACTATCTTTTTAATTTCATCTATATAATAAATACTTTCTATTATTTCACCATTTTTTTTATTTTTAAGTTTTGTCATTAGATTTCTGTATGTTTGAAGCTTTTTTGCTGCATTAAGATATTCTTTTCCCATATTCTCTTTTTCCAAAAGTTCGGCTAGCAATTCTTCTGCCGATTCTACTGGACTTGCTATAGCCCAATCTTGCTCTGAAATTTTTTTACCTTTTGTAACCTTAGGTTTATCTTGGAACATGATTTAAGCCTCCTTGTATTAAGCTAGTTTTCATCTTAATTTTTAACATAAAATAAATTATTTGTAAAATAAAACTTCAAACTAAAATAGCTTAAAGTTTTATCTAGTACCACAAATGGTATAATATAATTTATATTCGCTTATATTTATTAACTATCTGAATCTTTTCTGAGCATTACTTGTTCCTCTTTTGCCATGGAATTTACTTTTTCCAATATCTTTTCCTCCTTTTGCGCTTCTTCCCTCATATCTGTCTTTTTTGCCTTCAAATTTATTTTCAAATTGTTTATTGTCTTTCTTTTTTGGGCTAGTAAAAGTTTTTTTGATACTATATGGTTTTCTATTACTGAATTGTTTTTTAGTATTTGAATCAAATTTTCCAAAATTTCTTGAAGTTTCTATATAATCATTTTCTACTTGTGAAAAATTTCTATCATTTCTATCATTTCTATAATCTCTATTGCTTCTATCATTATTTTTACCATAAAATCTTGATTCTACTGGAGTTGTTGATTTTCTTCTTTCTGGTAAAATACCTGCTTCCAATATTTTTATTTCTTTTTTTATCATTCTTTCTATTCTTCTAATATCAAACTTTTCTTGGTTTGTAACAAAAGATATTGCCCTACCAGTACTTCCATTTCTACCAGTTCTACCTATTCTATGAACATAATCATTTAAATCATCTGGCAAATCATAATTTATCACAATAGATATTTCTTTTACATCAATTCCACGAGCTGCTATGTCTGTTGCTATTAAAACCCTATATTTACCAGATTTGAATCCTGATAAAGCTTCCTTTCTTTGAAATAATGATCTATCTGAATGTATTTCAGCGGCTTTATGCCCCATTGCATTTACATCACTTGCTAATCTTTTTGCTCCATATCTTGTTCTAACAAAAACAAGAACTGAACCCTTATTTTCATCTAATACCTTATCAAGCAATTGAACCTTTGCCTCTTTGCTCACTATATACATTTCTTGTTCAACAAACTCTGCCGTTGTTCCTGCTGGAGCAATCTCTATTCTAAGAGGAGCTTCCATGTAGGTATTTGCTATCTCAATTATTTCTTGAGGCATTGTGGCTGAAAATAATAATGTTTGTCTTTCTTCTGGTACCTGCTTCATTATTGCTTTAATTTGTGGAGCAAAACCAACATCAAACATTCTATCTGCTTCATCAAGCACAACCATAGAAATATTTTTTAATGTTGTTGTTTTGTGTTCTAAATGGTCTGCCAATCTTCCTGGTGTTGCTATTATTATATTTGGGTTTCTTTTTAACGCTACTATTTGATTATTTATAGAGGCTCCACCAATCAAAACAGCTGTTTTTATTTTAAAATTACTTCCTATTTTAGAAATCATTTCATCTACCTGAATAGCAAGTTCTCTTGTTGGTAATAAAATTAACCCTTGACCACCTACTGTAATCAATTTTTGTAACATTGGTATCCCGAATGCTAATGTTTTACCAGTTCCAGTTTGAGCAATACCAACAACATCTTTTCCGCTTAAAGCTATTGGAATAACTTGATGTTGTATTGGTGTTGGTTTTACAAATTTATTTTTATTCAAAACAAAAAGTAACTCTTTTGAGATATTTAACTCATCGAAACTTAATTCGATTTCTTTCTTTTCAATTTTCATTTTTATTATTAAAAAAATTAGTGACCCGATTTCCTAATCACGCCACTAATTTAGAGTATATGACACAATTTATAAAGAGACCAAGTCGAATATTTCTTATATGAAATATTTAATAATGTAAGGATAGCATGAAAAATTGCTAAAGTCAAATGAAATTTAATTATATTTATTACCTATAAAATAAATATAACAATTTTTTCTCGGTATTTCACACCAATTAAGATATTAAAGGAGCTTCATAACGTTCAAAAATTGTTGTATTTATTTTATTGTTTTATATATAACTTACCAAATGTAAATTCAGAGTGTTTTTATTTCAATATTTCTAATACTTTATTCACTAACATTCTCAACTCTTCTTTATCTTCTATTATATTTTCTGGCACTGTATAATATTTCATTTTATATGTTTTAAATGGTGAAAATGCTTTTGATTCAAACTCTATATAATCATTTATTGTTTTATCATCTACTTTAAAATATAATTCATCGCCTGATATTAATGCGATGGCTTTGTTATTGTAGAAAATACAAACTCCACCAAACATATTTTTGCTTGTGCATTCTAAACCTACTAACTCTAATTGCTCTAATATATATTCCTTATAGCTTTGCGTAAAAGACATAATTTTGAATGTATATTATTTTTTAATTTAATTACTAAATACTGTTACAAAATATGTTTTATCTCCATTTGTTTTACATATTCCGCTCCCAATATATTTGAATGCTGTTTTTAAAATATTTGCTTTATGATATTTTGGTTCATCCATCCACCAATTTATAGCATCATTATAAGACGAAGACGAACTGCCCCAATATAATATTTCAGTTGCTAATGTCGCATTCCCGCTATTTGATTTTATACTAGACATAATCTTACTACTACTTCTATCAGCAGTGCTATTACTATTTATCATATCAACACATCTATCTTCTGCGGTCTTTGTTAAAACGCTACTTACAATTAAATTATTAACATTATTTTTATTTCTTTGTTCATTTAATAAATCATTCATTTTACTTGCATCTAATAATTTGTTATTACTACTTAAAGCTGATTGTTTTGATGTTTGTATTTCATCTGAAAATGGAGCAACATCAATTATTGTCGTGGTTGCTTCACTATTTGTTGTTATGTTTGTACTATTTGTTGACTGTGTTTGAGTACTATCTGTCAAAAGTTTTCTTAAATCATCAATTGTATTTATGGCGTGTTTATCAAGATTTTCTGGATTTATATATATAATAGTTCCGTTTTTATCAATAAACATTATATCTTTTATTGCATCTGCCTTAACAATATTAGAAAAGGAAAATGTTGATATTATAAGTAAAAATGAAATTAATAATAGATTTTTTTTATTATTCATATATTTTGAATTATTTATTTTAATATAGAATCTTTTTTATTCATGGTATCTTGATAACCTCTTTCTACTAATTTTTTATAATTCTTTTTTCTAAAATCTAGAAAATGGGTTTCTTCGTTTGCTAATCTTAATACAATAGTTTTTTTATTTTTTATACTTTTAAGATTAAGTATATTTTCTATGGTATTATTTTTTTGCGCTACCATTACTAAAGCTCTTAATACATCTATGCTTTTTGTTTCTTTATCTACTATTATTTCTGATGATATATCTGAAATTATTATTTTATCACAATATTCTTCTACATATTTTACTGGAACATTATTTAAAACCCCCCCATCAACTAAATACATATTATTGTATTTAAGTGGTGGAAATATCCCTGGTATAGACATTGATGAAAATATTTCTGGAAATATTCTTCCCTTACTAAAAGAAACTTCTTTTGCATTATTTATATCAACCGCATTAAAAGTTAGCGGAATAATAAAATCTTTAAAATCTCTTGCAGTTATATATTGTTTTAACATATCTTCTAATTTTGATTTTGGTGTTTTGTCTAAATGAGAAATTACCATTTGTGCTATCTTAAAAAAATCTAATTTTTCAACTAGCTTATCAAAATCTATATCTGGATCAGAAGCATACATTGCTCCTATTATCGCACCTATTGACGTTCCTGATATTCTATCAATTTTTACATTTAATTCTTGTAATGCTTTTATGACCCCTATATGATAAAAACCTTTTGAACCTCCGCCTCCTAAAACTAATCCTATTTTGTTATTTCTTTTTTTGAATAAATTAAATAAAAACATATAATTTTATATTTATAAAATATTTTTATATTATTATTCTAGTCTATGCAAGAATTAAAGACAAATTAAAAAAGCGCCAAATCGTCTGGCGCTCACTAATTGTTTTTATATATCAGGAAAAAGTCTTGATGTTGATTCGCATATTTCTTTTAATTCTTTTGGCGAATATAGCTTTGATCGCCTTATTAATTCCCATGTATTTCTTGATTTTGTTGTATCCCATGGGCATACAGATCTCATCCATTCTAACTTATCGCACTCTACTTTTGTAGATGGATCTTCTCTTGTGTAATGAATAACTTGGCAATTATGCATTCTATCTAATTTATCTTTTGACTGATCTAAGACTTTATATTCTATTGGATTTATTCTCTCAAGTAAAATTCTCAAAGCCCACATAAATTCACCATGGCAAACCATAATTACATTTTCTTTAGAATGTTGTCTATTAAGAGTATCTATAATTATTCTTGATCTATTGCAAGTATCTGCCATCCTCTCTCCGCCTTGCGGTCTCCAATAAAAAGGATTTTCTTCTTTTTGTTTTTTCCACCCTGGAAATTCTTCCTCTCTTTCGTCTGGAGAAATGGTTCCAAGATACCCCCAATCTCTTTCTGTAATATCTGATCTAATCTGCCAATTAATATCTATGTATGACGCTGTTTCTAGTGCTCTTTTATAACTAGAAACGAAGCCTACATCAAAAAAACCTTGTCCAAATCTTTCGTTTATATATGACCCTGTGATTTTTGCTTGTTCTATGCCTTTTAGACTTAGCCTATAATCAGAGTCATGTCTTTCTTTAAATTCTTTTGTATAAAGAGTTTTGTCTCCTCTTTTTAGTGCTTCCATTACAACATTACCTTCTGATTGGCCGTGTCTTATCAGGACCAAATTCTTTGGCATCATATCATTAATCCCCCTCTTATTGTTTGTCTTTTATTTTATATCATTTCATATTAATTATTGCAATTGTTTTTACTAGTCATGCAAAGTCTTGTTTTTTTTATATTTTTAAATTATAATGACTTGCATTGGAGAGGTGGCTGAGCGGTTGAAAGCACCACACTGCTAACGTGGCAGGGCCTAAAAACCCTCGCAGGTTCAAATCCTGTCCTCTCCGCCATACAGGGCTACCGAGATGCCTAGTTTTACTATGATGGCATTGATGAAACCCCATTAAATCACCAGAGTTTGGTGATTTTTTGTTTTTTTATTTCTCTAAGATTGGTCAATAAATTTTTGATAAATTTCTCAATTTTCGAATATCTTGAAATGCAGACTAGAAATTAACTAAAAACTCCCATTAAAAAATAATTAAACTTGGTTCGAAACCTGTTTGCTCTGTTGGTAACTAGAGCTTCGCAAGGTTTTTGGTTATGTTAATATACTAATACCAACGCGATATTTGGTCTTATTTGGTAAATTAACAAAAATAAAATAGATACTTCTCTATAATCGAAAGGTATCTAAATTTATAAAATCTTAATTTTTAATAATAGAGATTAAGAATATATTTAACTAAGAACTGGAGGTAATAAACTCCAGTTAAAATAAAGATAGAAGCTGTTACATATCTTAATATTTTTTCTACTTTAGATACTATATTTAAAGCTTTACTTAACTTATTAAAACTATAAGCTATTATAAAAGAAAATAATATTACAGGTAGACCGGTTCCTATCCCAAAGAAAGGAGCTAATAAAAATCCAAAATTAGTTTTAAGTATTAAAGGAATTAATATTCCAAAAAATAAAGCACCACTATAGGGACAAAAAGCTAAAGAAAATAAAATACCCATAAAAAATGAACCAATATAACCCTTAGTAGATAAATGATTTTTTAGTTGTTCTATCCTCTTATTTCTTATATTAATGTTTATTTTAATAACACCAAACATTAATAACCCTAATAGTATTAGAACTGGCCCTAAAACTTTATCGCCCCATCCTTGAAATAGGCTGGATATTTTGAAAGATGATAAACCAAAATAAATTAGAAGAGCTATTAAAGTATAACTTAAAGATCTTCCTAAAGTATAAAATAAGCCACTTAAAATAGTTTTCTTTTGAGATTTTAAATCTTTTGAAATATATGCAACTGCAGTTATGTTTGTAGCAAGAGGACAAGGGCTAATTGATACTATAACACCCAAAAGAAAAGCTGTTATCAGTGGAATATTTGATGATTCTATTATTGTATTTATAAAATTTAACATATTTCTATAATAAAGACCTTATTCTTGTTTCTAAATAATCCATAAACTTTTGCTTATCAGTAACAAGCATCCATAATTTACTCTCGTAACTAATATTATCTTTATTATCTTTAATCCCATTTATATATAAAGAAGATCCACTAGCTTGGAATTTTTCACCCAATGCTTTATTTTCTGGTAAATCTAAATTTATTTCTTTAAATATTATTTTTCCATTATTAAATTCAGTTAGAAATTTTGTTTCTATGGTTTCTTTTGCATACTTACCTAAATTAATACAAGAGATACATCTTTGTGTGTTATGAAATACAAAAACTTCTATTTTATCAGATTGTATATTAGATATATGAACTTCTTGGTTTTTGGCTATATTATTTGAATTATTTCTATCTTTAGAGAAAGTTAATACTGAAATAAATATTGAAACTATAATTAAACTAGCAGATAAAATTATTATCTTTTTATTCATAATTGTTATTATAAGATTATATTAAATAAATATCCTAAAATTATTATAAACAAACTAATTAAACCAAAGAATATTAATAACAATTTCATCTTCATAACTTTCTTAAGAAGAATAGCTTCTGGTAACGATAAGCCAACTATAGCCATCATAAAAGCTAATGCTGTACCAATTGGAACTCCTTTTTGTATTAAAGCTTGAATTATAGGAAGAACCCCAGCTGCATTTGAATACATTGGTACACCTATTAGAACAGCAACGGGAACGGCAAATGGATTATCTTTGCTTATATAATGCTCAAAAAATCCAGTAGGAACAAATCCATGTATTGCAGCTCCTATAGAAATACCTATTAAAATATATAACAAAACCTTTTTTACAATAGATAGGGATTCTCTCAATATACTTGGTATATTTTTAAAAATAGTTCCTTTTTTTATTATTACTTGAGCTGCATTATTTTCTCTAATATTTTTTACAAAATCAGTAAGCTCATTTTCTAATTTTAATTTCCCAAGTACAAATCCACCAATAATTCCTAATAATATTGCAGATATTACATAAATAGAGGTTATCCTTAATCCAAACATTCCAATGAACATTGCGACTGCGACTTCGTTTACTAGCGGAGATGTAATAAGGAATGAAAAAGTAACACCAAGAGGAATTCCGCCCTTAACAAACCCTATGAATAAAGGAATGGATGAGCAAGAACAAAACGGAGTTACTGCTCCAAATAGTGAAGCAATAATATATTCTAATCCATATAACTTATTTTTAGATAAAAAATTCCTTACTTTTTCTACTGGAAAATAGAAATTAATAATACCCATTATAAAACTAATTATAAATAGAAGTATTATGATTTTTATTGAATCATAAATAAAAAAATTTACAGAATTAGCTAGATTAGAATTCTTTATTAAATGAAATAGATTGTATGTTACTAAATCTGAAAAACTTTGTATTGGTTGAAATATATCCATAATATACTAATTATTTATTAAGCAGCACCACCAGTGCCAGAGCATTTTCCTCCACAATCACATTGAGCAGTTTTATTACAATCACAATCCTCACCACAATCAGATTTATCATCACAGCCACAACCCTTAAACTCAAAGTTATCTTTTACCGATTTTTCAACCATTTCTTTTAATTCTTCTTTTGATGGCAATACACCTACTAAAATTGGTTTATTATTTATGGCAAGCACTGGACTACTCATAACACCCATAGCTATTATTTCTGAAATATCTGTAACATATTCAACATTTAACTCAAATCCTAATTCTTTTACCACTTCTTGTGTTAATTCATGTAATTTTTTACATTTTGCACAACCTGAACCTAAAACTTTTATTTTGATTTCCATATTTATTTTATTTAATACTTAAAAAACTATTTAATAATGATGAATACTTTTTAATAATATCTTTATTTAAAGAATAAAAAACTTTTAAACCAACTTTATTTGATTTTAATAAATTAAAATATTTCATCACTCTTAAATGATGAGATATAAGGTTTTGGGGAATATCTAAAAACTCTTGTATTTCACATACACATCTTTCTTTGTTTTTAAGAAAGCATACTGTTTTTAATCTATTTTCTTCTGATATTATTTTTAGAAAATCTATCATTTCCGACATCTCTAAACTAATGTCTTTACAATTGAAACATTCTTTTTGCATATTATTAAGATAAGTATATCAATTTATATTGATATAGTATAACTTATTTTATAAATGGTCAAATGTTTATAAATTAATTTTTAATTAAATTAATTTTCTTGTTTTTCATTATAAATTTATTCTTAAACATACCCATAAACTGTCTTTTTTCTTCTATAGAACCGTGGTTTAGTATAAACTTGGCATAATCTACTAAGTCTACCTTTCTATCGTTCATACCTCGTTCTACGTTGTTTATTTTAAGTACTTGTTTTTGTAGATGAGCAAATCTTTCCACTTCTATTCTTAACTTTTCTTTAATGTCTTCTTCTGGAATATCAATATCTTTTAGAAGTTTTATTATTTGCTCTATAAATTGTTCTTCTCTAATATATCTATTACTACACTTAAGATCTTTTGTTCTATTACATCCATAGTAAATATATTTATTTACTCCACCATTTTTTAATTTCTTGTGTTTTTCCACCGCACATAAATTAGAGCTGCAATGACCACAAATCATAGAACCTAGAAAAGCAAACTCTTTTTCTCCATATTTGTAACTAGCTTTTCCTAATTTTATTTTTCTTTGAACGATTTCAAATAATTCTTTTGTAATTATTGGTTGATGATTTCCTTGGCACCAATTACCACTTCCTGCTGGATATTCAAACCATCCATAGTAAAATGGTCTACCAAGTAATATGTAGATATTTGCTAAAGACAGATTCTTACCACTTTTTGTTGTGAAATTTTGTTTTACAAACCAACTATGCAAAGCCCTACCAGAATAGTTTTCATAAGCTACTTTCTCAAACGCTTGTTTGATTATTGGAGCTCTTTCAGGATCTGGAATTACTACTCCTGTTTTATTTTTTCTTTCATCATTAAGATAGCCGATAGGAGCAACTCCTATCCAAAATCCTTTTGATGTTTTAATTTTCAAACCTCTTTTTACATTGATACTTTTATTATCATTCTCAAGTTTAGCCTGACCACCAAGTACTGCTAATAGAAATTTATCATTTGGTGTATTTTTAAAGTTTTGATTATACGTTCTTATTTCTTTAAGATAACTACCGTCTATTAAATCTATAATACTTCCTAAATCTCCAGCATTTCTTGAAAGTCTATCAGTATTCCATGTTAGAATACCTTCGAATTTACCTTGTCTTAATTCTTTTATCATTTCATTAAATATCGGCCTCTGACTTGAAGCTTTTGCAGAATGAGCCTCTTTTTTTATGCAAACCACATTAAGATTATCTCTTTCTGCTATTAAACTCATTTCATTTTCTTGAGCTTCTATTGAAAGAGCCTGTTTTTCATCTTCTTCACTAGATTTTCTAGCATAAAGACAGTATCTAATTTCTGACGAAAACCCTTTGTTTTCCATATATTTATCATTAATTTGTTATCTATACACATTAATGACGCAACCCATCTAGTGCGTCTAGGATGAGCTGTTGGTAAGTAGTTGGTAAATAAAAAAAGATACAATTAATGTACCTTCTTTTTATTTATAAAGTTTTACTTTTGGATTATTTCTATACTTATTATAATCAAACCATTTTCTCATTATTATATATTGTATTAGTCCAAAAAACATTATTATACCTATCGTTTCAATTGCTTTTATTGGTTCTAATGGTTTTATGTCGAAGAAATGTGATAATGGAGCATTATACATTACAAATAATAAAAATATTATAATTATAAATGCAAATAAATATAATGCTTTCTTTTCTTTTTTATCACTTGAGGCGCCATAAGCTTTTGGCGCTAACATAAAAAACCAATATCCCAAAGCTATAATCACAATAACTACATAACTATTTGAACCATCTAGTTTATAATTAACAGGGCTTAATGCAAATGTAATTATTGATGCAATTGCTATTATTACACTGTTTATTGCACAGAATGGTAATATTTTTTTAAAAAATAATTGTTGTGGATTTGCTCCTTCTTTATGTGCTGGAAATAACCCCCAATAAAGAAATGGGATAAATACAGTACAAACATTTATAATTGTTATATTTCTTGGAGACATTGGGTATGTAAAACCTAAAAGAGATACCCCGACAAACAATAAAAACCCTATCATTACTTTATTTAGAAAAATACTTGTAACTAGTTCTATGTTTGTAATAATTGTTTCAGCCATATTAACCCCAATAGGCAATGCGGCAAAGCTATTGTTCATTAATACTATCTGCGCTATTTGTCTTGTAGCCCCAGCGCCATTAAACATTGCTATACCTAAGTCTGATTTTTTTATAGCTAGGGCGTCGTTTGCTCCATCTCCAACCATTGCTGTGAATCCTTTTGTTTTTAATATTTCTACTATTTTTTCTTTTTGATCTGGAGTTATTCTTGCAAATATATTACAGTTTTCTATTTTTTTCTCTAATTTTTCATTACTCCATTTTTTTATTTCCGGCCCAGTTATTATTAATTCTGTATTTTTAATTCCAGCTTCACAAGCTATTGCTCTTACTGTTTCTGGATTATCACCAGATATTACTCTTATATTAACACCTCTTTTTTGAAAGAAATTTATGATATTTTTTGTCCCGTGTCTTAATGGATTATCTAAAACAAACAATCCTAATGGTTCTATTGATTCTTTAGAAAGTTTTTTAGAATGCAAGATTGGCTTTTGTGTTCTTGCTATAAGAACTAAACGCTTTGCTTTTGGTGTATAAAAATTAATTTTATCTTGAAGCCAATCACGTTTTTCTTTTGTATTTATGTAAGATAATAAAATATCTGGAGCACCAACCACTAACGATACATTGCTTTTATTTATTTTTATTGTTGCGTGACCATATTTATATTGTGAAGAAAATGGTAAAAGACTAATTAACTCTGCTGTTACTTTTTTTGTTATAACTTTTTTTACTATAGCCCTCATAGTTTCGGTGCCATCTTCTGTTAATCTTACATATTCTTTTATAAGTGTTGATATATAAGATATTTTTTCTTTTCCGAATACCTCTATCTTTTCTAAGTGTGGTGTATTTTCTGTTAATGTACCTGTTTTATCAACGCAAAGATTTTTTATTCTTCCCAACTTTTCTGTTGCGTTAATCTCTTGTAATAATACTTGCTCTTTAAACATTTTAAGTGCTCCATATGCAAAGAATATAGTTATAGAAAGAATAAGGCCTTGTGGTACTAATGTACTTGTTAGTGTTGCTATATCTTTAACTATAGAAACAAAAAGATCATTTATTGAAAGTCCATATATTACTATATACGCAACTGTTACAAGTAATAAATATGTCATGTACTTAATAAAAGTACTAAGAGTTTTTTGTATTGGACTTAAGTTTAAAGAATACTTTTTAATTTCTTCTGTCATTCCTGAGATATAACTTTCTTTTGGTGTTGCTATAACTTTTATAATACCAAATCCAGCAGTGACTATACTTCCTGCTAATATTTCATTGTTTTTGTGTTTTAATATACTTCTAGATTCTCCGGTGATTAAAGCTTCATTGGTTGCTAAACCATAATTTTCTATTAATACACCATCTGCTGGTACTTGATCACCAAGCTTAATTTTTAATTTATCCCCGTTACAAATTTTACTTATTGGAATTAAAATTTCATTTCCTTTTTTATCTATTAATGTAGCTTGTGGGGTCATTAGTAATTGTAGTTTTTCAAGTGCTATTTTAGCTCTTAATTCTTGAAAAATACCTATAACTATATTAAGTATAAAAACTATAGATAAAAACAATGCGTCACGATATTCTTTAAAATAAAACAATAATGAGATTACAATAGAGAATAAAAGATTAACCAGAGTAATAAAATTTCTGAATATTACGGGCTTAATATTTTTTATAATCAAATTATATATAGAAGAATCGTTTGACATTATTTATTTAAAACCTTTTATTTTATAGATATATTCTATAAGTAAAAAGACTTACTGTCTATTTGTTATTGGAATATTTTATATCTATGATATTATATAAAAATTATTTTAATATATTATTATATTATGAAAAAATTAAATTTACTTTTTAAAACATTAATAATTGTAAGCATCGTAGTTATTATAAAACTAGTTTTTCATTATTTTAAAATAGAATTAATTTCTATAAACCCTTTATTTTCAGGGATAATAACAGCTAATGTATTTCTTTTAGGATTTCTTTTAACTGGTGTTCTTAGTGATTATAAAGAATCTGAAAAATTACCAGGAGAGCTAGCTTCTTCTATTGAAGCAATTAAGGATGAAGTATCTATAATTTATAAAGCAAAAAATTCTGAAAATGCTAAAAAATGTTTAGAAGATTTAAAAATATTAACTATTTCTATAAAAGACTGGTTTCATAAAAAAGAGAAGATTTCTGAAATTCAAATAGAGTTATCAAATTTTAATAATTATTTTCTTGAGTTTGAAAAAGAAACTCAAGCAAATTTTATAACTAGAATGAAGCAAGAACAAAATAATATTAGAAAATCTCTTACCAGAATACACACCATAAGAGATACTAATTTTATATCATCTGGTTATTTAATAGCTAAAACAACAACATTTGCTTTGGTGTTTGGTTTAATTTTATCAAAAATAGAACCATTTTATGAATCATTGTTTTTTATGGGTGTTATAGTTTTTATGCTTGTATTTATGTTAAATTTAATAAAAGACTTGGATAATCCTTTTTCTTATTATGAGAAAGATGCTGTAGAAGAAGTATCTCTTTATCCATTAAACAATTTAATAGATAGATGGTAGATTAAAACACATAATTAACCACAAACAAAAACAGACCAAATAAGGTCTGTTTTTAAATTAAATTTTATCCCCACATCCTGGACAAAATTTAGACCCAGAAGTGATCTCTATGCCACAATTTTGGCAAAGCACTTTTTGATTTAATTGATTTCCGCAATTTTGACAAAATTTTGCATTAGAATTATTTATATATTCATTACATTTATTACAATTAAATCCATTATTATGATTATTATTTTCATAATAGTCATCATCTTCGTCTTCTTCATTATGATTTCCTCTGTTGTTGCCGTTTCTATTATTTTTTCCTTCAAAAGCATCAAAAATATTTTCTAAAAAATCCATGTTTATAAATTAATGATTAAAGATAGTTTGTTCTAATAATTGCTAATCATTATTAGATTCTGCATTATTTTTATCTAATTCTGTATTAACAGGTTTTTCTTCCTGTTTTTGTTCTTCTTTTTTATTATCTTCAATTTTTATTTCTGGTGGTTGTATATCTGGTTTATCTTGCTCTTTTGTTGGAATTATATCCTGATTATTTGTGTTAATGGTATTACTATCTATATTCTGATTTTCATTTATTTTTTCGTTATTATTTTCTTTGATGTCTATTTTTTCCTGTTCTGCATTGTCTATAGTATCTGCATGATTATTTTCTTTTTCGTTTTTAGAATTATCGGATTTTTTTACATCTTCTACTTTATTATCTTCTGAATTTATATCTTTTGCTTCTTTATTATTATCATCATTATTTTCAATATTTAATTTGTTTGTATCATCTTTTTGGCTTTCTTCATTCATATCTTCTTGTTCTATTGTTGGAGTTATTTCATCTATAGCTTTTATTGTTTCTTGCAATATCTCTTTGTCTATTTTTGGATTACTTTCTAATTTTTCTCTATCCTGTTTAATTTCATTAAAGATTTTATTTTGTTTTATTTTCTTTTCTATAAATATCTTTACTGCCACTTTTTTTTGTTTTTCATCTTTTATATTTGATATTTCTGTATTTATTTTGTTATTTAGTTTTGATATTTCAAGTATTGTGTTTGCTATTGCTGAATTATATGAATTGTTATCTTCTGCATAAGCTATGTTAATTAAAGAAATTTGTTTGTTTAATTTGTTAAAATTTTTATTTTTTAAATATTCAACTTCAGCAACTCTTTTATCTATCAATACTGAATAATATTTTACTTTTGATAAACCTGTTTTTGTTTGAGATATTACATTTTCAATTCCTGTTTTTACGCCATAAAAAGGAGTGCCAAATGTTATAGAATTTGAATTGTATGAATAAATTGTAGATGTTGTTAAAACGATCAATAATAGACCAACTATTGCTGGTTTTAATACGTAATTAAATTTAAATATATTTAAGTGCTTAAAATATAATTTAAAAAACATTCTAAAGTCTCTTAATGGACTTAAGTTTCTCTTAGAAATTTTATTCAATTTTTCAATTAACTCAATTTCTTTTTTCATGTCTTTTGGTTTATTATATCTTTCAAGTTTTTAAGAGCTCTTGAAACTCCTGTTCTTATTGCAATTTTATTCTTCTTTAATACTTGCTCCATTTCTTCATATTCTAAATCATCAAAAAACTTGAGAGCTATTAAATATTGATCTGTTTTGTTTAATTGTTTTATTGCTTCTTTTAAACTTTCTATTGATGTTTTTGTGTCTATTAAATTATTTAAAAAATCTTTATCATCTACATGCACTTTACTATCAATATTTTCATCAATATCATCAATTATTAACAATTCTTTACTTTTTCTAAAATAATCTACTAGATGATTGTGTGCCACCTTATATATCCAAACTTTAATATTGTTTTCATTTTGTATTGAATCTATTTTGTCTATTACTTTTTCAAATACATCTTCTGTTAAATCTTCTGATAATTCTTTATCAAAATTTGTTCTAAATAAAAAATAATTAAAGATATTACCTTTGAATTCGTTGTATATTGATGTGAATTTTATAAAATCAGACATATTTTATTTATTCTCAAATTAAGAGACGTATTACTTAATAATTTATTACATTTTTTAATAAAAAGCTATATGTAATATTTTTTTATGATATTCGTATCTTTATACGTAAGACAAAAAATTTGTTAGCTTAATAATAGACTAGCATAATGGCCCGTAATGGGCTTATTTATTATATAAATAATAAATATGTAATGTTTTTAAAAGATATTCGTCTCTTTATGTGTAAGAATTTTAAATAACTAAAGGTCGGAAATAAATTTTAAATAATAATTAACTAAAATCAATATGAAAACAAACAAAATATTAGTTCCAGCTTTAATGCTTTCACTTTTTGTAACTCCTTATGTTTTTGCTGAAGATAATAACAATATTCAAAATAACGATAATCAAAATAATATTGGAGTAAGTGAAAATCAAGACAAACAAGATAATAATGAATCATTAAAACAACAACGAGAAAGAAATAGAGAACAAAATAAACAAGAGCAGGAAAGAATCAGAGAACAAAATAAACAAGATTTAGAACAACAAGATGAGCAAGATGATAATGAGCAAGATCAAGAAGATAACGAAGATCAAAACATTGTAAAACAATTAGATAATTCAAATGATTTTAATTATGTTGATTCTTTAAAAATTGATAAAAATAATATAAATAAATATAGTGATGTAGTTTTGATGCTTAATAATTTTAAAGATGTGTTAGTAAAAATAAAGGATGCTACAAACATTCAATCATCTATAGACTCTAGCTTAACAGATGCTGAAAAGGCATTATTAGGTCAATTGGTTTCTCAAAATAAGAATATATTTAGCGAGACAACAAAAAACATTGATGAATTAAACTCATATATAGATCAATATGTTAAATTACTAACTCCACTTGGTGATGCCAATATTTCTAAGTATATAAAAGGATATTTACTATCAGAATTAAATAATATGAAAGATTTGATAAGTAACGAGCAAGACTTAGCAAAAGAAGCTATTAATTCTGTAATGTACGCTCCAGTGCCTGTAAGTACAACAACATCTACTATACCAGCAACATCTAGCTCATCAACTTCTACAACTACAACAACTAACTAATAAATTATAAATATATGAAAAAATTATTATCAATATTAGTTATTCCAGCATTTTTACTTTCATCATCTGCATTTGCTCTTGATGCTACAACTCCAATTAGTACTACTCCATCAACTACTGTAACATCAACACAAACAACCCCTGCTATAAATGAAAAAACTTTAAAAACAGATTTGCTAAAGCTAAAGAAAGCTGGAGTATTAATTAAAAAGGATGTTAAAAAGGATTTGTCTAAAACAAAGAAACAAAACATAAAAAGCAAGCAAAAGAAAGAAACCGTAGCTAAACAAAAAGCATTAGCTGCAAAAAAAACTTCAAAAAAGATAAATACGCCCACTATAAAAATAACTAAATAATATAAAAACACCGAAATGGTGTTTTTATATTACCTTACTAATTTACAAGAAGTAGACAAACAGTAGATAAATATGCTTTACTTTTGCCTTTTTTCAAGTTAATATAATAATACAATTTAATTTGCCTAAACTAATACCAACAGGTGTTGGCATGGCATAAAATCCATAACGAACAAGCTAGGTCTTCTGACTAGTATTTTTCGTTATGGTCTACATTCGAAAGGATGTAGGGCTAAACCTCGAAAGAGGCATGCCAAAATACTTTGTCGGGAGGCCTTTTTGTTTCCTGATATTGAAAATCCATAACTAACTAATACAATAAAATGTCTCTAAAATATTGTGCTTTATGCAAAAGAAATGTAGAGCCAAAAAGAGCAATAGGAATTGGTACTTTGTTACTTGTTCTATGTACTTTTGGTTTCTGGTTGTTACTTATACCACTTTATCGCAAAAAGTGTCCTATATGTAAAACAACTTTGTTAAGTGGTATTGAAAATAGTATTGAAGATAAAAAAGTCGATGAAATTCAGATAGTTGAAACTTCTATTGATAAATAATTTTTAATACTAAATAAAAATGGAAAAGAAAATATTACAAACAAATCAATGCCCGTTTTGCTTTAATAAAATAGATATTAGAGCAATTAAATGTGATAAATGTCGCTCTGATTTAACTACAAATGAAGCACAAAATAAGATTAGAAAAATATTAGATGAACAAACAGACAAAAAGAATAAAGAGACTGATAAAAATAATCAACAAAAAAGTCATACAATAAAAATATTTTTTTATGTAGCATCTTTCTTGTTATTTTTAGCACTAGTTTCGTTACACGCTTTAGGGTATTCTATATTTTTTGCATTAGCTATAGCTTTTGTTGTTTATCAAGACAAAGTATTTAATATTATTGATAAGAATTATAAGATTGAAGAAAAAAATAAATTTCAAAAAACCATTAGAAAAGTTATTATAGGTTTTCTTGCTTTAATATTTTTAGGATGTTTTATAGCTTTCATGCAACAAGCAACAGAAAGCCCAGAACATAAATTAGCAAGGCAAAAAGTTGAACAAGAACAAATTCAAAAAACAAATGAAGCTAAGCAAAAGGCTGACGCAGAAGCAAAAAGAATAGCAGATGAAAAAATCAAACAAGAAAAAGCACAAAGAGAGCAAGAGGCTCCAGCTAAAATAACTAGCTTTATACAACAAGTTAAAGATATAAAAACTGATAAGAAATATGAAGATGTAAAAAGTATAGAACTTGAAGCAATATCAATTAATGCTTTTGGACAAATAATAAAAGAATATAGAGCCGATTTCCCAGATAATAAAGAAATACAAAATCTTACAAATCAATTGGAAACGTCTGTTAAAAATAAACAATTATCTTTATTCCCAAATTTAAGAAAAAATTATGGAACTATTTCTAAAAATCTTCTTTGGGAAAATGATGTAGAAGCTAGTGTTTTTGGGACTGGAAATAGCACAATAGAATTTGTTGGTGGAGTATTTGCATCAAATAAAAACATAAAAGAATTCTATTCTAAAATAGCAGATATGTTAAAAGAATTAAGATTTGATAGAGCTAATTTCAAATGGTATTCATATGATAATGGGTCTTATTATGAAATAGAAAGCTTAAAGGATGGAGAATTCTTGATTAAATAGAAAAAAATCTAGAGATTAATTTCTCTAGATTTTTTAGTCTATTATGTAAATACGAGGCGGTCCTTTGTATTCAGTAATAAAGTATATACAAGCTATTGTTAAAGCATCGACTAAATCATCATGTTTAGTGCTTCCAAAATCTAATATTTGATTTATTAATTCTTTATTACAACCCTTAGGAAATCTTATAATACCTTCTTTTATATGATTAGAAATCATATTCAATCTAGTTCTTTTATCCTTACCACCAAGACTATAAGATACAACACCATCTACACCATCCTTTTTCAATTGTTGTTCTATTGCTTGTTGATAGCCATTATTTTCTATAATTATTTTAGTTCTTCTTTCGTTATTTTCTTTAATATCTTTTAGTGTTTGTATTGTCTCAGGAAACTTCATTTTCTTATTTATAATCTCAGGCATTACATAAATAATATTTTTATGACCATATTCTCCAACATCTTCTTGATAACATTTTATTGTAACTATTCCAGTATAATCAGCTGTATCTCTTTGAGATATAGCAGGATCTACTCCTGTTATATAAGTTAGGAATTGTCCGTCTCTATGAGTTATTTCATCATAATAATGTATCCATTCAGGCTCTATAATTGCATCATCATCAGGAACTATTTTTAACATATACTCTCTTTCAAATATTCTGTCATTAAAAACTTTCCTTCTCTCAAATTCTATTGCATCAGTATTAGGATATTTTGATAACCAGTTTATAGTTCCATCATCTTCCATTAATTTTATTTCTTTATAAATGCCATCAATTTCATTAAGTTCTAATTTATCTTTCATTCTCATTAAAAGTGAATCTCTGTGGAGTAAATTACCAACAAAAATCATTCTAGTATTAATATCTCCAGTTGGAATAATTTCACCAGTAATCCAATCAAACATCTTATTTCTACTTTCCATAGTTCTAACAGATTCTGTATCTTCAATATCATCACAAATAATAATTTGAGGCCTATTACTTTTATGTCTAATACCACGAATAGATTGTTCCATGGAAACTGCCATTATTTTTGCATCATATTCTGGAATTAAAATACATCTATTATTCCATTCTTTGTCTGAAATTGAATAACTATAATCTTCTTTTAACAACCTATTTTCTTCAAGTTCACGACGAATATTTATTAAATGTTGTCGCGCTTGTTTTTCTGTTTTTCCAAGAACAAGAATAAATTTAATATTATTATTCAATATAGACCATATAGGGAATGAGGTAGTGATAATAGTTGATTTAGCAGAACCACGAAAAGCTACTATTACTAAATTTCTTATACTATCATCCTTAATTAAACCAAATAATTCTTTATGAAAAGGTGCTGATTTTAACTTTAGATAATGTCTAAAATAAATTCCAAAAAATACCCTATTATCAAGTTTAGAGGCATAAATTCTGGAAACTTTATTTTTAATTATATTGTCAAAATCAACACTCATTTTTATAAATTATTTAATGATTCTTTTAATTCTTCTTTTTCTTCATCAGATAGTTCAATTTCATTCTTAATCTTTCCTGATAACTGAACTTTAGTTCTGAATTTCTCATGTCTATTCTTTAACCAGAATATTACAGCTGTAAGTTCATTATCTTTAATGTTTTGTATTAAAGTACTTTCTGCCATATCATTTATCAATTCAGAACCTCTTTGGATTGCATCATCAACTTTAGATTTCAATTCAAAATCTTTCTCTATCCAACGATAAAAAGTTTGTCTTGTTATTCCTATCTTCTTACAAGCAATTTCTATAATAGGAGCTTTCTCTAATTCTGAAATTAATCTATCTGTGATAGCCTTAGTTTTTTTCATAATTTTTCAGCTTTTAAATTAGTTAACTTTTCCCAACGTTTAATAATAACTTCACAATAATGTGGGTCTTTTTCTATTGATATACACCTTCTTTTTGTATGCTCTGAGGCAATAATAGTAGAACCGCTGCCACCAAAACAATCATAAACAATGTCATTTATCCTTGTGCTGTTTAAAATAATCTTCCTAAGTAATCCTATCGGTTTCATTGTTGGATGAAGACTACTACTATTTGGTTTTGGATAATATAAAACTGTTTTATCTTTTGAACCTATAAATTCATGTTTTCCAAACCATCCATAAAGTATTAATTCATGCATGGGAAGCCAATCATTTCTTGTTATGGTGCTGTGATTCTTAACCCAAATTAATAATTGAGCTGTTTTAATTTTTAACTCATCAAATGCTTGTTTTAAGGCAAACAACATTTTGTCTGAATTAAAAACATAAATTAAGTTTTTATCTTCTAATTTTGATAAAACTGGTTCAATATATTTCTTTGTAAATTCTACATATTCTTTATCTGTAGATATGTTATCGTTCTCAATAATTCTATCTACTTTTACATCAGCAAATCCTTTCTTATTTTCTACATAAGAAATACCATATGGAGGATCTGTAATTATTGCTTTTATCTTATTTTCTCCAATGACTTTATTTACAAAGTCATTATCTAAACTACTTCCACATCCTAGAATATGAGAACCTAATCTAAAGATTTCTCCATTTTTAATTAAGTTTTTTTGCTTTTTGTCCTGTATATTTTTCATATCTTTTTATTATTAATTTTATAAATTTAGGTTGTTTTTCAACTAGAAAACACCTTCTTTTTAATTGAATAGCACTTAGTAAAGATGAGCCCGATCCTCCGAATAAATCCAATATTATGTCATTAACTTTTGTGCATCTTCTAAATGGTTTTTCATTTAAATCTAGTGGCTTGCTAGTTGGATGTTCATAATCACTAGCTGGTAATCTTTTTGAAAGCCAAATATTAAATAGATCTAATATGTCATCAGTTAATCCATTTCCAGTTCCTATTTCTTTATTTAATATTTCATTAAAATTTTTTATATCTTTATTTATAAATGGTCTACCTCTAGTTCCGTATACACAAGATTCCATAACCTTGTTAAAAGCACATGAGACAACGGGATTTGCATTGTTTTTAATCCATAAACAAACTCTTTTATTTTCAATTCCATTTTGTTTAAAAGTGTCTTGCATTAATCCTATATATTTTTCATCACACCAATAAAAAACGTGGCAATCTTTCTCGCAAACAGATAATCCATTTTTTATTGTTTTATCTATAAATTCAGAATATTCTTTATCACTTAAATTATCATCTATTTTGTCTCCATATTTTTTCTTTCCCCCTACGCCTTTTTCATAATCAAGATTAATATTATATGGGGGATCACAGTATAAAATTCCAACCTTATTTTCACCAAGAAGTTTTTTCACAATATTTATATCAGTAGAGTCTCCATATATGAGACGATTATTACCAAGCTCAAAAATGTCACCGTATTCTATATCCAATAACTCCATTTCTTCATCTATATTTTCTAGTTCTTTTTCTTCATCAAAATTATCATCCTCTATTTCAAGAACATCGTCCCATATAGAGCTTAAATCTTTATCATCAAAACCAGATTCAATAAGCAAATCCATATCTAAGTCTTTTAATAAATCCCAATCCCATGATCCTGTATTTCTATTAAGTCTTAAGCAAAGTTCTTTTTCCTTACTTAAATCTTGGATATTCAAATACACAACAGGAATTGTTTTATATCCAAGACTTTTAGCAATACTCCATCTAAAATGACCACCTAGAATTATATTTTTTCTATCTTTATACCCATTACAAATTACTGGATCTATAAGACCGAACTTTTTTATACTATCTGTTAAATCAGAAGTTTCTTTTTTCGACCATTTACGAGGGTTAACCTCAATTGATTTTAAATCATTGACATTAACCTCAACGATTTTTATGTTTTCTTTATCCATATTTTCGGATTAGATTAATTAGTTAAAATAGTGTTTTTAAAAACAAAAATGGACTATTTTGTAAGAACTACAAAAGAGGGTTACTCTTTCATAATTTTTACAAAATAGTCCATGTTGAGGCGCAATGCCTCTCTAGTGTTTTAACACCTTCTATCAAACATTTCTGTTTGAAATATACAATTACTATTTAAGTAAAGTTTATATTTTATTTTGTTGTATCCTTATAATCAAAAACTATTCTCATATTCATCTTTTTGAAAACATCTTCATCTATAACTATTGGTAGCTTATCAGAAGACACAAACGTTCTTTTTTTGTTACTAGGCTTATCCATACTGCTAAACATAGCCTTGCCATCATTAAATATAACTAGCTCATCTTTTTTCATAAAGAATCTTCCTTGTTTACCGTTTTTCTTACTTTTACTAATACCTCTTATTAAGTCATTTGTATTAGAATGAGTAAAATTATGAGCCCCTATATCTGTTAAGCAAACACCTTCTACTTTATTAACTACCATTTTAATATCAAATCCGGGTTTATACATCTGTTTAATATTATCAGCTTGTTCGCTAATAATACTAGAAGTTCTTTTTATTATTTCCTCATCACTAGAAGCATTATCTAAACCAAGTTTATCAATGGCGAATAAATCAAATATAAAATTCATTTGAATACCATCTACAAGATATTGTATCTTTAAAGAATCCATATTTGAATTTCTGTAATCTGTTATAGTTTTTGAGAAGGTAATGTTTTCATCCATTTTGTTTTATTAAAATTTAGTATCTATTATCTTAGACTCATTACCATAAGAATCAGAATCTCTGAATTTATTATTTCTACCTTGTATTTTCAGTTCTGATTTTTGATGTATTGCTATAGACCTTGCTTTTTCTATTGCTTCTTTTTGAGTATTGAATAAAAATGTCATTTTGCTATTATTTTCTCCCTTTACACCCCAATCTTTTTTGCTTTTATTGTTTTTTAGTTTTACAACATATTGATTTTTTCCCATTTTATTTTTTGTTAATATTTAGATTATTATTTGAACTTAAGCCTTTATTGTCTGTATACCCACAATCTGGACAAGTTCCTTGTGGTTTTGGTTTTTCTTGGTTACAATTTGGACAAGGATTTACGTCCTTTTGATTTATTTCTTTATCAAACATAAATTTAGATTAATGGTTAGTACTTATTTTGAATATTATATTTTGGCTTGAACTTGAAAATTTCACTCTTTTCTAAATCCTCAGCTTCTTTTATTGTTGAGCAGGTGCAATAATTAAAATGTGTAATTCCATACCACTCATTAGCTTGAATATGTTGTAAAAGCCTTCCTCTTACACCTTGCTCGCTTGTAGCTTTTCCTACATAGTCTACATTTATTGTACCCTGTTGATTTGCTTGTCCTAGGTAATAAATTCCTATAACATTTGAATTCCAATTAGAGATAGTATTCTTATCATAACTAAATGGTCCTTTGTAAAATTGAATCATATTTCTAAAATTACTTAATTAATTTATAAATTCTGACCTTTGAAGGAGAGATTTTTAACGCTTATAGGTAGTATACAATAAAAAAATATTTTTGTAAACAAGTGAAAGTGTTTTTTAAAAATATTAACTTATTTAAATTAAAACTTTACATATGTAAACTTTTAGTATAAAATACTAGTAGATAACAAAGAAATCACACAAAATATGACAAAAAATGAGGAATTTTTACTTAAGAAAATAAAGGATAACAAATTAGACGGATTATCTCTTAGAGAAATATCTGATTTAATACCAAATAGTGCTGGAAATGCAGGAACAGCACAATATTATTTAGAAAAACTTCAAAAAAATGGTTATATAATTTGGAATAGAACAAGAAAGAAAATTGTTTTACTTGGTGAAGTTGTTAAACAAAACATAAAATCAAATGTTCTTAGGCTCCCTTTTTATGGATATGCTAATTGTGGAGAAGCTTTATCTTTTGCAGATAATACCATTGAAAGATTTATAGAAGTATCATCTCCAATTTTAAAAAACAAAACTCAAGATGATCTTTTTATAGTTCAAGCAGATGGAGATTCTATGAATTTGCAGGAAATTAATGGTAAAAAAATAGAAAGTGGTGACTTTATTATTATTGATAAAAGTGAAATCAATGATTTGAAAAATGGTGATTGTGTTCTATCAATAATAAATGGAATGGCTAATATAAAAATATATAATAAAAGTGTTAAAGATGATTATATAAAATTGGAACCAAATTCCTCAAACAAGAATCATTTTCCGATATTTATTCATGAAGATGGAAATTTCACTATAGCAGGAAAGATTTTAGAAATAATAAAAAAATAAAGGGTTAAAACCCTTTATTTTTGTTAGAGTTCATTATTAATTCATTAAAATGTCTAAAAATCTAAAAGAAAAACAATATTATGAAGACCTATATGATTCTGAAACAATAGAAGATTGTAAGAGAATGTTTTGTAATTCTACTGATAGAAAGTTTTTAGACAAAGAAATTAATAAATATAAAGACAAGAAATCGGCATCAGAAATGTTAAATAAATGGGCTGATACAGTTGATAAAATAGGTCTATATTTCTTTAAAGGAGATAGATATAGAAAAAGAGAAGAAACAATAAGAGAATGGATGGCAAAAGATAGAAATAGAGACCAAAAACTGGAAAATACAAATTTGGAAAATATTAAATGTAAATATTGTAATACCCTAATGGATTTAATAGATAAAGATTATTTTCCAAAGAATATTGAACCATTAGAAGAATCTATATTATTTATCTACAGTTGTCCTAAGTGTAAAAAATCTAGAGCAATATTTGAAAATAATGAGGAATATATTCCAAAAAAAGTATTATGTCCTAAATGTAATAATGAACTAGATGTAAAAGGAAATGCAACCGAAGACAAGCTTATAACAACTTATAAATGCAATAATTGTGATTATATAAATATTGATGAGATAGAAAGATTTAAACCAGAAAATAAAGAAATAGATTATGAACAATTTCTAAAAAATAAAAAAGAATATTGTTTAGATGATAAAGAAGGAATGGAATATGTTTCTCAATCTATAAGACTAGAAAGTCTCACAAAAGAATTCGAGAAAGATAAAGAAAAAGAAAAACAGAAAGCAACATACGATAAAATAAAAGAACTTAATAAACCCAAAATATTTGACTTACAAGAACTTTTATCAAAAGGATTAGAAAAATATAAGTTTGTTAAATTAAATTTTAAAGAACCACAAATTGAGAAGTTTATCACTATAGAATTTACAATTTATGACTCAGAAAGCTCTAGAAGTGAATATGATGCTAAAAATATATTACAAAAGCAAATAGAAGCAATATTAAAAGAAACTAATTGGATTTTGATGAGTGATGGAATTAGCTATAGATTAGGAATGTTGTCTGGAAGATTAAAAGCTTATGAAAGAGAAGAAGATTTAGTTGAATTAGTTAATAAAAGATTTAAAGATCTAAAACCTAAAGAAGAAAAAATAGACTCAAACAGAAAAGACTGGGTTGTGAAAGGTGCAAACGGAGAGGATATAACTTTATGATAGAAGAAGATTATATAACAACGGTTGGAAAAATAATCCCGCCTAAAGGCAAAAATAGAATGCCAATAAGATATTTAGTTTCATACCCCAAGGAATTTAATGAAAGATTATATGAGGAATCAATGGAGGCTATTTATAAAATAATTTTTTATTATGATAAAACAAAAACTACCACCAATGAAAGTTGTGATTCCGCCCCAAGGAAAAAGAAGATTCTCAATAATAATGGAGGCATGCTTTCCAGAAAATCCAGGCCAAAGAGAACAAGAGGAATTATTTAAAGCAGTTGATAAAATAATAATCTCTGAAATTATGAAGGATATGAATAAAAATGACCCATATTATAAAGAATATGAAAAAATACTTAACATATTATAAGTTAAGTTGTAGGATAAAAATAAGATTTTTAAAAAAACCAAAATGAATGACGAAAATAAAAGAAAACACTTAGAAATGATACAAAATATAGTTACTAGAATGGGAAATAATTTATTTTTCCTAAAAGGTTGGTCTATTACAATAATAGCAGCTATATATGCTATTCTTGCAAAAGATATAAGTTTAAAATACATGATTTTCGCAGCAATTCTTCTTATAATACTATGGATTCTTGACGGTTATTTCTTACATCAAGAAAGATGTTTTAGAGATTTATATGATGCTGTAAGAATTAAAAAAGAAGAAGATATAGACTATTCTATGAATATAAAAGAATATATAAAAGGAAAAAATACTTGGTTAAAATCAATGTTTTCAAAAACATTAAATATATTTTATGGATCAATGTTATTTTTAATAATTATTATGATTGTGTTATCAAATATTAAAATAAATATATCTATTACTTGGAACAATCAAAACAATAATCAAATAATACAAAAATAGAATGGGCAGAAAAATATTTGTTAGCTATAAATATGCTGATTCATCTGTTCCGGATTTAAATCTTGGTGAACAGACAACTGTTAGGCATTATGTTGATATAATACAAGGACTTTTATCAGAAGAAGATCATATAAACAAGGGTGAAAACGATGGAGAAGATTTAAGTTCTTTTAAAGAAAGTACGATAGAATCAAAATTAAGAGATAAAATATTTGATAGCACTATAACAATAGTTTTAATATCAAAAAACATGAAAGATCCTAGCAAGAATGAATCAGACCAGTGGATACCTTGGGAGGTTTCATATTCATTAAAAGAGATTACAAGAGGAGATAAAACAAGTGGCACAAATGCCATGTTAGCAGTTGTTTTACCAGATGAAAAAAATGATTATTCCTATTTCGTAAATCACTTTGCTTGTACTACAAGTTGGAATACAGATATACTTTTTAAAATTCTTGGAAATAATATGTTTAATAGGAATAATAAAAATTTAATCTCATGCCAAACTTGTGGAGGAACGCATCATATAGACGATGATCACTCATATATTCACCCAGTAAAATGGTGCGATTTCATAAAAGATATAAATAAATATATAGATATAGCTTTAAAAATGAATAATAATCTCAATGAATATAAAATTCAAAAGGAATTATAATTTTGTTTTTGTTATCTATATACATTAATGACGCAATAAAAATCACATATCTAGCAGTTGATAACTTATAATATTTTAGGCTAATATTAGCTATATTATGCTGATATTTATCTATAAAGTCAAGTTAAAAACCTTCTATTTTTTATGTGTAACATTTGTAACATTTTTTTGCGACCGAGATGCCTCATTTTTCTCCAAAATCCTACCCCCAAAACCCCTTATGGTGCTTGTATGTGTGGGTACCAGACCGAGGCTTCCCGCCATACAGGGCTACCGAGATGCCTAGTTTTACTATGATGGCATTGAGTTATCCCAGAAAAATCATCAGAAATGGTGATTTTTTGTTTTTTTATTTCTCTAAGGTTGGTCAATAAATTTTTTATAAATTTCTCAATTTTCGAATACCTTGAAATGCAGATTATAAATTAATGAAAATCCCTCATTAATAAACAATTAAATTTGGTTCGAAACCTAGATGCTCTGTTGGTAACTAGAGCTTCGCAAGGTTTTTGGTTATGTTAACATACTAATACCAACGCGACATTTCGGTCTTATTTGGTAAATTAACAAAAATAAAAAAAGATACTTCTCTATAATCGAAAGGCGTCTAAATTATAAAATCTTAATTTTTAATAATAGAGATTAAGAAAAATATTTAATAAATTAACTAATAATATATGATTTAAAATCTTCATCATTTCTTCATTTTGATTTGATATGATTTGTAGTTATTGGTTTATGGAGTTAGAATTATTTAATAAATATATAATTATAATTTATGTCAGATAACATAAAACAAGAAGAAGCTAATCAACAAAATGACAATAAAATATTAAGTAAAGAAAAGGAAAAAGAACTAGATTTTTTCATTACAACTCCATTAAGATCAGCTAACAATTTAATGAACAAATTATATAGCGATGATAGTTTTTATGAAACAACTACTTATGCATTTGTTTCACCAGGAGATGCTAAAAAACTTTTTTTCTATGGAGCGTGTAAGGAGGTATTAAAAACCTGTATATATTTAATGAACAATAAAGAATTTCTAGGAGGATCTATAAATGATAAAGATTTTGGTATTGTAGAAAAAGTAATAATGGGGTCAACAATAGATACTCAAACATATCATAGAAGAAAGATGGTGGAGCTATTAAGTATTGTTATATTATTTGATAGAAACACTAAACATGATGAAGAATACAGAATATATAAATCAGCTGAGAATTTAGATTTATTCCTAAGCAGACAATCTGATTTTAAAGAACTTTTTAATGGAAAAATAATATTAAATACTCAACATTCAATAGATGATTTTATAGGAAGGATTGATAGTGATAAAAAAGCCATCGAACTTACAGATGTTTGGTTTTTAAATGAAAAAAAACTAAAAAATCAAACTCCAGGTATATTTAAGAGCAAAAAAGGAATATATGATTCAGCAATGCTTGTTGCTACTCCTGATGAAAAAATAGCTCTTGGTATATCCTATGGCCGTGGCTATTCTCGTGCTAGTCAATCAATTCATCCAATGTTAGGAAGTAGTAATTATGGTAAAGAAGATAATGATATCGAACATGTACTTATGAATTCAATTTATATGTCAATTATATGTATGCAAATAATGCATATAGCCTATAAGTTAACTGGTTTTGAGGATGAATTTGGATTATCAAAAATCATGGGAACTAATTTTGAAAAATCAGAAGCATCTAAATCAATTGGAGTTTTACAGAAAGATTTTGATAAAGGAGATCTTATACTTACTTCATGGACAGATATTGCAGAAATAATTGATGAAGAAACAAGTAAATACGGATATAAGGCTTATAAAATAAAATATCTTTTAACACCACCGCTACCAGAATATCCAGAAGATTGGATAGAAGCACAAAACATATTAGCGCGTATATTATCAAAAAAAACTGTAAGAAAAATGTTTAACAATATGGTTATAGAAAAAATGTCTAAAGATGTTATTGAATTATGGCCCGATGTATTAAAACAACCAGATGAAGAACTTATGAAATCAGCAAAACATGTGTTTATTGATTTACATAAAGCCAATGTCTTGATACCAATGTTACTAAAAAGTGGTTTCTTAAAGAAAACTAGTTAATATTAGTAAGAATATTAATTTTTTATTAAACTAATCTTCTTATTTTTCATTACAAACTTATTCTTAAACATACCCATAAACTGTCTTTTTTCTTCTATAGAACCGTGATTTAATATAAACTTGGCATAATCTACCAAGTCTACTTTTCTATCGTTCATACCTCTTTCTACATTGTTTATTTTTAGTACTTGTTTTTGTAGATGAGCAAATCTTTCTACTTCTATTCTTAACTTTTCTTTAATGTCTTCTTCGGGAATATCAATATCTTTTAGAAGCTTTACTATTTGCTCTATAAATTGTTCTTCTCTAATATATCTATTACTACATTTAAGATCTTTTGTTCTATTACATCCATAGTAAATATATTTATTTACTCCACCATTTTTTAATTTCTTATGTTTTTCTACTGCACATAAATTAGAACTACAATGGCCACAAATCATAGACCCTAAGAATGCAAATTCTTTTTCTCCATATCTATAACTAGCTTTTCCTAATTTTATTTTTCTTTGAACTATTTCAAAGAGTTCTTTTGTAATTATTGGTTGATGATTTCCTTGGCACCAATTACCACTTCCTGCTGGATATTCAAACCATCCATAATAAAAAGGCCTTCCAAGTAGTATATAGATATTTGCTAAGGATAAATTCTTACCACTTTTTGTCGTGAAATTTTGCTTTACAAACCAACTATGTAAAGCTCTACCAGAATAGTTTTCATAAGCCACCTTCTCAAATGCTTGTTTAATTATTGGGGCTCTTTCAGTATCTGGAATTACTACTCCTGTTTTATTTTTTCTTTCATCATTAAGATATCCAATAGGCGCAACTCCTATCCAAAATCCTTTTGATGTTTTAATTTTAAGACCTCTTTTTACATTGATACTTTTATTATCATTCTCAAGTTTAGCCTGACCGCCAAGTACAGCTAATAGAAATTTATCATTCGGAGTATTTTTAAAGTTTTGATTATATGTTCTTATTTCTTTCAGGTAACTACTATCTATCAGGTCTATTATACTTCCTAAATCCCCGGCATTTCTTGAAAGTCTATCAGTATTCCATGTTAGAATACCTTCAAATTTTCCTTGTCTTAATTCTTTTATCATTTCATTAAATACTGGTCTTTGACTTGAAGCTTTTGCAGAATGGGCTTCTTTTTTTATACAAACTACATTTAAACTATCTCTTTCTGCTATTAAACTCATTTCATTCTCTTGAGCTTCTATCGAAAGAGCTTGTTTTTCGTCTTCTTCACTAGATTTTCTAGCATAAAGACAATATCTAATTTCTGATGAAAACCCTTTGTTTTCCATATATTTATCATTAATTTGTTATCTATACACATTAATGACGCAACCCATCTAGTGCGTCTAGGATGAGTTGTTGGTAAGTTGTAGGTAAATAAAAAAGAGCCCTGTTGTCAGGGCTCTACTCAAGAAAGATTGACTTGTGTGTTACTTGTCTTTCTTCACTATGAGTTTTGGCGCATCGATGTTGAGAGGCGCCCCGGAGTAAATGTAGGTAGCGTTGGCACCTGCAAATTCAACCGGATTTCCGTCGGGAAGGAAGAAGTGGATACCTGGGTTGTTTTTACCATAGGTACCGTCCAGATCAGGAGCATCAACAATTTGGTACGAATAATTACCACTAAAGTTGAATTTCTGCATCATTTGTTCAGGGTAAATGTACGACTGAGTTGAGGCAGGCTTTCCTTCGGTTACGAAATAGCCAATGCAGTAGTTACCCACAAAGATGTAGGTATATGCCGGTACGCTTGGCTTGTTCCAATACTCGTACCAACGCTTCTGCGTCATGGCTTCCTGGAAGTAGTCGAGCTTAGGCGGACCACCAATTGCCTCAATGACCGCTTTAGCATTTTCTTCCTGGGACTTTTCCAGTTGTTGCCTGGCGGTTGGTTCCCAACTACAACCCGAGAGAACGGCTCCAACAAGGAGCAACAAAAAAACGAGTTTTCTCATTTTTCACCTCCGATAGTATCGTTGACCATTTGGATCTCATAAGGCAGATCCTCAGCCTTCCACAAATTTCTGGTCTTCTGCTTTGACCGACTGTTGTACTGCTGGATCTGATTGTTGAGAATCATTTTCAGACCAGTGTAATCAGTCAGGCGAAGACTGTTGGTATCAGTGCCCCTGGAAAGCTCGAAAGCTTCCTTGGCGGCGGCCAGGTTTGCTTTTGATGCATCAATCTGAGCCTTCTGGTCGTAAAACCATTGGTAATCAGAGATGATCTTGTGCGGATCAGTGACCTCGGAAACGATACCGGTTGCGATGCTGAACGGCCAAATGTGAGCGATGGCGCTCACACCAAGATAGATACCAACAACAATAATGATGCCGATAATCCACTTGACAGTTTTCTTCGAGGTAGCTTCTTCAAGCTCGTCCCTCAGATATCCCATACGTACCTCCTTGTCCTATTTTGGACTCTATTACTATAACATAAATAGTACATTTTGTCAATTATTTTTGCCATCTTTACTTATTATTTTTATTTAATACTATTCAATAAAATATAAACATTTTTGAATATGTAGTGTCGCATATGTCGCATTAAATTTGTCTTTTTTTGTGTAACATTTGTAACATTTTACATCCTATGTACTGTCTAATTTGTCCAATTTTTACCTCTGCGACCGAGATGCATCATTTTTCTCCAAAACCCTACTCTTAAAACCCCTTATGGTACTTGTATGTATGAGTACCAAACCGAGACTTCCCGCCTTCGCTCGCTATAGCGAGCTTCAGCGGATAAATCCGCAAGGATATTATTCAAAGAAAATACTCCATTAAAAAATCTCGCGAAAGCGGGCTTTTTTAATATTTGAATTAATTTTTAATTAACTTTTTATGTATTTTGTTTATATATTAAGATGTTCAAATAAATCTACATATACTGGCTGTACAAATAATATAAAAGAAAGGATTAAAAGACATAAAAATGGAAAAGTTTTTTCTACCAAAAACAAATTGCCAATAAGATTAATATATTTATCTGTTTTTAGAAACAAATATCTTGCTTATAATTTTGAAAAGTATTTAAAATCTGGTTCTGGTAGAGTTTTTATTAGAAAACATTTAATATAAATTAATCTATAAATTCATTATAAATATACTACTTGTGTGATTTAATCTTATTAACATTTTAGTAACTTTAAAAAAATTTAATAGCTATGTAGAATGATTATAAATATTGATAAATCAAACAATATTAAAAGAAACTAATTGGATTTTAATGAGTGATGGGATTAGTTATAGATTAGGAATGTTGTCTAGGAGATTAAAAGCTTATGAAAGAGAGGAATAGGATGCCTAATTTAGACAATAAATGAGCGATAGCGAATATTATTGTCTTATCCTCGTAGTGGGTTTACTATGATGGCATTAATGAAACCCATTAAATCACCAGAGTTTGGTGATTTTTTAGTTAATAAAAGAACGAAGTGAATATTATTAACTTATCCCAGAATGAGATTGTTTTTTTATTTCTCTAAGGTTATTGGAAATTTTAAAACTGAAAAACTGAAAAATTCAAAACAATTTTAAAACATATAAATTTTAAATTTAAAAACAAAATACAAATATTTCTTGTTTTTAATTTTAGATTTTAAAATTTTGACTTTAAAATTGTTTTGAAATTTGTCCATATATAAATTCAGATACATTTAAGAAACATTTTTAATAATCTAAATGAATTAAACTGATACATATTATTTACTTTGTTTAGTATTAATAATAAAATATTATTTATAATCAATCAATCTAAATTATATGGAAAAATTTAAAACAAATCATAAGGTTGATCTATTTTTAAGTAAGACAAAAATATGGAAGGAAGAATTCAAAGAATCTAGAAGAATTATTTTAGAATGTGGACTAACAGAAGAACTAAAATGGGGGCAACCTTGTTATACTTTCAATGGAGCAAATATAATTATACTTGGCGGATTTAAGGCTTATTTCGGTATTTTGTTTGTTAAGGGGGCTTTATTAAAAGATCCTAAAAAAATATTAATCCAACAAACAGAAAATGTGCAATCTGGTCGCCAAATCAGATTTACAAATGTTGACGAAATAATAAACCAAGAATTAATATTAAAATCATATATCAAAGAAGCTATTGAAGTTGAAAAAATGGGATTAAAAGTTGAGATGAAAAAAGTAACAGATTTTAAAATCCCCGAAGAATTGGAAAAAGAATTTAATAAAAATTCTAAATTAAAAACAGCATTCACTTCCCTAACTCCAGGGCGCCAAAGAGCTTATATACTTTATTTTACTGGAGCCAAACAATCCAAAACTAGAGAAGTAAGAATTGATAAATATATTCCACAAATTTTAAATGGAAAAGGTTTAAACGATTAATAATATGAAAACCAAACAAAGATGTGCATGGGCCGGCAATGACCCTATATATATAAAATACCACGACGAAGAATGGGGCGTACCAGTTCATGATGATAAAATTCATTTTGAATTTTTAATTTTAGAAGGAGCACAAGCTGGTTTAAGTTGGAAAACTATATTAAATAGAAGAATTGGTTATAAAAAAGCTTTTAAAAATTTTGATGTAATAAAAGTCGCAAAGATGACTGACCAAGAATTAGAATCGCTTATGTTTGATCCTGGCATTATCCGTAATCGTTTAAAAATTTTTGCTGCAAGAAAAAATGCTAAAGTTTTTTTGGATATTCAAAAAGAATTTGGTAGTTTTGACTCATACATTTGGGGCTTTGTAGAAAATAAAACTATATTTGGAAATAGAAAAACAACAAAAGACCTCCCCGCAACTTCAAAAGAAAGTGATGAATTATCTAAAGATTTGAAAAAAAGAGGAATGTCTTTTGTTGGTTCAACAATTATGTATGCACACATGCAAGCAACCGGGCTTGTAAATGATCATACTATTGATTGTTGCTGTTTTAAATTAAAATCTTAATAAGTCACAAGATTATTTAATATCATGGAAAATTCTACATCATTATGATGATTTATATTTCTTAAATGACTGAACTAATTAATTTGAAAAATACAATAATTAAGATAATTCCAATTATTATTTGAAATATTTTTCTCCATTCGTTTTTAAAAAATTTTTCAGTTATTTTAAATACAATATGTATCCCAAACCATAAAGAAATTCCTAACAAAAAATCGTTTATAGTCATAGATATATTTTTGACTACATATAAGCTATGGATAATTATTGCAAATAAAGAAGAATATAGTGCCGTGATAGTATTACCAATATACACTTGACTCATGTTCATGTGTCCAATTTTTATAGCAAATGGTAATTTTAATGGCTTTAAACTTGTACCTGAAAGTCCAGTAAAAAAGCCGCTAACAACTGGCCCAAATAAACCACATATTTTTTGATATGTTAATTTTGCTGAATCATGATTCAATTCTTCTGGTTTAAAATGAATAAAAATTAAACGTAATCCATACAATAAAGCTATAATACTAATTGTTATTAATAAAAATTTAGAAGAAATATTAAAGAACACAAACGATCCTAAAGATGCTCCAATTAAAGCTAGTAATGGAACTACTGTTAAAAATTTATTTTTATTTTTAGGTGGTATATTTTTTATTTTTTCCCTATTTTGCCATAATACATATATCGCACCAAAGAATATAATCCAAAGAAAAATATTAATAGCTTGGAATACAGGAAAACTCATTAATGATATTAGTAAAATAATTGCAAAAAATCTATCAAATTGAATTTTTAATCCCGCTGTAACAAAACCAACAATAATAATAATTATAAAAAATGAAACTAATGGAGTCATATTTTTTATTTTAATTTAATATTTAAAAAATTATTTAATAATGATGAATACTTTTTAATAATATTTTTATTTAAAGAATAAAAAACTTTTAAACCAATTTTATTTGATTTTAATAAATTAAAATCTTTCATTACTTTTAAATGGTGTGATACTAAGTTTTGTGGAATATTTAAAAATTCTTTTATTTCACATACACATTTTTCATCATCTATGAGAAAACATATTATTTTTAATCTACTTTCCTCTGATATTATTTTTAGAAAATCTATCATCTCTGACATTTCTAAACTTGTGTTTTTACAATTGAAATATTCTTTTTTCATATTATTAAAACTATATCAATTTATATTGATATAGTACTACTTATTTTTTTCTGAGTCAAATATTAATTAACTTATAAGTAAATATAATACTTTTAAATAAATACTTTATGAGTTAATATATGAATATGACTTATAATATACTAATAACATGAATAACATAATGATTTTTATAGCAAAATACTTGTATTTATTTGAAATAATAGCATTTGCTATATATTTTATACTACAATCAAAAGAGATACGAAAACATATTTTGATTCTATCTTCTATTTATCTACCAACAACTTATATTGTTGCAAAAATTTCTTCTTTTATTTATTTTGATCCAAGACCATTTATTATAAACCATTTTGTTCCACTTATTTCTCACACTAATGACAATGGCTTTCCGTCAGATCATATGTTACTTACAAGCGCTATTGCCTCTATCTTATTTATATATAATAAAAAATTAGGAATAATATTTTGGATAGTGGCTATTATGATTGGCTTATCTAGAGTATTTGTTGGAGTACATCATTTTATTGATATAATTGGAAGCGCTATTATTTCTATAATAACAATAATTATAATTAGCAAGTATGTTACACCAAAAATTATGATAAAATATAAAAAATAAACTTATGAAAATACTTATTGTTGAAGACAATCAAAAATTAGCAGGATATATTAAAAAAGCTCTGGAACAAAAAAGCTATACAGTTGATTGTGTTTATGATGGTGAGAATGGAGAAAATCGTGCAGAGTTTAATGAATATGATTTAATAATTTTAGATTGGATGTTACCAAAAAAAGATGGTATTACTGTATGTAATAATTTAAGAAATAAAAATATTAATGTCCCAATAATAATACTTACCGCTAAAGATGAGTTAGATGATAAAATTATGGGTCTTGATAATGGTGCTGATGATTATTTGGTTAAACCGTTTGAACTTGAAGAATTACTAGCTAGAATAAGAGCACTACTTCGAAGACCTAAAGAAAAAGTTGGAGAAATTTTAATGGTAAAAGATATTTTAGTTGATAATGCTAAACATATTATAACAAAAAATAATATTGAAATATCTTTGACACTAAAGGAGTATGCTATACTTGAATATTTAATTCAAAACAAAGGTCAAGTTATAACAAGAGATCAAATATTAGAACATTGTTGGGATTTTTCTTTTGATTCTTTTAGTAATATCGTTGATGGGTTTATTAAACAACTTCGTAAAAAATTAAATGATAAAGATGAAAAATATATTAAAACAATTAGAGGAATTGGCTATAAATTTCAAGAATAATTATTTTTTTAATACAAAAATAAAACTCTCTATTTATTATGCTTTTATAATGCTTATTGTACTAACTATTTTTAGTATTGTTATTTATGGTATTTCTATAAAAAATTTATCTGATAGTTTTGATGATCAATCTAAAATGAATGACCCAAAAATAAAAAATGAAATAAATGCATTCCAAGATAGATTACAAATTACGATAATAAGTACTGATTTATTTGTATTTATTCTAACTTTAATATTATCATATTATTTATCTAGCAAAACTTTAAAACCTATTAAAACAGCCTACTTAAAACAAAAAAAGTTTGTAGCTGATTCCGCACATGAATTTCGTACTCCCCTTGCAATTATGAAAACTGGATCAGAAATGATTTTAAATAGTAATGCAAATAATGCAGAATATAAAAAATTAATACATGAACAAATAGAAGAAATAGATTATCTAACCGAAATGATAAATGAGCTTTTATTTTTAGCAAAAAACGATGATATAAAAAATATAACTTTTGAAGAATTTAATCTTAGTAATTTAATAAAAAAACAAATTGAATCAATAATGCCTTATGCAAAAATAAAAAACATTAATTTAGATTTTAAAATTACAGATGAAATATATTTTAACGGAAATAGTATTTATTTAAAAAAACTTATAAATAATTTAATTAAAAATGCTATTGATTATAATAAATTAAATGGAAGTGTTATTGTTTCTTTAGAAAAAATAAAACAAAATATTGTGTTAAGTATTAAAGATACTGGAATAGGAATAAGTAAAGAAGATTTAAGATATATTTTTGATAGATTTTATAAAGTTGATAAATCAAGAGCTAGAGAATCTAACGGATCTGGATTGGGTCTTTCTATTGTTTCTGAAATTATTAAAATACACAATGGGAAAATATCTGTTGTGAGTAAAGAAGGTTTAGGCTCAGAATTTACTGTTTTATTTTCCTCATACAATTCTCATATTTAATATATATAATTATACTAATTAATAAGAAAGTGTATTAGTATATTAAAAAAGAACATTTTAAAAAATTTAAATTACTCTTTAACCAACAAATAATAAAAACAAATTGGGGGTATATTTTAATAATATTTTTTATATCTATTTTGGCAAATTTATTTGTGTTGCTTGCTTATTATAAAGAATTACCAAAAAAAGATGACATAAAAAATATATTTCATATTAAAAAAATAATACCTTTACCAACAGAGATTAATAAAAACTTTATAGATCAAATAAATAGATGTTTTATCCCAATAGCTTCTGTATATAAATACACGCTACGAATAGTTTCTGGATTTCGTTCAGTAGAAGAACAAAATAATATATATAATCAAGGAAGAACTATAAATGGGCATTTAATTACAGAAGCCCCTGGTGGAAAAAGTTTACACAATTTTGGCTTTGCTGTAGATGTGGTTGATAAATATAGAGGTTATAATATTAATTGGAATAAACTTGGAAATATTGCAAAATTTTGTGGACTTGAAGAAGGTATAGAAGGAGATCAGGCGCATTTTCAATATCGTGACAATCTCACTAAAGAAGATTTTATAGCTGGCAAAAGACCAAAACTACTTACATTGCCATGCGATATAATGAATAAAAAAATAGAACCAATAAAATTAACATGGAAAGAGTTAAAAAATTGTGGTGCCCCAAACTTTTAAAAATTACTTTCTTCATATAATCCTCATAATAGAAGTATATAATTACAATAATTAATAATTTAACTATTTATTTTTTATGAATAAAACTCAAAATATAATTTCAATAAGCAATTTAACTCACATCTATAAAAATAAAAAGGCCTTAGATGATTTAAATTTGGAAATATCTAAAAATGAAATATTTGGTTTTTTGGGTCATAATGGAGCTGGAAAAACAACCACTATAAGTATTTTAACAACATTATTAAAGCCAACTTCTGGTAATGCTAAAATTTGTGGCTTTGACGTTGTGAAAGATAGTATGGAAGTAAAAAAACTTATTGGATATTTACCAGAAAATGTAAAATTTTATGATAATTTAACAGCATATGAAAATTTAGAATATTTTGCAAAAATTTCTGGAATTAAAAATCCTAAGGAAAAAATATTTGATATTTTAAAATTTATAGATTTTGAAGGTATTGAGAATAAAAAAATTGGCGAATTTTCTAAAGGTATGCACCAAAGAATAGGTATAGCCCAAGCCATTATCCACGAACCTCAAGTTCTTTTTCTTGATGAACCAACATCTGGACTTGATCCTATGGGGATAAAGAAACTAAGAGAAATAATAATAAAACTTAATAAAGAAAAACAGATGACTATTTTTATGAATACTCATCTATTATCTGAAGTTGCAAAAGTTTGCACTACTATAGGAGTTTTAAATAGTGGCAAACTTATTTATAAAAACTCTCTTAAAGAAACTCTTAAGCGTTTTAATAATGAGAACTCTCTTGAAGAAATATATTTTAACATAGAACAATAATATGAATAAAATTTTTTATATAGCAAAAGAAGAAATTAAAATTCTTTTTAGAGAAAAAATATTTTTTACTCTTCTTGGTGTATTTGTTGTAATGTCTTTAATATCTTCATTTCTTGGTTTTATGGCAACAAACACTACAACATCTATTTATAATTCATCTGTTAAATTTCTTATACAAAAAGGTATTAATAATATACCGCCAAACCCAATGTTGTCTTTTGGTGCTCTTACTGATTTTAGAAACATAATAATATATATGTTTTTAATTGGAGCATTACTTGCAGTTGTTATAGGTCATAGAAGTTTTATAAGAGAAAGAAAATCTGGGGTTTTACCTATTTTATTTTCTCGCCCAATATCTTCAAATACATTATTTTTTGGAAAAGCATTAGGAATTGGTATAACTATTTTTTCTATTATACTTTCTGCATTTTTAATAGGTATTCTATCATCATTACTTTTACCATATAGACATCTTCTTTTTGATGACATTCTTAGATTAATTATATTTTATATATTTTCTTTTTTCTATTTATTATTTTTTGGATTTGTTGGATTATTATTTGCAATAAAAACAAAAAGTGAATCTTTAGCTTTGTTTATTCCTATTTGTATTTGGGTTGGTATAAGTTTTGTTTTGCCAGAAATTATTTCCGGACAAAATCCAACAGCACTTCTTAATCCAATAGCAATGGGTCAAGTACAAGTTCAAAATAGTGTATTTTTTTCCTTAATGCAAACATATTTACAACCTTTTTCTATTGGCGGACAATACACATCTTTCGCATTGCAATTAATCAATAACACATCACAAACATCATTAATTAATGTTATTTTAAATAATTTATCAAATATAACAACATTATTTATTTCTATTATTGGAACTTCTACTTTATGTATTTATTCTATAAATAAAAATAATATTGGAAAGGATGAAATTTATGAATAATGTTTATCAAGTTATCACTGTAGCCAAAAAAGAATATATAGATGCTTTAAAAAATAGAGTGTTTATTATATTTGTTTCATTTTTACTCATTCTTACTTTTGTATCTATAATTGTATCCTCTTTTGATTTTCAAGCTAAAGTAATTTCTTATCAAACAGCATTAGCTGAATTACAAGCTAGCCACCAAATAATACAAAACTTAACAGCCCCAGAATTTTATCCATTACAATTATTAAGAGGAACTATAGAGTATATTGAAATAATAGGAGCGATACTTGCAATAGTTTTAGGATATTTGTCCATAGCCAAAGAAAAAGGAAACAATACTTTACAATTATTATTTACTAGACCAATAAGTAAAATAAAATTATTTTTTGGTAAATTTCTTGGAAACGTATTACTACTTACCTCTGTTTCTGGATTTATGTTTTTTGGAATTTATTTAATTATATCTTTAATTGGAAAAACAGTAATTACCAACATTGAAATAGAAAAAATATTTTTGTCATTTATTTTCTCTATAATATATTTATCAACATTTTTTTCTATTTCAGCATTACTTGCTTTAATTTTTAAATCATTATCAAATTCATTAATTTTATCTTTTGTGATCTGGATAGTTTTCGTATTGGTTATTCCCCAAATTGGAGATACATTAGATCCAGACAATCAAGTTCCTGGTGGATTATTTAATAAAATCGGAATAACACAAAAATCGGATCAATTAACGATTTTAAAAGATTTTTCAAGTTATGAGAAAGCTAGAGATAGCCTAGAACAATCTTCATTTACAAAACACTATGAAAGATTAATATTTGCTTTATTAGGTATTAAAGATATGTATAATGGTAAAACTATTAATTTTATTATAAACGATAAAAATAGTGATATATTATGGCTTGTTTCTGCAATGATTTTATCTAGTACATTAACCTCAATAATTTTTACAAAAAAGAAATTAATTAATAAATAATACAATATGACTAAAAAGAATATAACTATAATAATTGGTGTTGGTATTTTAATGATAGGACTTACTATTTTTAATTCTAATAACAACAAAAAAAATCAAACAAATACAATAACAAACAATATAAATCAAAATAAAAACAATATAAATCAAAATAAAAACAATAATACAAACATTAATAATAATATAGATAATTCTATAAAAATACCAACTAACCCTACTGATATAGTTCCTGGCTTATACCAAAATCCTATAATAAATACTGCTACTATTGATGGTTTTAAAATAATTAATAGTAAAGTAGAAAACAATGAAGATATTAATAAAAAAATAGTTGATGATCATTTAGAATTAACATTGAAAAATATTTCTGGAAAAGATATTTCTGATTTTGAGGTTTATTATACAATTACAGATACCGTAACAAATCAAAAAGAAGGATACTATAAAAAACTAGATGGTTTTGTATTAAAAAATAATGAAATTAAATCTATACATTTTGATAATAAAACTGGAGATGGTCATTTTACATCTAACATTAATAGTCTTTATTACAAATCATCAAATAAAATGATTTTTGATGTTATGGTAAGTACTCCTGGATATAAAATAGAGACAGTAAGCATTAATAAAGATGCTGGTGGAGCAGAATTAAAAGATTAATTATAATTAAAAAACCACTCACATTATTGAGTGGTTGTGTTTTTCTTACCTTTCATACACCAAAGGTACTCCCCTATGCGCTCTTCTGTTTCCCTGTGTTAAATTTTATAAAAAATATTATATTTTTAACGTAATACTTAGGGTAGTATATTTATAATTTATTTAAAAATTAATAATAATTATATGATGTGGGGGTTTGGTAATAATTTAATGGGTTGGGGTTTTGGGTTTTATGGCTGGATTTTTATGGTTCTTATTTGGGCCATGATTATTATTGGTATTGTTTTTTTTATTAAATGGTTTATGACAAAATCTAGTGATTTACATAATCAAGACAAGTCTCCTATTGAAATTTTAAAAGAGCGCTATGCAAAAGGCGAAATTGATAAAAAAGAATTTGAAAATATAAAAAAAGACTTAAATTAATAATTTGTTAGGTAAGTTTTATAAACCTTACCTATTTTAAATAATTATTTTATGAGTTAAAATGTAACTATATAATAAAATAAAAATAAAATATGCAAAAAAACATGGGAACGTTAGATAAAATAATTAGATTAATTCTAGCTATAATATTTATAGTACTTTATTTTACTAATATAGCTACTGGAGTACTAGGAATTATATTATTAGTATTAGCAGCTGTGTTTGTATTAACAAGTATTGTTGGATTTTGCCCACTATATATAATATTTAAAATAAATACTAACTCAAAAAAATAAGCATAAACTAAAAATCTCATGGAATTAACCATGAGATTTTTAGTTTATTTTTTTTGACTTATATATTTTTTCGCTGAAGTTGCAGATACCGCGCCCATAGCTTCTGCTACTACTATTTGTTTTAAATCTGAAAATCCGGTCGTAATATCTCCTGCCGCATAAACACCTTCTAGATTTGTTTTACAATTTTGATCTATTTTAATAAATCCAGAATCATTTTTTTCTATTCCTAATTTTTCAAGTAAAGCATCATTTGGGATCGTTCCTATTTCTATAAATAAACCATCTATTTTTAATTTATTGCTTCCATTATATTCTTTGTCTAATATTATTTCTTCTACGATATTGCTTCCTTGTATTTCCAAAACATTAGATGAAGATATTAGATGGATATTGTGTCTCTTTTTTACTTCTTCTTTTAAAGCTTCATCTTTTGCTGAAAATTCTTCTTTTCTATAAATTAAATAAACATCAGTGGAAACATCACTCAAATGCAAAGCTCCTGTTAACGCTGCATCACCAGCACCAAGAACTGCTACTACTTTATCTTGATAAAACATCCCATCACATATAGTGCAATATGATATCCCTTTTCCTGAAAATTCTGATTCGCCTTTAATCCCAGCTTTTCTTTTTTCTGTGCCCAAAGCTATTATTAAACTTTTACCTTTATAATGCCTATTGCCGTCTGTTATTATTTTAAAAATACCATTATCATCTTTTTCTATTTGTTTAACCACATCCATAACGTGCTCACATTGATCATATTTTTTGAAATGCTGTAATAATTTTTGAGATAATTCCGACCCTTCTATATTTGGCAAGGCTGGATAATTATCTACTAAATGCGTCTTTGCAACCATTCCTCCTATTTCTCCACCTATAACAACATTGCTCATATTATATCTACTTGCATATATAGATGCTGTTGCACCTGCCGGACCAGATCCTATTATAATTGTATCAAATATTTTTTCATTACTAACTATGTCTTCTTTAATTTCTACACCCATTAAAGCTATATTTTTCAATATATCCTCTTTATTTATATAGCCTAATAATCTTTGACCAATTTCAACTCCATTTTTATAGAATAATAAAGTTGGTGAACTCATTACATTTAGACTCATTGCTAGATCTTTATTTTCTTGTCTAAATATTTTTGTAAATAATATTTTACTTCCATAACGCTTTGATAATTCTATATATTTTTCAGCCAATGCCTCACAAGGTGGGCATTCTGTTGAATAAAAATCAATTATTACGTTTTCATTATTTTTAATAATATCGTAAAATTCATCTTTATTTATATGTATTATTTCTTCTTTATTCATTTGTTTTATTAATACTTAATTTATTTGGTAACCAAAAAGATATTGGTATTTGAACTAGATATGACAAGACTATTACTATTATTATTTGAGAATAAACCTGATTTTGATAAATTAATGATGTTGAGAAACCTAAGGCTAGCGTTATATATCTTAAATAATTTCCCCATATTAAAGCTTTTGTTTCTGCAGTTTTATTCTTTTTAAATATAAATAAATTTATTGATAAGATTGTTGCGTAAAATATAATTACTGGAATTATTGATTTTAATAACAAATCTGGCTTTTCAAAAATTATTATATTTTGTTTCATCCCCATTAAAAAGAATAGTGTAAAAAACATACCTATATTACTTATTCCCGAAAAAATTATTTTTGATTTTTCAAATTTATTTTCTTGTAATATTTTCTTTAAAATTTTTTGAGTTGTAAAAGCTAGACCAAGTGGTATTAAAACTATTATTAATATTGGGATAGCTATTTGCACAGCACGTATTGAATGACTATTACCAAAAGAGCAAGATAATGTATTGTTTGTAGCCTTAGATATTAAACAACCACCTGTATGATTTGTTGCTTGTATCCCTTGATAAAAATTATCAAATTTTGGTTGTCCGATCTGAGTATTTATGTTTCCAACAAATGTATTTATAAAAAATGATAGGAATATTGGAACTAACACAACGGCAGTTAATAAATTTGCGACTATTATTCCAACAGTTACTACTAAATCTGACTTTGTTTTTTGTGCCCAAGAAACAACCATTCCACCGCCTGGTAATATAGATAATAAGAATAATCCTAAAAATAATACTGGATAATCTCTTAAGAATAGATACCCAACTAAAAATCCTATTAATGGTATCATTACGAAATTTAATAATATTGATATTATTATTATATTTTTATGTTTGTAAATATCTTTTAATTTACTAAAATCTAAAGACACGAGAGATGGATATATCATTGTTAAAGCTGCAAAAATACACACTAAAACACTAAACTCAAAACCACCTAAAAATCTAGCAAATAATATCCCTGAAAAAATACTTAGCAAAATTAAAAAAAATAAATTTTTTTGTATAAATTTAAAAATCTTTTCCATTTTTTGTATTATTTAACCTTACTAATTTAATAAAAATGTTTATACATTATATCACAGGGGTGGGGGGTGTCAAGAGTGTTATAAAAACTGCAAAAAATAATATTAAAATTATTTTTTTACTATGTCTTTTATAAGAAAACCTATTAATGAAGATGCTATCGCTGCTAATATTAATATATATTTAAAATCGTAAGGAATAAATATTATAAATATAGTTGATAAAACTAAAATAAAACTCCTACCTAAAAAATTAGACATTATTCTCATAACAACATACTCATCTATTAGATCTCCTTTGTTTCTTGCTCCCTCATAAAAACGAGAGTCTCTTGGTATTCTTAATATTGGCTCTACAATGTTTTGATATGTTGAAGCTACAAATAATTGTAAATTTGTTAGTGATAAAATTTTCCATATCCAACCTAATCCATAAAGAATTCCTCCAAGTTTTGCAATTTTTGATTTGCTTTTTATATCTGTTAACTTACCAACTAAAGAATTTACTATCAATGAAGCTAATAAAACCAATGATACTAATATACCAATAGAATTTATATCGTTTTTCATAAGAATGAATATAATTATTGGCCATATTGTTATTTTTATACCCATTTCTGCTCCTTCAGAAAATCCTATAAAAAAATTTCTTATATATCTTTTTGAAAATATGTTTTTGAATGTTTCTATAAAACCAAATGAATATTGTTGCTTTGTATCATTCATTTTTAATAATGGGAATATAGATATAATATAAATCAAAACTGCTAATATAAAAAGAATATTAAATCCTATTTTATCTATAATCAATGATGCTATAAATGGTAATGCAACTCCTACTATTGATAATATATTTCTAATTCTACCAATTTGTGAACCTCTTTTGCTTTGATCTGTAAACAATGATATGTCCACATGATACCCTATCCAATAAAAAGATCTTGCTACTACCATTGTAATTAAATACAAAACAATTGCTATGGTTGTATTAAAATCAAAAATTAAAAATGTGCCATAATTAAGCATAAAAAATATACTACCTATTATTATGGAATTTTTTATACCTATTTTACCTAATGCTTTTGCCCCAAAAATAAGTCCAAATATAGATAATATGCTATCTATAGAAAAAAGTATAAAAATATATAATAATGATAGATCTAATTTTTGATAAATAAATATTACAGAAAACATAACTAACATTGAATCTGCTATAGCTTGTATAGCTGTGGACAAGGACAATGATAGTAAATCTTTACTGAATAAATTTATTTTATTTATATTTTTAACTTTTTCCATTTGTGTAGTTTTATTAGTTAATAAGTATATCATAAATTTATTTTATTTTTTATACTACAAAAATAAAAAACACTTAGTTATATAAGTGTTTTTTTATTATTTAGTAATTTACTTGATTATATCCTCTTCCGAAACCGCCACCCATTCCACATCCACCACCATTACCTCTGCCCATAAAACTGTTTGTAGAAGTTCTAAGCCCTAATTCAGCTCTTATTTTATCTGCTTCTGCTGTTTTTCCTTCTAAGCCTAACTTATTAGCTTCTGCAAATTTTGCAAAATTATCTTTATTTATTACAGATAAAACTCTTCTTCCCATATTTGTTTTTTCCATTTCTGTTTTCCATGCTTCATAATTATTTGTAGCAAAAGCGTTTTGCATTATTGTATGTCTTTCTGTTGTATAGTTTGGTCCTTGTTTTGTGTAATTGCCTTGATAAGCAAATGCATTAGATGTTGCCATAAAAACAGAAACTAAACCAATGACTAAAGCTGGTAATACTAAATTTACTTTTTTCATATAATTTTATTATTAAATTAATTAAATAAGAAATAGCTATTTTCTTTCTCACTAGGTAATACATTTAAAAAAATAATTTCTTTCATTTTTAATTTTATAATTAAGATTATGAATATTGAAATAAATTATAATTTTAATTGTATTACTTTGTATAATAATTATATTAATAATATAGCATGAAAAAAAATTTTTTGTTTGTATTTTCTCTAGTTTTTATTTTACCTAATATATCCATGGCTGATGTTAGTTCTAACATAGCAACAAACACCGCTGAGCCAACTGCTATAAATTCTACTGATATTGTTGAATTAACTGGAAAAGAAATTAAAGGTAAGACCGTTGCTGAAGTTGCCGATTATTATAAAATAAACTCGGATGCTCTTGCTACAAAATTAAGTGATTATTTAAAAGTAAATATAAAACCTTCTGAAAGTTTTCAATTATTACATGACAACTATGGTCTTGAGCCTAGTTTTGTTAGTGATTTAGCGAAAGAAATAAAAAATTCTAATAACATTACGACAACTTCTTCTGTTGAAAGTGTTATAGAAAAACAAAAAATATCAGACGAAATTGCTCCTGAAAAAAATTATTTTGTCTTACAAGTATCTAGTTCTTTAATATTGTTATATATAATTACTTTTGTATTAGCAAAGAAAAAAATAATTTCAGAAATACTACATAAAAAAATATGGAATAACATTCTTCTTTTTGTTTTTCTAGGAATGGGAATATTAGGATTATTGCTAGCTGTCAGAATTCAATACGGGGTTAAAACAATACTACCTTTTAATATGTTATTTTGGCATGTTGAATTTGGAATTACTATGGCTATAATATCTATATTTCATGTATTGTGGCATATAAAATATTATATAAATATTAAAAATAAATAAAAAATTGTCATCAAAAGATGACAATTTTTTATTTTACAAATACTTTAGAAACCCACTCTCCATCACCTATTCTATACCAACCATTATTTTCCTCAAATACTACTACTTCTGCACCTTTTGATAATTTTTTTATGGCCTTATCTTTTATTGATGGGTTATCACGAACATTAACATTGTTTGATGTTATCTTTCCTTTTAATAAAATTGTTTTAGCTCCCATTAACAAAGGAAGTGTGCGAACTGGCTCAACAAAAAATTGTCCTGGTAGATTATACCCACAAGATGCACTTCCACCACCATCTGCTTGTAATTGATGCTCTACTGGTATGCCGGCTATAATTAATGCATGCATTACTTGCCTCTTTTTCCGTAGCTAATTGACTGCAATAAACTACTAATTCTTTCCCATCATTAGATACACCCAAAAATAAACGAGAAGTTGCTGTACCATCATCATTTTTTGTTACATTTGGAGAAAATCCTTCTAGTGCCTGATCTCCTGTTTTATTATCTATAAATTCAGATGAATCAAAGTCTTTAACTAATGCAACACCATCTTTATTGTTAATAATAAGCATGCGTCTAGCCCTTGCCATGTCTGGAACAGAACGACTTCCACTTGTTATTGTTGTTTTTCCATTAATGGAGTATTTTACTGCCATACTTAAATCTGTAGAATTTGGCTTCATATTAAAAAATGCTGCATCCCAAATAAATTTTATTCCTGCGTCTATTGATTTTGATTGTTCTGACCCTATTCTTTTAAAAGACAGGTTATGATAATCATTTATATCTAATGACGTTGTATTAATTTTTTCATTAGAAAACGGTTTTGATTCTAATACATTTAAATCTTGTGGCTCACCTGCCCCAAATATAAAATTAATTTGATTTTGTGGCAGATAAATACGAGTCAAAAAATCAACCGCACCATTTTCTTTTGGTGCTTTAAAATATGAACTTATTCCAGGAGCATTAACCCATGTTATTATAGAAAAACCTTCCGGTGTGATTGGCGCATAAACTGGTTTTTCTTGAATTTTTGATGCTAAAACTGGCGTTGCTATTATTAATGTTAAAATTACTAAAAAATTTGTGAAAATTTTTTTCATTGAAGTAAATAAATGAACTTACTTATTATATTTTATATTATAGATAAAAAAACATATTAATACTAGATAATTTTTGTTACTATATTTACATTTTAGCGTTATAATATATGTAGAAATATATAAACTTTAATTAAATGATATGAATCATAAAAAATTTATAGGAATTATACTGATTAGTTTTGTTAGTTTAATTATTATAATTACCATTCCTGTTGTTTATTTTTTATCAAGTAGGAATAATAATTTAAAATTACCAAATAATACTCCTATTGAAAATAGTAAAAATCAAATAACTGAAACTAAAACATCTGTTGAATATAATAATAAAGAATATGGTTTTATTTTTTCTTTACCAAATGATTGGAATAATTATTCAATAGTGGAAGGAAAATGGACTGGAAATAGCATTAATTCTAGTGGTTCACAAAATATTGGCACAGAAGAAGGCCCAATGATTTCTATCAGAAACCCTAAATGGACAACTAATGAACCAATGCAAGATATTCCAATTATGATTTTTACAAATAAACAATGGGATTCACTTAAAAAAGATGAATTTCATATAGGAGCAGCCCCTATTAATCCAAGCGAACTTAATCACAATACAAACTATGTTTTTGCATTGCCGGCTAGATATAATTTTGCTTTTCCAAAAGGATTTGAAGAAGTAGAGCAAATTTTGCAAAATAAACCGTTAGGCGTAATTAATTAATTTAATCTAATTAAAAAATCACCACAAAACAATGTGATGATTTTTTTGTAAATTATAAAGATTTTTTTAATTCTTGACTAAACACGTTTGCTGGTCTAAATCCTATAAAATCTTCTACAACTTTTCCATTTTTAAACAATTTCATATTTGGGATACTCATAATGTTGTATTCCATTGCAAGCATTCCATTGTCTCCATTTTCAGTATCTATTTTACAAATTTTTAATTTACCTTCAAATTCTTTTGATAATTCCTCAAGAACTGGAGCCATCATTCTACAAGGACCACACCAAGGTGCCCAAAAATCTACTAAAACTGGCAAATCTGATTTTAATACTTCTTGTTCAAAATCTGATTTATTTATATCTTTTGGCATATTTTGTAATATTATTAATTATTATTTAAATTTTTTAAAAGCTTTTTAAAAGCTCCTTTATCTAGGTTTTTATTAACAAAACAATTATCTAATTCTTCTTCTATTATTTTATTCATAATAGACAACATTGCTGATCTTACTGATTTCATTTGAATCAACAAATCTTCGCAATTGTTTTTGTCATCTAGCATTTTTGAAATGCCGTTTAATTGCCCGATGACATTATTTATTCTTTGTTTGTATGATTTTTCTGGCATTTTATTTGTTTTTATCAATAAAAATCTTTTTTTATTATATCACGGGGGGGTGGGGTGTCAAGAGCTTTTAAGAAAATACTTCACTCTATTTGAAATATTTTCTTTTTCATGGTTGTATTAGTTATATATGGATATCAATTTGGAAGAAAAATCCGACATAGAACTTGTTAGGTTATCCATCTTAAATCAAGATGATTATGTTTTTATTATTAATAAATATGAAAACAAAATAGAAAGATACTTAAAAAGATTGGGAGATCTAAGAAATGAGGATATAGAAGATCTATTGCAAGATATTTTTTTAAAAGTTTATAAAAATTTAAATAATTTTAACCCTGAATTAAAATTTTCATCTTGGATATATAGAATAGCTCACAATGAAGCTATAAATAAATTTAAAAGAAATAGAAATGTTAATTTAAATTTTGATGATATTGATTATTTTATAAATAAAATATCTGATTGTGTTGATTGTAATAAAGAAAATATAAGTAACAATATAGATAATAGTTTTTTGAAAGATAAAATTCAAACAACTTTGAGTAAAATGAATATTAAATATAGAGAAGTATTGATGTTAAAATTTATTGAAGATAAAGATTATAACGAAATATCTGATATTATTAAAAAACCTATCGGGACTGTTGGAACATTAATAAATAGAGCAAAAAAACAATTTAAAGAATTATATGAATATAAATAATTTTTTACAAAAAATTAAAAAAGAAAAACCTACTCCAAAATGGATATTTATATCTAAAAGTATTTTATTTTGGACAATGTTTGTTTTATTTGTATTTATTGGCGTTGTATCTATTTCTCTCATTATATACTCTTTGTTTAATAGTGATTTTAATATAAATAATACTAACCTTGAATTACAAATAAAATTTATATTTAATTCTTTACCTTATGTGTGGATTATTATAACTGCATTATTTTTTGTTGTTTCTTATTTAAATATTAGAAAAACTGAAAATGCTTATAAATTTTTAAGTATGAAAAATATACTATTAGCATTAGTCGTTACATTTGTTTTAGCTATTGTTTTTTATAATATTGGTTTTTCTAAATTTTTAGATAAAAATTTACAAGAAAATATTCCTGTATATAAAAATTATATGAGCCAACATATGTTTGATGTTTGGAATAATCCTGACGAAGGATTATTAATTGGAAAAATAAAAGAAATTACAACAAATAATCAAATAATATTAGATACTTACGACCAAAAAGAATGGATTATAAATACCAATGAAAACACTACAATCAGAGGAAGAGTTGAGATATCTATTGGAAGTGGAATAAAAATTATTGGGACAAAAACTGGAAATAACACTTTTGAGGCTCAAGAAATTAGACCAGAAATGGGAATGATGATGCAAAACAATCAAATGATGAACATGATGAATAATTAATAATTATTCTTTAGATTCAACATGTATTACAACTCTTTTTATTTCTGAAACTTTTTCTTTCAATAAATATTCAAATTTCATAGTTATATCATGAATTTTTTCTAAAGATATATTATGCTGAGCCAGACAATGAAACGATACAAATAATTTTTCTTCTATTCTTCTTATTAATATATTATGGGGCTCACAAATTTCTTCAATAGTTTTGTCTATTTCACTTATAGCATCCTTAACCCTTTTTTGTTCTTCTTTTGTTATGTTAGAACTTAAAATTGCATGTTTTTTTAATGGCTCAATGTGTGAATTTAATTCCGTATTGTCTTCAACTTCGTTTTTTATTGATTTTTCAAAATTAGTAGCAATATCATGAGCTTCTTTTATTGTTAAATCATCTGGCAATTCTAAATCGTAACTTATATATTGTTTATTATCTAAATTATCTACAATAACATCATGAACAGAAAAGCCATTTTTTAAAGCTAGCGCACGTATTGATTCTACTATTGTTTCATCATTTGACTTTACTGGTTTAATATTAATAACAATATCTGCTTCTTTGATTTCTTTTTTTATTTCTACTTCTATGTTTTGAGAGATTTCATGAACTTTATCAATTGATAGTTTATGATTTACAACTATAATTAATTCTATAGACAAATTAGACCCAAGATGTCTCACTCTAATTCTTTCAATATCTATAATATAATCTATTTTTTTTACAATTTCTTTAATCTTTTCTAAAACTCCAGATGGAGTACCGTCAACTAAAACATCTATTGTTTTTTTACCTAAACGATAAGCTGCTAAAAAAACAAATATAGAAACACCCATTGCGGCAATAGTATCCGCTCCTCTTATCCCAAATAATATAAAAACTAAACCAAGCAACACTACTCCTGAACTTAAAATATCAGAACTAAAATGCAATGCATCAGCTTCAAGCGCTTGGCTATTTGTTTCTTTTGCTATTTTTTTAAGAGCTCTTGATCTTGAAATATCTATAATCATAGACAACACAACAACCACAAAAGCATACCAAGTTGCTTTCACTTCAATATCACCAACTATTAATTTATGGACTGATTCGTAAATAATCCAAAAACCAGTAATAAACAACAATCCTGTTTCAATAAGTGCAGAAATACTTTCAATTTTACCATGCCCATAATTATGATCTTCATCTGCTGGTTTATCTCCTACTTTAACAGCAAAAAATGTCATAACCGCCGCTGCTAAATCAAGTAATGAATGAACAGCTTCTGAAAGAATACCCATACTTCCAGTTAATACTCCTACTATAAATTTGGTTGTTGTTAAAATAACACCGGCTACAACAGAACTTATAGCAACTAATTCTTTTTTATTTTTCATAAACAAACTTTTTTGTTAAACAATAAATCTAATTAGTATAAAGTATAGCTATTTAATGTCAATAAAAACACCACTCATCTAAAGAGTGGCATTTTATTATTTAATTATATTAACAATGTCAGATTTTATAAAATGTAAATTATCAAGAACTGTATTAGTTTTAGGTAATACTCCTTTTACTATCACATCTACTCCCAAAAATTTAACAATATCACCAATATTATTAAATTCTTTTTCTTTTTTCATATTATTACCTTCCGTATAGCCATAATATATAGATTTATAAGTTTTACCATCTATAGAAATATCTGAAAAATCAATATTAGTTAATTTATTATTATATTCTTTTGGGATATTATTATTTACTAGATATGTCCATTCTCCACCATCATCTGTTTTAAAATTTTTTATAATACTATCTGAACTTGTAGATAAATATTTATTAACTTCTTGAGTTATGTCTTGGTTCATAGAAACTTCTTTTTTATTCATTTCTAACGAACTAAACTTAGCAAATGAAATAAATAAGAATGTGAATATTATTATCATTAAAAACACAGTCATGTTAGATAATATATTTTTCTTATTAGGTTTGAATGTTTTTAAAAGTAATGAACTAGATACAACAGAAACTGAACTTAGAGCCATAGATATCCCTGCAAGCTCTGGAGCTAATACCAAACCAAATCCAGCAAATACTCTAGCAGCAATTGGGATGCCTATTACATTATAAAACAATGCAAAAAACATATTTTGTTTTATCTTCCACATTGTTTGTTTTGAAAGATTAATAGCAGTTATAACATCATTTAAATCATTTTTCATTATAACTATACTACCAGCCTCTATAGCTACATCAGTACCAGATCCCATAACTATTCCTAAATCTGATTGAGCAAGTGCTGGAGCATCATTAATACCATCTCCAACCATAGCGACTTTTTTACCTGTTGCTTGTAATTTTTTAACTTCGCTTGCTTTATCTTCTGGAAGAACTTCTGCTAAAACGTTTTTTATACCCAATTCTTTTGCTATAGCTATTGCCGTTCTTTGATTATCTCCAGTAATCATATAAACATCAATACCCATTTTATTTAGTTTTTTTATAGCATCTTTTGATGTTTCTTTTAACGTATCAGCAACAGCAATAACGCCTATAATATCAGTTTCTGAAGATAAAATCATAACAGTTTTACCTTCTTCTTCTAATTTATTTATTTTTCTATTCAAAGAAGTGGTTAAAAAACTTTCCGTGCCACAAACTTCTAATATTTTTCTATTACCAAAAAAATACTTTATATTTTGTATAACTCCAGATATTCCATGGCCAGGTATGGCTGTAAACTCTGAAACATTTTCCAAATCAATACCCTCATCTTTTGCATAACTATATATAGCTTCAGCAAGAGAGTGTTCGGAATTTTTTTCAAGAGAACTTGCTATAAATAATATTTCATCTTCACCAAAGTTTTTAAAATCTAATATATCTGTAACAACAGGTTTTCCGTTTGTTAATGTTCCTGTTTTGTCAAAAACTATAGCATTAATTTTCTCTGCCATCTCAAGTGGCTCACCACCTTTAATTAAAATACCATTTTCCGCACCTTTACCAGTTCCAACCATTATTGCTGTTGGAGTAGCAAGACCAAGTGCACAAGGGCAAGCTATTACTATAACCGATGTAAGCGCCATCAAAGAGAAAGATAAACTAGCACCTAAAAAGAAAAACCAAACTATAAATGTTATAACAGCAAGACCAATAACAATAGGAACGAATACCGCTGATATTCTATCCGCAAAGGATTGTATTTGAGATTTAGAACCTTGAGCATCTTCTATTAATTGTATAATTCTAAACAATACTGTGTCTGACCCAACTTTTGTGGCCTCTAATTCAAATGAACCGTGTTTATTAATAGTGGATCCAATAACTTTGTCTCCAATATTTTTTTCAACAGGAATACTTTCTCCTGTTATCATAGATTCATCAACAGAAGAATTGCCATTAACCAAAACACCGTCAACTGGTATTTTTTCTCCAGGGCGAACTAATATAATATCCCCCACTTGAACTTCTTCTATTGGGACATCTCTAGTTGCTCCACTAACTCTATCAGTTATTAATCTTGCTGTTTTGGCCTGCAATCCTATTAATTTAGATATGGCGTCCGAAGTTTTATTTTTAGTTTTAGCTTCAAGCCATTTACCAAGAATAACAAAAGTAATTAAAAATGAAGATGTTTCAAAATATAATTCTGGAATTTTTCCTCCATTTAAACCAATTATAGAGTTATTTGTCGTAATGAAATATATGAAATTAACAATACTATAAATATATGCGACCGATGTTCCTATTGATACCAAGCTATCCATGTTAAAAGTTTTCATACGAAGACCAGAAATAAATCCTTTATAGAAACCTCTCCCGATAATAAATTGTATTGGTGTTGCTAATATTAAAGAAATTATTCCAAAATATGGTGGCAAATTATTTGCTCCTGGTAAAAATTTAAAGAAATCTAAGAACATAAAATATAACATTGGCAAACTCAATATAAAAGCAAATAAAAATTTATTAAACATGCTTTTAATTTCTTTTTCTTTATTTTTCTTTTCTTCTTCTGAATTACTAGTAGTTAATAATGTTGCACCATAGCCAGCTTTTTTAATAGCACTCAAAACATCATTAACAGAGGTTACATTTTCATCAAACATAACAGATGCTTTTTCACTAGCAAAACTAACATTAGATTGTTTAATTCCATTTAACTTTTTTACTGACCTATCTATAATATTAGCACAAGAAGCACAATGCATACCCTTAACAACAACATCTATTTTTTTATTATTATTTGATATTGCTTGCACCGATGAATGATTGTCGTTCCCTACTGTGTTAATTATATTTTGTTTTTCATTATTATTAAAAATATTTTGAAAGTTCAATATTTGAGAAATGTCTTTAATAATATTAATGTTCTTACTATTTTCTGGACCATCAAGATTAATTGTTTTATTATTTTTTATCTTGCCATCAAAATATGGGTTACCATTTTTATCTCTCAATATTTTACCCTCACCTTCAATATTATTTTCTAATCTAAATTTTAAATTATTTTTTTCATTAGAAAATAATTTTGAATTTTCTTGTACTGGTGAGATTAATTGTTCTTTTTCAATAATACTATCAACAATGTAATTTTCTTTCTCTATCACACTTACTATATCATTTGATAAAATTAGATCATTAAATATTTTAATAGTGGCATCGCCGGTATTACTATTTATTTGTATTTCAGCTGTATTATCTAACTCTAAAATAACTTCCTTTATAATTTGCTCGCAAGCAGAACAATGCATACCTTTAATTTTTAAGACGAATTCTCTACTCATTATTTATTTAATTAATTTTTAAAATCTAATACTTTATATTCTGTCCCTAATAAGGCTGATTCAATTTGATCTAATTTAATATCTTTATTAGAAATAATATTTCCTGTACCGTCAACATTAATACTAATTCCAGAAACACCATCAATTGTAGATAATTTTCTAGAGATTATTTTTGTACAAGATTGACAATGAACATTTGAAAATTTAATATCAATTTTTTTCATATTAATTAAAGTTAATAGTAAAATTATACATTCCCATACTACATGTTCCTGAAAGTACAGAACCTACTGCTTGATTTCCTAAATCTGTAAAAATAGAAGAATTAGTTGGAACTCTGCCACTATATCCAATACTTGGGATGTTTACACCATGAGAACAATCATATCCACTACCTCCATCAAATTCTATTTGTGTTGGAACGCCAGCTTTGGCATTTGTTGTAGATGGAGAATAACCACTATCAACTTTAATTTTTATAATTTGTTTACCATTTACCTCTGTAACATTATCTGTAATATTACTAGAAGTATTATTATTGTTGTTATTGTTATTATTTAAAGTACAAGCAGGAGAAGTAGAATCCACAGAACATGCTGATTGATTATTTTGAACATTATTTATTTTAAAACCACCAACAAGCATTAAATTATATCCATTATTCAAATCAAACAAAGCAAATGCTACAACAGCTATACCCGCAACTTTAAAAAATATTCCGGAGAACTTACCTTTTATAAACGAAGTTAATCCACCCACACCTAACAATCCTGGAGCTGTTCCTAAAGCAAATAAAGCCATAATTATTCCACCAGAAAAAAATCCACCAGAAGAAACAGCATACAATTGCATTGCTTGAGTAAAGCCACAAGGCAAAAAGAACGTTAAAGCACCCAAAAGCATAGTGCCCCTATGAGAATATTGTTTTTCATCAGTTATGCCAAAAAATCTAGAAATACTTTTTGGTAAAGTAAATTTAAATTTAGAAATGAAAGGAAAAATATTTAACAATTGAGCTCCTAGTAATAGCATAAAAATACCAACACCTATAGTTAAAATACCTGTTAATGAAATAGATATTTTAAAAGCAGACCCAACCAATCCCAACACACCGCCTAACATAAAAAATCCTAAAATTCTTCCAAGGTTAAAAAATACATGAGGAATAAATTTTTGCTTAGCCGTTAAGTTTGGATGTTTTTCAGAAAACTTAGTAGATACCCCCATAATTAATCCTCCGACTAATGCCATACAACTTGAAACTCCGGCAGTTAATCCTACTAATATAGCCGTTGACCAAGAAACTGAGCTAGATGATACATTAACAGCAAAAAGTTTATCTAACTTTAATAAGCCAAAAAGTATATATAAAGTTAAGAAAATAATTCCAGCGGTTAGTAACTCTGTATAATCAGTTTTGTTTTTTGAAAATATTTTATTATCATCATTATCACTATTTTTATTTATTTTTTCAAATTCTTCTTCATTAATTTTTTCTAAAATATCATATCCCATTACTTTTAAATCTTTTTTTATTTCCTGCTCATTTGGTTCTTTATCTTTATAGTAAATTTCTGCAATACCTGTTTTACAATTAACATTTATTTTTTCTACATGATGAGAATTTTTTAATTTATCCTCAATAAGAATCTCACAAGATTTGCAATGCATTCCTGAAATTTTATAAACTACTTTTTGCATATATGTTTTTTATTATATATTTTAATTATTAATTTTATTTATTTATTTTATAATATTATACCTGGGGGGTAGGTATGTAAATAATTATACTCCTATAAAAAAAGAAGTCAAACATATTGTGAATACTGATTTATAATATATTTTTTTATAGTTATACACATACCTCCCATATAGGTATAAAATCATAAAATTTATTTTAAGCTATATTTTAATTTTTTTATTTTATGTTATACTACCCCCTATATGGGTAAATAAAAAATAAAATCATAAAACATGAGCCAAGCATTAGAAAATAAAAAAAAATCATTAATAGCATTAAAAAAAGCTAATACAATGATTGGGAAAATTATAAAAATGGTGGATGATAATGAATACTGCATAGACATTATGCAACAAAATCTAGCAACAATAGGACTTTTGAAATCTGTTCATGAAAAATTAATGGAAGGACATTTAAACTCTTGTGTTAAAAATGCATTAGCATCAAAAAACGAAAATTTAAAACAAAAAATGATTGATGAAATTATAAAAGTTAGTAAATATAATAAATAATTCTTACAATAAAAACATTCTATATTAAGAATGTTTTTATTTTTTAAATAATAATATGTATTTTATTATTTATGTAGTCTTCCTTGACTAAGTTTTCCATCAGTAATCGTTGTTGCATTTATATTTGATCCATTAATTGTACCTTGTATTATTAGTGTATCTCCGATTTTTATATCTGATATTAATATAAGTGTTGGAGTTGGCTTTAATCCAGTATTTACTGGGGTAAATTTATTTAATATTGCCTTACTAGCATCAACTGTATATGTTGTTAATGTAGAATTTGTTTTTACAAATCCATTATTTCTTGTAATTGTTATTGTAGCACCATCAATATTAGATACCGTTCCAATAATCCTTGGAATTTTATTTTCTTTATTATGTTCTGATCGAATAATTTTACCGTCTATAATATTTTCTGCTGCGATAGATTCACCATTTACAACCCCTTGGACCATTAAAGTATCTCCAACCTTTATATCAGAAACTAAAACTTCTGACGTTAAATTATTTGAACCATCTGTTTGTGTTATAATCTTTTTAATTTTTGCACTACTAGCATCTATTGTATATTTAGTGGATTGAGATTTATTACTAATTGTAATAATACTCCCATTTATATCAAGGACTACCCCCATTATTCTTGGTACTTTATTTTCTGAAATATTGTGTTTATTATTGTTATTTCTAAACATTCTTCCACTGTTTCCTGTTGCAGCAAAAGCTGATGTACTTATTATTATACTTATTGTTATTATTGTAACCCCAACAACAATAAAAATCTTTTTATTTTGTTTGTTTTGTTTCATGAATTTTTGTATTAATTATTAATAATTAACTCCTTATTTAATATTACGAGCAAAAATGATAAAAAGTTGCAAAATAATATTATTATCCTATATTTAGAGCATCTATTGTAATTATTTTTGTTTTATATAAATCTAAAATTAGCTTTTTTCTGACATATATGGTATTCTTGTTTTATTATCTTATTATATAAAAATTAAATTAAATTATATGGGCGATTTTAATAGAGGTGGTTCACGAGGTGGATTTGGTAGAGGTGGGTTTAATAAAGGTGGTTCACGAGGTGGATTTGGTGGTGGATCTAGAGGTGGTTCACGAGGTGGATTTGGTGGTGGAGACAGAGAAATGTTTGATGCTGTTTGTGATGATTGTGGTAGAGATTGTCAAGTTCCATTTCGTCCAACAAGCGGAAAACCAATTTTTTGCAGTGAATGTTTTGAAAAAAATTCTGAAGCAAAAGGTGGAAATTCAAGAAGAGATTCTGGAAGAGATTCAAGAGATAGTGATTTTAAAAGAAATGATTTTTCTGATAACAAGAAAACAAACAACAATCTTGATGAAAAAATAGGATTATTAAGTATTAAACTTGATAAGATAATAGAATTATTAGACAATACAAAAAAAGAAAAAATAGACGAAATGCCTGCTATTATTAAAAAAGTTTTAAAAACAAAGGAAATAAAAGAAGAAAAAACTGAAGAAAAACCAGCTAAAAAAGTTGTAACAAAAAAGACCACTAAAAAAACTACAAAAAAATAGATTTTACAAAAAAATAAGCCAAGAACATTGGTTTATTTTTTTATATCTTAACTCTTTCTTTCTTTACTCATTAACATATTTACAGCTTCTTTCATGTTTCCGGCTAGTGTTATCCCAGAATTCACAAAAAATATTTGATCTGCATTTTCTATCGTGTTTAATCTATGAGCTATTATTACCTTTGTTGTTGTTTTTGGTAATTTATTTATTATATCTTCTAATAATTTTTCTGTTACTGTATCTATATTTGCTGTCGCCTCATCTAATATTAATATTTCTGGATTTCTCAATATTGCTCTTATAAAAGCTATTATTTGTTTTTGCCCAAGACTAATATTGTCAGTATTATATGTTATTTTTGTACTAATTCCATTCTCAAAATCCTTTATTAAATCTTCTAAATTATTATCTTTTAGAATTTTTATAAAATCATCATCTGAATATTTTAAATATTCTTCATTCCCATATAAAATATTTTCTTTTATTGTACCAGTAAATAAAAATGGTTCTTGTAATATAAAACCTATTCTTTTAGTTCGTTCATCTTTAGTATATGATTTTATATTTTTTCCATCTAATATAATTTCTCCACTTGTTGGATCATATAATCTTGCCATAAGTGAAGCTGTTGTTGTTTTACCACCACCAGTTGGACCAACCAATGCATAAGTTTTTCCTTTTTCTAAAGAAAAATTAATATTTTCAAAAATAGAATTTCCTACATCATATCTAAAGGACACATTTTTAAATTCTATTATATATTTTGAATTTTCTGTTATAGTATCTGCTTGTATAACTTCTAAATTTGATTTTAATAATAATATTTCTGAAATACGTTCCAGAGCTGCTAACGACGTTTGTACCGTTGACCAAACAGATGCAAATCTTCTAAGTGGAGCATAAAAACGATCAACATAAAGAAAAAATCCAATTAAAAGACCGACCGTAAACTGACCATGAATTATTAAAAAAATTCCATAACATAAAACTATCAACTGCGCTAAATTTGATACTAACCCATATATTGGATTAAAAATATTATTTGATATTCCTGATTTTATTGATGCTTTATAATTATCATTATTAAAATCATTAAATCTTTTATTAAAATAATCTAACCGATTAAAAACCTCCACAACCTTAAAATTATCCATACTTTCTTGAATTTCTGCACTCATGTTTCCTAACGATTCTAAACTTTTTAAATTTCTATTTTTTACCCATTCAGAAAGTAATTTCGTAATAATAACAACCAATAATGCTGGTAATAACGCTATTAATCCTAATTTTGGCTTAACAATTATCATAAATGCTCCAACACCAACAGTTGATACAATTACCTCAAAAAATTGATTAAATGCTTGAGCAAAAAATTGATTTAATTTATCTGTATCATTATTTATTCTAGAGATTAAATCCCCTGCTTTATTTTGATTAAAAAATGCTAATGGCAATTCTTGTAGTTTATTAAATATTTCATTACGTAAATTAAATAATATTCTACGGCCAACATTACCCATTATAATCGTTTGGAAATAACCAGAAATCAAGCTAATCAAAAACAATATCATTAAAATAAATATAAACAAAAACATTCCATTAAATTGTTTATTCACTATACATATATCTATTGCTTTACTTATTAATATAGGGACTACAAGTGTTATTATTGAATTTAACATTGTAAGCATAAAAGCTAAAAATACATTTCTTTTTTCAGTTTTTATTAAATTAAACAATTTACCAATTGATAAGGATAGGTTTTTGTTTTTTGATTTTTCGCTTGAGCTTGTTTTAAGAGTGTAATTCATAATTATTAATACTTTTTTGTGAATTATAAATTTGAACATATTCTGAAGATTTAGCCAACAAATCTTCATGTTTTCCAATCATTAAAATATCCCCTTCCATTAATAATATTATCTGATCATAATCTTTTATTGGAGATATTTTCTGAGTTATTGATATTAGTGTTATATTTGGATAATTTTTTTTAATATTTTCTAGAATTTTTTGTTCTGTTTTATTATCTATTCTTGCTGTAAAATCATCTAAAAATAATATTTTTGGATTAATAGCTAATGCCCTTGCTAATGTTATTCTTTGTTTCTGACCACCAGACAAATTTGATCCTCTTTCTGTGATTACAGTGTCTAATTTATTTTCTAAAGAATCAATAAAATCCTTTAATTCAGCTGTGTCTATGGCTTTATATAAATCTTGTTCATTAATATTATTACTAAAAGCTATATTTTCTCTTACAGTTATATTAAAAATAATACTATCTTGAAAAACAAAACCTATTTGTTTATAAAAAGATGCCTTATTATAATCATAAACACTTATCCCATCATATCTTATTTCTCCCCCTGTTGGCCTTATTAGCCCTGACAATAAATAAAACAACTGTGTTTTACCAGCCGCCGTTGGACCAATTATTGCAGTTTTTGAGTTTTTATTTATTTTAAAAGAAATATTTTTTAATATTTCTTTATTATCTATCCTTAAAGAAATATTATTAAGTTCAATGTTATCGCTAAAATCAAATTCTTTAGCCCCCCATTGTAGAATATCTTCTGAATCTAATATCTCACATATACGAGAATAACTAGCCCCGGCTTGAGCTATCATATTACTAATAAACCCCAACATCACAACCGGAAAAATAAGTATGAGCAAATAATTATTAAATGCTGAAAAATCTCCAATACTCATATGACCTAAAACAACAAAATGGCCACCAAATACCAATATTACCAATGTAGCAATATTAACCATAAAACCCATAAATGGAATTAAACTGGCAAATAATTTCACAATACTAAGCCCAATATCTTTAGCTTCTTTATTCGCTTCTAAAAACTTTAAATACTCCTGCTGTTGACCATTTAATAGTCTTATAATCGCTGAACCAAGAATACTTTCATTAATTACTTTATTTAACCAATCAATTGCTTCCTGGGCTTTTTTAAACAATCTTTTTATCTTTCCAAAAATAAGAAAAAAAATCGTTATAGTAATAGGGACAACCCCAATAATAGACAATGCTAACTTCCAATCCATTAAAAACAATATAATACCAACTCCGAATATTAAAAAAACGGACGATACCATAGAAGAAATCGCTTGAGATATAAAAATTTTTACAGAATCCACATCTGCAGTTAAATTTGTCAAAATTTTTGATGAAGATATTTTTTGAATAAACGAATATTCTTTTTTTGATATCTTTTCTATTAATTTTGTACGAAGATCTTTTGCTACTTTTTCTGATACATAAGTTTGCAATATGCTTTGTAAATACCCCAACACAAATACACCTATTGAAACTGTAGAAAATTCAATAACTATATTTAAAACATTAAAACCACCAACACCATAAGAATCTATAGACTTTGATATTATTTTAGGAATAAATAAATTTAATCCATTACTCAAAATCGTTAATATTATTAATGGCGCCACTAAAGGTACATACAATTTAATCAAACCAAATATGTTTAAATTTTGTTTTTTACTTATTTTCATTTTCTAGAATTTATTAAACTCCTTAATATAAAACACAATATGATATTATACCCCCCACAATTACATAATAGCAAGTAAAAATAAATAAAAAATAAAAAAGACAAGGCGTTCCTTTCCTTATCTTTTTTAAAAATTGTAATTATTTATTTTGTAAAATAACCAAAACTTCTCTCTAGTGTTGCATAGCAACAAATTATTTATAGAAAAGTTCAATAGAACATCAACCAATATCTTCCAATTTTTCTATTTTTGTTTGAAAAATGTTTTTTGATAAAATAATAAAAATCAGAAAATATTTTTTACAACAAACTCCAAATAAATAAATCTATGTTTTATTTATCTAAAAATCCTCCTTACCTTTTATAAAGACCTCCTTAATTTTCTCTCCTTTTTTGATATTTTCCTCCTTGACCTTTTCTCCTCCTTATTAAAATATATAAAATAAACCTTTGTTTTGTTTGACTAAAAACCATCCTCCTTACCTTTTATAAAAACCTCCTTTTGAAAAACCTTTACAATACAATTAAGATTAATATGAAATTATAGGACATTTTACTTTTTAGGTAACGAACTCATTTGTTAAATAAATACCGAAATTAACTTAACAAATCAGTTTTGTTACCCAAAGAGTTGTCATAGAATTCTTCTATATCAATCTTAAAATAAACCACCCCCTTAAAAATATACTTATAAAATTACAAAAAGTAACTTTATACCTCAAGAAATAAATTGTCCTCCACACTATAACCTCCTTATAAAAAACAAAAAACCTTGCAACCAAATAGCAAAGCGACAAACATAATATTCACTTAAAAATCTTTAATTTTGATTATTTAAAGATATAAATGTTTTTGTTTTTGTTTAATCTTTTAAAACTTTGTCTTGGTTTTTGTTTTAAACTTCCCTTTGTTTTAGAAAGTTCTTTTTTGTTTCCTACTTGAATATATTATACCATATTTTTGACACCAAGAAAACAATAGTCTATAAATATTCATATCATACATTTTATTAGCTAAAATAAGCATAAAATATTTATAACACTAATTTGACAAAAAGTTAATTTACTAACATTATTCACAAGTTATTCACAAGTTATTTAAAACACTATTTTTACTTAATATAATTTTTACCTTTTCTTTAAAAATATCCACTTGAATATTGTTTGCTTTATAAAAAATACCATTTACAACATATTTAATATTAAATTTTGAATTTATATTCAATTTTTTAGCTTTAAATCTTCCAGCAACTTCCCTTTTATTCTTTAATTTAGAATACAACAAAATATCAAAAAAACCATCACTTGAATTACTCAAACCATTAATATTGTTATCAAAAAACATGCTACCAACAACAATCTCACAATTATTTTTAAAATTTATAATATAGCTAGCATCAATCTCTATATTAAAACCATAAGAAAAAACAAAATTAATAGAATCAAAAAAATACTTATTATTAACAACACAAACATCAATCCTCTTATTCAATCTCTGAGAAATACAAAACATATCCCTGTCAACAGACCCAGTCATTCCAAATATCTTAGACATAGAATCAAGCTCAATAGGAATCAAACCAAAAACAACATCATCAACCCTATCAAGCTGGAAAACAACATCCATAACTCTATTTAAAGAACCATAATTACCCACCACAATAATAGTATTAGTTCTATCTTTTATATTAGCCAATACCTCTTTCTTAAGATCATGTAAAATAGAAATATAAACAAAAGAACCCTCTATATTATATTGCTTAGAGAGACTTCGTATTTGAGAAACAATATTCGTTTTTTGCTTAATTACAGCAGTATCAATAATGTAAACGTACATTTATACCAAAAAAACAATTAATTCTTTAAATCTTTAACCTGCTTTTTACCCTTAATTTTTACACCAATATTAGTCATATTATCAATAACATCCCCTTCAACAACATTATTTTTACCAACATCTTCCAATTTCTTATCTTCTCTAATAATACACTTACCATTAAAAATAGCACCTTTTTCAATATTAATAACCTTAGTAGAAACGTCACCATTTATCTTAGCAGAAGCAGAAACTCCAACATATTCCAAACAATCAACATTACCATTAACAACACCGTCTAAAAATAAATTCTTAGCCTTAATATCAGCATTAACAACAGAAGATTGTTTAATATAAACATCAGCCGAAGTTTTAATAATTCCATTAAGTTTACCATGCACAACAACATCCTCTAAACAATCAAAAGTCCCCTCAATCAAAACAGATTCACCAATAATACTACTATTAATTTGTTCCTTTGAATTTTTACTAAACATAGTGTAATATTTATTTAAGTTTATTATAAGACACAAATAATAATAAAGATTTTATAGCATAGTCCCAAAAAAAGCAATTCATTAACCAAAAAAATAAAAAAATATCGCCCTCATAGTTCAAATGGATAGAACAAGGGATTCCTAATCCCTAAATCCAAGTTCAATTCTTGGTGAGAGCACCAAATCAGATAAAATAAAACAGATGTTTAAAAACACCTGTTTTATTTTACTAGAATTCAAAATTCAAATTTAAAAACCACCACTAAACCATTATAACACTTTATTATTCAATAAATCTAAACCTAGGAATAGAAATACCTTTAACATCAACAATTTCCAAAAACATTTCCTTTGGTCTAACCCACAAATCCCCTACTCCATATAAAGCTTTATAAACAACCATGTCTTCTAAAGTTTCACTATGTTTTGCCACACCCAATACTTGATACTTATTGCCTTTATAATGTTCATAAACTCCCTTTATTATAATATCCTTCATGTGTTTTGTTATTATATAGTTTGTTATTTTATTATTTAATTCTAACAAAAAACAAAAAAATACACTAGCTAGATTAATATTTTTCTTATATACATGCACTATAACTTTCCCATCTTCTTATACTACAGGGGTACAATTTTAAAAACATACAAATAAAACACCGTGCCAACAATATCTATGTTTTGTTTATTATTTAGTTATACTACATTACTATAACTTCCCTATTTTGGTTTTTATTTTGTGTTTTTTTATTTTTCTTATATATACCCTATATAACTTTAACCATAAAGTTATATATATGTACTATAACTTTATTAATTAAATATATTTTAGCATAATCATGTTATTAATATTTTTATTAATTATTAATAGTTTTCTGTGAAACAATATATTTTATATTAAAAATTATGTATATATTAGCTATTTTTAAACTATATATAAAATTGTTTCACATGAAATTATTAATTTTATTATATTTTTATAATCCACTTTAAATTAAATTTAATAAAATAAAGTTATATATATGTACTATAACTTTCTATATTTAGTTATATATATGTACTATAACTTTTCACATACTAAGTAAAGCATACCACGCGAAACATAAAACAATAAACTAGAAATAATTCAGATTAATTAATTTATAAAATAATAAATAGGTGATTATTAACCCCCAATAATAGACGTGGCTTGCTTTTTTTAAATATTTGATATATAATCAAAAATACAAAAATGACTAACATTTCTACAAAATAAATTAAAAAAATACTTCATGGCTATAAGCGTTTCAGAAATAGCAAGAAAATTAAAAATTACAAATCTTGAACTTATAGAGAAAGCAGAATCTCTTGGTTTTGATATTGGAAAAAAAGCTATAAAAATAAATGAAAATACTGCAAATCAAATTATTGAAAAAATAAGAGATTTTGAAAAAGGAAAAAAGGGAAGAGAGAGAATGGATAAATTAAAAGAAACTTTTTTAAAATCTGAGAATAAAAAAGTAAATAAGGACGAGATTGTTGAAGAAAAAGTTGTTGCTATTGATAAAACTATTATTGTCCATGAATTTGCTAAAAAACTTAATTTACCCGTTACAAAGGTTATTTCTTGTCTTATAAATAATGGTATAATGGCTAACTTAAATCAAACTATTGATTTTGAGATTGCTTCTATTATTTCTGAAGAACTTGGATATAGAGCTATATTACAAGAAGAGGGAATTGTTGAAACTGAAAATCAAGTTATTAAAAAAGAATTAAAAAATTTAATAAAAGAAAAAAACGCTGACATTAACTCTGATCTAACATATAGAGCTCCTGTTGTTGTTGTTATGGGTCATGTTGATCATGGTAAAACAAAATTACTTGATGCTATTAATAATACAAATAAAGTTGCTAAAGAGAGTGGTGGAATAACTCAACACATTGGGGCTTTTCAGGTTACTAGAAATGGTAGGGATATAACTTTTATTGACACACCTGGACATGAAGCATTTCAAGCAATGAGAGCTAGAGGTGGAGAAGTTGCTGATGTTGCTATTTTGCTTGTTGCTGCTAACGAGGGTATTAAACAACAAACCATAGAAGCGATTAAAATTATTCAAGAAGAAAAACTTCCATTTGTTGTTGCTATAAACAAAATAGACTTACCGGATGCAAATATTGATAAGGTTAAATCTGACTTATCTGAATTGAATCTTGTCCCAGAAGAATGGGGTGGAGACACTATATGTGCTCCTGTTTCTGCTGTTAAAAAAGAGGGGATAGACGAATTACTTGATCTTGTTTTACTTGCTGTTGATATTAATAAAGATAAGCTTCTTGCTAATAAAAATATACCCGGAATGGGGACTGTTATAGAATCTAGAATTGATAGAAACGAAGGAATAAAAGTTTCTGTTATTTTGCAAACTGGAAGGCTTGAAAAAGGTGATGATATTATTATTAATGGCGCTAATGGCAGAGTAAAAGCTATTAGAAACGATAAGGGCGTGCTACTTTCTGAAGCTCTCCCTGGTGATGCTGTAGAAATATTGGGTATTAAAAATTTACCTAATATTGGCGATATTATACAAGTTATAAATAATAAAAAAGAATTTAAAAGAAAGATTAAGGAATATTCAAATATTAAATCTTCTCAGAATAGTAAAATTGCTATTGTTCAAAAAACAAAAAAAATAGAAGGTTCTGCAAATATAAATATTATTATTAAATCCGACTTTACTGGATCATCAGAAGCTTTAAATTATTCTATTTCTAAAATATCATCAGAAAATGCTGACATTTCTATTAATATACTAAGAAATGACATAGGTAATATTAATGAAGGTGATATATTTTTAGCCGAGCAAACCAATTCTGTTGTTCTTGGTTTTAATGTTGTCATGGGACCTCTTGCATCTATGCTTGCTAGAGAGAAAAAAATAAAAATAAAAAATTCTAAGACTATATATGAACTTATTGATTATGTTTATGATGAGGCTGAAAAAATAATTCCAGCTGAGAATAGGGTTGATGTTTTTGCAAGAGCCAAAATACTTAAAATTTTTGCAAACTCAAAAAAGAACAAAATTATTGGTTGTGCTATATTAGAAGGGGAAATAAAAACTAATGATCAATTTTGTATTAAAGAAAAAGAAAATATTATTGCTACTGGATTTGTTGAGAAATTAAAAATAGAAAAAAATGAAGTAAACAAAGTTGTTCCAGGAAATGAGTGTGGTATGTCTATTGTAACAAATTATGAAATACAAGAAGGGGAAATAATAGAATTTTATAAAGAATCTCAAATAAAAAAGAAACTAAAAAGAATATAAATATGGTTAGACAAAATGCTGGATCTTTTAGAATGAAGCAAATTAACGAATTGATCATGAGATCTTTATCTTCTATTATTTTACAAACGGTAGATTTCCCAGATGGATTAATTTTTACTATTACAAAAGTTATAACAAGTAAGGACTTTGCCACATGTAAAATATTTTATATTTGCAATCCTGAAGAAAAACATGCTATTTTTGCTAATATTATTAAGAAAAATTTAAAAGAAATCCGAGAAGTGCTTGCTGATGAAATTGTTATAAGAAAAATGCCTTCGTTGAAATTTATTTTTGATGCAAAAGAAGCTGAGGCTCTTCATATGGATTTATTAATTGACGGTTTACATATTCCAAAAGAAGATAGAAGGGGGGAGTAAAAAACAATGTTTGAAATTGTTTTTAAATTTTAAATTTTAAATTTTAAATTTATGTTAATTCCTACAATTATTGATAAAACCCCTAATGGCGAAAGAGCTTATGATATTTATTCTAGACTTCTTAAAAATAGGATTATTATAGTTGGCGAAGTAATAGACAATGACCTTGCAAATTCTGTTGTTGCTCAATTATTATTTTTGGATTCGGAAAATAGTGAAAAAGATATAAAGATATATATTAACTCTCCAGGTGGTTCTGTTGTTTCTGGTCTTGCTATTTATGATACTATGAGAATTATTAAGTCTCCTGTATCTACTATTTGTATGGGACAAGCTGCTTCTATGGGTGCTTTTTTACTTGCCGGTGGAGATAAGGGTAAAAGATTTGCTTTGCCTAATTCTGAGATATTAATTCATCAAGTTATGGGTGGGGCAGAAGGACAAGCTACTGATATCAAAATACATGCAGAAAATATTTTAAAAACAAAGGATAGATTAAATAAAATATTAGCAGAAAACACTGGACAAACTATTAAAAAAATCACAAACGACACAGAAAGAGATTATTATATGACAGCAGAAGAAGCTTTAGAATATGGGGTAATAGATGGGATTATTAAATAATTAAACGGGCGAATCCGTTTTTTTATTTACAAAATGTCTTATTTTATGTAATATTATATTTGATTTTACTGCTTATGTCTTATTTAATTTAATAACTTTAGGATGTTGAATTTGAATTATAATTTTATTTCCAATATTTGCAAAAAACTAAATAATATTGATCTTATTTTTAATTTAAATCTGACTTTGTCCTAAATGAGGATTTTATATATGCTAGAATTTTTATTGACGGCTATTGGTCTTGCCGTTGGAGCTTTTCTAGGCTTTCTGTATAACAAAAAACAATCAGAAAACAGCCTAGACTCAGCCGAACAAAAGTCCAAAAAGCTATTGGAGGATACCAAAAACAAATCTCAATCTATGATCTTTGAAGCACAGGAAAAATCTTTAAAGATTTTAAATGATGCTAAAAATGAAATATCCGAGGAAAAAAAATCTCTTAAAACAGAAAAAGAGAGTTTTCAAAAAAGAGAAATTATTTTTGACGAAAAACTTCTTTCTCTTGAAGATAAACAATCTAAATTGGCTACAGAAAAAGAAAATTTAGAGAAAGAACGAATTAAAATCAATGAATTGGTTGATGAACAATCTAAAAAACTTCAAGAAATTGCCACTCTTACAAAAAACGAAGCAAGAGATTTGTTGATGAAAACTATAGAAAACGAATTTGCCCCTGATATTGCTAAAAAAATTAGAGAGGTCCAAAAACTTGGCATAGAAGATTATGAAAAAGAGGCTAAAAAGATTTTAATGCTTGCTATGCAAAGATTTTCTATACCGCTTGCAAACGATATTACAACAACAAATATTCAAATACCAAACGACGAAATGAAGGGTAGAATTATCGGAAAAGAGGGAAGAAATATTAAAATTTTTGAACAAATTACTGGGGTTGAACTTATTGTTGATGATACTCCTGGTGTTATAACAATTTCTTCTTTTAATCCTATTAGAAGGCATATTGCTAAAAAAACATTAGACATGTTAATTGCTGATGGAAGAATCCAGCCAGCCAGAATAGAGGAGTTTGTTGAAAGAGCCAAAGAAGATCTTGCTCTTGATATCAAAAAGGCTGGAGAAGAGGCTGTTGCGGAAGTTGGTGTTGGTGGGCTTGATTCAAAATTGGTTCAAATTCTTGGAAGATTAAAATACAGAACTAGTTATGGTCAAAACATATTAAACCATTCTATTGAGGTTGCTATTATTTCTGGTCTTATAGCATCTGAAGTGGGTGCTGACGTTACTGTGGCTAGAAAAGGTGGACTTCTTCATGATATTGGTAAGGCTGTTGATTTTGAAGTCCAAGGAACCCATCCTGAAATAGGTAAAAATATTGCTATTAAATTTGGGCTGCCTGATAGTATTGTTGCTCCCATTGCATATCATCATGATGACATCCCACCAACACTTGAAGCTAGTATAGTTAAAGTAGCTGATGCCATATCTGGCTCTAGACCAGGCTCTAGAAAAGATAGTATAGAAAACTACGTCCAGAGATTAAACGATCTTGAGAATATTGCAACAAGAAACGATCACATATCCAAAGCGTATGCTATTTCTGCTGGAAGAGAGTTGAGAATCTTTGCAAATAGTGATCTTATGAGTGATTTGGATGCATTAAATCTCGCTAAAAAAATTGCGAACGATGTTGAGAATGAATTAAAATATCCTGGAGAAATTAAAATAACAATGATAAGAGAAAAAAGAATTATTGAATATGCTAAATAAAAAACGAGGCTTTGCTTCGTTTTTTTATTAGTGTTATATTTTATATATTATAGAAATAATTTTAAAATAATGGCAAATAGTTATAAAACAGAATGGAATTTTTCTTTACTATATAATGACGAAAATGACCCAAAAATAGAATCTGATATAGCAGAAGTTTTAAAAAATTCTTATTTGTTTGTTGATAAATGGAAGAATAGAGAGGATTACTTGTGTAATGAAAATATATTAAAAGAAGCTCTTGATGAATATGAAAAATGGGCTCGTTTTTATGGATGTTGTTCATCTCAATCATATTATTTTTGGCTTAGACTCTCAGTTGATCAAAACAATGGAAATCTTAAAGCTAAATATAATAAAATTAATGATATTTCTACTAAAATTAGAAATGATATTTCTTTTTTTGAATTAAATTTGTCAAAAATAAATAAAAATACTCAACAACTTTTTTTGAATAGCGAACTATTAAATGATTACAAAAACTATTTAACAAATATTTTTAACAATGCGAAATATTGGCTATCTCTGAAAGAAGAAAACATAATAACATTAAAAAACAAAACGTCTTTTGAAAATTGGGCTAATTTAATGGATGAATTATTGTCAAAAGAAGAAAGAACTATTTTTACCGGAGAAATGTTTGAAAGTAAAAATTTTAGCTCTATTATTGGAGAAATTACTAATAAAAATAAAAATATTAGAGATTCTGCATTTGAGGCTATTAATGATATTTTATTAAAAAATTCTCATATTGCTGAAATTGAATTTAATTCTATTCTTGAAGATCATAGAATTAATAAAAAAATAAGAGGATTTGAAAGATTTGATTCTCAAAGACACCTTTCTGACAATATTAGTTCAAATATTGTTGATTCTCTTATTAACTCTGTTTCGTCTAATTTCAATATCTCTCGTGAATTTTATGAAATTAAGGCCAAGCTTTTTGGTGTAGAAAAACTTAAATACAATGAAAGATCTTTAGAATATGGACAAATTAACAAAAATTATAATTACAACGAATCCATAAATCTTATTAAAGAAACTTTTAAATCTATTGATTTTGATTTTTATAATATTTTATTAGAACTTTTAGATGGACATATTGATGTTTTTCCAAAAAAAGGTAAGTCTGATGGGGCTTTTTGTGCCACTGGCTCTATAGAAAATCCTGTTTATATAATGTTAAACCATAGCAATAAACTTAATGATGTGTTAACTATTGCTCATGAGTGTGGACACGCAATAAATGACTACTTAATGATTAACAAACAAAATTCTTTGAATTTTGGCAACTCTCTTGCTATTGCAGAGGTTGCTAGTACTTTTTTTGAGGATTTTGTTCTTGAAAAGATGCTAGAAAAAGCAGATGATGAATTAAGACTTACTATAATGATGATGAAATTAAATGGAGATATTTCTACCATTTTTAGACAAATTGCTTTTTATAAATTTGAATCTGAAATTCATCTTAATGCAAGCGAAAACGGATATTTATCCAAAAAAGATATTGGTTTTATATTTCAAAAACACATGAAAGATTATATGGGTGATTCTATAGATCATTCTTCTGGTACTGAAAATTGGTGGATTTATGTTAGTCATTTTAGAAATCCTTTTTATGTATATTCTTATGCTAGCGGGCTTCTCATCTCTAAAGCTATGCAAAATAATTTAAAAAAAGATACGAATTTTATCTTTAAAATTAAAAAATTTTTATCAGCAGGAACTTCCAAATCTCCCGAGGATATATTTTTAGATATGGGCATTGATATATCTAATGAAAAATTTTGGATTGATGGAATTTCTGAAATTTCTAATTTATTGGAAAATACAAAAGAGTTAGCTAAAAAACTTGGTAAGATATAATTTATGAAAAATATAGAAAATATAAAATTTCTCTTTATTGGTGATATTGTTGCTAAATTTGGCAGAAAAACTATTATAAAAGTTCTACCTAAATTAAAAACTGATTTTAATATTACTTTTGTTTCTGCAAACTGTGAAAACATTGCTCATGGTAGTGGAGTCACAAAAGCATCTCTTGATGAAATATTATCTGCTGGTGTTGATTTTTGTACATCAGGAGATCATATTTTTAAAAATCCAACAAATCTTATTGAGGTTTTTGAAAATTATCCAGTTTTAAGACCAGCAAACTATCCAGATGGTGTAATAGGAAATGGATATAAAATTATTAATATCAATGGATATAAAATTCTTTTTATTAATTTAATTGGTAGAGTTTTTATGAAAGGAGATTTTGATTGTCCTTTTAGAAAATTTGATGCCATTTATGAAGAAAATAAAAGAAAAAAAATAAACTGTATTATTGTTGATTTTCATGCTGAAGCAACCAGCGAGAAAAAAGCTTTTTTTGAATATGTTAAAACACGGGCGAATATTGTTTTTGGAACACACACACATGTTGGAACTAGCGATTTAGAAAATATAAACAATAAAGCATATATAACAGACATTGGAATGGTTGGGGCAAAAAATTCTAGTCTTGGGGTGGATTTTAAAAACATAATCAACACTTTTCTTTATCAAACTCCGCAGAAACATGAATTTCCAGAGGATGGAGAATATTTATTTAACTCTGTATTGGTTGAATATAACCCAGTTAAAAAAGAGGTTATTAAAGTTAATAGAATTGATAGAATAGGAACACTTTAATAAAAAATAAAATAAAATTTATTAATTATATAAAAATTATTTTAGCTTCTTTTATTCTGCTATTATTACCAATTTTCTAATTTATACTATACTAATTCATTTTTTCTATTTTTGTTGACAATTATTTTTTTTTCGTCTAATATTAAGTAAATCTTAAATATTTAAAAAATAATTGAAACGAAAATGAATAAAGCTCAACTTTGTGAACTTTTATCAGAAAAATTCAAATTATCTAAAAAAGTTTCTGAAGATGTTATTGTTACAATTTTTGACACCTTTATTAATGAATTAAAAAATAATAATAAAGTAAATGTTGTTGGTTTTGGTTCTTTTATATCAAAGAATAGACATGCTAGAAAAGGTGTTGACCCAAGAAAACCAGACACTATTATCAATGTTCCAGAAACTCGTGTCGCTAAATTTAAAGCTGGTAAAAAACTAAAAGATGCTTTAAATGGTAGAATTTAGGTTTATAACAAAAACAACTTCTAAAATGGGGTTGTTTTTAGTTTTAAACATGTTTTAAAAAAGGGGTTTTTGTTATAAAATAGTAAAAGATATTGTGTTTCTTAATTATTAATAAAAAACGAATGGCAGATAAGCAAAAAAATGGTATTTTATGGAAAAATTTAATTATTTTTATTGTTGTTTTTATTGGATTGGGTTTGATTTTTAATTTTTATAAACCTTCAGTTGTTAATTACCAAGAAATAAATATTAATGATTTTATAAACCAAGTAAATCAAAATAATATTGATAATATAAAAATTTCTGCGGATAAGGTATCTATAAAAACAAAAGATAATAAAAATGAATTTTTTTATAAAGAAACAAACGAAACATTAAACGATGTTTTTAAAACTTATCAAATAGATTTAGGTAAAATTAGTTCATTAAAAATAGAAGTTGATAATTCTTCTAATAACAATTTATTTGTAAATATAATTTTACCATTTGTTTTCCCTGTGGTATTAATAATATTTTTTATATTGTTTTTGTCTAAACAAATAAATGGTTCTGCTAATAAAACCTTTAGTTTTGGACAAAGCAACCTAAAACAAGTTGATGCTAAAAAACAAAAAACAACTTTTAAAGAAGTGGCTGGCAACGAAAATGCAAAAGATGAATTAAAAGAAATTGTTGATTTTTTGAAAAATTCTAAAAAATATACACAAATGGGGGCAAAAATACCACACGGAGTATTGCTTGTTGGTTCTCCTGGAACTGGTAAAACATTACTTGCTAGAGCTGTTGCCGGAGAGGCTCAAGTTCCTTTTTTTACAATATCTGGTTCAGAGTTTGTTGAGATGTTTGTGGGTGTTGGAGCTTCTCGCGTTAGAGATCTTTTTGCAAAAGCGAGAAAACAATCTCCATGTATAGTGTTTATTGATGAAATAGATGCTGTTGGAAGACAAAGAGGTGTTGGTGTTTCTGGTAGTCATGAAGAAAGGGAACAAACATTAAATCAAATTTTGGTTGAAATGGATGGTTTTGATAATGAAACAAATATTATTATAATAGCCGCTACAAACAGACCTGATGTTTTAGATAAGGCACTACTTAGACCAGGAAGATTTGATAGAACAATAACTCTTGATGAACCAGACTTAAAAGACAGGGAAGCAATACTTAAAATACATGCGAAAAACAAACCACTTGAAAAAAATATTGATTTAAAATTAGTAGCGGAAAGAACTCCAGGTTTTTCTGGAGCCGATTTAGAGAGTTTATTAAATGAGGCTGCTATAAGATCCGCTTCTATAAATAAAAAAACAATAACCCAAAATGATGTTTTAGAAAGTATAGAAAAAGTATTACTTGGACCAGCAAGAAAAAGTCACATCTTGTCAGATCAAGATAAAAAACATACCGCTTATCACGAATCTGGACACGCTATAGTTGGTCATTTTTTACCAAATTGTGATACTGTTCATAAAATAAGTATAATATCAAGGGGAATGGCTGCTGGTTATACTTTAAACCTTCCGGAAAAGGAAACATTTATACACTCTAAAGAATATTATATAGACACAATGGCTATGATACTTGGTGGGTATGTTGTAGAAAAAGAGGTATTAGGGTATTTAACAAGTGGTCCCTCTAATGATTTAAAAAAAGTTACCGAGTTAGCTAAAAAAATAGTATTAGAATTTGGAATGAGTAATAAACTTACTCCAAGAACATATGGCGAAAAAGATGAATTATTCTTTTTGGGAAACTCTACTGTTAAACAAGATTTTAGCGAACAAACATCTCAAACAATAGATAATGAGGTTGATGTAATAATAAAAGATGCTTACGAAAGGGCTAAAAATATAATTATAAAAAACAAAAAACTTCTTGATAAATTAGCTTCTATATTAATTAAACAAGAAACTATAGAAAAAGAAGAATTTAATAAAATAATGAAAACAAATTAATAATAATTTAAATATATGTTAGATTATAAAAAGGTTTTAAAAAATATTATTAGTCTTCTAACTGAAAATAAACTAATAATTGTTTTAACTTTAATAATAAGTTTATCTGGTGTTTTATTTTTTAGTAATATTTTAAGTAATTATAATTACTTTTTAAATCACAAATATTTTATTTCTTTTGCTAAAAACATTCAGGAGTTAGCGACTATTTTTCAGTCTTTTATATATAATAGTGTTGTGGCAAATGCTGGCGAATCAATAACAACATTGTTTAATATAAATAATATTTATAATAATGCTCCATTAATTAATAAATCTGTATTGTTTGGAATAATAGCTTTTATTATTATTTTAATAATGTTTTTTTTAACAAACATATTATCAACTTTTGTAATATATTCTTCAAAAAAACAAAAAATTGTAGATTTATTTAAAGAAACTAAGGGTGTTTTAAAAAATGTTTTATTATTAGATTTAATAAGAATATTATCTATAATTATAATTTTTGGAATAATGGTTTTTATTAGTATATTGTTTTCTTTAAATTCTTATTTGTTTATTATAATAAGTTTTATATTGTCTGGTTTGTTGTTTTTTATATTGTTTTTCATATTACAATATTCTTTAAGATATATTATATTTTTTAAAAATAATATTACTGATTCTATTAAAAAATCTTTTACTTTATTTTTTAATAATTTAAAAGAAAATATATTAAATATATTATTGTTATTAATTCAATTATTATTATTATTTATTGCTCTTATAATAATATCTTTACCTATAATATTATTTAATTTTTATTTTATTAATTCTGGTTATTTAATATTTAATACTATTAATATAATTTTTATTAATATAATAATATTAGTATTAACTACTTTAGGTAATATTTATATAATTAAATATTTAAATGAATTGTTTGGTGGTCTTATATTAAAAAATAAATAAATTTAAAAACCAGTATTATACTGGTTTTTAAATTACTATTAATAACTAAAAAATAACAGTTAATAAAAAGATAATTTAATAATTAAAAAATGGTATTAAATATTAATAACTAAAAAATAAGTTGTTTAAAAATTGTTAATTAAAAAAACTTAAAAACAAACAAAAGTCAAAGATTGCAAAGTTGTTATAAAAAAGTTATTTATTTTCAATACGTAATATTAACAATTTTTGTAAAAAACAAATACTAAAATAAGAGATAAAACAAAGTTATTAATAAAATACACAGCCTTACTAACTACTAACTACTAATAATAAATAAATAATAATATAAGAATTAAAAAAGAAATAAAAAAATAAATAAATTGAAATAAAAAAATAGTGTGTTAGAATTAAATTAAGAAATTAAGAAATTAAGAAATTAAAAGATGAAAATAGAATGCATACAAGAAAATTTAAATAAAGGCTTAAATATAGCAAGTCATATAGTTAATAAAAATAATAGTTTACCAATATTAAATAATATATTACTTGAAACACATGAGGATAATTTAAAAATAATATCAACAAATTTAGAAATAGGAATAGAATTTAATATAAGATGTAAAGTTGATGTTTCTGGTAAAATAGTTGTTCCTGCACAATTATTTAATAATTATATATCTACATTACCATCTAAAAATATTAATTTAAGTTTAGAAGATAATAAATTAAATATTTCTTGTGATAAATTTAATACAAAAATAAATTGTTTATCAGCAGAAGATTTTCCTATAATTCCAGAAATTAATAAAAAAAATAAATATAGTATATCTTGTAAAGATTTTAAAAATATATTACCTAGGGTTATTGGTTCGGTATCAAATAATAATTCTAGGCCAGAAATTAATGGAGTATTGTTGAATTTTGAAGAAAATAAACTTACTATAGTTGGTACTGATGGTTATAGATTAAGTGAGGGGAAGATTAATATTCAAAATGAGAACAACACAAACGAACAAATTATATTACCATTATTTACAGCCCAAGAAATTAATAAAATATTACAAATAGAAAACGGAAATATTAATATATTTACATCAGATACTCAAATTTTGTTTGTTTTTGAAAATATAAAATTAATATCAAGAGTTATTTCTGGTAATTACCCTGATTATAAACAAATAATCCCAGATAATTTTAAAACAGAATTTAATGTTGTAAAATCAGATTTTCTATCAATAATTAAAAATATAGGATTATTTGCTGATAAAAATATTAATGATATTAAAATTATTATTAATAATAATAAAGTAAAAATTGAATCAAAAAACAATGAAATAGGTGAAAATGTTGTAGAATTAGAAACGGATGTTGTTGGTATAAATAATAATATAATTTTTAATTATCAATATCTAATAGATGGTTTAAATAATATATCTAGTAAAAATATTAAAATTAATATTTTTGATGAAAATATGCCATCTTTGATATGTGGATTAGAAGATAATGAGAAAGATATATATAAATATATTCTTATGCCTATTAGGGGATAATAAAAATAAAAAATTGCAAAATAATTGCAATTTTTTATTTATTATTGAACTTGGATATAATCTATATTTGATTGAACAACTTCTTGTGTGTCTTTTTTTGTTATCTCAGAATATATTTTATAAGTTCCAGCAACTTCCGGAGTTAAAATTGTTTTTATATTTCCAGAATCAGGATTGTTTATAAAGGATAATAAATTTTTAACCCCATTTTGTTCATAATATATTTTTACCACATCTATATTGCTTATATTATTTACTGATAAATTAATAGAAATAGGGTCCCTAACTTTATAATTTTTATTATCTACTTGCAGATTTAGTGATGTGTTTGATAAATTTTGATAAAAATTAATACTATCAGATTTACTATTTAAAAATTCATCAAATAATTGTACTTCTAATAAATGATAACCCGTATCTATATTACTTATGTTTAAAACATGATCATTAAATGGTTCTTGTGTTACTGTTTCTTGTATTACTCCATCTATAAGATAATTTACCTTACTTATTTTATTGTTTAATAAATAAATTAACTTAACTTCTAGTTGATTTGAATTTATTGATGAATTGTTTGTTGGAGAAGATATGTTTAATGTTTGTATAGCATTACTATCGTGTACAGTGTCTTTGTTTTTTGGAGCATTATCTAATACGTAGTTTTTAAGATCATCTGTTGGGCTTGCTCCTAATGATAATAATAATGTTTTAATTAAATCTTGTTCGTCTTGAGTTTTGTCTTTTTTGTTTAATAATGTTGTAAACCAATTTTTAACACCAGCTTCCCAATTTTTATATTGAGGATCTTTTTCTGGATTTGTTACAACTTCTTGTGTTAAATCATCTTTATTTACATAATTTAATATACTGTGTAGGTCTATATAACTTTTTTCTTGTACTAGTTCTGGTGGGGTATTTTCTGTTGCTAGATTACCAGAAATACTATCTATTTTAATTTTTACTATATTTTTATAATCCCCATTTAACATTAAATTATTTTTATTTTCATATACTGGTTTTGGAAAATTTTCTATTTTGTCATTTTTAGTTGAATATTCCATATATTCTTGCCATATAGGAGCTCCAATTACTGCTCCGGTGGCTTGTTTCATTGGCGTGTCGTCGTTGTTACCAACCCATACAGCGGTTACGATATTTGGAGTATATCCTATTGTCCAAGCATCTTTATAATCGTTTGTTGTACCAGTTTTTGCAGCTACCGGTCTATTACTTAATATTAGGTTATTTTTTTTACCAAAAACATAACTTCTAGCATCATTATCAGATAATATACTATTTATTTGTCTTGCTACATCTTTATCTAAAACTCTATTACTTGTTGTTTGAGAATTATCTTCTAATACTTTTCCATTACTATCTGTTACTTTTAATATAGACTTAAGATCGTTTGCAACTCCATCGTTTGCAAATATTGAAAATGCGTGAACATGATCTATCATTGGAACCTCTGCTGATCCTAAAGCTAATGTTAAACCATACTTGTCTTTATCTTCTTGTAATATTGTTGAATATCCCATTTCTCTCGCTAGGTTTATAACATTATCAGCACCTGTTAAGTATAATGTTTTAACGGCGGGGATATTAAGAGAACCAGCTAGAGCTTTTCTTATACTTACTGGACCACGTTCTTTTAGATCGTAATCTTTTGGGATATAGCTTTGTCCAGCATTTGTTCCAAAATTAGTTACAGTATCAAATAAATAAGTGTCTGGCGTAAAACCTTTTTTAAATGCCGCAGCATAAACAATTGGTTTAAAAGTTGAACCTAATTGTCTTTTGTTTATTGTTACATTAAAATTACCATATTTGTCATTAAAATAATCTTTAGATCCAACCATTGCTTCTATTTCACCAGTTTTTGCATTAACTGACAAAAGTGCAGCATTTGAGGCATTGAATCTTTTTTCTATACTATCCATGTCTTTTTTGATGATGGATTCTGCTTTTTGTTGTTTGTCGTAATCAAGAGTTGTAATGATGTTTAAACCACCTTGTTCTACTAATGTGTCTCCGTATTTTTCTTCTAATAATTGTTTAACATACATTACAAAATGAGGGGCTTTTATTTCTTCTTTTTTTGGTTTTATTGTGGATAAAATATCTGTATTTATTGCTGTGTTATATTCGTCATTTGTTATATAATTTTGATCTTTCATTTGCTTTAATACAAGCTTATACCTTGCTATTAATTGATCTGTGTGTGATCCATAAGGAGAAAGAATAGATGGTGATTGTGGTAATGACGCTAGTAATGCTGATTCTTCTATTGTTAAATCTTTTGCAGATTTGTTAAAAAATGTTTGAGAAGCAGATTCTATACCATAAACAATAGATCCGTATGGTATTTCGTTTAAATACATTTTTAAAATATCATCTTTAGAAAACTTCTTTTCTATTTTATAAGACAATATAAGTTCTTTTATTTTTCTTTCTACGCTTTTTTCATTTGTAAGGATTGCGTTTTTAACTAATTGTTGTGTTAGAGTAGAACCGCCTTGTGATAATTTTCCAGAAAATACATCTATTATTATAGATCTTATTATACTTTTTATATCAAAACCAGAGTGAGTATAAAAATTTTTATCTTCTATTGCTATAGTTGCGTTTATGAGGTTTTTATTTACATCTTTTAATTCTACGATTGTTCTTTTTTGATCACCATGTATTTCATATAATAAAACTTTTCCTGTTTTGTCATATATTTTTGTACTTTGTGCCACATTTCTTTCTATTAGTTTGTTTGGACTAGGAATTTCTTTATTATATTTGGCTAATAGTATAGAAAATCCAAATATAAATACTATAAGACCAATAAGAAACAATATTAATGATGCAGATAATATGTTTTTTAAAATTTTTTTGTTGTGTTTTTTCATATAATCTAATGTTTTTTCATATTAAAATTTATCTAAATTTAACACAAAACAATAGAAAAGTAAACTAAAAAACTAAAAATAAAGAATTGAAAAATTGAAAAAATAAAGTTTTGTTGGTAATATATAGATAATTTTAAAACATATAAATTTTAAATTTTAAAATAATGGTGATTACCGATGAAAATAAAATAAAAGAACTTTTAACTAGGGGTGTTGATGAGGTTATTGATAAAGATGATTTAGAAAAAAGGTTAAAAAGCGGGAAACAACTTAGAATTAAACTTGGCATTGATCCTACTAGTCCAAATATTCATCTAGGAAGATCGATTCCTATTTTAAAATTAAGAGACTTCCAAGAATTGGGGCATAAAATAGTGTTTATTATTGGTGATTTTACTGGTGTTATTGGTGACACTTCTGACAAAGATAGTGAGAGACCAATGCTTGAAGAAGAAAAGATTAAGGAAAATATGAAAAACTATATTGATCAGGCTGGAAAGATTATTGATATAGATAAATGTGAAATACATCACAATGGTGACTGGCTTTCTAAATTAACTTATTTAGAAATATCAAAACAAACAAATATTTTTTCTGTTAACGAGTTTATATCTAGGGAAAATATTCAAAAAAGACTAAACGAAGGCAAGAGAGTTTCTCTTAGAGAGGTTTTATATCCAATAATGCAAGGATATGATTCTATTGCTATAAAAGCTGATGTTGAGCTTGGTGGTACAGACCAAAGATTTAATCTTTTAGCCGGAAGAGAAATGCAAAGATATTATAAACAAGAACCTCAAAACATTGTTACCAACCCATTAATAGAAGGACTAGATGGTAGAAAGATGAGTTCTAGTTGGGGTAATACTATTAATCTTTTTGAAAATTCAAAAGATATGTTTGGTAAAATTATGTCTTTAAAAGATGAATTTATTATTAAATATTTTATTTTTGTTACTAGGGTTGATTTGAATATTATAAAAGAGTATGAAAAAGATTTGAAAAATAGCGTTAATCCTAGAGATATTAAGTTAAAATTAGCCCATGAGATTGTGAGAATGTATCATGGTGAAGAAGTTGCTAAAAAAGAGGTAGAGAATTTTATTTCACAATTTAGTGAAAAGAAATTGCCAGAAGACATGAAGGAATTTAAAATCAAAAATCAAAAATCAAAAATCATAGATTTATTAATAGAAACCGAACTTTGTTTTAGTAAAACGGAGGTAAGAAAAATGATAGAACAGGGTGCTGTTAAGGCTTACGATAAAAATGAAAACGTGAGAAAAATTTCAGATGTTAATGAAGTTGTTGATATTGATAAAGAAAATATTATCCAAGTTGGTAAATTAAAATATATTAAGATAGTGAAATAATATTGATAGAGGTGCATTGCAATGCACCCATACAATTATAATTATATGTATATAAAATATAAAAATAAAGATTTTGTTGGTTTTGATGATATTAGACATAAAGATCTTTATAATAGATATAATAATTTGAAAAAAAAGAAAGACGAGCTTTTAAAAGAAGGTTTTTCTGTTAATAATTTTAATATTTATAAAAATTTATTTGATAAATATGATTTTTATGATCGAATAAATAGAAAAATTTTAACACTTATTAATCTTTATAGAAGAGAAAACTTAACAGAACAAATTAATGAAATTAATTTGAGATATCGCCAAAAAATTGAAAGCATTGTTGATAATGGTCAAAATAGAAGTCAAACTCATATTTTTGTTAGATTGTTTTGGTCAACATCTTTTTTTAAAGAATATTTTATTTTTGGTTTGATAATTTTTAAAAGAAATTTTTTAAATGGAATTAAAAGTAGAAGAAGAACTCATTAATAAGGGTTTTAAATATGTTTGTGGTGTTGATGAGGTTGGTAGGGGTCCACTTGCTGGTCCTATTGTTATTTGTTGTTATATAGTAGATATTTCCGCTTTCACTAAAGTTATGGCGGACAAGGAAAATAATAAAACAAGTCTAATAAATGATTCTAAAAAACTTTCCGATAAAAAAAGGAGGGAATTAGTTGATATTATTAAGGATTTTGCTATGGATTTTTCTATAGGAGAGGCAACTAATGTTGAAATTGATAATTGTGGTATAATAGAGGCAAATAGGTTAGCTATTTTAAGAGGGGTAAATAATTTAAAAATTAAACCAGATTATTATTTGTTTGATTATAATACTTGTTTGGTTGATTTTTTAAATACTCCTTATGAAAAAATTATAAAAGGTGATTCTAAAATATTTTCTATTGCTTGTAGTTCTATTGTTGCTAAGGTTTATAGGGATGATTTAATGATTGAATTTTCAAAAAAATATGATAAATATGGTTTTGAAAAACATGTTGGATATGGAACGGAAAAACACATAAAAGCAATAAAGGAATTTGGTTTATCTGATTTGCACAGAAAGAGTTTTTGTAAAAATTTTATTAACTAATTATTTTATTAAATTATTAAATGGTTTATTAAATTTTCCGTGAGTTCAATTTTTTAATTTTCTATATTAAAAATTTCAAAAATTCTATTCTAAAATTTAAACCACTCAAGACTGTTTTGAAATTTAAGCTACGAGTTTTTTCAATTTTTAACATGAAAATTTAAATAAATTTCACAAACTCCAAATTTAATAAACTATTTAATTAATAAACTATTTAACTATTTAACTTAATTTTATGCCAGAAAGTTCTCAAATTAATCTTGATATGATTATTGCTAAGTCAAAAATCAAAAAAGGGATGGTTGTTGCTGATTATGGTTGTGGTTCGGGGTTTTTTACTAGAAAAATTGCTCCTATTATAACAAACACGGGGATTGTTTATGGTGTTGATGTTATGAAGGATGTTCTTGTGAGTCTTCAAAAGCTTGCTAATATGACGGGATTACAAAATATTAAAACCGTTTGGTCGGATCTAGAAAGACTTGGTGCTACTGATATTGCTACAAATTCTGTAGATGTGGGGTTTATTATGAATACTTTATTTCAAACAAATAAAGAAAAAGAATTTTTAACTGAAGTTTCTCGTATGATTAAAATAGATGGTCTTGTTGTTATTGTTGATTGGACTGATGAGGCGGTTTCTATGATTGCTCCATCTGCTGATAATAGAACAGGATTAGGAAAAGTTAGGAGTGTTGCTAGAGAGGTTGGTTGCTTAAAAGAGATTGATGTTTTTGTTCCTGGGACACACCATTATGGTATTGTTTTTCAAAAAATAAATGCTTAATTTAAAAATTTGATTTATATCTCGTTGATTTTTAAGTTAAATTGTATTAAATTATTTTTATCTAATTTATTAATCTGATTGTATGATTTACGTTGTTGGACACAAAAATCCTGATACAGATTCTGTTGTTTCCGCTTATGTTTACGCTAAATTTAAAGGTGATGGTTTTATGCCCGCTGTTTTGGGTGAGTTAAATAATGAAACTAAATTTGTTTTTGAGAAGTTTAACATTACTCCTCCTGTTTTACTTTCTAATATTAAAGAAGATGATAAATTTGTTTTAGTTGATCATAATGAAATTACTCAAATTGCTGACGGTATGAAAGTTGATCAAATTATTGAAATATTAGATCACCACAAAGTTAATGTTTCTTTTTCTAATCCAATTTATATTACAACCAAACCTTATGGTAGTACTGCATCTATTGTTACGGAAATATTTTTAGAAGAAAAAAGAGAGGTTAATAAAACATTGGCTGGACTTCTTTTGTCTGCTATTTTGTCTGATACTATTATTTTTAAATCCCCAACCACTACAGAAAAAGATAAACAATTTGCTGTTGTATTGTCAGAAATATCTGGTGTTAAAAATGTTGAAGAATATGGTATAGAATTATTTAAAAAGAAGGCCGAAGTTGCTTCTAAGTCTCCATCACAAATTATTTTTAATGATTTTAAAGATTTTGATTTTAAGGGTAAGAAGGTTGGTATTGGCCAAATTGAATTAATAGATGTTAATGATCTTTATATTAGAAAAGATGAGATCTTACCTCAGATGGAGATCATTAAAAATGATAATAGTTATTTTGCTGTTATTCTTGTTGTTACTGATATTATGAAGGAGGGTAGTTATCTTTGGGTTGTTGGTAATAAAGAATCTATTTATGATATTTTTAGAATTAATGATGAGAATAATTATAAAGAAGGAATTATGTCTAGAAAAAAACAAGTTGTTCCGTTGTTAGAGCAAAATTTATAAAAAAAATCGGATTTAATTCCGGTTTTTTTAATTAAGAATTAATTTGAGCTAATTTATGATTTGCTGGAGCTTTAAATTCCGAGTGATTTTTCTATCTTCATTTTTTTAAGTTCTTACTATCGTTCGAATTAAAAATAACGAAGCATAGAAAAACACTATTTAAGTTTTTGGTTTTTTGATTAGTGTTTTAATATATTAATTTCTAATTATAAACTTTAAACTATTAACTATTTAACTTTCTTCTTATGAAAACTGAAAAACGTAAATTTGGTGATTTTGGTGAAAGAATTGCTTGTAATTTTTTAATTAAAAAGGGATATAAAATTATTGAAACTAATTTTTTTTGTAAATATGGTGAACTTGATATTATTGTCTCTAAAAACAATGAACTATTTTTTGTAGAAGTTAAAACTAGATCCATTAAGGATTATGTAAATTATCCTGAAAATGCTGTTGATTATTTTAAAAAAATTAAACTTCAAAGAACTGCCGAAGTTTATTTAAACAAAAAAAGAATAAAAAGTATTTTTTATTCTTTTTCGGTTATTGCTATTATTATTGATATGAATAATAAAATGGCAAAAATTAAATTTTTTGAAAGAGTTTAAATGTTTTATTTTGTTTCTTCTATAATCTCGTCTTCTTTTGTTTCTTTAATAACATTTTCTTCTTTTGGTTTTATTTCATTAATGTTTTCTGGGGTAATGTTTATTTTGAATCCTGTTAGTCTTGATGCTAATCTTACATTTTGTCCCTTTTTGCCTATTGCAAGAGAAAATTGATCATTTGAAACTACTACTTGCGCTTCTTTTTTTTGTTCGTCTATTGTTAAGTTTAATATTTTTGCTGGCAATAAAGCATTTGCTATATATTTGTTTATATCTTTATCGTATTCTATTATGTCTAATTTTTCATTTCCGAGTTCGTTCATTATAGCATTTATTCTAACTCCTTTTTGCCCAACGCATGACCCTATTGGATCTATATTTTCTTGAGCTGTTGTTACTGCGACTTTTGACCTTGATCCAGCTTCTCTTGCTATATTTTTTATAATTACTATCCCATCATTTATTTCTGGGATTTCAAGCATAAATAAGTGTTTTGCAAATTCTGCATTTGATCTAGAAAGTAATATTTGTATTCCCTTTGGGGATTCTTCTATTAATTTTACATAAAATTTCATTTTTGTTCCTGGTGTGTATATTTCATTATCTATTTGATCTTCTCTTTTTACTACACCAACTCCATGTCCTAAATTAACAAAAACTATGTCATTTTCAACTTTTTGTATTGTCCCTATTACTATTGTTTTTTCTTTTTCTTGAAATTCGCTTAATATTGATTCTTTTTCAGCTTCTTTTATTTTTTGTATTATTACTTGTTTTGCGGTTTGGGCGGCAACTCTACCAAAGTCACTAGGTGATTCTAGCTCTGTGTCTATAACATCTCCTATTTTTGATCCTTTCTTTGCGTCTTTGATCATTAATTGTGTTTTTGGGTTGAATCTTATTAAATCTTCTTCTGGTGTATTTTCTGGTTGAATTACGTTTCCTTCTTCGTCTAATTCATAATTTTCACAAATTGTTTTTGAGTCCCAAACTCTTATTTGATTTGTTTCTATGTTGAAATCTGCTTTTATGTTTAGATTTTTTTCTTTTGTGTAATCTTTTCTGTATGCTGCAGCTAATGCTTGATTTATTGCTTCCATTATTTTTTCAAATTTTATGTGTTTTTCTTCACATATAAAATCTATGGCATCTCTAATTTCGCTAGACATAGTAATTTAAATTATTATTTAAAAAAAGAACCAATCGTAATGATTGATTCTTTGTATGGTTTTAGTATATCATAAATAATAGAAATTAGCAATGTTTTTTGTTTTGTTATTTTATGATTTGCTAAAATTTTGAGATTATAGTGATTTTTCTATCTTCATTTTTTTAAGTTCTCACGCATACACGCGTTCGAATTAAAAATAATGAAGTATAGAAAAACACAATTTAACTTTTTTATGTTTATATTTTTGATATTCATGTTTAAATTTGATTCTAAAAAAATCCCGTCTAGTCCTGGTGTTTACATCTTTAAAAATAAAGACGGTGTTATTATTTATGTTGGTAAGGCTAAAAATCTTAAAAATAGAGTATCCAGCTATTTTTTAAACAACCAAGATAGGCTTTATAAAAAACATTTAATTGTGGATTCTATTTTTGATATTGAAACTATTTCTACTAACTCTGAAAAAGAGGCTTTAATTCTTGAATCTAATTTGATTAAAAAAAATTCTCCTAAATATAATGTTTTATTAAAGGATAATAGTGAATATTGTTTTGTGAGAATAGGAAAGGGGAAGAATAATTTTTATTCCACTGTTGATATTGTTAGAAAAAAGACGGAATCTGCTTTTATTGAGACTCTAGTGGGTAATGAAACTAAAAAAAATAAAAAAGAGAATAATTATAAATATTTTGGACCTTATACTTCTAAAAAAGATATTCTTAATATTCTTGATAATATTTCTAAAGTTTTTCCTTATAAATGTTTGAAAATTAAACAATTAAATATAAGGATGCAAAATGTTATATTACAACCATTGTCGCCTTGTTTTAATTATTATATTAAAAAATGTCCAGGAATTTGTTGTGATAAATGTTCTGATTTGGAATATGAAGAAAATATTAAAAATTTAATTAATTTTTTAAATGGCAAAAATGATGTTATTTTAGAATATTTAAATTTAAAAATGATGAATTTTGCTGCTAAGAAAAATTATGAAGTAGCCGCTTTATATAGGGATAAAATAAGCATTATAGAAAAAATTTCTAATAAGCAATTTGCTAGAAGTGTTGATAATAAAAGTGTTGATATTATTAGTATTTATAAATATGCTGACTTGGCTTGTGTTAATTTATTTAATATTAGAAATGGAGTACTTCTTGGTAAAAGAAATTTTATTTTGAAAAATGTTTTGAGTGGTTTTATTTTTGAAGATCAAACTAGAGAACACGAATCTATTTTGATTGAAAAATTTATATCTTCTTATTATTTAGATACAATGGAAAATGTTAATTTGGTTACTCAGTATGATGTTGATTCAAGTATTTTGGTTATAAATCCTTGTATTTTGTCTGCTAAAAAAGCTAGTAATGAAAAACAGAAAAATCTTGTTGAACTTGGAGAAAAAAACGCTATGGAATATATTAATAAGAATCAGATTAATGGAAAAAATTTAGAAAAAATAAAAGATAGATTGGCTCTTGATAAAACTCCAAAAAGAATTGAATGTTTTGATATTTCAAATATTGGTGGTAGTTTTGCCGTTGGTTCCATGTCTGTTTTTATTAATGGGTTACCAGCAAAAGAAGAATATAGAAAATTTAAAATTAAAAATATTAATTTAAAATTGGTAAACGGAGAACCGAATGATTTTGCTATGATGGAGGAAGTGCTAGAAAGAAGACTTTCTGAAAAAAATTTGAAAGAATGGGGTTGGCCAGATTTGATTGTACTTGACGGTGGTTTACCACAGCTTTCTACTGTTTTAAAACTAATTGGAAGATTGTCTGCTACTGCTAAAATGAAAGCAAGCAAAGAAAATAAAAATTATGTTGAAAAATTAAAAAATATTAATTTAGTCTCTCTTGCTAAGAGAGAGGAAGATGTTTATGTTCCTCAAAATGATAACAGTGTTAAGCTTGTTCAAGCTAAGAGTCTTTATATTTTGAGACAAATTAGGGACGAGGCTCATAGGTTTGGTGTCGGTTATTTTAGAAAATTATATAGAAAACAATTTAGTGGTAAATAATATATGATGTACTGAAAATTTAAGTTCCGAATGATTTTTTGATCTTACATTTTTGAAAGTTTTTCGTTGTCACTCAAAATTTCAAAAACGAAGCATCAAAAAACACAATTAAACAATTTTTTCAAATTAAAAAACTCGATTCTTTACCGAGGTTTTTATTTTTGTTTTGGCACGACTTTAAGCGGTTTTTTGTTTTAACTGTCTATATACTATTGGTTTTATTGTTTTGTGTAAATGGTTTCTTTTTTTGCGTGTATTCGCAAATAGGATTTTTTATCCACAAATAGAAAAACTAAAAATCAAAAACTAAAAATCAAAAATTAAGTATGGTATAATATTATGTAAATATAGAAAGATGTAAAAGTAATGGTATTTTCATATTTATATATTTTTTCATATTTATATATTTAATTTTTTTTATGGATAATTTATTAGATAAGATTTTAATTGAATCTTATGAGTTGTGTGCGTCTGATATTCATTTGGTTGTTGGGTCTAAACCAATTTTTAGAATTGATGGGGAACTGATTTCTAGGGAAGAATATATTACTATTACTCGTGAATCTATTTTGGATTTGATAAAATCTTTTTTACAAGAAGAATATTTTAATAGATTCTTAAAAAATAAAGAACTTGATATTTCTTATGATATTAAAAATATTAGTAGATTTAGAGTAAATCTTTATTTTGAAAGAGATAATCCTTGTTTTGTTGCTCGTATTATTTCTAAAAAAATTCCAAAGATGGAGGAATTGAAGCTTCCTTCTGTTGTTTCTGATTTAGTCAGTTCTTTTAGGGGGTTGGTTCTTGTTACTGGACCTACTGGTTCTGGTAAATCCACTACTCTTGCTTCTATGGTTGATTTTATAAACGAAAACCAAGCTAAAAATATTATAACGATAGAAGATCCTATTGAATTTGTTTATGAGTCTAAAAAAAGTTTAATAACTCAAAGACAATTTGATATAGATACTTTTAGTTATAATGAAGCTTTGAAGCATGTTTTAAGACAAGACCCCAATGTTATTATGGTTGGGGAAATGAGGGATCTTGAAACTATAGCTTCTACAATAACTCTTGCGGAATCTGGTCATCTTGTTTTTTCAACATTACATACTTTTAATGCTTGCCAGACTATAGATAGAATAATTGATGTATTTCCTGTTTCTGCTCAAGCTCAAATAAGAACTCAATTATCTATGACACTTTCTCTTGTTGTTTCTCAGAGGTTAATACCAAAAATTGGTGGTGGCAGAGTTGCTGTTCGTGAAATAATGATAAATACTCCTGCCATAGCTAATCTTATTAGAGAGGGGAAGACTTCTCAGATTAATAATATTATTCAAACCAGTTCTGCTGAAGGTATGTTTACTATGAAGCAGAATGTTGAACAACTTATTAATATGGGTGTTGTTGATAAAAAGTATGAAGATTTGTTTTAATAAAACTGGATAAAATTATTTTATTTTAGCTTGTTTTATGTATTTTTATTAGACTTTTTTTAATATTTTGTTATAATACTTTTGCTCTAAAGTTTTTTTTATTTTATATTTTATATTAGAGAAAAAACTAATTATGTCTGATTTTTTAATTAAAATTAAGTTATTTTTTCTTAATATTTTTGACAAAATTCTTGTATTTTTAAATAAAATAGCAAGATTTTTTAAGTTTTTATTTATAGATATATTTTATGGAAAAATATTGTTTAATTTATTTTTTCTTCCTTTATATAAAATATATAAAAAACTTGTTAGAGATATAATCGTCCAAAACAATCTGCAGTTAAATTTACTTGGCAGAATGTTTGCTGTTTTATTTAATAAAAAAATTGTTGGTTTGGTTATAGTTTTTCTTATTTTTTCTTGGGTTATTGTAGATAATGTGAGGGTTTATAGTATATATGATAAAGAGTTAAAACTTAATAATAGTATATTTTTTATTCTTGCTGGAGATAATTCAAATATAGACTCTGTTATTGTTGATAATACTGTTATAGGTAAAAAAAATAATCCAAAAAACGGATCTTATTTATCCCAAGGTGATATAAGTGTTGATGTTAAATCAGATTTTGTTCCTATTGATCCCGAAGATATAACTTATTTTACTTTTAATAATGGCTCTGTTGTTAAACCACAAATAATGAATTATCCAGGATCTTCTACTGGTGATTCTACTGTTATTGTGGATAATAGTAATGATAATTCTAGATTTGCTTCTAAAGTTATTTATGTTGTTAGAAGTGGAGATACTCTTGCTGGTGTTGCTAAAAGTTTTGGTGTTAGTAAAGATACTGTTTTATATGAAAACAAAATGAATGAAGGAGATGTTTTAAAGATTGGTCAAAAACTTTCTATTTTACCATTCACTGGGTTAAGTTATAAAGTTGAATATGGAGACACTCTTCTTGATTTATCAATTAAATACAATGCTTCCTTGGATAAAATTAGACAATATAATTTTATAAGAGGGGATGTATTAAGACTTGGACAAACACTTATTATTCCTACAACCAGTATTCCTAGATATTCTAATATTGCTATTAGACCTGTTAGAAAGAATTCCTCAATTAGTATTCTTTATCCAAATGTTTCTCCTATACAGGGTGATGGTAGTGATTTGGAGGCTCACAAGTTTCCTTATGGTCAATGTACTTGGTATGTTGCTACTAGAAGATTTGTTCCTTGGGGTGGTAATGCTAAAAGTTGGCTTCTTAATGCACAAAGATATGGTTATGATATTGGTAAAAAACCAGTTATTGGCGCTATTGTTGTTACAAGGGAAAATGCTTTATACGGTCATGTTGCTTATGTTGAAGATGTTACGAGTGATGTGATAGTTATTTCTGAAATGAATTTTAGAGGTTGGGGTGTTGTTGATAAGAGAGAACTATCTATTGATGATTGGAGAATTTTGGGATATATATATTAAAAATTAAAAAATCTCGCATTAGCGGGATTTTTTAATTATGGTAGGCCCTGCGGGAGTTGAACCCGCGACCATCAGCTTAAGAGGCTGTTGCTCTACCAACTGAGCTAAGGACCTGATTGGATTGTTGTATAGCTTGAAAATTATAACAAATATTTGTTGATTTTGTCAACAAAGAATGTATAATGATTGTTGTTATAAATAAATTAATAATGAAGCATAGAAAAAAACAATTATAGTATTATAAATTATTTAATTTTTTAATTCTTTAACTCTTTAACTCTTTTCATGGATTTACTTGAGCGAACTCTTGATCTTTGTAAGTTATATAAAATTGTTCCTAATAAACTTTTGGGGCAGAATTTTTTAATTAATGAGTTTGTTCTTGATGATATTATTTCTAATGTTGAGGAGATTAAAAAAGAAAGAAATGTTAAGAAATTAAATATTTTGGAAATTGGTGGTGGTTTTGGTGTTTTAACCAATAGATTGGTGGGTATTGCTGACAAGGTTTTTCTTATAGAAAAAGATGAAAAACTTTTTGAGGGTCTTTTAAAGATTGAAAAAAGCTTTCCTGGTAGATTGAAAGTTGTTCTAGATGATGCATTAAAATTGGGAGATGTTGAGAAGCGAAATGATGGAGATATTGAGAATAATGATTTGTTAATTGATAAAGTTAAGGAGTTTTTTGGTGGAGAAGAATTTTTTGTTGTTGCTAATATTCCTTATTCTATTACTTCTCATATTATTAGAATACTTTTAGAGATTACTTATAGCCCTGCGGAAATTATTATAATGATTCAAAAAGAAGTTGCAGAGAGAATATGTGCTAAAGATGGTGACGATAGTGTGCTTTCTATTTCTGCGAAATTTTATTCTTTTCCTTCTATTTTATTTTTAGTTTCTAAAGATTGTTTTTACCCAGTTCCTGCTGTTAATTCAGCTGTTATTAGATTGTCTAAAAATAATAAATTAAAAATTTCTAATAAAAAAGATATTGATAATTTTTTTAAATTTATTAAATCTGGTTTTTCTAATAAAAGAAAAATGCTTTATCATAATATAGCTTCTATTTACAGAAAAGATAAAGATATTGTTAAAAAAATATTAATAAATTCAAGTTTATCAGATAAAACCAGGGCTCAAGATTTGTGTTTGGATGATTGGCTTAGGTTGTGGTATAATTTTAATAGATATTGAGAAAATGATCATACTTTAGAAAGTGTGAAATAATCATCTTTGATGAATGAGAATAAATTAAAATTAAATCAATTATTAAATAAATTATATGGATATTAGTAAGATTAAAAAATATTTTGTTGATTTTTATAATGATTTTAAGCATGATGAACAAAAAAGAAATAGAGTTTTGATTTTGTTTTTGATTTTTATTGGAGCATGTTCTGTCGTCCTTGGTTTTTCTAATACTAAGCAGAACATTAAAAAGCCTTTTATTGATGAGAATGCTGATGCGGTTTCTAGTGTATATGATACATATAATAAATTAAAAGCTCAGGGTAAGATAGTGGATGATACTACTGGTGCTAATACTACCAATACTACCAATACTATTACTACTAATAGTACAAACAACACAAACACATCTAATACTAGTGTTCCATATCCTGGCTTTCCATCTAAAACAGTGGATACTGATGGAGATGGTCTTTCTGATTATGATGAAGTAAACGTCTTCCACACATCTCCATTTTTAGCTGATAGTAATAGTGATGGTATTAATGATTATGACTCTATTAAAAGAGGTATAGATCCAAATGCTATCAATGCTAATTCAAATACTATTACTAATACTCCTACTACAAATACTACTACTAATAACAATAGCGCAACTACTATTGCGAACACCATTGATCCAACCAAGATAGATGTTGCACAAGCCAGAATTGAACTTGCTAAAATAATTCCTGAAAGTTTAAAACCAATGCTTGCCAATATGACCGATGATCAAATAAAATCTCTTATGTCTCAATTATATTCAGGTACAGTTACTCCTAATAATACTTCTACAAATGTGGTATCAACTAATAATGCTACTACTAATACTAATACGACGAATAATACAAATATTAATACAATTACTGATTATAAATCCGTGTTAAAATCTAAATTGCCGCAATTTACTGTTGCTCAAATATCAACTATAAAAGCAATGAATGAAATTGATATTAAAAAATTGTTGTTAGATTCTAATGTTGCAGATGAATCTTTGCTTTCCCAATTTAAAACAGGGGAATTAAAAAGTACGGTTTTGGGAGAATAGATGAATTTAACGATGAATAATGAATAATGAATAATGAGTTACTTTTATGTGGCTCATTATTTTTTAATATTTAATTGATATATTTATTAATTAAATATTTTTTAACTTTTGAATTATTTACAAATGTTTTTTCCACAGTAATTATTATTAATTTTATGATATAATTTAGTCAAATGTTAATTTTTATACTCCTACAAAAATGTCCCAAAAAATAAACAAAAAAGGTTTACTAAAAAGAAAATTTATTTCTGGTTTTCTTTTAATTTCTTTTGTATTTTCTCAGATTTTAATTCCAACAAAGCAAGTTGAAGCTTTGGATATTAATCAAATGATTGCAAATATAATGAGTGTCACAAAAGGAATAAGTGATGCAATAGAGAAAGTAGGAGGTGGGGTTCTTAAGGCTGGTGTTGCTACAGCTCTTAATACTTTTGCTCAAAACTTGGCCACAAGTACAGTGACTGGTATGGCTACTGGTAATTGGGGCTCTCAACCTTTATTCTTTCAGTTTCCATTAGAAGATATGTTAAAACAAGTGGCAGATCAAGCTACTGGGGATTTTCTTGATAAAATCGTAGCACAAACAGGATTTGATGTGTGTAAACCTATTGATGCTGACTTAAATTGGAAATTTAAGCTTCTTTTAAATATTGTGGCTTCGCCTACGCAAGAAACTATTACACCACCAACATGTACTCTTTCTAAATTTGTTGATGCTGTTAATCAAAGTTTTGAAAATATTTCTACAACTTTAAGAAAGACTTTTGCGGCTGATTGTTTTGATGAATTTAAACCAGTTTCTATTGCTGGTATATCAACTTCTGATATTAATAATAATAATTCTGGTTTGAGTAATAATATTTCGTCTAGTGTAAATAGTGCTGCAGATAATGTTATAGATTCTGTTTATACTGCTGGCGGTGCTTTTGCTAGTTTTACATATGAAGGATTAAAAGATTATTATTTATATAATGTTGCTTCTTTAACTAGCCCTGCAAAAGCAGAAGCTTCTTATTTTTCAAAAAAAAGCAATTTATTATAAACAACAAAATATAAATCCGAAATGCACTTCTTATGCAGCTACTACTTGTGATGAATATGATATAACAACAACTACTGATAGCAACGGAGTTCAAACAACAACAAGGGGTGATTGTAAAGCTGGACATATGGTTCCTGGATCTTATCTTTGCAAAACAACAGAAGAACCAAATGCTAATAAAACAACTAACTGTGTTACAGATGCCTTAAATACTGTAACTCTTGATGTTGTTGGAACTTCCGCGGCTATTAATCAAGGTAATTGTATTTCATATACGTTGCCAGATAAAACTTCTACTGGAGCTTATGTTGCTGATATTACTAAACAAAAAAAGTTTTTAACTCAGTATAAGAGTTGTTTTCTGACAAAAATGGCATCAACATTTAAAGGATTAATTGAAACCGGAACATTACCAAAACAAGAAATCCAAGCTCAAAAAGCTAAGCAGGATTGTGCTAGTATTGTTGATTCATTAATAACTTATAGTAATGATGGTGGTAATAAAAATGCGGCAGAATTCTATGGTGCTTATGATGTAGAATTTAAAAATAATTTTTGGGATAAGGGTTTAGTATTAGGTAAGGATAATCCAGATTTATATAAAAAAGTTATAAGAGCTGCATTACTTTCTAAAACTGCTGGAATGTATAATGCTAATGGATTAATGTTTTCTGGATATTTGAAATCTCATATGAGTCTTTTTGGCCCATTTGAACAAGCTCTTGTTAATTGCTCTAGTGTTAGTAATAGTAATTCTGGTTCACTTATTTCTATGCAGTGTGGATCTGAAAAAGATAGTAATAATGATGGAGTAATAGATTCTAATGATACAAACTTATCTCAAACAACGACTGCAAGTAATTTTTATAGTCCTTTTATTGGTTTAATGATTAAGAGTTTGCCATCAGATTCTTCTGGTACTATTTTTGTGGATGATATAAATAATCCAACTACTCTTTATATTAATGAAGATGGTGGATTATGGTTTAGTTTAATAACAAATGGCAATTTAACTGATGATAATTCTAAAATTTTAAATATTAGAGATGATTTGATTAATGTTTGTGAGTTTAATGCTCAAAATCAAGTTGCTGCTATGGGATATGTTCAAACATTAGCTAACCAAGATTATATAGATAAAACAAATGAAAAAAACTTCTTGATATTCAAAATCAACAAGATATAATTAAAGCTGATGTTGCTAAGAGTGATGTTAAACCTGTTAGTGAGCCTATTAGTCATGAAATAAAATCTACTCCTGGTATGGTTACATTTAATCTTGAAGAGGCTTTGGGTTCTGGCAAACAAATGTTACAACCTACTGGAGATTTATTTATAGATCCTATTAAACTTTTTGTTACAACTCTTCTTAGTGAGGGTTCAAAAAAACTTATGCAAGGTTTATTTTCTAGAGCATTCCCAACTACTGGCGTTGATCAAGACCTTTCTGCTTTAAATGGAATACAAACAGCTCCTGATGTAACTAATACCTCAACTACTTCTTCTGATACTGGTAACACTTCTTCTACTTCTTCCGGAACTGGTAATGGACAAACAACTACAAATCTTTGTACTGTACCTGGGCCTTTGAATGTTGGAGATGTTTGTATTGTTGACGGTAAATTTAATAATGGAGCTTGTAAAACATGTTACTGTGAGTCTAAAGTTGGTATAACTAATGCTGCTGGAATTACTACATATGGAACGTGTCAACAAAAACAATAAATAATAAAATTATAAAATATGAGAATATTAAAATATGAGAATATTAAAATATTGAAAAAAATGTTTTTCATTTTTGTATTTTTATATTCTTTGTTTGGTTTTAATTATTCTAGTGCTGATAGTATAAAACCTTATTCAACACCATCTTCATGCTCTAGAGATTCAGAATGCGCTTCTATTTATGGTAGTGGTTCTTGTTGTATGGCTGATATATATTCTAATACATCGTTATTTAATTATTACGTTTGTATTTCTACTTCAAAAACAGTATCTTCTTGTTCTATGTACACTGGATCGGTTTCTAACAAATGTTGGCCAGACATTGTTTGCTCTAATGGTTTAGATTATGCTGTTGCTGGGATTGTTCCAATAAATGGATCTTGTGGGCCTGTTGTTGGTTTTGCTTCTTTGGTTGGTACTTCTATGGGAGTTTTAAATGATACTCGTATAACTACTAGTAATAAAAATAGTCAATTTTGTTCTACTGGGACAATGTCTTCTTCGGATCCAAAATTAAATACTGCTACAAAAATGTGGACATGGACATGTTCTGGTCAAAATAGTGGATCTAATGCTACTTGTTCTGTAAATTATTCAAGTGTCCCTAACTTACAAATAAATGGTGTTTGTCATGTTTATAGTTCTCCACTTATGGCTGAACCAACGGATCTTTGTGTATCTGGTGTTTCTGGAACTGTTGTTTTGAATGATGGTGTTTTTTCTTGGACCTGCTCTGGTCAAAATGGTGGGGGTAGTGTTAGTTGTTCTGCTGATGCTAAAGCTACACCAATAATTGTTACACCGGAAGTAGATCCTTTTGCTACTTTAGTTAATGACCCATTAGTAAAACCAGCTACAAAAGATCAAACCGTTCAAACTGAAATTGTATCTTCTTATCCTACTATAGAACAAAAACCTGCAAATATTTCTAGTTATAGTTTGCTTGAAAAATATTCAACTCCTTGCTCTATTAAATTTGATTCGGAATGTGAAGTTTTAGATCAAAAACTTTTGGATGTTGTAAAGGCTGGTATGTCTATAAAAGACGCAGTTGATTCTGGAAAATTAAATGGTAATATGATGGTTGCTAGACTTAGTAATGATACTCCTCCAAAAGAACTTGATAATTATAAGACGGGACTTACTTTAACTAACATACAAAAGCTTAGAAAGGCTAGAGTTTTTCCTGTTGGTATGGAATTAGCCGCTATGTGTATTACTGGACAAATTCCTTGTTCAGATGGTTATATTTATAATGGCAATAGTACTGATACTGCTGATTGTCCTGATAAATCTGTGGCTTGTCATAAGGCAAGAATGAGCGATATTACTTTAACTAGAATATTGACTGGATATTCTATCTGCGATCCTTTTGCTACTGGGTATAGTTCTAAAAATGATCCTTTTTGTCATTTGGTAAACCCTAATTGGATATTAAAAGATCCAAAATATATGTGTGAGTCTGGTGTTAAAAATGGATCACTTCTTTATGTAACAGATCAGCAATCCCAATCTAATATTAGATATGAATCATGTCCAGATGTTTCTACTTGTTTAACCGAAAAAGATAATGGTGAATGTAATGCTTATGGATATTGTTTGAGAGAAAAAAATATTTGGAGATTTGATTTGTCTGCAGATTCTTGTTTTAGTCAAAATGTTGGTTGTGCAAAATATACTTATGCTATGGGGGGCTCTACTACTACTCTTGGTTTTATTGCTGATACTACTGATAAATCTGTTTGCGACCAGAGTAATAGTGGTTGTAGATCATATAGTTTGGTTAAAACTGGTTCTGCTTCTACTGATTGGAGTCATGATGATTCCGCTAAAATATTTTTAAATAACAAAATAACACCTTGTGATTCTTCTCAAGAGGGTTGTACGGCTTTTATAAGGAGAGATACTGCTAATTTGATTAAGAATTCAAGTTTTGAAGAATATAATCTTTCAGCAGATTTAACTACTAAACAAGCTTTGCTTTGGATACCTCATAATGATAAGCCATTATCTGATAGTGTTGATTTAGAAAGTACCGGGGATAATGCCCCTGTTTATGATGGCTCTAACTCTCTTGTAATGAAAAGACTGTCTTCTTCTGATGAAACTTCTTATGTTGGTTATAGTTTAAATAAAGATTATTTTATTGATGTTGAGCCAAATAAAACATATACTTTAAGCTATTATGTTTTAGGTTATAATACTAATTTCCCTGCGGATAGTATTTCTAAATATTCACAAGGAGCTTTTGTTAATGTTAAGGAATATGATCAATCTAAAAATTTAATAACTAAACAAGTTTGTACAAGCGGGGATGATACACTTTTAGGATCTGTTTGTAATTCTAATACTGATTGTATTGAAACTAATAACCCTAATAATAAAATCGGAGTTTGTGATTCTTCTTCTGCAAATAATATTATTGATATAGATGCTTTGAGATATGTTAATACTTTTATGTCTCCTACATGGACAAGAAAAACAGTTTCTTTTAAGACTGGTCTTGATACTTATTATTTAGATATACTTCCTGTTTTGTCTAGAGTAAAAGCTGTAACGGATGATAATCCTGTGACTGCTGTTTTTGATGCTATTCAATTACAAGAGGGAAGTGTTGCTACTACATATGCTTTATATGAAAATTCTAAGGTTAATTATTTAAAAAAAGCACCGGATTATGCTAATTGTTATTCTTCATCTTCTGATAAAGACAAAATATTTTGTAGTAATTTTATAAAATCTTGTGATAAAAAAGATGTTGGCTGTAGAAAATATGAAAAGAAGGATAATTCTGATTATTGGTTGCCTGGTAAGCCGAATGAAGAAAATTATTGTACGGCAGAATGTAAGGGTTATCAATTATATAAAGAATCTGGTCCTTCTTATGATCCTGCTATTGGATCTACTTTTCAATCTCTTATAGCTACAACTGCTAAACCTTGTTCTTCTTCTGAAGCTGGCTGTTCTCAATATAAGAATTTATCTACTGGAGGGGATGAATATTTTTCTTCTATAAGGACTTGTGTTAAAGAAACAGATGATATAGGCACTTGTAAAAATGATGATTCTTTTAAGGGTAATATTTGTAAGTCTGATGCTGATTGTGGTGCTATTGTTGGTTCTTGTAGTAAAGCAACAGCTCAATATACTGATTATTTTACATATACTGGATCAGAAACTTCTGGATATAAGTTGAATGTTTATAGATTGCTTAGAACAAAAGCATGTAGTAATGATAAAACGGTGAAATGTTCCGTTGATTCTGATTGTGGTTCTGGAACATGTAGCTATTATGATGATGTTTATGATCCTGCTACTGTAGCTTCTAGTTCTTTTAATGCTTGTAATGCTGAGGCATATAAAAAACAAGATCATGACCCTGATTGTAGAGAATTTCATGGTCCTAGTGATGCTAGTTCTGCTTCTGGTGCAGCAACTGGTAACTATGTTCTTTACTATGCAAATATGAGTGAAGTTATTTATGTTTCAGATACAGATTGTTCTTATTATTCTATCGTGCCATATCAAAGTGTTGTTTCTCAATCTAAATGTGATTCTATATCTTACTTAACTACAGGTTTGAGATATAATACTTCTACTAATACTTGTAATATAGGTATATATATTCCAGAATCTGTAACGTGTTCTAGTGATGTTTTGAATTGTAGAGAATATAATGGTACTTCTATATCGTCAGAAACATTATTTACTGATGGTTTTGAAGATGGTGCAGATGGTTGGAAGAATAGTGCAGGAAATGCTCCTACAATATCAACTGAATCTATTTTCGTTAATGAACATTCTGCTAAAATTGCTTATCCTGATTATATAAGTAAGGTTGTTGTTCCTGATATTATTGATCCAAAAGAAAAAGCTCTTTATAAGTTAAGATTGTATGCTAAGAATGATTCTGCAAATGGTACTTTATCTTCTGTGGAGCTTAGAGTTGGAGATACTTTTGTTAGTACAAAACAAATTAATAATGATTGGAAATTTATTGGTTTTGATGTTTTCTCATCTTCTAATTTAACAACTGTTCTTAATAGTATTCAGATTAGTAATAAAGGTTTGGTAAATAATGGTGGAGCTGTTAATTTGTTTGTTGATTATATATCAGTAGAAAAATCATCATCTATTTATGTTATTAAAAATTCTTGGACAACTCCTGTAAGTTGCGATAATGATATAAGTAATCCTACTGGTGCTTGTAATGCTGAAGGTGTTGCTAATGGTTTTTGTACTATGGTTCCAAATAAAGTTTGTTTAACTGGAACTAATGTTGGAGCTGTTTGTACTGATGCTACTGTTGCTGCTGATTGTGGAGATGTAACGGATACTTGTACTTATGCTAATAAGGTTTGTAGATGGGGTGATAATAAAAATTCTTCATGTAATAGTGATGATGATTGTTACAATAACCCTACTGATCCTGTTAATGTGGCGGTAAAAACCGGTTCTTGTTTCTATACTACTAATGGGTATAGATTAAATTTAGGAAAAATGATTGGTTGTGATGAATATATTGATTCTTATAGTAATGATGAGTTTTATGTATTTAACGATTTGAATTTGTGTAGTGCTGACAAGATGGGTTGTGAAGCTCTTTATGATACGAAAAATTCAAAAAGTTATCAAAGTCAAGAATTTAATAAAAACGTAGATTATTCTAGTGTTGTTGCTTATTATACTTTTGATGATAAAAACAATATTGCAAAAAATGATTTTTCATCTAATTTAATGACAAATAATAATAATGTTGTTTATGTTAAAGATGGAGTTTCTGCTGGCGCAGCCTTATTTAATGGGACTAATAATATTTCTGAAGTTATTAATGATTCATTAAAATCAGTTACTTCTAATGTGTCTATTTATTCTTGGGTTAGACCAAATTCTTTTGGAGGTTCAATAGTTTCTCTTGGAAATTATTATAATTTATCTATTCTTCCTGATGGAGAAGTACAATGCGTATTTAATAATGATAATACTCAATTATTAAAATCAGGTTCTAATTATTTGCTAACACTTAATAAGTGGCAAAATGTTCTTTGTGTATATGATGGAGATAGAATAAAAATGTATATTAATGGTGAACTTGTTTCTTCTTCTGGAGATGTAACTATGAATTTCAATTATGGAACAGATGCAACTTCTTTACTTAAAATTGGTTCTGGACTTGTAGGAAGTATTGATGATTTGAGAATATATAGTAAGTTTTTTGATTCTAAAGCCGCTTATGATTCTTATAATGATTATAAAGATAATTATACCGTAGGAGCTGATGAACTTGGTTATTATATTATTGATAGTAATTATTCTTGTGATGCTAAATATAAGGGTTGTACGGCTGTTGGAAGAAGTGACGATAGATATGATTCTCCTGATTTTGATTATTCAACTGCATATTTTGTTATAGACCCTGATAAATTTAAATCGTCTGGAAATTATTCAACTACAGGTGTTTATGATGCTACTATGTGTACAGCAGAAGAGGCAGGATGTTATTCTTTCCAAGATTCTAAAGGTGCTAGTGTTAATTTTAAATTTCCAAAATCGCTTTGTGTTTATAAAACAAATGTTGATGTTGGTGTTTCTGATACAAATACAGGAACCCCAAAACTTCAAACAGGTTGGTTTAAATATGATGTTAAATCTAAATCTATTTCTGATGAAGGTTGTTATTATGCTGATGTTTTAGGTAGTAATACAGATGCGACTTCTGTAAGTGCTGCGAAAATAAACCCTGATTCATATAAAATAGTTAAAGCTTCTGATTGTGAATATAGAAAAGATCCTGTTGTAATTAGGAGAACTTTTGAAAGTACCACAACTAATGGTGTTACAACTACTACAACAAGACCAAAACAGACTACTTATTATATTTATACTGGAACATGTAGTGATGGTTCTGGTATAAATTGTAGTGATGATACTATGTGTAGTAGTGGATATTGTTTATTAGAAAGAACGAATACTAAATGTGCTTCTACTTCTGGAGATCCTTATTGTAAGCCTTATGGTTATGATGAAAATCCTGGTATTATAGATCAATTTTCTAATAAATCTTTTGAATTTAATGTTTGTCAGGGTGGAAATAAGGTTGGTTCTTATTGCTCTGTTGATAATGATTGTCCTGGCTCAACTTGTGATGCCCCGTGGACTGTTATTGGTTGGTTTAAGAAAAATTCTACCAAAGGATGTTCGGATAATGGTTTAGAGTGTGTTGGTGGTACAAAAACTGGAAATTCTTGTGTTTCTGATTCTGATTGTGTTGATAATAATGGTGTTGTTGATGGTGTTTGTAAAGATGTTATAGAAGCATCTGATTATATGAGAAATTATAATGGAGCTGTTGGTATTTGTAATGAATATGATTGTACTAATTTTATTGAACCAACAGAAAAAAGTTGTAAAGCTGGTAATTTAGATGGATATGATTGTTCTAGCGATAATGATTGTGGTGAGAATGGAGTTTGTGTAACAGATGATGTTAATGGTTCTAAATATTGTAAGGCTAAGGTTGATGGCACTCCTGTAAATAAGTTAAATCTTCCTTGTGTTTTTGATAAGGATTGTGGTTTTGGTGGTGTGTGTGTTGGTAATAATATTTATTCTTATATTAATAATAGTAAAATTAATAGTGCCGGATGTAATGGTAAGGTTTCTCGTGAATCCGGATGTGCTTTATTTGATGATACAAGTAATCCTTTATTAAATTTCTCTTCAAAATTAACTTATGCTGGAGTTAAAAATGGTATTGCTGTTTCGGCTGTTACTGGTGATAATTCTGGTGGTGATAGTCAAAAAGATTCTAATTTAATTATTAAAGTTAATCGTGATAGAGAATGTTCGGAATGGATAACTTTTGATAGTGCTGGATCTCCAACGAAGCAAGATTTTGATCCTGCTGCTGCCGATAGCACTAATAATACTATGTCAACTTGTAAGGAATTATCTCAAAATAATAAATGTTTAGATGGTCAACATGGTAGTGGTTGGTCTGGTTCTCTTAGCACTGATTTTTATATAAAACAGATGAATGGTAATTGGTTTAATGAGGATTTTTCTGGTATGGCCATTCCTCTTGAGCCTAGTATTGATAATAGTAGTTCTTCTTGGTGGAAGAATGCTTCTGTTGGTTCTAATTCTATATTGTCTAGTAATGCTAGTAATGCTGATCATGTTATTTGTAAATCTTATCCTGAAACTGATTCACCATTTAATTTTATTGATAAATATAATTTAAATCTAGTTGATTGTACTTGTGATTCTACTATAAAAATAGGTGAACAATGTACTGCTTCTGGTAATGATAAGTGTTTGGCTATTAATGGGAACCCTACAAAACTTTCATGGATTAATGGTAAAATAACCTATTTAACTTATGATCAGTTTAAAAGTTTAACTCCTAAAGATTATTTTAAAAATGTAAATAGTGGCATTACTATTCCTTATGCTACTAATTCTAGTGGCACAGAGAGTGACAAGCAGGCTCTTTATAGAATAGATAATAATCAAGATTGTTATTATCAAAAAGTAAATTATAAGGATGTTTTAAATCCTAGACAACAGTATTTTGGGAATGGACTTTCTTGGAATTTGCCGGCCAGTATTTATGTTGATTGTACTTCAAGCGATGTGGTTGATTGTAATGCAAAAAGTTTAGAATCTAAGGTTGCTGATTATACTGATAGTAAATTAAAATACAAAGGGTATTGTGCGGAATATGATTATTCTCATGAGATATATTATCCTGGTTCTGGTAAGTATAATTGTCTTACATGGATTCCTGGTTTTATAAATCAATAAGAAACAAAAATAAGATTAAAAATAGTCTTATTTTTTGTTTAATTAAAAAACCAACCTTTTTAAGGGTTGGCAAATCATATT
>JAJXYN010000012.1 GCA_021780535.1 bacterium
CAGGCACAATATGTTTTAAAAGATGTTTATGCTAAATTTAAAAGAATGAATAATTTTTTAAAAAAAGATATTGGTGTTGGTGTTATTATTCAGTCTGGTTATAGATCCCCAGCTTATCAGTTGATTGTGTTTTTATGGAATTTGAGAAATTCTAACTATAATTTTAATAAAATCGCGAGAGAAGTCGCATTACCTTTTTATAGTGAACATGGGTGTGCTTATAATCAAGCTTTAGATTTTGTTGCTTATAATTCTAATGGTTTATTTGATAGTACTAATTTTAAAAAAACTAAAGAGTATAAATGGCTGAAAGAAAATGCAGAATATTTTGGATTTTATGAATCTTATCCAAAAAATAATAAACTAGGATTTATTTATGAGCCTTGGCATTGGCATTTTGAAAATAAAAAAACTGAATAATTATTCAGTTTTTTTTATGTATTTAAACAAGTTTTCTATTTTTCTAAAATTTATATTTTCTACTTTAGTTTTTTTTAGTTTTGAATCATTTTGTACACATTTATTATTGTCTAAACATATTCCAATATGTCTATTATTGTGATTTTCATCTTTTGCCCATATTATCAAATCTCCTTTTTTTATGTTATTTATTTCGTTAAATTTTACCCATCCGTAATCTAATAAATCTTTTTCTGTTGAATCTACCGTTGAATGAGGTGATTTTATGAGTTCATTTATATATAAAATATTTGATACGAAACTTGCACATGAATTATCGCCATCATCTAATAAGTCTATTGTTTTATTATTTTCGTTTTCTGCAAAAAAATTTCTGAATAATTCTAGTCCTTCACATCTTTCTATCATTGATAAATATGTTTTATAATGTAAGTATTTCATTTAATTTTTGTTTATATTTATTTGTTGTTGCGCTTGCGTAGTTTGTTTTATGTTTTTTTTGGAATTTATTGTTTTCATATAATTTTGATTTATAAAACCAAGTATTAAGAAGAATATGAAAATAAATATTATAGTTTTTGGAGTTAACTTACTAATCATTGCTATTATCTTTTTATTATTTATTTATTTTAATATTTTATGTTTATTTTTAATTTTTGTAAATAAAATTAATATTTTATTAAACGTATTAATTTGTATATGCGGGGTTGTTTCGTAATTTATTAAAGGTCGTTTTTATTGATTTAAATTAATAACTAAATATCTAAATATATGAATCATTATAATAGATTTGAATATAAAACTCCAAAAAATGATAAAAAATTAGATCAGGTATTAAGGAAAAATGGTATAATTTTTTTGGGAGGGCAAAAAAATGGTTTTTCTAAGGTTAAAAATGAAGATGGAAAAGAAAATTTTATGACAAGAAATGGAGTATTCTTACTTAAGAAGTGGGCGGATAATGTTATTGATTTTAATAATGATGGCTTTGCAAAAGCTGTTTATTTTAGTGAGGGTAAAAAAATTTATCTTATTGATAAAAATGGTGTAATATCTAGGGTATGATTAATGGGCCTGGCTAAAATGTTGGATCTATTTTTATGTTTACATAAATTAATTTTATTGTAATGTGTAGGTTTTACATTTTAATATAATAAAAAGAGGTCTGTTGAACCTCTTTGTGGTAAATCTATCTTTTTTTTCTTCGAATAAATTTATTTATTCGTTGTGGTATTTTTTCAACTTTATTGATTGTGGCACTTGAAAAATATAACAAATAAGCAATTGAAATTAAAATGGCGAATTGCAACTCTTTTAGTTTGGCTCTATACTTGCTTTCCATCTTGAAGTCTCCTTTATGTAGAAAAAGTTGTATTAACTTATAGTATCTTTTTACCTTTTTGACAATAGGTGTGGTACTGAAGCGGTCTATGATTATAGCTTTTTATACATTTTTTGTATTCTATATTCCAATAAAAGCAATAATGGATAAAGATTTTGTAAATAGGTGTTGGAGGACTTATGTGAAGGTGATTTAATGGATTTAAGTTTGATTTTTGTTTTTTATGAAAGAGCTGAAATATTGTGCTTATTGTTTGAGTGAGTTATTTATATATAATGAATGCTAGAGTTATATCTTTTATTAAAATATAGATTTAATTTATTAAAGATAATATAATTATTGAAGTTAAGTAATAAATTAAATTATATGTTATTAGATGATTATTATCCTGATACAGAAGAAAGAAAAAGGAGAGATGATGGTGAAAAATTGGAAGAAACCGATAGAAACTTAAAAGAAATAAAATTAGATTTTTCAAAGGATTTAAATATAATAGATGAATTTATAGGTGGTTTGGACAAAAGTGATAGAAATATTGATTTTACTGATATTGGTAAATTTCTTTCTAAATTACAAGAACTAAGGAGTAGCTTGGTTAGCTGTTCGGATTCAGTTGATTTTACTAGAAAGCTAGATAGTAAAATTCCTGGTAGTTTGCTTATTAGAAATGTTTTAGAGGTTGGTTCTAAAATTATTAGAATTACTTATTCTAAAAAAGTAGATGATAAGATTAATAAATTTAAATTAAAATTGGATAAAGAAGATAATGAAGATAAAAGAGAAATAATCGAAAGTGCTTTAAATGATTTTTATGATATTAAAAGAATTATAAATAATTTAAATTTTGATAGTTTCAAAAAATTTATATTTGGTATTGAGTTTTTATCTAAATTAGACAATAAAACTTGGTATATTGAGAATAAAGTTAATCTTGATAATTTGATTATTAGGTATAAAGAAAATAGAAATAAGGATATAGATAATATGAAAGGTGATATAGAAGAATCTGATATTAGATTATTTACTATTCAATCAATAGAATTATTAAGAAAATACAGAGAAATATCTGATTACCTTGAAGAACAAATTTCTGCATAAAATAAAAAAGCAAGCTCAACTAAATAAATAGTTTATTGCTTGCAATAGCTATCCCTATAACTCCAGAGAATGTCTGTTATAAGGAGAGCGTCTCCAGCATCAGCTTTGATATTTTCTAATTGTCTGATGTAGTCTTGTCGTTGTTCTGTTTTAATTTTTTCTTTATATTTAGCTTTTTTTACAATAAAGTTAATATCAAGAATAATATTTTCAGAAACGAGAACAAATTCTCCAAAACCACTTTCAGTTCTTTTTGCTTCATCGATTGTAGCTAGAAGCTTTGTTTTGCTTTCATCAAAAATATAAAGAAAATCAAGATTTTCTTTACTTCTGATGAGGTGATATTTGAAAATCATAGATTTCCTCCATTGAGTTTGATTTTTTGATTATACATTATTTTATTACAAAAGTCAATTATGGTATAAAAAAATTACCTAATATTAGGTAATAATCCATCATGGTGTCCCTAAAGGGATTCAGTATTTTTTAAATTCGCTTTGCTTATTAAAAAATACAATCCTGACGGCAACTCGGTCATAGGGTCTAGCTCGGCTTTCACCTACCTAGAAAACAAAAGACGACCATGAGTGGTCGCTTTTTGTTTTCTGGTGCTGACGGCGAGACTCGAACTCGCACAGATTTTACTCCACTGGCTTCTTAGACCAGCGTGTCTACCAATTCCACCACGTCAGCATTAATGAGGTTTATTATATATTAAACATTAATATATTGCAATAATTTGTTTATGAATATTAATAAAATTGTTACTTATTTGACAAAAAAATATCCAAGTAGTATTGTATTTATATTGAGAGTGAGCAGCGGATCTACAACCATCTCTATGGTAGTTGCTAATTCTCAGTTCGAAAACCTTGCTATTTTGGCGAGGTAAACTATTAGTCCTTGGGAGGGGGCTAAAAAAGTTTCTTTTTGTACTATCTTGCGAGAGATGATGAAAAACAACCCATTACTGCGCGGGTCGTCTTCGCATAGAAGTTCATAGCAGTATGTGCCCTAGATAGATTTCTGGGGTGGGTAAAGAGAAATTGTTTCCTTAGAGCAATCTCTGCACCTTGGAGGCTTAGCGATTTGGTCTTAAAGACCGATAAATCCTAGCCTCTTATTTTTTTTGTTTATTTTTTAGTATATTTATTATATAATCTTTTTAAATATAAAATATAAAACATATATGATTCAGGTTGTGAATGTATTTAAAAATTATGGAAATAGGGAAATTTTAAAAAATATTAATTTTGTTATTAGTAATAATTCTAGAATTGGTTTGATTGGTTTAAATGGTACTGGTAAATCTACTTTAATGAAAATTATCTTGAAAGAAGAAGACTCTAGTAGTGGGTCTATTATTTATGTAGATGATTTTGTTTCTTATTTACCACAAGTTATTGAATTTAAAGATGGTGATACTGTTTTTTCTTTTTTGAATAGAGAAGTAAAAGAAGAATGGGAGGATTATAAAATTGACAAATGTTTGTTTGATGTTGGTTTAGAAAAAATAGATAAAAATCTTGAAGTAAAACTTTTATCTGGTGGCCAAAAAACCAAACTTGGTTTTGCTAGGATTTTAATGAGTGATCCTACTACCTTGTTGCTTGATGAACCCACTAATAATCTAGATTTAGAAACATTAGATTGGTTAGAAAAATTTTTAAGAAATTTTTATGGTAATGTTTTAATTATTTCTCATGACAGGAAATTTCTTGATAATGTTGTTAATAAAGTTTTTGAATTGGATTTTTACACACACAAGATAATTGAATATATTGGTGGATATTCTGATTATGTTATACAAAAAGCGAAAAAAATTGAAATTGAAATTGAAAATTATAAAAGAGAACAAAAAAAGAAAAAAGAAATGGAAGATTGGATAGCTTTGAAAACACAGCAGTTATCTTTTTATCAAAGCCCTAAAGTTGCAAGACAATTACAATCTTATAAAAAAAGATTTGAGAGAGAAAATTCTGGTTTTGTAGAGAAACATGCTAGTAGTAAAAAAATTAAAATTAATAATATTTCTGAAACGGTTGATTCTAGTAAATTGATTTTTAGAATTAATACTTTGAAATGTAGAAATTTAATTTATTGTAAAAACCTTGATTGTTATGGTGGGGATAGGATTCATTTAGAAGGTAAAAATGGTAGCGGTAAAACAACATTTTTAAAAATATTATTAAAACAGATTAATGATTATTCTGGTGATGTTTTTTTTGGTAATAATTTAAAGATAGGATATTTTTCTCAAGAACATGAAACTCTTGATAATAATATGAGAATTGTTGATGAATTTATTGCTAATACTAATATAAAAAACGAAGCCATAGCTAGAGATATTCTTGGTAAGTTTCTTTTTGTTGGTGATAAGGTTTTTGAAAAAGTTAAAAATTTATCACAAGGTGAAAAGGTTAGATTAATTATAGCAGAACTTATTAATCAAGATAATAATTTTATATTTTTTGATGAACCTACAAATCATTTAGATATTGAAAGTAGAGAGGTTTTAGAAACCGCAATATCTGCATACAATGGTGGCTTTCTTATGATTTCTCATGATAGGTATTTTGTTGAAAATATTAATATAAATAGAAAATTTGAAATTAGTAATGGAAGTTTAATTAATTCTCCATATAAAGCTACTGGTATTACTTATTTTGATGATGATCATTATGAAAATTATTTAAAAAAGGAGTGGGGTGTTACTGATGAAGGTGATGATGAAAGATGGATGAGAACATATAAAATACAATAATTTTTTATAAAAATATTTAAAGCTAGCTATATAAAAGTATTCTTATTTGAACAAAATATTTTTTCAAATTTAATTTTATTTATATTTATGTTTATTTTTTGAAACTTTAAATTTAGGATGAGTGTGTGTTTTGAATTTCTTGTTGATAATTTGTTTAAAACAAAATAAATTAAAATACAAAATAAGTCAAATAAATGTTAAAATATATATAACAAGTTTTTTCTTTTTGGAGGGAATTATGAACACTAATAATTTGTCTTCAAGCAGAGTAGAAAGGTTTTATGGCCAAGAGGATTTTCGTTTATCAATGAAAAGTGATAAGGAATTGATTCTTAGACTTGGTTTTTCACCGCGAAGAGCTGATAGTCAAAGGGCGGAAAGTGATTATTTGGGTTGTTTTAATTTCTATTTGAATGAAGAAATAGAAAGATGTAAGAAAAACAATGAAAATCATCTTTTGAGTTTATTGAAAAAGGCTTTAAGGGTTGTTGAATATATTTTTTTTAATAAAGGTTTATTTAAAGTAGTTCAATTTTCCTACAAACAAAGTTTAGAAATTGCTAAACTTAAGCAAGCTGTTAGACTGATAATTCTTCAATACGTGGAGGTTAAGCTTTTTGGAAAATCTAATTTCGCAATGGCTACGGCTTAATAACCGTGGATACAATTTATAACCCACAACGCAAAAGGAAACGTTGATGGGTTTTTTATTTTGTTTTATTTTTATTGTGTGTTGTGCGATTGATTAATAAAAAAATAGAACGCTTGTTCTATTTGGTATTTTGGTGCCCCCTACACTTCGTTCCGGGGATACTCAAATTTTTAAACTCATTTCATTCGTTAAAATTTGGTGGATGTTAAGGGATTCGAACCCCTGACCCTCTCGGTGTAAACGAGATGCTCTAAACCAACTGAGCTAAACATCCAAGTAATTTATGAAAATAGTATATAAGATATTTTTTATTATTGCAAGTGGTGGAAAACGAAGTGTTTTGTAGTTTATTAAAATGATTTACTATAATTGTTGACTATTTTTTTGAAGTCATGTAATATGTTTTTTAATTGAAGCCGTTATAGCTCAATTGGTAGAGCACGTCTTGTAATTTGTGGCCAATTTGCACCTTCTCTGCTTTCTTAGTCGCATGGGGAAGCTTGGAAGAACCCTCCTTTTGTGCTGGTTGACTACTTTTAGGACGAGGTTGGTGGTTCAAGTCCACTTAACGGCGAAATAGGGTAATTGTAAAAAAATGCAATACCCTTCTTTTTTTTAATGACAAACGTTATAAAACGTGTTAGTATTTTAATATAAAAATTAAAAATTATATCATGATAAGAACTAGATTTGCCCCTAGTCCAACGGGTTTTTTGCATATTGGTGGTTTGAAAACCGCTCTTTTTGCATATTTATTTGCTAAAAAAAGTGATGGCAAATTTATTTTAAGAATTGAAGATACTGATCAAAATAGATATGTTGAAGGTGGAATGGAACAAATTATTTGGTCTCTTAAATGGGCTGGTATTAATTATGATGAAGGTCCTGATGTTGGTGGAGAATATAAACCATATATCCAATCAGAAAGAAGAGAAATTTATCAAAAATATATTAATGAATTATTAGATAAGGGTTTTGCTTATCGTTGTTTTTGTACAAATGAAAGATTGGAAGAAATGAGAAGGAAACAAGAAGAAAATAAAATGCCTCCTAAATATGATAAACATTGTTTAAGCTTATCAAAAGAAGAAATTGATCAGAAAGTTGCGAATGGAGAAAAGTATGTTATCCGCATGAAGGCTCCAGATAATGAATGGATTAAGTTTAATGATTTGATAAAAGGGAAGATAGAATTTAATACAAAAGAACTTGATGATCAAGTTTTGATTAAATCTGATGGGCTTCCTACTTATCATTTTGCTGTTGTTGTTGACGATCACTTAATGAATATTTCCCATGTAATAAGAGCTGATGAATGGGTTTCTTCTACCCCAAAACATATTTTATTGTATAAATATTTTGATTGGAAAGAGCCAGAATATGCTCATGTTCCACCAATACTTGCTCCTGGTGGGAAGAAAAAACTAAGTAAAAGAGAAGGTTCTGTTTCTGTTAATGAATTTGTTAATTTAGGCTACTTACCAGAGGGTATGATAAACTATTTAGTATTATTAGGTTGGAACCCCGGGACTACTGAAGAAATTTTTACAATGGAAGAATTAATTGAAAAGTTTGATTTGAGTAAATGTCAGAAGGCTGGTGCGGTATTTGATATTAAGAGATTAGAGTGGGTGAATGGGCAGCATATTAGGAAAATGGATACGATGATATTTAGAACAAAATTAATGGATTATATTATTCAAGATATTAATAAACGCGCTAATAATGAGTCTTTTATTAAATTTGCTATTATTGAACAAGAGAGAATTAATAAGCTTTCTGAATATAAACAGGATTTTAATATTATTTACAATTTTGATGAGTCTTATGATGGTGAATTAATTCTTAATGAAAAAATGGGTGCTGATAAAGTTAGTGCAGAACTTGCTTTTAATGAATCTATTAAACTTATTGAATCTATTGATTTTGAAAAATTGAATTCTGAAGTTATTAAAACGGATAATTCTAAATTAATAGAACTGAAAAAATCTTACGAAGAGTTTATTAAAAATAAATTTTTAGATTTAGTTAAGAATTTGAATATGAAAAATGGTCAAATTTTATGGCCAGTGAGATATGCTTTGACTGGTACTGATAAGTCTCCAACTATATTTGAACTTGTTTGGATATTGGGTAAAGAAGAAAGTGTTAGAAGATTAAATATTGGAATAAAAAAAATAGAAGTTCTAGGTTAAAGCTTAGAACTTTTTTTAGTTTAAATATTAATTTATAAAAAAGCCACTATTCTGCTATTGCAGTTTAGTGGCTGAATACTAGAATCATGTTCATTGTCGTTCTTCCTTCTATTTTTTCTAGTTTGTGATGTTTTGGATATTGTTTTTTGATATTTGCGTTTCTGGTGATGGTTTTAAAAAGTTCATAACTACTGTTTTGTTAAGCAATATACAATCAAAATCGGCATTCAAATAATCGCATATTCTTACACTTGTTCCATGTCTTGTAAAAAATTCTTTTATTACTATTATGTCGCAAAAACTTTTTGTTTTTGAATCAAGAATGACGCATTTCATTTCATTTGCCTCCTTGATTGATTTTGCTTTTAAAATATACATTATAATTAAATTGTTTACAAGAATATTATTAAACCTTATGTTTTATGTTTATTGACTAACTTTATTAAAAGTGGTATAATATTTATACATTTTAGGAAAGGAGGTTCCGTTATGAAGATCATGTGTGACTATGATGGAACCTTCATGGTTCCTGAAGGTCAGAGATCAACGGAAAGTATTTTGCATTTTCCGTTGGTTCGTATGACTGTTGCTTTTTTATCATGGTTTAAAATATTCTCCTCTGTTGCTAGTAGGAGATTTATTCCAAATCATGATTTAATAGCACGAATAAACAGAGAAACCGAATGGGGGACTGTTTCTTTGTTCTTTGTATCTGGAAGAGGTAGTAAAAATATGCCCGATATGATTAAACATATTTCTGCTACGGATCTTGATTTTGATAAAATCAAGATCACTATTATTCTCCGTGATAATATTTTTGAACGTCATTCTGAGTTCAAAAAGAAAATTGCAGAGAAGATAGCCCCGGACGTGATACTGGAGGATTGTCACTATTACAGGAAAGCTATGGCATCTGTAGCTAGTGAGAAGACTCTAATATTGAGCCCAAACTGGCGCATAATGGCCAGATAAGTCCGTTGTTGTAATGACAACGGCTTTTTTAATTTTATCTTTTTTTCTTGTTTAATTGTTCTTCTAATTCTTCTATTTTATCTCTTAATTCTGCTGCTTTTTCAAACGCTAAAGCGGATGCATATTCTTCCATTTCTAAATTTAATTGTTCTATCATGTATTTTATGTCTGCTTTGTTTATTTTATTTATGTTTATTTCTTGGTTTTTTGCTATATCTTCGGCACTGACAAATGCATTAAACATAGAATCTCCGATTTCTTTTTGAATTGTTGTTGGGGTTATCCCGTACTTTTTATTGTGTTCTTCTTGTATTTTCCTTCTTCTATTTGTTTCTTTTATGGCAAAATTCATAGAATCTGTTATTTTGTCTGCATACATTATTACTTTACCATTTTGGTGACGAGCAGCTCTTCCTATTGTTTGTATTAGGGAAGTTTTTGATCTTAAAAAACCTTCTTTATCAGCATCTATTATTCCTATTAATGATACTTCTGGTAAATCCAAACCTTCTCTAAGTAAGTTAACACCTATAAGGCAATCATATTTTCCTTGTCTTAGTTTTTTTAATATATCTAACCTTTCCATTGTTTTTATTTCTGAATGAAGATATGTTGTTTTAACCCCAAGATCCAAAAGATAATCAGCTAGATCTTCTGCTGTTTTTTTTGTTAATGTTGTAACAAGTGTTCTCTCGTGATTTATTGTTCTTTTTTCTATTTCTTTTGCAATATCTTCAACCTGAATATTGGTAGGCCTTATTTCTATTATTGGATCTAATAATCCAGTTGGACGTATTATTTGTTCTGCAATTTTTCTTTTTGTTTTGTTAGAATCAAAACATTTCTCAAGCTCTTCTGGCCCTGGTGTTGCAGACATAAATACCATTTGTGGTATTTTTTGATCAAATTCCTCTTTTTTAAGTGGTCTATTATCAAAAGCAGCAGGTAATCTAAACCCAAAATCTATAAGATTTTTTTTTCTAGCATAATCGCCATTGTACATAGCCCTTATTTGTGGGAGAGTAATATGAGATTCATCCATAACCATAAGAAAATCATCACCAAAATAGTCTATAAGTGTATATGGCATTGTGCCTGGTTTTCTTCCATCTATGTATCTACTGTAATTTTCAATACCACTACAAAATCCGGTTTCTCTCATCATTTCTAAATCATATCTAACTCTTTGTTCTATTCTTTCAGCTTCAAGTGGCTTATTGTTTTGTCTAAAATATTCTAGTTGTAGTTCTAAATCTTGTTCTATTTGTTTTATAATAGGTTCCATCTTTGATTTTTCTGTAACATGATGTGTCGCAGGTGGAATTTGAAAAGTATTTAAAATTTCTAATGTTTTTCTTGTTAATGTTGTTATTACTGAAATTTTTTCTATTTCATTTCCAAAAAATTCTATTTTTATTATATTATTTTTAGAATTAGCAGGGAAAACTTCAAGTACGTCTCCAGATATTCTAAACATACCCCTTGTTAATTCTGTGTCATTTCTTTCATATTGTATTGATACTAGCTTGTGAGCTATGTCTTTTATACTTATTTCTTCGCCTTTGTTTATAGTTATAAATTGCTTTAATAATTCTTCCGGTTTTCCTAAGCCGTAAATACAAGAAACTGATGCAACTATAATTACATCCTTTCTTGTTAGTAGGGAAGTTGTAGCCTCAAATCTTAAACGGTCTATTTCCTCATTTATTTGAGTTTCTTTGGCTATATATGTATCACTTGTTGGTAAATAACTTTCTGGTTGATAATAGTCATAATATGAAACAAAATAATGTACAGCATTATTTGGAAAAAATGATTGGAATTCTTGAGCTAGCTGCGCTGCTAATGTTTTGTTATGTGATATTACTAATGTTGGTTTATTAACTTTATTAATAATATTTGCAATGGTGAATGTTTTTCCGGTTCCTGTTGCACCAAGTAGTGTTGAGAATTTTTCACCTTTCTCTAGCCAATTATAAAGTTTATCAATGGCTTGTGACTGATCGTCGTTTGGAGAAAATTTGGATTGTAAATCAAATTTATTCATATTATATATATTCTAGTAAATAAATTAATAACAATTAGCTAAGTTTATTAACTATTTTATAATATACAGTACTTGTTTTTATTATTCAATTTGACAAAATTTAAAAAATAACGTTAAATATAAACAAAATTTGAGAGGGTTCACTTTTTAGGTTAAAGGAGCTTAAAATGGTAGCAATTGGAGATCTTCAAGCGTGGAATTATAAAAATGTTTCAATTTTGCTTGATGTCTATTATTATTACCCTGAACATAGTGGGGTTATTTTTAGGATTGAAAATGGAAAAATAGATTTTTCTTTTATTGAAGAATTATTTATCATTGAAAATCCGTCTAAACATCAGACATTATTTTTCCCTTTGAATCATCTTGGAGTAATATATAATGGCAATTTTTCTTTTAAAATAGTAAATGCTTATGTGGCATCTGCTATTAAAAAAATATTTTCTGAACAAGATTTACATGATTTTGTCAAAAAATTTGAAATTTCTGTTAATGAAACCATTATAAAAAGACTTCCTATGACCTAAGATAATTATGCGTGGATTTGTCCACGCTTTTTTTGTAATATTATTTTAATTATTAAAAAAATAATCATGAAATTAATCATAATTATTTTTTTTATTATACTTCTAATATTACTGGTAATATCATCGGTGTTCTATGTGTTTTTTTGTATATGAATTTACCTATTTCATCTCTCATCTTTTCTTTTACATATCCATCATCTAATTGAGAACCTGGATCTCTATCTAATGTTAAACAACCTATAACCTTACTTCTTATTTCTTCTACTAATTTTTTATTAGCATTCATATATATAAAACCTCTTGATATTATGTCTGGATTTGCTACTAATTTACCAGTTTTTCTATCTACTGTTGAGATTATAACAAGCATTCCATGTTCTGACATTTGTTTTCTATCTCTTATGACTATACCAGAAACATCTCCTATACCAAGTCCGTCAACATATATATCATTCATTTGTAATTTTTCTCCTGTTAATTTTGCAGTTCTATTTTGATCAAATTCTATTATCTCGCCATCTTTAGATATTAGTACATTTTCTTTTGGCATTCCTATACTTCTTGCTACTTCAGCATTCATTTGAATATGAGTATGAGTACCATATATTGGAATGTAATATTTTGGATTAATAAGCTTTAATAATAATTTAATATCTTCTTGTTTTGCATGTCCACCAGCATGTACATCCATCATGTGATAATTTATAATATTTGCGTGGTTAAGGTAAAGACTATCTCTAAGTTTTGCAACAGATCTTTCATTCCCCGGGATTATAGAAGAAGAGAAAATAACAGTGTCGCCAGGAATTATTTTTATAGATTTGTGATCATTGTTTGCTATCCTATAAAGAACGGCATTGTCTTCTCCTTGGGCTCCTGTACAGGCTACTATTATTTTATCATCTGGATAATTTTTCATATCCTTATATTCAATAATAGTTTTTGGATTAAATTTTAAATATCCTAGTTCGTGAGCTATGTCAACATTTGCTTTCATTGATCTTCCGTCTATAATAACTTTTTTACCTAATTGTTCGGCTACTGAAATTATATGATATATACGAGAAAGAAGGGAAGCGAATGTTCCTATAATTATTCTCCCTGGAGCTTGTTTGAATACTATTTCAAGAGTTTTTCTTACTTCCATTTCTGACATTTGATGTCCTTTTTGGTCTGCGTTTGTACTATCTCCAAAAACTGCTAAAACATTTTTATGATATAAATCTGCTATTTTATATAATTCTGTTTGCATAAAATCTACTGGATTTAAATCAAACTTCCAGTCTCCTGTGTGAACTATAACCCCTATGGGCGTTTCTATGACAGCCATAACACTGTCTGGGATAGAATGAGAAACTCTTATAAAGTTTAATTTATATATACCTAATTGCAATGTATCATCTATTCCTACTTCTATAAATCTTGGTTTTGCTCTTGTTTGAAATTCTTCTTGTCTTTTTTTAATAACTCCTATAGTAAGTTTAAGTCCAAATATTGGAGGATTTCCTAATTTATCTAATAAATGAGGGATAGCTCCTATGTGATCATAATGTCCATGAGTTATAAAAACACCTTTAATGTTTTTTTCTAATCCTTCAAGACAAGATATGTCTGGGATTATATAATCAACTCCTAATAACTCTTCGTCTGGGAATTGAAGCCCCATATCTACTATTAAAATATCATCATTGTATTTGAACCCCATCATGTTACTTCCAACTTCTTCAAGACCACCAAAGGCAAATACAATAAGCTTATCTTTTGGTGTTTTTTTAAGATCATATAATCTTGGGGCTTCTTCTCTATTTTTAAACATTCTTCCTATTTTTCTTTTTTCATAAGATTTAACTTCCCCTATAACTGTATTACCGTTTTTATCTGTTTGTGGTCTTACTGCTTGTGGTTTTGTATGATATGGTCTTGCCATTCTATCATCTCTCTTAAAAAATGTTTTTTTCTCATATGGTCTATGAGGTCTTTTTGTTTCGTTCTCTGGAATTTGTCCTATATTTTCTATAACCAAATCCAAATTATCTTTTTGATTTTTTTCGATATTCTCTATTGTTTCAGGAATATCTGATTTTTCTTCTAAATCCATAATATATATGTGTTTATTAATTAAATTATGTTTACATTGTTTAAATCAAGGTAAAAGTTGAAATATAAAAATATTCAAAAGTAGAAAAAAGAACTTTCTATATTTCTATATTTCTATATTTTAACCTAAAAAGAGTTTAAACATTGAATTATGAATAATAGCCTAAAAACTATTATTCACGTTCATTATTTAAAATATTTTTTTTGTTGTTTTTATATACCAATCTTGAATATTATTAAATCTTTCTGACGGTGTTGTTATTTCTTTGTCATTTACTATGTGAGCATCTTTTGTTGTTATATAATTATAATTTGGATTGAAAAGAAATATCGCAGGCATGTCATCTTTTATTTTTTGTTGAACAAATTTGTATAAATCTTGTATATCATCTTTATTTGTTGTTTTTCTAGCTTTTTCTATTGCTTGATCAACTTCTTTATTATTATATAATGATAAATTTAAACCAGGATTTTCTATTTGAGATGAGTGCCAGAAAGGGAATGGATCAGAAGATCCTCCAAGTATTTCTCCATAAAGTAATATTTCATAATTTCTAGGCTTTAAAACATCTTCTTTCACAGAGTCTTGATCTGTATATTGAATGTTTAATTTAATTCCTAATTTTTCCCACTGTTTTTTTATTTCTTCAGCAACTAATTGACTATCGGTATTTGATACTGCTGTCAATGTGAATTCTAATTTTTTATCTCCATTTGCCATTATCCCTGTTATTGGATCTCTTTTCCAGCCATTACTTTCTAATAAATCTACTGCACTTGAAGGATTGAAATCATAATCTTTAAAACTTGGATCATATCCTATCATGTTTTTGAAGAATATCGTTTCTACCTTTTCTGCATTACCACCAAAAACATTATTTATTATTGCATCTTTATCTGTTCCTATTGTTAATGCTTTTCTTATATAAGTATCCTTTAATAAAGAATTTAATGATGAGTTAAAAAATAATGCTGTGTATTGTGGAAGATTAAAATTATTTATATTAATATTTTTTGTATTAAGAGATTTTATTTCATTTTGATTTAAAAAATTAATACCATTTACTTTTTTGTCTTTTATAGCATCTATCGCTTCTTGTGTATCCGCTAAAAATTTAAAAGTTACTTCACTTATATAAGGTTTCTTTTTGAAATAACCATTGTTACTTTCAACTGTATATGATTGTATGAAACCTTCTTTACTTTTAGATAATGTTTTGAATTTGTATGGGCCAGTCCCTATTGGCTTTAAATTGTATTCACTAAGAGGGAATTGAGTATAACTAATATCTTGCCATATATGTTTTGGTAATATTCCAAAAGTTAATGAATTTAAGAATGGTGAATATACATCTGCCAATGTAAATGAAAAATCTAAATCATCTATTTTGGTTGCTTTTACATCTTTGAATGTTACAAATAATGGACTTTTATAATTTGGATCTTGTGCGGTTTTCATTGTAAAAATCACATCATCTGATGTTAATTTCGTACCATCATGCCAATATATATTGTCTTTTAATTTGAAAGTGTATGTTTTTTGATCGTCTGATATTGTATATGAACTTACAAGTGATGGGGTTAATACTCTTTTATCATATTCAAATAATGAATTATATATCAATGTATTTATATCGGTATCTACGCTATTAGATAAAGACAATAAAGGGTTTAAATATTGTATTTGTCCTATTATCCCTTCTGTGTAACTTCCACCATATGCTGGGATAGAATCTATATGTTGATAACCTTTGATTAAAAAATAACCAGAACATATTATTATTAAAACTATGAAAATTCTTAAGAAAACTTTTTCTTTTAAATTTAAAAATAAGGATAAATATTTAAATTGTTTTAAACTTGGAATTTTATTTTTATTTTTTTGAGAAACTAGTTTGAGGTTAGTTTTATAGAATTTGTCCATAGAGGATAGTTAAAATATCTAAATATAAAAATATTTAAAAGAAAAAACTTTTTGTATTTAGATATTTCTATATTTTATTTATTTAACGAATATATTTGCAATTATAGAAAGAGAAAGTATTGTACCTAATACAATAGTAGTTATGTAAAGAACTTTTTCAGCTCCTCTTTTTGTGGTATAAAAATTGCTTGACCCACCAAAAAGATTAGAAAGGCTAGAATTTTTGCCTTGTAATAAAACAGAAACTATTATTAATATTGAAGTAATGAATTGTACTATTCTAAGTATTTTTTCCATATTTTTATTAATTTGGTAGGCCCTGTGGGAATTGAACCCACGACCATCAGCTTAAAAGGCTGTTGCTCTACCAACTGAGCTAAGGACCTGTTACATCAAAGTATTAGATAGTATACAGTATTTTTTGGAAAAGGTCAATGTTGAAGGAATATAAGAATATGAGAAAGTACAATTAGTCTTTATTAGAGCTTAAGCTGATCGGAATGAATAAAAATGGATTGTGGATAAAAATTATATATTTCTTGACTAAAAAGTGATATAATATTGTTATTATTAGTTGTTTATTAGTTAAATTAATATTATGGACGGTAAGATTTATGATTTATTAAAGAAAATTGATGATATTAAAATAGCAAAATTTGGCTTATCTAAAGAAAATAGAATTTTTTTAAAGAAGTTACTTATAAATCAGTATTATTTGGATGATTTTATAAGATCTTATGGTATTGATGGAGCTGTTAGTTTTTTAAATGGTATTTTTGAAGATTTAACTACTATAAGCAATACAATTAATAATTTAAAACAAAAATCTTTGGCAGAAAACGATGAAGATATTAAGAAATCCATTGATGTTCTATTTAGTGACGAAACAAATGATTTAGAAAAAGAAAGAGAAGAAAAGATTGAATTGTTTTTAAAACAAGAGCTTGAGATGCAAAAAACAAAAAAAGAACGAGAAGATGATATAAAAAAATATAATAATTTAACAAAAAAACTAAATAGTAATTAATATTTTATGGCTAAATTTGAAGGCTTAGAAATTCTTTCTGGGGAAGATAGACTTAAAAATACTGCGGATGTTAAGGCACTAGAAGAAAGGGTAAATAATTTGGGCGAAATAACCTTAGATAAATTAGCAAGAAACAAAACACTTGATGTTGTTGTTGATAATTTAAATAATGCAATGAAAGATGTGTTTGCAAATGCCCCAACTGTTTTAAAAATGATAGAAAACATAAAAACTACGATACAAGATGCTTTAAATAGAATGGGGGATGTAAGTGATTATGAAATTAACACATTATCAACAAATTCGCTAGAAACTCCTTCATCTATTCCGTCAAGTTTCAAAAATGTTGTTGAAATACATGATGTTTACATTGCTGTAAGAGGATTAATAGATGACAAAATATTTCAAGCAATTGCAGGTAATAGTAAAACAAGAGAGTGGGAGGCTCAACATTCTAAAGATGAAAACATTCTAAATGATAGAAGATATGTTGAACTTATGACTCAAAATCTTGATAATTTAGCTATGTTTTTAAAGAAAAAAGATAAAAATCCAAAAGAAGAAATACTTACAACAATTATTAAAAATTCTTTAGAAAAAGAAGAAAAAACAAACGAATGGTATGATAAGGTTGTTGGCATTTAATGATAAAAAATAAAAACCACCTCTTGGAATAGGTGGTTTTGTTATTCTGAGGCATATATTATATTTGCCTCCATAATTCTTTTTAGTTCCTTTTCATTAAAAAGTTTCATTTCGTAATAACATTCAAGAATTCTTAGCTTCGCAAGTTTTATTTCAGGATCGTTTTCTTTATCTATTTTGAAAACTTTAACTTGTTTTTTGTATTTTTTTTGATAATAAGAAATAAGCTCATCGGTTTTTTTTATCATTTCTTCGCTACCCGCACGATATAGGGTAAAGCGAAGAACAGCTTCATGGAGCCAGAATAAAAACAAAGTTTCTATTACTTGATTTATTGGGCTGTTGGCTAAAAATTTTTCAAAATCATCATTCCCAGTTTTTTTGAAAAATTCAACGGTTAGTCCATCTTCTTCTAGTATCCATGATAGAGTATTTGTGCTGGTGTAAACTGATCTTATATTTGTTGAAACTCTTATATTTAGGCCGTTCTGACGTATTTTCAAAAAATTTCTTTTTTGAAAATCAAACTTGATTATATTTCTCATTTATTTATCTCCTTTATTTTCTGTGTTGTTGTTCTTGTGTTATACCATAAAATATTATAAAAAGCAATATTATTTAGGGTTTTAAATATTATAATATATATGTTATAATTATTTCGTATTAAAAAGGTAAATAAAAAAGGTGAACAAAATATTATTTTCCGTATTAACCATTTTTAGTTTGTTTTTTTATAGTCAAGCGTTTGCTTTAGAAGAAATATCTTTTCCTGATGCTATTTATGTTTTTGTTGATGGCACATATATAAAAAAAGATATTTATGAGGCTAGTTTAAAAACTAAAACATTATTAGAAAATAAAAATAAAACAATAAATGGATATGCTACTTACTATGGTACTACTAGAAAATTCCAGGGTAAGAAAACTGCATCCGGAGAAAGATTTAATAGAAATCTTATGACTGCCGCTATGAACGGAATAAAGTTTGGTACTAAAGTAAAAGTTACAAATCTAACTAATAATAAATATATTATTGTTAAGATAAACGATAGAATGGGTAGTGTAAAAAATAAGATTGATTTATCTTCCGGTGCTTTTAAAAAAATTGCTAATTTGAGTACTGGCAGAATAAAAGTGAAAATAGAAATTTTAAAATGATTATATTTATTGATGAATATGTTGAATTAAAAATTCTAAATTAATTTCTTAATTTATTAAATTATTTTATGATTGAATTTAAAAATATTGGTAAAATTTATAATAACTCAGTTAATGTTTTAAAAGATATTAATTTGTCTATAGATAATGGTGAATATGTTTGTATCATTGGCAGAAGTGGTTCTGGAAAAACAACATTAGCTAAACTTATGACCGCCGAAGAAAAACCAACTTCTGGTGTTATTACTATTGATGATTGGGATATTACAAAAATAAAGAAAAAAGATATTCCGTCTTTGCGAAGACAGATTGCTGTTATATTCCAAGATTTTCGTCTTTTGCCAAAAAAAACAGCAAAAGAAAACATCTCTTTTGCATGTGAGATATCTGGAGATTTTGGTTCTAAAATGAATTCAAAAATAGATCAATTATTACAAGTTGTTGGATTGGGTGATAAATCTAAAAATTATCCTTTTGAATTATCTGGTGGAGAACAACAAAGAGTTGCTATTGCTCGTGCGCTTGCTTTTAACCCAAGTATTTTAATAGCTGATGAACCCACTGGAAATCTTGATTCTATAAATACAGAAGGTATTTTAACACTTCTTCAAGATATAAATAACATGGGAACTACAGTTATTTTAATTACGCATGATAAAGAAATTGTTAATTCTTTGAATAAGAGAATTATTACTATTGAAGATGGAAGGATAGCTAGTGATAGAGTTAATGGTAAATATTTAATTTAAGTTTGATTTTAAAATTATGTTTTTTATTACTTTTGCTAGATTATTAAAATATTCAACACAAGGATTTTTTAGAAATTTTTGGTTATCTTTTGTGTGTATTACAACTATGGTTTTAGCTTTTGTTTTGATAGATGTTTTAGGTGGTATTGGTATAGCTTCTAATGATATTGTTAATTCTGTAAAAAATAAAATAGATGTTAGTATCTATATAAAAAATACTGCTACAGATGATCAGATTTTTGCTATTAAGACTGAAATAGCTGGACTTAGGGGAGTTAAGAGTGTTGTTTATACTTCAAAACAACAAGCTTTAGATGATTTTAAAAAAAGACATAACGATAATTCTTTGCTTATAAATTCCTTGAATGAATTGGACACGAATCCTATTGGTGCAACTTTAATTGTTAAGGCTGATTCTACAAACGATTATTCATATATATTGGAATATGTTAGTCAGTTTCAATATAAAGATTTAATAGAAGATACTAACTATACTGACAATAAGCTTATTATCAGTAAAATAAATACATTTAATGTTACTATTTCTAAAGGAATATTATTTGTCGGTTTATTTTTTGGTTTTATATCCGCTATAACGGTTTTAAATACACTTAGAATTACTATTTATTCTAGAAGGAGAGAAATAGAAATAATGAGATTTTTGGGTGCTAGTTGGTCATTTATTAAGGTGCCATTTATTTTGGAAGCTATATTTTATTTAATAGCTGGCTGGATTTTATCAATAGGTTTGTATTATTCTATGTTGATATTTCTTGCTCCATATTCTAATGTTTTCTTTTCTTTCTATCAAACAGATATAGTTAAATTAATAATGCCTAATTCTATAAATACTATAATAGTTGAATTAGTTATAGGACTTGCGATTACTGTTTTTTCAAGTATATTGAGTATTCGTAAATATGCAAAGGTTTAAACATAAAAAATGAAAAAAAGAACTTTTTATATTTTAATGTTTATTTTTTGGCTAGGTGCTATATTTTTCTTTTCTTCTATCCCTGATTTGAAATCTAGTCTTCCTTCTATTTATGATTTTATATTTAGAAAAATTGCTCATTTTACAGAATATTTTGTTTTAGCATTCTTTGCTTTGAAAATTTTTACTTATGAAGAACTTAAAAATAAAAAATTTGATCATAATGTTTTATTTGTTTTCTTAATAATTTTTTTATATGCATCAAGCGATGAGTTTCATCAATTATTTGTTTCTGGAAGACATTTTGCTATTAGAGATATATTGATAGATTTTTCCGGAGCTGTTGGTTGCTATTTGTCTTTAAGATTTTTAGATAAAAATATTTTATGGTTTAAAAAGAATGGATAGTGCCATTCTTTTTGATTTATTGTATTTTTTTATTTCTTTATGATAATATTTCATTGTTTTTATAATTAAAAATAAAAATATGATAGGTTGAGTATAAATAATAAATAACAAATTTTAATTTTATCATTTAATTGTTTAAACACTGTACATAGACTGTCAAATCTTGGTAAAATAAATTAACAAAAATATAATTAAATTATAAATATTATTAATTAATTGTATGGAAAATAAAAAAGATAAAATTTTCTTTTCTGGAGGAGGAACCCTTGGTTCGGTTGTGCCATTATTAGGTTTGTATGAAGATTTAAATAATAAGTATGATAATTATGAGTATTGTTGGGTTGGTACAAAAAATGGTCCAGAAAAAGATGTTGTTGTTAAATATAATAATATAAGATATTTTGGTATTAATTCAGGCAAATTTAGAAGATATTTTGACGTTAGGAATTTTTTTGATTTTTTCAATGTTTTTGTTGCATTTTTTCAATGTATTAGTTTAATTAAAAATCACAAACCTAAAATTATATTAACTGCTGGTGGTTTTGTTTGTGTGCCTCTTTGTCTTGCCGCAAGGATTTTAAAAGTTCCATTTTTCGTTCATCAACAGGATTATGAGATTGGTCTTGCTAACAAAATAATGGCAAGGTTTGCAAATGTTGTAACCGTTGTTTTAGATAAATCATTAAAAGATTATTCTTCTATTGTTGGAGTTAATAAAGTTATTAAAACTGGTAATTTAGTAAAAAAATCTATTTTTGATTTTGATTATTCTTCTGCAAAAAATTTTTTTAATATTCATTCTGAAAAAAAAATTCTTTTAGTTACTGGTGGTGGTACTGGGGCCGAATTTATTAATAATTTAATATTAAATAATTTAGAAGTAATTCTTAAAAATTATGAAGTTATTCATCTAGTTGGGAAAGGGAAGGGACTTGATATTAAAGCTAAAGGTGAAATTGTTGGATATCATGTTTATGAATTTCTAACAACAGAAATGAAAATGGCATTAAATATTGCTGATGTGATAATTTCTCGTGCTGGTTTTTCTATTCTTACAGAAATATGTGCATTAAAAAAACCATTAATATTAATACCATTGCCAGGACATCAAGATTTGAACGCGAAATTATTTGAAAATAAAGCATTTGTATATTATCAAGAAAATTTTGATAATAATAAATTTTTGGAAGATTTGGAAAAATTATTTAGCAGTGATGAATTAAGAAAAATTGTTGGAGATGAAGTTGGAACTGTAATTGAAATAGGAAATGATATATATATGAAATTAGTAGAAGAATATCTTTAGAATAAATGAGAAGGGATGAGAATTAATGATGAAACTTTATTTCATTCCTTCTCATGCGTTGAAGGCGGTTCTTTTATACTTTTTAGGGTACAATTTCTTAACATTTTTTTTGCCGTCGTAGCTCAGTTGGTAGAGCGTCACATTGGTAATGTGGAGGTCGCAAGTTCAATCCTTGTCGTCGGCTCCGAACTTGAACAAATTTTTTGAACTATTTTTTTATTGTAGTTATCAACACTTTTGATAAATAGAAAATTATGATAAAATATTTGTAATTAATAAAAAAGGTTAACAATTTAATATATGTATAATAGAAACGAAGAAAAACAATCTTCTGCTGTTTTTTCGCCAGTAGATAAGGTTGTTGGTGTTCTTGTTTTGTCTGATGTTTTAATAACGGGTAGCTTTGGTCTTATAGCTCCGTTGTTTGCTATATTTATCAGTCAAGATATAGTAGGTGCTAGTTTAGAAGTTATAGCAATATTTACTGCTATTTATCTTTTAACAAAATCGTTATTTCAATTAGTTACTACCGAATTAATACAAAAAATAAAAGGTGAGAAAGATGAGTTTTATTTTGACTTTATTGGTGCTTTTGCTGCCTCAATGGTTTATCTAGTTTTCCCTTTGATTAATGCTGTGCCTGAGCTTTATGTTGCTGCTTTTATACTTGGTATATCCGCCGCTCTTACATATCCTTCTTGGTCAGCTTTATTCAATCACCATATAAAAGATACAAAAGTTTGGGGTATGTATTATACAGTTTTAGATTGTGTTCTTGCTCTTACTGCTATAATTGGTGCGATGATTGCTACTGCATTAGGATTTGACTATCTTTTCTTGATTATTGGTTCTTTGGGGGTTGTTGGTTCATTTATTCTTCTTATTATCAAAAAAGATGTATTTGGAACTGCAACAAAAAATACTACAAAACGTCTTTCTAAAACTCTAAAAGGAGATATGATAGAAGAAAGAATATTATCTGTTGCAAGTAAAAAACCTATAAAGAAAACTACTAAAACTTCTTCTAGAGCTACAAGTAAAAAATCTACCAAAAAAATTCTTGTTAAAAAGGCAAAATCTACAAGACAAGCTAACGGTTAATAATTAAAAGAAAGACTAAACATCTTTCTTTTTTTGTTTTATTTTGTTATTATTTATATGTTATGCACTCATAGTTCAACGGATAGAACGCGAGATTGCGGATCTTGCGATAGAGGTTCGATTCCTCTTGGGTGCACCAATTTTAATCTTTAATTTTAGATACCATGGATGATGATATGATGTATAAAATATATATGTTTCTAATTATATTTTTATATACCTTAGTTATAGTTAGCATAACGTTTTTACTGACTAAATATATCTTTTTGAAAGCTGTTTGTGCTGCTTAGTTTATAATTGCTATTTTCTATGTAAATTGATAATATAATCTCTATTAATTTAAAATTGTAAAAAGTATTATTATGTCTATATTAAAAAAGATTTTAGGAGATCCAAATAAAAAATTGATTGATAAAACACAACCAATTATTGATAAAATTAATGAATTAGAGCAGAAATATTCAATAATGTCTGATGACGAACTTAAGAATCAAACAAACATATTTAAAGAAAAAATAAACTCTTCTTCTGATAAAGATAAAACATTGGATGAAATATTGCCAGATGCTTTTGCTGTTGCTCGTGAAGCTGGTAAAAGAGCTCTTGGAATGAGGCATTTTGATGTCCAATTAATAGCGGGATATTTTTTACATAAGGGGTATATAGCAGAAATGAGAACTGGTGAGGGAAAGACTTTAGTTGCTACATTGCCAGCTTATTTAAATGCTTTAACTGGTGATGGTGTTCATGTTGTTACTGTTAATGATTATCTTGCAAAAAGAGATTCTGAATGGATGGGGAAACTTTATACATTTTTAGGTGTTTCTACTTCTTTTGTTGGACATATGACAAGTTTAAAATTGGAATATGTTACTAACCCTGAAGATGGAAGTGTTAATTTAGAATTTGTGCCGATATCAAGACAAGGTGCTTATGCTTGTGATATAACTTATGGTACAAATAATGAATTTGGTTTTGATTATTTAAGAGACAATATGGTTGTTGATTTAAATGATAAAACTCAAAGAAAATTGAATTATACAATAGTTGATGAAGTTGATAGTATTTTGATTGATGAAGCTAGAACTCCTCTTATTATTTCTTCTGAAGCTTCTGAATCTGCTGATATGTATTATTCTTTTGCAAATATAGTTTCTAAATTACAAGACAAAGTTGATTATTCTATAGATGAAAAATTAAAATCAGCAACATTAACTGAAGCTGGATTAAAAACAGTAGAATCTACTTTAGGAGTTTCTAATATTTATACAAATGATGGGATTGCTATGGTTCATCATTTAGAAGAGGCTTTAAAAGCTAAGGCTTTGTTTATTAAAGATAAAGATTATGTAGTTAAAGATGGAGAAATTATTATTGTTGATGAATTTACTGGAAGAATGATGCCAGGAAGAAGGTATAGTGAGGGCTTGCACCAAGCTATAGAGGCTAAAGAATCTGTTGAAATAAAAAAAGAAAGCATGACTCTTGCTACTATAACTTTGCAAAATTATTTTAGAATATATAAAAAATTATCTGGTATGACTGGTACAGCTGTTACAGAGGCTGAAGAATTTGGGAAAATTTATAAATTGGAAGTTGTTGTAATACCAACAAATAAACCAAATATTAGAAAAGATTTGAATGATAAGATATTTAAAAATGAACACGGTAAGTTTCTTGCTGTTGTTGAAGAAATAAAGAAAAAGTATGAAATTGGTCAACCAGTTTTGGTTGGTACTGTTTCTATAGAAAAAAATGAAATATTAAGTAATATGCTCGATAAAGCTGGCATACCACATAATGTTCTTAATGCTAAAAATCATGAAAGGGAAGCTGATATTATTGCTCAAGCTGGTAAATTTAAAGCCGTTACAATAGCTACTAATATGGCTGGTCGTGGTGTTGATATTGTGCTTGGTGGTAATCCTCAAAACCCAGAAGAATCAATTAAAGTAAAAGAACTTGGTGGTCTTTGTGTTTTTGGTACTGAAAGACATGAATCAAGAAGAATTGATAATCAACTTAGAGGACGTGCTGGTCGTCAGGGTGATATGGGATCTACTCAGTTTTTCATTTCGTTAGAAGATGATTTGATGAGAATTTTTGGGTCTGAAAGAATAAAATTAATGATGGAGGGCATGGGTATTCCTGATGATATGCCTATTGAAAATGGAATGATTTCCAGATCTATAGAATCTGCTCAAAAAAGAGTGGAAGGTCATAATTTTGATATCAGAAAACATCTTGTTGAATATGATGATGTTATTAATAATCATAGAAATATTGTTTATAAAAAAAGAGATGAAATATTAGAACATGCTGATAAATCTCGTGAAACAATTATTGGATTTATTGAAGAAGAAATATTTAAAATAGTTAATGTTCATACAGCAAATGAAGATTATAAAGTTTGGGATATTGAAGCTATGATTCAATCTATTAATTCTATGTTTGTTTCAAAGGTTGATTTAAAAAATGAAATTCAATTAATTTTAAATCAAGGAAATACAACATCTGAAAATAAGAAGAATGAAATATCAAAAAAAATATTTCAATTAGCTGAAGAATCTTATGTTAGTTTAGAAAATGAAATTACTCCTGAATTTTTAAGGCAAATAGAAAAACAAATGTTATTAAAAATTATTGATAATCTTTGGATAGAACATTTGGATAATATTAATGATCTTAGAATGGGAGTTGGACTTCGTGGTTATGGTCAAAGAGATCCGCTTGTTGAATATAAGCGTGATGCTTTTCTTATGTTTACCTCTTTAATTAGTAATATAAGATCTCAGGCTGCTTACACTATGTTTAAGGTTAAAATGATTACTAATATTGAAAATCCTCAAGCTCAAAATCCAGCTGAAATAAATGACGTACAAGAAATAGGCCCTGAAGAAGTAGATCAATTTTCTGAAGTAAATGAATTATCTTCTGATAAAGTCTTAGCAGGTAAGGAAAAAATAGAAAATTTTTTGGGATTAAATAATGATGATGTGAGAAAAAAAATGGAAGCCGAAGTTTCTAAAAATGATTTTATTGAATATGGTGATTCTAAAACTGGTAGAAATGATTTATGTCCTTGTGGATCTGGACTTAAATATAAAAAGTGTCACGGTAAGTAAAATAAAAATTGGCAACGCTTTTTGTGGCGTTGCCTTTGTTTTTTGGAGTTTTACATATTTTGAATTATTTGTAATTCTTGCAAACATGCTTTTACCGTTGTGATGTCTGCATCTGGATTTGTTCCTAGTTTGGTTACAAATATTATTAAATGCTCGAGCCGATTCATTGTATTTTCATATTCTTGTTTGCTTATAATAGAGATTTTTTGATCTTCTATTAAAGATATTAATCCATCAAAAAGCTCATTTATACATTCTAAAGACTCTTCCTTTTGCGTCATTTTGATTACTCCTTATTATTTTTTATATATTAAAAATTGTAAAAAGTCAAGTTTATTTTATTGTTACTAAATGTTTTTTATATCGTTATATTATTAATAGGTGTATTAAAATAAGATTTCAACATCTTATTTTTTTATTTGTTTGCGCTATAATTCAAATTATATATTATTAAAATCAAAATATTATGAATAAGAAATTATTTTTTATTATTTCTGCTGGAATAATGTTTTTAGTAATTTCTTCCTTTTTGTTGTGGAATTTTGTATTAAAGAATAAATTTCTTGATAATAATGTTTTGGATCGTTATAAAAATGAATTCTCTCTATCTAATAACAATTTAAAATATGAACCATTTTTTTTAGTTCCAAGTAAAGTTTCAGAAGGTGGTTATATTTCTATTTCTGTTCCATCTGGCTTCACCGAAGAAGATGTAAAAAATAGTTTAAAATTTAATCCTGAAATAAAAGGTGATTTTGTTGATTTGAAAAATGATAAAAAAATAGGATTTAAGCCTAGTTCTGATTTAAAAATAGGGCAAGTTTTTGCTGCTTCTGTTACTTCTTCTTTAGGCTCTAATATGTCTGCTGATTTTGTTGTTGCCGAAAAACCAGAGATATTAAATATTTTTCCAAATGAAGGAAGTGAGGTTGACCCGATGTCAAATATAACTATTATTTTTAATAGGCCAATAGTCCCATTGTCTATTGTTGATGTTATGGATAATGTTGATCTACCAATAACTATAACTCCAAAAACAGAAGGTAGATTTAAATGGATTAGTACCAATACTTTACAGTTTATACCTAATAACGGTCTTGTGTCTTCTAATAATTATAAGGTTCAAATTAATGATGGGTTTAATTCTACAGATGGTGTTAAAATAAAAGGTATAACAAGAACTTTTAAAACTAAAATTTTAAGATATGATTCAATTGTTTCTAATAAATCTATTGTTGTTTATAATAATCCTTTTTCTATTAAATTTAATCAAAATTTTGATTTAGAAAAAACTAAAAAAGAAATTATATTAAAAGATTCAAATAATAATAATGTTGATTTTATTGCTGAATATGGATTAAATAATAAAGTTATAGATAAAACAGTATTAGTTGTTTATAAGAAACAAGATAAGTATGGAAGAAATAAATTTTGGGATTTTGAATCTAATTATTATTTAAAACTAAATAAAGCATATCCAGAAAATGGGGATATTATTTTAGATAGTAGTTATGCTGTAAATATAGTAACAACTAAAGCTTATTCTCAAGTTTTTGCATTATCTGATAGAAGTAATTTGGTGCGAAATGATGTTTTTGATCCAAAAGGGAAATTAGCTATTAGTTTTTATGAAGATATTGATTTAGAAAAAACTATTTTTAATTCTGATAAAATTAAAAGTAAAGTTTATGCAAAAAAATGTAAAGATGAAGAATTAATAATGCCTAACTGTGATCAAGAGGATGATAAAAAAACTGTTTATTTAACATTTGATGATTCAAAAATAAAATTAGGTGAGAGTTTTAATATTAATTTGGAGAGCATTATTAATACTGCAGGTCTAAAAATTAATAATAACAATATCTCTATTTCTGTAAAAGCTTTTGATTCTTTAAAAATTCTTTCTACTTTTCCAAAAAACGGGAGTATTGGTTCTGATTTAAATACTTTTGTAATTTGTTCTAATAATCCATTAACACCACTACTTGTTGAAGATGTTAAGAAACAATTTAAATCTAATATAGAATTTGAGCCTACTTATTTGCAAAATTCTTATTATGTTGATGCTGGTGCTGATAAAAATTATGTAAAATGTAATATTGGAGAATATGAAACAAGATTATCTTATCTTGGCTTTGCTCCAAATTCAAATTATCAAATAGATTTTAATGTTTCTGATAATTTTGATCAGAATGCTAATTATTCTGTTAATTTCTCTACTACCAATGTAGATTATAAGACTTTAAATTTTTTTCATTATCAAGGGAAATATAATGTAACAACAAAAGATAAAACAAATTTAACTTTCGCTGGTTATAATATGGATTTTGTTGATATAAATGTGTGTAAGGTTACAGCGGAAGATATGCTTTATTATCTTACAAAAAATCCAAACTATGCTGATAATAACTCTACTTTAAAATGTTTAAATTCCATAAATAAGCGTATAGATTTACCACGAAAATATTGGGTTAAAAATTATTTTAAAGTTGATTTAAAAGATTATTTTAATGAAGATTATGGTCATTATATTTTTAGCTTTACAAATCCTTTATATAAAGATTCTAGCGGGAAACAAGTCTATGAAAGAAGTTATTTAACGGTTACGAATCTTGATGTTGTTGAGAAAAAAATCAATTCAGCCGAAGATTTAGAGCTTGGATCTGTGAATACAAGGGTTAATTATTTAAAAAATTTATATTTTGTAACTAAAATTTCTGATTTATCTAGTATTGCAAATGCTGATGTTGAAACTTATGTTACAGACAATTTAGCTAAAGATGGTAAAACGAAAGCTACAGATAAAGATATAAATTCTGGTAATTTTATTACTACCATTAGAAAAGTTTCAAGTAATAAAACTGGTAGTGATGGTGTTGCTAATGTTGAATCTGTATATAAAGCAACTGGGGCTATTGTTAGAGTTGGAAATGATTCAGCTGTAATTACGAGTAATGAAAGTGGTTTGGGATATGCTAGTGATGCTTATAATTCACAAGCTGTTTATCTTTATTCTGATAGACCTATCTATAAACCAGGGGATAGTGTTGGATTTAAAGGTATATATCGCATAGGTTATGATGGCGATTATCAAGTGTTTAAAGAGAAGAAAATCCCTGTAAAGATATATGATTCTAACAATAATGAGGTTTATAATAAAGAACTTGATGTTGATGATTTTGGATCTTTTTCTGGTTCATTTATTTTAAGTTCTAATGCTTCTGTTGGAACTTATAGAATAGAATCTAAAAATTATAATAGTTATAATTTTGATGTTCAAGAATATGTTCCAGCGGCTTTTAAAATTGATGCTAAAGTCAATAAAGATGAATTTATTGCTGGTGAAAACTTTAATATAGATTTAAATGCTAGTTATTATTTTGGAGCCCCACTTGAAAATGCAAAAGTTGATTATACTATTACGAGTACTGATTATTATTTTGATAAATATAAAGGAGATGGGTATTATAATTTTATAAATTCATCAGGTGATTATTACAGAGATTATTTTGCTTATAGAGGTAGTACTGATCTTGTTAATGGTAAGGCTGTTATTAATGGGAAATTAGATTTTGAAAAATTTTTTAAAGAAGATAATAGAGGTAGTAAAATATTTAATGTTTATATTAATATTACAAATTCTACTGGAAATTCTATAACAACTGTTAAATCTTTTATAGTTCATGCTGGTAAATATTACATTGGCATAAATACTGATAAATATTTTCTTGGGAAAGGTGAAAATTTTAATTTAAAATTGAAAACCGTTGATACAAATGGAAATAAGGCTTCTCTTAATAATATTGATTTGAAAATTAATAAGGTTACTTGGATTTATAATAAAAGAAAAGAAGTTGATGGTTCTTATTATTATAACTGGGAAAGAAAGTATGATCTAATAAAGGAAATTACTGTTAATACAAATTCGTTAGGTGATTATTCTTCTAATTTTAATTTAAAAGATGAAGGAGAATATAATGCTGTTGCTACTTTTGAAGATGATAATGGTAACAATATTTCATCTTCTACTGATTTATATGTTTATGGTAGTGGAAGTGTTTCTATAAGACCTACAAATGATACAAGTTTAGACATGACTGCTGAAAAAGTTGGTGATTTGAATGTCGGAGACAAAGCAAAAGTAATTATTAAATCCCCTTATAAAAATGCTAAAGCTTTTATATCTATTGAAAGGGGTAGGGTTTATTCTTATGAAATAGTTGATATTAATCAAAATATTTATGAATATTCTTTTGATTTAAAGAAAGAATATGCACCCAATGTTTACTTATCGGTTGTTTTAATTTCTTCTAAACCAGAATTAAAATATGGAAATTTAAGTTTTCAAGTTAATTCTAAAGATAAAGAATTAAATATTGATTTGAAAACAAATAAAGAAACGTATTTACCTGGTGAAAAAGTTTTTTGTGATATTAATGTCAATGATAGTAATGGAAAACCTGTTTCTACTGAATTATCTATGGCTGTTGTTGATATGAGTGTTCTTGCGTTAAAGGGTAACCCTAAAAAAGATCCTGTTTCATATTTTTATAATTATTTTCCATTAAATGTGGCCACATCTTCTAATTTGAAAAACATACTTAATGAAATTGATGTTGCTAATTCTACAAAAGGTGGGTCAGGAGCAGAGCCTGGAGATTTATCTAAAAAGAAAAGAGGAGAATTTAGAGATACTGCATTTTGGGGGTCTATTATAAATACGGATGCTAATGGGTTTGCTCATGTGGAATTTACATTGCCAGATAATCTTACAACTTGGCAAATAGAAACAGTTGGAGTTACAAAAGATACAAAATTAGGTGTTAATTACAAAGAATTCGTGTCAAAAAAAGAATTAATGTTAACACCTTTAAAACCTAGATTTGTTGTTATTGGTGATGAATTTCTTGTTGGTGCTAAACTATTTAATCAAACAGGGAACGATCAAATTGTAGATATTGCTTTTGATAGCGGTTATTTAGAATTTAAAGATCAGAAAAAAAATTTAAAAATAGAAATAAAAAATGGGGAAAGTAAAAATATTTATTTTAAAGTTTATGCCCCATTAACACTTAATATTGTCAATACTAATTTTTCAGTATCTGCTAAAAATTCTAAATATGAAGATTCTTTTGTTGATAGTATAAATATAAAAACTAATGATGTTTTTGAGACTACTGCTACTTCTTCATATTCTAAAAATAATGTAAAAGAATATATTTATTTGCCAGAAAATATTTCAAAAACAAAAGGAGAACTTACCGTTAATGCTAGTAATACATTATTTCCTTATATTAAATCAGCTGTAAAATATATATCAGAAACAAATGATAATTCAACAGAAGGGGTTATTTCTAAAATTATGACCGTATTAAGTTTGAAGAAATTAAATAATTTAAAACTTACAGATAATATTGATCAGATAAAATATAATAATATTTCTTACGGTATTGATGAAGTTATTCCTGTTTTGCTTTCTGATTTGTATAAAAATTACAGAAAATATGATGGTTTTGTTTATTATGCTGATTCTTATTATGTTGATTATTATTTAAATCTTTATGCTTTTAATACATTGACTAGTCTTAAAGATAGTGGAATTACAATTTCTGATGATATTTATAAAGATTTACAATCAACTATATTGAATAAAATAAATAATAATAGCGATTTGTATTCTGATAAAAATACTATAATTGCTACTACTTATTCATTATCAAATTCTTTAAAATATAATGTTATTAATATAGATAGTTTAACATCTATTATCAATGGGTATTTGAAAAATAATAAATTTTTAGAATTAGATTCTTCAAATTTTTCATTGATTTATTTGATTGATATTATTAATAATAATAAATTAGATAACAATAATATTGATAAAATTTATAATATTTTGGAAAATAGAATTCAATTTGATTCTCGTGGGGCTTTCTTGCAGCCAGTTAATCCTATTTTAAGATTATATGAAAATTCTGTTTCTGATACAGCTTTATTTGTTGATGAATTTTCTAGTTTGAAAAAAGATTTTGTTTCTTATGATAAATTACTTATGTGGCTTAATTCATCAAAAAACAACGATGGATATTGGAATAATGAGGTTAATACAAAGATGGTTATGAATGCTTTTATTTCTTATATGGAGTTTACTTCTTCTATTTCTTCTTCATTAAATACCACTACTAATCAAATAGATATTTTAGTTAATGATAAAAAAATCAATGGAAATGTTGTACCAATATCTAATTTAAAAACGGATTTACTCAATTCTGTTTCTATAAATAAAAGTGATAAAAATACTGGTTTGTATTATGATATTGCACTTAAATATTATGTTCCAGCAAACCAGATTAGTAAAACAGATGAAGGATTTGTTATTGATAGGGGATTTTATAGATTAAGTGATAAAAAATTTGAAAATAAGGTAAGTGATGCAAGGGTTGGGGAAGTTTTAAATGGAAGAATTGAAGTTGTTGTTCCGAAAGATAGAAATTATGTGAATATTGATTCTTATATTCCTGCTGGGTTTGAACTTGTAAATTTTTCTTTTACTACTGAAAATCAAAATAATTATATTGATAATAAAAATAATCAATATAATCAATGGCAAAATTATTATATAGCTCCAGATGAACAAGATTTATATCCTGATTATCAAGAAATTAGAGATAATGAATTGTTTTTATTCAAGCAAACACTAACTCCTGGAATTTATAAATTTGATTATTATGTGAGGGCTTTAATTCCTGGTAAATATAGTTTTTTACCATCTTATATCTATGAAAAATATACTCCAGAAAATTTTGGAAGAACCGATGGATCTGAATTTGTTATAAATCAATAAAAAGAAGCGGCCGAAAAGCCGCTTTTTGATTGTGCCCAACAAGATTAGTAAATTATTTGTTCTATTTCTTCTGAATATTTTGGATTTATTGCTATCATGCCGTCAACTAGAAAGGCTATTTGTTTTGATATTTTTTGTTCTCTTAATATAATGTCATCTTGTTCGTTGTCTTTATATAATTCTTTGTTTTTATCTAATAAATTTTTTATTTTTATTGATATAAATAGATTTTCTCCTATGCAATTCAGTCCTATTTTTCTCATCCATTGGATTAAATTTGTATATTGTATTAATAATTTATAAAATGTTTTTTTTGCTTCGTCTTCACAATAATTATTCGTACCCACTTTGATCCTCCCAGGATTAATTTAAATATAAATTGTAATAACAAAATTAAAAAAAGTCAAAATATATATTTTTTAATTTATATAAATATTTATATTTTCTTCTTTGTTATTGTCGTTTTTATTTATAGCTTTTATATTGTATGTTCCTTTTTTTTCTGGTTTGAATATATATTCTTTTGATGTGTTTACATATTTATTATTTATATACCAATCTACAATATTTTCTGATTGTAATGGAATTTGTGTTGTTGTTTCTAATTGGAATTCGTCAGCGTTGTGTGGTTTTGATATTATTGAATTATCTTGTAATAAATTTTTATATTTATTATAGTTGTCGTTAATTAATCCATATTCTGTATTATTACCATCTTGATATTCTTTAATGTTGTTAAATTCAAATTTATTGTTTTTATTATAATCTGAATTTATAAGTAAGTTCATTGCTTCGTGCCATATTCTTCCTGCGCCTGTTTGTCCAGAAACTTCGTCCATTGCTGTATTATTACTATTTCCCACCCATACTGCTACTAGAAAATCTTTTGTATATCCTATTGTATAACTATCATGAAATTCTCTTGATGTACCTGTTTTTACAGCATAATCAGCTCCATCTAAATTGAGGTCACTTGATGATCCGAATTGATCCACGCCGGTTTTTCTATCACTTAATATTTTATTTATTAATTCTATATATTTTTCTTCTGATATTTTTTTGTTTTGATCAAAATTTGTTGAACTTAGATTTATTGAATTATTTTGAAATAATTTTAATGGTAATAAATTTCCATTTTGACTAAATATTGAAAAATAATAAGATAATGTCATTAAATCCATTTCAAAACCACCTAGAGCAATTCCTAGTTCGTAATTTGATATATTTTGAGTTGGTTTGAATTCTAAATCTTTTGTTAGTAAATTATAAAAGTTGTCTATTCCATAATATTCTAAAACTTTTACAGTTGGCACGTTAAGACTATTTGATAGGGAATAATGTAAATTTACTAAACCCCTATATTGATAATCATAATTTTTTGGATAAAACGCAAAATTATCATTTATTAGATATTTATACTCTTTATCTTCAACTGTTGTGTATGGTCTTAAATTTTTTTCAAAACCTTTTACATATATAAATGGTTTTATGGTTGATCCTATTGGTCTTGATTGTGTTGCCATGTTTATTTGAGACCCATTCTCTGTATTTGTTGGGTCTGGAGATCCAACTATTGATAAAACTTCATTTTCTGGGTATTTTAAAACCATTATTGCACCATTTGTTGCTTTTTTTGTTGATAAATTTTCTAAATTTCTTTTTAAAATTTCTCTTAATTTATCTGTTAATGCGGAATCTATTGTAGTTGTTGTTGTGGTTTGCCAAGGCAAACCATTATAAGACGCATTATCCATTAGATTGCTTATTTCAAAATAATTATTATTATTTATATATTTTTTGAAATTTGATTTTAATTTTAATACTTCTTTTGAATTGCTATTTTGTGCAAATGGATTAAAGCTTGCTGGATTTGGCATTGTTTCAAGTAGGGAATTTATTTGATCTTTATTTAATAATTCTGGTGTAGTATTGAAATAATAAGTACTGGCTAATTTTATCCCTTCTACTTTATTTCCGAAATATATACTATTTTCATACATTTGTAATATTTGTGTTTTAGGAAGATATGCTTCAAGGCTGAATGTATAAAATAATTCTTTTATTTTATTATTAAGCGTTCTCTTGTTTTCTTGTGATAATAATATTTTTGCTAATTGTTGGGTTATTGTACTAGATGCTGTTTTCTTGTGAATTATAAAATAATCAAAAAATGCTCTGATTGTTGATTTTATGTTTATTCCTGGATGAAAATAAAATGTTTTATCTTCTTTTTTTATTAAAGCTTTTGTGAATTCTTTTGGTAAAAAGTTTATGTTTTCGGAATAATCTCCACGATTATTTTCTTTTATTTTTAAAATTATATTATTTCTGTCTTTTATGATTTCTGATTGATTGTTTAGGTAGCTTTTTATTAATAAATTTTTTGCATTAGCTAGTTTTATGGAAATAAATATGGCAAATATTAGCATTAATATTGATAGACATGAAATTATTATAATTTTCGTTGTTTTTTTGTTCATGTAGAAATAATTATTATAATCGTTATATTAATTTAATTTTTCGTGAGTAAAATATCTTAATTTTCTATATTAAAAATTTCAAAAATTCTATTCTGAACCTTAAACTGCTCAAGGCTGTTTTGAAATTTAAACTACGAATTTTTTTTAATTTTTAACATGAAAATTTAAATAAATTTTACAGACTCTAAATTAAATTAATAATAAATTATTATTACTATTATAGATGAATATATAATATTTGTGTTTTCTTTACAATTGGGAATAATTCTTTTTGACAATTAAGATTTATTTTGCTATAATTCTCATATTATAAAGTAAAACATCTCTTTTCCTGTGGTGAATTACTATAAGTTAATAAAGAATAATATAAAAACATGATAGCTATTATTAAAACTGGCGGTAAACAATATAAAGTTTCTGAAGGTTCTAAAGTGAAAATTGAAAAACTAGAAGTTAATGTTGGAGATAAATATACTTTTGATTCTGTTTTACTTACTTCAAAAGAAGATGGATCTGATTTAAAGATTGGAAATCCTACTGTTTCTGGTGCTAAGGTAGAAGCTACTATTTTGAAACAAGATAGACATGAAAAAGTTAGAACTATTAAGTTTAAAAGTAAAACTCATTTTAATAAAGAAAAAAATCATAGACAAGCCTTCACTGAAGTTATTGTTGATAAAATTGTTGCATAATATAAAAATAATTCGAGAAATCGAATTATTTTTTATATTACTATTTACTATTTTGCTTGATGGTTGTATATTATATGTTGCAATATAGGGAGGTGCAATTATTATGATTATTGATTGTAGTCTTGATCCACGCCTAATAAACTATAAAGATGGTTTTTTGGGTATTTTTGGAAAATTTGAATTTGAATTGGTCATGGTGAGATTTGTTGAATATTTGATAGAAATTGATAAAAATTTCTTATCAAGTTTCAATAAATATGAGCTTGAAGCTTGTGGTTTTTTTGAAAGTTTTGATGATTTTTCTGGTAGTTTCCCCAAAGATATTAGAATTATTATGGATTATTTTATTAAAGCCAAATATTTTGAATTAAAAAAAGATAATAGGTATATTGCTACTGGCAAGCTTGTTGCTAAGCTGCTACCACTTGTTAAAAAGTAAAAAATCTTTTTAACAGTGGACGAGATTCTACATCTCGTCTTTTTTATTTTTTAATTTATAAAAAAGAATGGCTATAACTCCATTCTTCCTGATATAGAATCGCCTAATGTTATTTGATCTGCATATTCTATTTCTGATCCAATTGGCAAACCTCTGGCAAATCTTGTCATTTTTATGTTTAAAGGTTTTAGTAGTTTTGATATGTATATAATTGTTGATTCTCCTTCTATTTTTGGATCTATTCCAAATATAACTTCTCTTATTTTATCTTTGTTTTTTGATATTCTTTCTATAAGTTCTTGAATTTTAATTTTGTCGGGAGTTATTCCATTTAATGTATCTATTAATCCGTGAAGCACATGATATTTTCCCTTGAATTTATTTGTTTTTTCTATGTTTGATATATCTTTTATTTGTGAGACAACACATATAATGCTTGAATCTCTATTTTTATTTAAACATATATCGCAATAATCGTTTTCTGATATATTAAAACATGCTTTACATAATTTTATATCTTTTATTTCTATTATGGCTGTACTTATTTTTTTTAATTCTTCTTCTGTTCTGTTTAATAAATCAAAAGATATCTTCTCTGCGGTTTTTTGTCCGATAGTAGGGAAGGTATGGATTATATCTATTAAATTTTGAAGTTTTTCTGGAAACACTGTTGTAGTATAATTAATTTAAGCCTGGTATGTTAAGTCCTCCCATTGATTGCATTTTTTTTGCCATTACCATTTGTACTTTTTTTATGGCTTCGTTTATTGAATCTCTTGTTGCGTTTTCTAATTTTTCTTTGTTTGTTAAAAGATTTTGATCCATTATTTCAACTTTTTTTATTTCTTGATTTCCGTTTATTGTTATTTTTATTCCTGATTTTTCTACATCTATAACTTCTAATTCTAATTCTTTTTGCAATTTTTTGGCCTGATCTTTTAGATCGGTTACTTGTTTTAATTGTGAGAATAGTGACATATGTTTAGAAAATAATTTATTAATGTTCTAGTACAAAATTTACTAGTTGGTGGGTATTATAACATTTAAATTTAAAACTGAAAAACTGAAAAATTTAAAACAATTTTAAATTTCAGTTTTTAAATTATATTATTTCTTCCAGTGATATTGGTGTTATGTGATTTGATGATAAATTGAGTATTTGTGGTTCTATGGTTTCTTTTGTTGGAGTAGATATTTTATTTGTTAAGATGGTAGAAGTTTCTGTCGCACTTAAGTTAGTAGCAGGTTTTGTTATGTTTTCTATTGCTACCCATGTGCTATTTTTATTTGTTGGCACTATTACAACTACTTCATCTCCAATTTCTCCTTTGTAATAGGTTACTGAAGCTTTTTGTACTCTATAAACTGTTCCTTCTGCTAATACTGCAAATCCTTTGTTTATTTCATCTTTTATTAATGTTCCTATTAATCTTGTTCTATCTATTTGTTCTATTTGTTTATATACAAAAGTACCATCTTTTTTGATAGTTAATTTCATTTTATCTCCTTCTACTATTTTTGATTTTGATATGTAATTTGCTGGGATACTGTATTGTTTGGAATCTGGCCCTATCATAATTTCTCCGTTGAATACACCTTCTATTATTTTACTATCCTCTTCAAAATATTCTGAAGTATCAATGTTTTTGAATTTGTTTAATATTTCATTAGATTTTTCTGGCTCTATATTAATTAAGTTTATTGTTTCTTCTACTTGTTTTTTTATTAGCAAAAGATTTTCTAAAATTTGTGATAAATTTTCTTGGTTCATTTTTGTTTTTATTATCTTAATTAGATGATTGAATAATTAGAGTTATAGATTATTGGAGAAGGTAAAAATTTATATTTTCTAATTATCTACTCCTCAAATCATTTAATTATCTAGTTAACTTGATATTATCTCTAAAAATGGTTTTAGGCAATATAATTTGTATAAAATAAAAGTCCGCCTTCGTCAAGACTAAGGCGGATGATGGCAGGAGTAGTAGGAATCGAACCCACACCAAAGGTTTTGGAGACCTTTGTTCTACCATTAAACTATACTCCTAGGTTGAAAATTAAAAACTTATAGAGAAATTATATATTAAATGTTGTGTTTAGTAAAGAATAGAAGAAGGTATTAACGATAATAGATTGTTTGTCATTTTATTGACAAAATGTCAAAAATATGATAACATATAAACATGAGAAGATGGGAGTAGAGTAATCGAAACCAAAATCAAAACTTCTCATTTTTAGGAGGAATTATGGCAGTGAAGAATGTTGGCGGAAAATTGTGGCTCGTCAGCTTCCCGAATGGCTCCACGATAAACGTGGAGGCCGAAACGGCAAGCCAGGCCATTCGTGCGGCCTGCCGAGAAAGGGCCGAAGAGAACCAGCGCTGATGGTTCTCAATTCCAGCCGCTCTAACCTTGAATGGGAGGGGAGAGCGACTGGAATTTTTTTATTTCTTTAACTTTAAAGGTTTTTTGATATTTTTAACACATTAATAACATGTTATGTGTTTTTTTATTTTAAATAGTTGTGTAGAATGGGATTTAACAAAAGTTGAAATATAAAAATATTAAAATATGCAAAAGTTTTTAAATGTTTCTATATTTTACTTTTAAATGTTTCTATATTTTACTTTTTAATATTTTTTATGGCTGATAAATCTTTTCTTCCACCACAGAATTTGGATGCTGAAAAAAGTTTGCTTGGGGCTTTGCTTGTTGATAAAGATGCTATTGTTGAAGTTGCTGATGTGCTTGATGCTAATGATTTTTATTCATCTTCTCATGGTCTTATTTATGATGCTATTAACACTCTTTATGAAAAGAGACAGCCTACTGATATTGTTAATGTTATTAATATTTTAGACGAGAGAAAACAGCTTGATATGGTTGGTGGTAGATCTGCTATTATTGATTTGGCCGAAAAAAATGTAACTTCTGCTCATTCTGTTTCTTATGCAAAAATTATTTCAAAAAAAGCTACACTAAGAAGGCTTATTACGAAATCTGCCGAGATTAATGAACTTGCATATCATGAAGATATGGAGATTGAAGAAATATTGGATACTGCTGAAAGGGAAATTTTTGGTGTTGCAAAAGATTTGAAAACGGATTCTTTTACTCCGCTTAGAAATGTTTTAAATGAATCTTTTGAGAGAATTGACTCTTTAAGTCAAAATAAAGGGCAGCTAAGAGGATTGACGAGCGGTTTTAATGATTTAGACCATACTCTTTCTGGTTTTCAAAAATCTGATCTTATTATTCTTGCTGCTCGTCCTTCTGTTGGTAAGACTTCTTTTGCTATGGATATTGTTCGTAATGCTGCTATACAAGGTAAGGCTAAAGTTGCTCTTTTTTCTCTTGAAATGAGTAAAGAGCAATTGACTGATAAACTTATCTCTGCTGAATCTGGTGTTGATCTTTGGAAACTTAGAACTGGTAATCTTTCTGATCAATCTCATGATAATGATTTTGAAAAAATAGGTCATGCTATTAATTCTTTATCGGATGCTAATATTTATATTGATGATTCTGGTACTTTGACTGTTATGCAAATTAGAACTAAATGTAGAAGACTTAAATCTGAACAGGGATTAGATATGATTGTTATTGATTATTTGCAACTTATTGCTGATGGTGGTTCTGATAATAGAAATAATGAAATTTCTTTAATATCTAGATCTTTGAAACAACTTGCAAAAGAACTTGATATTCCTGTCATTGCCTTGTCTCAGTTATCGCGTGCTGTTGAGATGTCAAAACCAGCTATTCCAAAACTTTCTCATTTGAGAGAGTCTGGATCTATTGAGCAAGATGCTGATATTGTTATGTTTATTTATAGAAAAGCTGCTGATAAAAATTATAGACCGGAAGAAATTATGCCTGATGAAAAAAATGTTGCAGAAATTCATATTGCTAAACATAGAAATGGTGCCTGTGGAGTTATTGGATTATATTTTAATGGTCAAACTACTTCATTTAAGAATTTGGCTACTAATTTTAATGCATCAACTGTGGAAATCTAAAAGTTATAATTATTGATAAAAAAACTAATAATAATGTTTTCTTTTCATGGTGTTTCGCCCAATTAAGATATCACATGAGCTTCACAAATGAACGAAAACATTATTATTAGTTTTTATGCTATAATTTAATATAAAGTAATCAAGTTAATTGCTATTATTATGTCTACATTATATCGTAAATATCGTCCTAAATTGTGGTCTGAGGTTTTTGGCCAAGAAAATATAAAAAACACTTTAAAGAATGAAATTTTGAACAATAAACTTGCTCATGCTTATATTTTTGCTGGTTCTAGGGGTATTGGTAAAACTACAACTGCTAGGCTTTTTGCTAAAACTTTGAATTGTAAAAATAGAAAACCTAATGATATTGAACCTTGTTGTGCTTGTGATTCTTGTTTGGCTATTGATGGTGGAAGTAGTATGGAACTTATTGAAATTGATGCTGCTTCTAATACTGGTGTTGATGATGTTAGAGAACTTAGAAAACTTACAAGAATTCCTGCTTCTGTTGGTTCTTATAAAATTTTTATTATAGATGAAGTTCATATGTTGTCTAAGCAAGCTTTTAATGCTTTATTAAAGACATTAGAAGAACCTCCTGAAAGAGTTATTTTTATTCTTGCTACTACAGAAATTAATAAAATATTAGATACTATTCTTTCTAGGTGTCAGATTTTTAAATTCAAAAAGGCTACTAATGAAGAAATTATTGCTGATTTAAAATTGATTTGTGAGAAAGAAGGAATAGATGTTTCAAATGATGTTCTTTTACATGTTGCTGAAAAATCTACTGGTGGTTTTAGAGATGCTGAGAGTTTGCTTGGTCAGATATTATCTTCTTTAAATCAAAAAACTATAAACAAAGAAGATATAACTTATATAGTAAATAAAACGGATCAGGATTTTATTTTAAATTTTGTTGCAAGTATTTCTTCTAGGGATATAAAATCTTGTTTTAATATAATTTCTGAAGTTATAGAAACACAATCAAATTTTGATGATTATGTTTTAGATCTTATAGAAATATTTAGAAAAATTTTGATTTACAAATACAACCCTGATTGTATGGAAAATTGGAAGAATTTAAATAGCGATATAAAAAATTCTATAGAGAAAACATCAAAAGAACTCGATTTTAGTAGATTATCTATAGTTATTAAAAAATTAATTCAAGTTAAATTAGATATAAAAAATTGTGATATTATCCAATTACCATTAGAAATTGCTGTTGTGGAAATGTGTGAGGAGAAAATGGATGGGCATTCTGATGTAATGCCTGTAGGAAATAATAAATCCAACAATGTTTTAATGGATGTTAAAAAATCAGCCTCTGCTGAAGCTACGACAGACAAGGATGTTTCTGTTTTGGATATTTTAAATGACGATGAACCTAAACCAGATATTATAGAAGTTGTTAAAAAAAATGGTTTATTGAATCATGTTGATCCTTTAAAGAGAGATAGAATGATGAAAAAATTTGGATTGAATAAAAATGCTGTGACGCAAAATATTACATCTACACAAGAAAGTGGTAACGTTTTAGTGGATGTTAAAAAAAATGAACCAGAACAAGATGTCTCAGTTTTTGATATATTAAAAGATGAATTTGCCGAAAATTTAGAATAAATTAAAATAAAAAATGTAGATGTTTATTATCTACATTTTTTATTTTTTTGTCTTATTCTTTTCTTGCCAATCTTTTATTAGTTTATGATTGCCAGATTTTAATATTTCTGGAATTTTTAATTCTATCGTTTTTCCATTTTTTTTAAATTTAAATATTTCTGGTTTTGTGTATTGTGGATATTCTGTGTCATTATTGTCATAAAAAGAATCTTGTTTGAAACTTTCTTCATTTCCAAGTACGCCTGGCAATAGTCTTGTTATTGAATCTACGAGTATCATTGCTGGAATATTACCGTTTGTTAATACATAATCTCCAATTGATATTTTTTTATCTATAAATTCATCTATTCTTGAATCTATTCCTTCATAATGTCCATTTATCATGACTATTTGGTCTAGTTTTGAAAATTCTTTTGCTAGTTTTTGATTGTATTTTTCTCCGGTTGGTGTGAATAGAATTATTTTGCTATTTTTTGAGAGTTTTATTTTTTTGAGAGTTTTATATATGGGCTCTATTTTCATAAGCATCCCTGGTCCACCACCATAAGGAGTGTCGTCAACGGTTCTGTGGCTATCTGTTGTGTTGTCTCTAATGTTGTGGATCTTTATTTTTATAATTTTTTCTTTTTGAGCGCGTTTAATGATGCTTTCATTAAAATATGAATCAAATATGTTTGGAAAAATTGTTAATATATCAAATTTCATTTTATTGTCTAATATTTATATTGTTAATTATATAGGTTAAACTATTAATTTGCCAAATTTTTATAATATGATCATATTTAGCTAATTTTATTATTGTTTATAAACTATTAAATTATGTGGTTACAAAATATTGTAAAATCCATATCTCTTTTATTTTTGATTTATTTAAACTATAATGGAACGTACGAGTGTTTCTAGTGGAATACTAATAGAAATAATTATTTAAATTATAAAAATATGATAGTTGTTGATGTTGAAACTACTGGTACGAATCCTTATAAACATTGTATAGTTAGTATTGGGGCTGTTGAATTTGAAAATCCTTCTAATACTTTTTATAGAGAATGTCAGATTTTCGAAGGAGCTGAAATTGATCTTACTGCTATGAGGGTGAATGGTTTTTCTATGGATGAAATAAGAGACCCGAATAAAAAAACTTTAGAACAAGTGATGAAAGAATTTTTGAATTGGTGTTCAAGTTTTTATAACAAGACTATCATTGCTCATAATGCTGGATTTGATTTTGGTTTTTTGGAGCAATCTTGTAAACGATATAATATTTATTGGCAATTTGGTTTTAGATCTATTGATATTCATACAACTTGTTATTTAGATATGATGGCTAAGAATATAGAGATACCAATGATGTATGGTACTAGTGGAATTAGTCTAAATAAAGTTCTTGAATATTGTGGTCTTCCAAGAGAACCAGAACCACATAATGCTTTAAATGGTGCTAAATATGAGACTGAGTCTATGCATAGACTTTTAGAAGGGAAGAGTGTTTATCCTGAGTTTACTTCTTTTAAGATACCGAATTATCTTATGAAAACTAAACAAGCTACTTTGTTTTAAGATAAAACAAAAAATACTGATTTAACTCAGTATTTTTTAGTTCTAAATAATATTAGATTGTGAAGTTTTCGATTCCTTCTGTTGAAGGAGCTTTTTCTTCGTAAGCGTCTCTATCTTCATATCTTGGTCTTGAACCTTCTGGTTCAACAATTTTTAGATTAACTCTAGCATTGTTTTTTGCACCAACAATTTTTAACAAAGTTCTGATAGCTCTAGCTGTTTGGCCTTTTCTACCAATAATTTGTCCCATGTCTTCTGGGTTTAAATTTAATGTAATTAACACACCCATTTCATCAATTGTTCTTTCCAACTTTATATCATCTGGGAATTGTACTATTGACTTAACGATGAAATCAACAAATTCTAAATCTTTTTGATCTGACATATTTTTATTCCTTATCGTTCTTATAATATTTTATTAAGAACTTTTATTAAAATTAGTTAAATAAATAATAGATTAGTGTATAGCTGAAAGCGATTATTTTTGGTTTTGGCCGACCTTTTAAAAAAATCACTTTTAGCTTCCACTAATCTATTTGTAGTTGTCTATATTTAAGTTAAGCTTGAGGATTTTCTGTAGATTCTGTAGCTGGTTTTGCAGCTTCTTCGGCTTCTTTTGCTTCTTTTGCTTTTTTAGCTTCAGCTTCAGCCTTTTTCTTTGTTTCTTCTTTTGCTTTTTTTACTTTTGTAGGAATGTAGAAAGTTTTAACTTTTTTTCCTTCTATAACTCCATTTTTAACTAGGATGTTATTTACTGTTTCTGATGTCCCAGCTCCTTTTGATATCCAAAATTGAATTCTTTCTTTATTTAATTCAACTTTTTTATCTTTACTTGCAGGATGATAATGACCTAAGTATTCTAAAACTGATGAGTTTGTAGCCTTAGATTTCTCTGAAATAATCAATCTGTATGAAGGTTGACTTTTCTTACCAATTCTTTGTAGTCTGATTGTTAACATGAATATCAGTTAATTAATAATTTAAATATTAATTAACATTGTACTATGTTTTTGAGCCGAAGTCAATAATAAAAAACCAAAACTGAAAAAATCAAGAACCAAAACAAAACGAAAATATTTCTAGTTTTAAAATTTGGTTTTTAAAATTTGAATTTGTTTTGGTTTTTGGTTTTTTCAGTTTTTAATTTAAAATATTATTCATCTAACATAAGGTAAATTTCATGTCTAGTCTTTACATCTTTTATCTCCTATGGTATATTTTTTATATCGAACCAAGAATATTGGTTTTTTATTATTACAAGATATTTAAAAGAAAGGTAAAAAAATTATGCAAGGAATACAGAAACATTATGTATCTCAAGAAGGATATGATGAAATTAAAAAAGATTTAGAATATAGAAAAATTGATTTAAGGAAAGAGATTTCTGACAGGATTAAAATTGCTAAAGATTTTGGTGATTTATCTGAAAATGCTGCCTATACTGAAGCAAGAGAAGCTCAAAATGATAATGAAGCAAAAATAAGAGAATTGGAAGATATTATTCTCACCGTTGAAGTTGTTAAAGCTGATAAAGGAATAAATAAAATACAAATAGGTTCTAAATTTGTAGTTGAACTAAACGGAAAAGAAAATACTTATTATTTAGTTGGATCAACTGAAGCTGACCCTGCTACATTTAAAATTTCTAATGAATCTCCACTTGGTATGGTATTTTTAGGGAAAAAGGCTGGAGATGAAGCTGAGTTTAAGGGACCATCTGGGACTATTATGAAATTTAAAATCAAAAAAATTCTTTAAAATTTCTTATGTGCTAGTAATTATGCTAAAAATCTTGGGGTTTCCTGAGATTTTTTATTTCTGTTAATAATTAGCACTTGACACTTTAGAGTGCTAATAGTAAAATAATATTTAGGTAAGTATTTATTTATGAAAAATTTAACAAATAGACAACGGGAATTATTAAAAATAATTATAGAAAATTATATAGATACAAGTATTCCGGTTGGTTCTAAACAAATAACAGAAAGATTAGATCTTAGTTCAGCTACTATACGTAACGAGATGGCTGAACTTGAATCTTTTGGGTATTTAATTCAACCGCATATTTCTGCTGGTAGAATCCCCACAGAAGAAGCTTATGTGTTTTATGTTAATAATTTTTTACTAAACACTAAAATATCTTCTTCAGATGAGGTTTTGTTGGCTGAAGTGCAAGATGAAAATCCAAGAGAGTACTATAAAAAAATAGCTAAAAAATTAGCTGAAATGTTAAATTTAGCTATAATAATATCTTTTTCTAAAAATGATATTTATTTTACTGGTATTTCTGGTCTTTTTACACAAACTGAATTTAAAAAAGATTTTGTTTGTCTGTCTGATTTTACGTCTTTACTTGATCATTTAGATGAAAAACATTCTTTTATTTTTGATCATCTAAAAAACGATATAAATATTAATATAGGTTTAGATAACCCTTTTTCTGAATTTTGCGGGTCTGTAATAATAAAATTTAATAATGGATATATTATGTCTGTTATTGGACCAATTAGAATGAATTATGCAAGAGTGTTAAATTGTTTAAATTATATTAAAAACAATTTTAAAATTTAAGAATTTAAGAATTTAAAAATATGAATGAAGAAGAAAAAGTTGAAGATCCGCTTTCGCAAGAAATTATAGCGGAAGAAGAAAATAAAAAAAAAGAAGAAGCAATAAAGGAAGTTAATATAGATTATAAAGATATGGCATTAAGAGCTCTTGCAGACCTTGATAATTATAAAAAAAGAAGTGAAGACGATAAACAAGAATTTAGAAAAATGGCTAATTTCAATGTAATATCTGAATTTTTGGATATTTACAATAATTTAAAACAGGCGGAAAGTTTTATTCCAGAAAATCAAAAGGAACTTGGTTGGGTAAAAGGAGTTATTATGATAACAACCCAGTTTAAAGAAAGATTTGGCCAATTTGGTTTGGAAGAATTTAATGTTTTAGGTGAAGTTTTTGATCATAATACCATGGAAGCTATATCTACTGATCAGGATAAATCAAAAAAGGAAGATATTGTTCTGAGGGAGATAAGTCCAGGTTTTAAAATGGGTGATAGAATAGTGCAACATGCGAGAGTAGTTGTGAATAAAATAAAATAAATTTAAAAATTTGAAATATTTAATTAATCTAATAAATACGTGAATTGATTTAATTTACGTATAAAGGAACTATTATTATGTCTATTATAAAATATAATCCTTTTAATGAAGTAGAGAATCTTTGGGATAATTTTTTTAATGATGATAAATTTATTCCTATGGCTTCAAGATCTATTCCTATGATGCCACCTATGGATGTTTACGATGACAAAGATAATGTTTATGTTGATGTTGCTTTGTCTGGTGTTGATCCAAAAGATGTAAATATAGAAATAGAAAATGGATTACTTTGTGTAAGTGGTAATGTTGAAAAGAAAACTGAAATTGATGAGAAAAATTATTATAAAAAAGAAATAAGAAGAAGTGCTTTTTCTAGAAAAATTGCATTACCAAGTGAAGTTGATAGTGAAAAGGCTCAAGCTACTTATACTAATGGAGTTTTAAAAATATCTGTTCCGAAGAAAAATGAAGCGAAGTCTAAAAAAATTGAAGTAAAAATAAAATAAAATAAAATATTATTTAAATTTAAATTAAAAATTAATTAAACATAAAAAATATATGGGAAAGATTCTTGGTATCGATTTAGGTACAACAAATTCATGTATGGCTATAATAGAGGGTGGTAAATATACTATTTTGGAAAATAAAGAAGGTGCTAGAACTACTCCTTCTGTTGTTGCTGAAACAAAAACAGGAGAAAGAATAGTTGGGCAAGTTGCAAAAAGACAATCGGTGACTAATCCTAAAAATACTCTTTATTCTGTAAAAAGACTTATTGGTAGAAAATATTCAGATGCATCAGTGACTCGTGATAAAGCATTGCTCCCTTATGAAATAAAACAAGGACCAAATGATTCTATAAAAGTTGTTATGAATGGTAAGGAATATGCTTCAGAAGAAATATCTGCTATGGTTTTGAGAAAATTAAAAGAAGATGCAGAAGCTAAACTTGGTGAAAAAATAACAGAAGCTGTTATCACTGTTCCTGCTTATTTTGATGATTCACAAAGACAAGCCACAAAAAATGCTGGTCAAATTGCTGGTCTTGAAGTTAAGAGAATTATTAATGAACCTACAGCTGCAGCTTTGGCATATGGTTTTAATAAGAATAAAAATGAGAAAATTTTAATTTATGATTTTGGTGGTGGTACTTTTGATGTTTCTGTTCTTGAAGTTGATGAAGTTGATGGAGAATTATCAGTAGAAGTTAAAGCTACTAATGGAGATACACATCTTGGTGGCGATGATCTTGATAATGCTATTATAAATTATTTAATAGCTGAATTTAAAAAAGAAAAAGGCGTTGATTTATCAAATGATCAAATGGCTGTTCAAAGATTAAAAGAAGCTGCTGAAAAATCTAAAATTGAGCTTTCTTCTTCTCTTGAATCTCAAATTTCATTACCATTTATTACAAATACATCTGCTGGTCCAGAACATATGGAAATGAGACTTACAAGAGCTAAACTTGAAGAGATAGCTTCTCCTTTTATTGAAAGGACAAAAGCTCCTGTTGAAAATGCTTTAAGAGATTCTGGTGTTTCTAAATCTGATATTGCTCAAATTGTTCTTGTTGGAGGACAAACTAGAATGCCTGCTATGATTAAATTCGTAGAAGATTATTTTGGCAAAAAAGCTAATGCTACTGTTAACCCTGATGAGGTGGTTGCTGCTGGTGCCGCTGTACAAGCTGGAGTTTTACAAGGTGATGTTAAAGATGTTTTGCTTCTTGATGTTACTCCATTAACTCTTGGAATTGAGACTATGGGTGGGATAAGAACTCCATTAATAGCAAGAAATACAACTATACCAACTTCTAAATCTCAAGTGTTTTCTACGGCTGTTGATAATCAACCATCTGTTGAAATTCATGTTTTGCAAGGTGAGAGAGAAATGGCTGCTGACAATAAAACACTTGGTAGATTTACTTTAGATGGTATTATGTCTGCTCCAAGAGGAGTTCCTCAAATTGAGGTAACTTTTGATCTTGATGCAAACGGTATTTTAAATGTAAAAGCTAAAGATAAGGCTACAAATAAAGAACAACATATTACAATTACAGCTTCTACAACTCTTTCAAAGGAAGAAGTTGAAAAAATGGCTCATGAAGCAGAATTACATGCTGAAGAAGATAAAAAGAAAAAAGAGATTATTGAAATTAGAAACGAAGGAGAATCATTGATTTATCAAACAGAAAAAATGATGAAAGAAAATGATGCTAAATTTACAGCTGATGATAAAACAAATCTTGAAGGAAGGATTAAAAACCTTAAAGATATCTTGGCCAAAACGGATGCAACTCATGATGAGATTAAAAAAGAGGTAAGTGCATTATCTGAAGAAGCCCAAAAGATTGGTACAAAAATGTATCAAAATCAACAACAAGCTCAACCTCAAGGTAATCCTGAAGCTTCACAAGAAGCTCCAAAAGCTGAAGAACAAGAAACCGTTAACGGAGAGTTTGAAGAAAAGAAGTAGTTTTTAATTTAATTTTTTAAATTTATAAATAGTCTTTCAATAGACAGGAATAATAATTTAGTTATTCCTGTTTGTTTGGTAGAATATTCATTATATAATTAATTGTTTCTAATATTATGAAAGATTTACTTGGTGGTATTCCTGATTATGTTAGTTCTCCTATGGAAAAAAAAATAAATTTTGAATTGTTTAGAGATTTACTTTCAGATAAATTTGGTTATGAAAATAATGTTATTTCTAATATTATTTTTAATATTAACCACAGTAATGAAAAAATAAAAAAAGAAGCTGAAAATAAAATAAGAAATTTAGACCAAAAAGATTTACCTGAAGTTGCTATTGTGAGTGCTAAAAAATTTTTTGATAGACTTTCTGTAGTTCAAAAATTTGGAGATAATAAAAATGATCCATTCTATATAACTTTAGAACAAATTGATTCTATTACTGAGTTAAATAATAATTCTAGAGCTATTTTATTGCAATGTTTAAATATCATTTTAAAAAGACAGCTAAAAAATAATTTTTCTAATTTAAATAAATTTATTGATGATGATTTTAGGATTATTGTTGATTATGAAAAATTTGGGGAAGATGGTGTTAAAATAAAGCAAAAAACACAAGAACTTCATGAACAATTTAAAAATGATAAAAAAAATATAACAAACCCAGAATTATTTGAAATATTTAAAACTTGTGTTTTGAATGAATTTTTAGGAGAGAATAAATATTTAACTTCAAGAAGTTCTTTATCTGACGATTATATATCTGGTGTTGATAATGTTATATTTAACACTGATACAAATAAAGTTATGTTTGCTTTTGATGAACTTGTGCAATATGGTGTTGATAGATTAGATGAAAAAGACGAAATTATAGAAAAAAGAAATAGGTTTGGTGGAGCTTTCCCTATGTTTATCCCAAAAAAAATTAATATAGATGGTGTTGATTATATTGATATTGAATATAATAAAATAAAAGAAAAATATCCAATATTTTGTTTATATATTGATAAAGAAGAATTGTTAACTGGAATAAAATTAATAATAAAAAAATATTTATTAGATCAACAGGGAGATGATTACTCTTCTCAATTGAAAACCTTAAAAAATGCTTTTATGTTGAAGTTTAGGGAAGAAATTAAAAAACAACAAAAATATATTGCTGATAAAAATAAATTGGCTGATATTAATGAATTTATAGAATTATTAAATTAAATTAATTTATGAGTAAAGATTATTATAAAATTTTGGGTGTTGAAAAATCAGCAACTGATGAAGATATTAAAAAAGCTTTTAGAAAATTAGCACATCAACATCATCCAGATAAAAGTGGTGGTGATGATTCTAAATTTAAAGAAATAAATGAAGCTTATCAAACTCTTTCTGATAAAAATAAACGCGCTCAATACGATCAGTTTGGGTCTGGCTTTGAAAATATGGGTGGTTTTGGAGGTGGTCAAAGTGGGCAAGGTTTCGGAGGTTTTAGTGGTTTTAATGGACAGGGTGGTTTTTCTCAAGATTTTGATTTGGGAGATATATTTGGTGAATTTTTTGGCGGAGGATCTAGAAGATCATCTTCATCTTCTAAAACTAGATCAAAAAAGGGTACTGATATAGAAATTTCTTTAGATGTTGATTTTATGGAAGCTGTTTTTGGTACAACAAAAGAGATTTCTTTAAAAAGAATAGAAAAATGTAAACATTGTGGTGGGGCCGGTAATGAGCCTGGAACTAAGATTAATACTTGTAGTACTTGTTCTGGAAGAGGTACTGTTGATAGGATTGTTACAAGTTTTTTTGGTCAAATGAGGACTCAAATTACTTGTGAAAGTTGTGGAGGTAGTGGAAAAATGTTTGAAAAGAAATGTACTCATTGTGATGGAGATGGAATTGTTACTTCTTCTAGTGATGTAAAGGTAAATGTTCCATCTGGCATAGATAATAATCAAACATTAAGACTTTCTGATGAAGGAAATGTTGGCCAAAATGGTGGTGGTAATGGTGATCTTTATATAAATATTAGAGTAAAATCTCACAAATTATTTAAAAGAGAAGGGTATGATATTTTAACTAACATAGAAGTTTCTTTTCCTGAAGCTGCTCTTGGTTGTAAGAAAGATATTGAAACAATAAATGGTAAGTTTTCTTTAAAAATTCCATCTGGAATTCAATCCGGAACTATTATAAAACTTGATGATCAAGGTGTTAAAAAATTAGAAAGTAATAGTCATGGTGATCATTTGGTTACTGTTAAAGTTGTAACACCAAAACATTTGTCTGTTAAAGAGAAAAAAGTTTATGAAGATTTATTAAAATAATTTATAAATAAAAAATCTCAGATTAATTTCTGAGATTTTTTATCATGCCATCATTTTTTCTGCAACTTTTGCAAATATGACATGATTTTCTTTTGATAATTGAGATAATACTTTTCTATCTAAAAGAGAACCAGATTTTCTTACTTTATTCATGAATTTAGAATAGCTATAATCAGGGTTTACTATTTTTAATCCATTGTTGATAAGTATATTCCAAAGAGCTTTATTAGTTCTTTTCTTTTCTTTTCTTCCTTTGAAAGATTGAACTCCAGCGTGTAATATAGCTGTTTTAGCATAAGAAATAAGGTTTTTTCTTCCATATTGGAATCCTTTTACTCTTGCTAATATATTCTTTCTTCTTTTTAAATGATGCATTCCTCTTTTAACTCTCATTGCTTTAAAATGTTATTTATTATTTATGAAAACCTATTTTGGTTAAATCTTGTATTTTATTTTTTGATATTTAAATATACTTTTAATGTTTTTGTTGAATCTACATCTTCATTAAAAGATGTATCTCTTCTTTTGTTTCTACTTTCTTTACCTGTATTTCTACCATTAAAATGACTTTGTCCAGGTTTTCTGCTTTTTACTTTTCCTGTTGGGGTAAGTGTAAATCTTTTAGATAGTTTTTTGTTTGACTTTAATTTAGGCATAATATTATTTTTTATATGATATTGTACAACTTAGTTTATTGTTTTTAAACTTTAACGGGTCCTCTATTATAACATTATTTTGGTCTTTGTCTATATTAAGACTTGTTATAAATCCGTTAATGACATCTTTTGCTATATTTTGATATTGTAATTCTCTTCCTCTTAATTGCATCTCTATTCTGATTTTGTAACCTTTAGAAAAGAATTTTAATGATTGATTAGCTTTTGTTTCTAGATCATGTTTACCAATATTTGGTGAAAGCTTAATTCCTTTTATAACAACTTTACTTGTAGCTTTTTGTTGAGCTTTTACTTTTTGTTGTTCTTTGTATCTAAATTGATTAAAATTTAGAATTTTGCAAACAGGTGGGTTAGCAAGAGGTGAAACTTCTACTAAGTCAAGTTCAACAGCCTCAGCTTTTAATATAGCTTCTCTTGTGGGCATTTCTCCTATATTTACCCCAGTTTCGTCTATTACGATTACTTTTTGTGCCCTAATTTCTTCATTAATTCTATATCTTTTTGTGCTCACTTTTTAATATTAGTATTTAGTAAACTAAATTTATAAAACCCACTCGGGAAAGAAATGTGTTTTGTTTTGTTTAGTTTGGTGGAGATGATGGGAGTTGCACCCATGTCTTAAATTCGCTTATAAAAGATGCAATTAGTTTGTTTTTCTTTTAGAGACAAACTAGTAGAAAACCTCTATTGTTCTAAGTTTTTATTTTAGAACGGTTTGTTTTGATTTCTTTATAATAAATTATAAAGATACGAAATGCGAAAAAATATTGTCAGTAAAAACCTAGTTGGTACTAAGCGTTAACTGTTGCTAATTCTCTAACAGGAGCAAATAAATTTGCTACGAAAGAAGTAGCGTTTGAATATAAGTTTTTTGCGTTTGAATTTGTCTTTTCTTTTATAAGTATGTTTGAATCTAATCGAAGCTAAACATCCCCATACAAAACATAATCCAAAAATGGATTAATCGCTAGTATTATACAGGATTTTTTTAATTTATGCAAGGGGAAAAGAAGGAAGAAATTTTAAAACAATATATATTTGCATTTTGTTGTTTCAGTTTTAAAATTAAGTTTAGTATTCTCCTAATTTCACTGCTCTTTGAGCTCTTCTTTTTTCTTCTTTTTTCTTCATATCGTCCCTTTTGTCATAGAGTTTTTTACCTCTTGCGAGAGCTATTTCTACTTTTATTTTTCTTCCATTTAAATATACTTTTAATGGGATTATTGTTAGCCCTTTGTCTCTAACTTTTCCTATTAATTTATTTATTTCTTTTTTGTTTAATAGTAATTTTCTGGATTGTTCTGGATCATAAAATTGTTGGACATTACTTGCTGGTTTATATTTTGAAATATGAGAATTTAATAGATACACTTCTTCATTTCCCATTATTTTTACGTATGAAGATTTTAATGATATTCCGTGAGTTTTTATTGATTTGACTTCTGGACCAGTTAATACAATACCAGCCTCGTATTTATCGAGTATTTCATAATTGAAATTTGCAGCTGAATTTTCGCAGTAAATTAGCATAATTGTCTTATTATTACTGTTAATTATATAGGTTAAAACGTTTATAGTAAAGATACTTTAGTTTTTGGTTTAAGCTTTTGACTTTGATTTGAAATATAAAAGAAATTATTTGGTTGTTAGGATTTAATTTGTGGATATCTTTTTATATATTGATTTTGTGCTATGTTGCATGTTTTGTATAAAATGTTATAATATTGTTATATAGCATTTATTCTACTGCTTATTAGTGAAGAAAGTTAGAAGAATCCTCCTCCTTTTTTTCTGATGAGTATTCTTAAATTAAGATGAAATCGTTTACGATTAACACTCTTAAGTTAATAAGCGGTGGTATGGATGTTATATTTTATTTAAAAATAAAAACATGAGAAACGATACATCTTGGGGTAATTCTGCTGATTGGTATGATAATCTTCTTAATACTGATAGTGATAGCTACCAGGCTAAAGTTATTTTACCTAATATTTTAAGACTTCTTGATCTTAAAAAAGATGATTTTATTTTAGATTTGGCTTGTGGCTCTGGCTTTTTTTCTCGTGAATTTTATAAATTATCTAGAAATATTACGGGTGTTGATATTTCTAAAGAACTTATTAATATTGCAAAAACTAGTAATGTAGATATTAATTTTTATGTATCTTCTGCTGATGATCTAAAATTTACTAAAGATAATTCTATTGATAAAGCTGTTTGCATACTTGCTATTCAAAATATAGAAAACGTAAAGGGTGTTTTATCTGAAATTTATAGAGTTTTAAAAAAAGATGGGAAAATGTTTTTTGTATTGAATCATCCTGCTTTTAGAATCCCAAAGAATAGCTCCTGGATAGAAGATAAAACTGTTCGTGCTAGAAGAATTGATGAATATATGTCTGAATCTAAAATTAAAATTGAAATGCATCCAGGTGAAAAAAATTCTCCATTTACCATTACTTTTCACAGACCACTTCAAGTTTATTTTAAGTTGTTTGATAAGGCTGGATTTGTTGTTAAAAGACTTGAAGAATGGAATTCTCATAAGGTTAGCCAAAACGGACCAAGAAAAGATGCTGAAGATAAAGCTAGAAAAGAATTCCCTATGTTTATGATGATTGAGATAATAAAAGGTAACTAGTTGACTTTTTTTATATTTTGTGTTAATATTTTTTGTACACTAGGTGTTAGCCAAGCGGTTATGGCGCCTGCTTTGGGAGCAGGAGATCGTGGGTTCAATTCCCATACACCTAATAGGCTTCGAAACTATTTCGAAGCTTTTTTATTTTGTAAAAAAAGATTGTAAATATATGATAATAGTGTAAAATGAATTGTATGTTTTGTTAATTTTATCAATTTTTTGTGAATTTATTTAATGCATTAAATTTAACTATAATATTTTTTTTCATGGTGTTCCGTTTAATTAAGATATTAAAGGAACTTACAAATGAATAAAAATATTATAGTTAAATTTTAAAATATAAAACGTTATTAAAATTTAAAAAATGAATAAATATAAAATAAAATTAATTGAATTATTAAAAACCGTGAATATTAACGGTGTTAGTCTTTCCGATATTCCAAACAGTTGGCTAAATCAAAAAATAGAATCAAAAATAGATTTTCTAAATAGAGATGAAAAGTCTTATAATTTTGTTTATGGATTAGTTGAGGCTCCGAAGGATTTGAAAAATGGAGATTTTTCTTTTCCTTGTTTCTTTTTTGCTATGAAAGGGGTTGATTTGGTAAAAAATCCAAACGAAGCTGCTAATATAATTTATTCTCAAATTTTAAATAATAATATTTTTGATGTTTCAGTTGCTGGTCCTTTTTTGAATTTTAAAATTAAGGAATCTATTTTAATTGATGAATTTTCTAATTATAAAGAAAATTTAGATTTATTAAAAAATATTGGAAATAATAAAAAGATATTAATTGAATATTCGTCTCCAAATACTAATAAATCTCAACATCTTGGTCATTTAAGAAATAATCTTTTGGGTGTTTCTTTATCTAATATTTTTAGAGATTGCGGTTTTAATGTTGTTACTAGTTGTATTTTTAATGATAAAGGAACGGCAATGGCTAAGACTATTTGGGGGTATATGAAATTTGGGAATAACTCTGAGCCGAATGATATAAAATCTGATAAATTTGTTTCTGAATTTTATGTAAAAGCAAGTCAATATGAAAAAGAACATCCAGAAGTTACTGAAGAAATTAATGAAATAAATAGAAAGTGGGAGAATGGAGATGTAAAAGTTGTGGCTATGTGGAAAAAGCTTGTTGATTGGGTTTATGAGGGCTATAAAGAAACTTATGAAAAATTAGGTTGTACTTTTGATTATAAATATTATGAAAGTGATATTTACAAAAAAGGCAAAGAAATATCTCAAGAAGCATTTAAAAATGGAATTTTGAAGGAAGGTGATAGTGGGGCTATTGTAACAAATTTAGAAAAATATGATTTGCCGGATACTATTGTTATTAAATCTGATGGTACTAGCCTTTATATTACTCAAGATATTTATTTAGCAAAATTGAGAAATGAAGAAATTTGTCCAGATAAAACTATTTATATAGTTGCAAATGAACAAAATCTTCATTTTAAACAATTGTTTGCATTACTTGACCAATTACATATTGGTAAACGTGAAAATTATTTTCATTTGAATTATGGATATGTGACTTTGCCTACCGGTAGAATGAAGAGTAGAGAAGGAACTGTTGTTGATGCTGATGATTTGATTGATAGTGTTGTAAAGGAAGCGCAATTAATTGCGCCTGGACAAAAAAATGTTGCGGAAGAAATAGGTCTTGGTGCTGTTAAATTCCAATTTTTAAAAGTGGATGCTTTTTCTGATTTTGTTTTTGATCCTATTAAATCTATTGAATTAACAGGAGATACGAGTGTTTATATTCAATATGCTTATGCAAGAATTAACTCAATATTTAATAAATTAAATATTGATAGTTTAAAATTTAATAATTTAAAATTTAAAAATATAAAATTAGAGAATGAAGAAATTAATCTTATGAGGGAGATTTTAACTTTTAATGATTCTATGGAAAAAGTTATTGAAACCTATTCTCCATCTTTTCTTTGTAAAAAATTGTTAGATATTGCAAATGCTTATAATTCTTTTTATCAAAAATGTAGAATTTTGGATTTAGAAAATGATGATTTAAAGAATTTTAGACTTGAATTGAGTAGAATAACGTCTGTTTATATTAAATATGGATTAAATTTATTAGGTATTAATATTGTTGATAAAATGTAATTTCATATGCTTAAAGAATTTGAATTATTAAAAAAAATATCAACTAGTTCTTCTTGCCCACATGCTTTTTTATTTGTGGGACCGACTGATGTTGGAAAATTTGAAACAGCAATTAACTTTGCTAAATTTTTAAATTGTGAGAATAGAGAAGTAGAGAATTGGAGAAAAATAGGATTAGAAAAGTGCGATTGTGAACAATGCATTGCTATAGACAAAGGAATTCATCCAGATTTTTATATTATTGAAAAACAAGAAGATAAAAAAGAAATTGTTGATTCTCAAATTATAAATAAAGATAAAAAAGAAGGTATTATTTATAAAATTAATAATAATCCTATATTTGGAAAATATAATATTGTTATTATAAAAAATGCAGAATTAATGAATAAGACGGTATCTAACACTATATTAAAAAATTTAGAAGAGCCAAAAAATAATACTATTTTTATTTTAACAACGACAAATAAAAAAAATATTTTAGAAACCATAGTTTCAAGATGTATGATTGTAGAATTTTCTTTGTTAAACAAAAAAGAAGCTTATGAATTAATTGAAAATAAAAATAATAAAGAATTGATATTAGATTTATCATCATTAAAATATAAAAAAATAAAAGAACTTAATAATATTGATGTTTTTAATAAATATGTTGTAGATATAAAAGATTTTTCAAAAATTTTAAAAGCTAAAGATTTTGAAAAAATAGCATATATTAATAGAATATTAGAAAATAAAGAAAATTTAAATTATTTTATATATATTTGGGAATTGTTTTTTGATTTTTATTTATTAAAGAAAAATATAGATTTAATAGGTGATGTTAAACTTTTAAACATAGGAGAAAATATGAAAAAGTTGTATAATATTAAGAATGCAGTAATGGGGAATTATATTTTAAAATTGGGGTTGATTAATTTTTTGTTGGAAATGAATTAAATTTAAAAATTAAAAATTTTTAAATTAGAATATTTAATTTTAATTTTTTGTTAAATGAAATTTAGTAAATTTATATTTATATTCCTATTATTACCATTGTTTTTATCTGGTTGTACTCTTGATCAAACGACTAAAGTTGAAGAAGTTAGAACATATCCTTCTGGTATATTTAAAACTATTAATAATGGTCAGGTTTGGGATTCAAAATCTTTTGTTGAAAAAACTCAAAATAGAATAGTTAGTATATCTGATTCTTTGGTATATGATATTGGATTTTCTCCAATAAATAGTGACATGGTTGTTGCTACTAGAAATAATGGTATTTATTACACTAAAACAAAAGGCGAACAATGGAGCCCACTTTTTAACATTGGTAAAGATGTAATGGCATATTCTTTTGATTCTACGAGTCCATCATCTTATTATGTTGGTTATCAAAATAAACTTTATAAAACTGATGATTATGGTGCAAATTGGAGGATTGTATATACCGATCCTGATTCAACTATTGTATCTGTTAGAGCTGATTATTTAAAACCAACAAATATTTATATTTTTTTTGCTGACGGAAGAATATTAAAAACTGAAGACGGTTCTAGTTTTATGGTTATTTACAATTTTGCAAATATTCCACAAGATCCAGCTAAAGTAAAACATAATTACAGCGTTGATAAAGCTAACCCATTGGGAATAAGAAGTGTTTATTTTTTTAAAAAAAGTACAGATAGTTTTTATGTTGTAACAAATGGTGGAGATTTATATTTTACTAATAATGGTGGAATTGGATTTACTTTGATAGATTTAATAAATAATAAAATATCCGGAACTGTTAGATTTATAACTTTCTATCCTGGAGCAATTTCTAGTTTTATTTTAGTAACAGATGATGGTATTTATAAAACTTTTGATGGTGGTGCTAATTTTGAACCTATAAATATACTTACAAGTAGGAACAAAAATGTTACAGCCTTGGTTATTAGTCCAAAAAATGATAATATTTTTTATTATGCATTAGGAAACTTAATTTATAGAACTTCTAATGGTGGATTGACTTGGAATACCATGCCAAGTCCAGTAACTAGAACTATTTCTACATTAAAGATAGATCCAGAGAATCCTAATACTATATACTTAGGGTCTGATATTGATTTGAGAATGGTTGAAAATGCAAATAATCAAAATCTTTTTTGTGATCTTTTTGGCATATTGTTTCCTCAATTTTGTAAAACAACAAATTAATTATGTTAGAAAATTTAATTTTATCTGGTATTTTTCTTTTGAATAATAATATTGTTAATGATTTTGTGGAAAAAAATATTAATAATAACTCTTATTTTCATAATAAAAACATAATAGAGTTTAAGCAAGATGATCAAAATAAAAAAGATTATTTTTCTTCTACTAAAATAAATAAAAACAGTCTTGGAATGAGTGTTGATTTAAAGTCTGGCATTATGTTTGATTATGATACTGGAGAAATTCTTTGGGCTAAAAATGAAAATGAACAAAGATCTATAGCGAGTCTTACTAAAATAATGACCGTTTTAGTTTTTTTAGAGAATGATTATGATACTTCTAAATATTTGAAAATAGAAAAAAGTGATATTGATTTAGAAATGGAAGGGGCTGCAAAACTTGGCCTTAGAGTTGGAGATGAAATTAATGTTGAAGATTTGCTTATAGCATCGCTTGTTGGATCAAAGAATGATGCTGTTAATGCTCTTGTTAGATCTACTGGTCTTAGTGATGAAGAATATGTTAATAAAATGAATGAAAAAGCGAAATTTCTTGGTTTACAAGATACTCATTTTGATAATGTAAATGGCTTGTCTTCTTATAATAAATCTACAGCAAAAGATTTGGCTAAACTTTTTTATTACGCTTTTTCTAATAAAGATATAAAAAAGATATCAACAATGACAAAATATACTTTTACTAGTAAATCTGGTAATGTTTACAATGTTAAAAGCACTGATAAATTATTAAGCACTGATTTATTTAGTATTTTGGCTGGTAAGACTGGATATTTAGATGATGCTCAATATTGTTTCGCTGTGTTGACTAAAAATAAAAATAAAAGAATTTTAGGTATTTTTCTTGGAAATGAAACAGATGAACAGAGATTCTATAATGCAAAAGTATTGAATTGGTGGGCATATAACAACTTTAAATAATCTAATAAATCTAATATTATATTAGATTTATAAAGTATAATAACTAATTATGTCTGGGAGAGTTATTGCTAAAAATTCTATATTTCTTTTAATATCTTCCGTTTTTCAAAAACTGGTAGCTTTTGTTTATTTTGTTATTTTAACACATAATCTTCCTGCTGATTCTGTTGGTAAATATTCTTTTGCGTTTAGTTTTGCTCTTATTTTTGCTGTGTTCATGGATTTTGGAACTAATGCTCTTTTGATAAGAGAAACTTCTCGTAATGAAAGTTCTATGAATAAATATACAAACAATATATTTTTCTTAGAATTATTGCTTGGTGTTATTTTCATATCTTTATCTATTTTTGCGGTTAATCTTTTAGGTTATCCTAAAGTTACTATACAACTTGTTACTATTGCTATATTTAGTGTTTTTGTTGATAATTTAACCACCACTTTTTATGCAGTATTAAGAGGTAAACAACAAATATGGTTTGAAAGTATTGGATATGCTATATATCAATTAATAGTTTTAACACTTGGATTTTTTATTGTTAAAAATGGATTCCCTTTATATTTTTTAATGGTTCCACCACTTGTAGCTTCAATTATTAATTTTATATATGCCTTTATAATTCTTTATAAAAAAACAGATTTTAGATTTAAATTTGATTTTGATTCAGTTTTTATTAAGTCAATTGTTATGCTTGCTTTGCCTTTTGCGTTGACTGGAATATTTACAAAACTATATAGTTCACTTGATAGTTTGTTTCTTTCTTGGTTTAGTACTGATGAAAATATAGCCTATTATCAAGCTGCTTTTAAAATTGTTTTTGCTTTGCAATTTATTCCCATAGCAATTGGTTCTGCAACTTATCCAGCATTTTCTAAATATTTTAAAGAAAATAAAGAAAGATTAATAAATACGTTTGAAAAATCTTTTGTTATTTTGTCTTCAATAGCGATTCCATTATCTTTTGGTGTTTTTGCTGTTTCAAAAGATTTTATTGATTTTATATATCCATCATATACGTCATCTATACTTGTTCTCCAAATTTTTTCTGCTTCTTTCTTTTTTATGTTTTTAAATTCACCGGTTGGATTAGCTCTTTCTGCTTGCGATAGGCAAGGGATAAATACTAGAAATTCTTTTATATCAATGATGACTAATCTAGTATTAAATCTTATTCTTATACCAAAATTTGGTATATCTGGGGCTGCCACAGCTTCTGTTATTAGTTTTGTTGTTCTATTTTCAATGAATTTTAAAGAGGCTAGAAATGTTGTTGGTTTTAAAGTGTCTTATTTATTGAAAAATGTATTAAAAGTTTTAGTTGCTTCTTTGATTATGTTTTTTGTTGTTATATTTTTTAAACAATATATTAATTTTATTTTTGTAATACCTATTGGCATAATGGTTTATGGTGGTTTGGTATTTTTATTTAAAATTGTAAGTTTGAAAGATATTAAAAAATTGATAAAAAAAGAATAAATATAATAATGTTAATTGATAAAAATATGAAAATATCAATAATTATTCCAACTTATAACAGAGCTTCTTATATTGATAAGGCTATTTGGAGTATAAAAGATCAAACTAATTTTGATTTTTCAAATCTTGAAATTGTTATTGTAAATGATGGATCTACTGATAATACTGATGAAATTATTAATAAATGGAAAAACGTTTTTGATATTAATTACATAAAACAAAAAAATACAGGTGTTTGTATAAGTAGAAATGTTGCTATTAAAAATTCAAAATATGATACTGTTTTATTTTTTGATGATGATGCTATTATGGATAAAAATTGTTTGATAAATGTTTCTATTGTTATGGAAAATGAAAAAGCCATTGTTGGAAAAGTTTTGCCAAAAACTGATAATATATGGAAATATTTTTCTGGACATTATAATCAAGGTGATAATGTTTGTGAATCAAATTCTTTTCTTGAAACTATAGCTGCATTTAAAAAAGAAGTTTTTGATAATGTTGGGTATTTGAATGAAAATATAGATTATGGGTCTGAAGGGGAAGAATATTTTGGTAGATTGAAAAATACATCATACAAATTAATGTATTATCCTAATGTTATTATTTATCATGATTATAGTACTGATATATTAAAATTTATAAAAAAACAATATAAATTTGGAGAAAAAATGCTTTATGTTAAAAATATTAGATTAAATTCTGTTATAGATGTTGTTAAAAATTATAGAAGTATAAAAAGAGGAAAAATGGTTTCAAACGCCGATGTTTTTAAATCAAATTCTTTATTTACTAATATTACTTTTTTTGAAAAAATATTTTTTATAATTATTTCTAAAATAGGTGTTGCATCACATTTAGTAGGTACTATTGTTGGATTTTATAAATATAGTATGTCCACTTTAATGAATAAAAATATTAAAAAATAAAAACTTAAATGATTGATTTATCTATTGTTATTGTTAATTATAATGTTAAAGATTTGGTTGTAAAAAATTTACAGTCTATTTTTACTTTTACAAAAAATATTTCTTATAAAATTTATTTAGTGGATAATGGTTCTTCTGATGGAAGTGTTGAATATCTTAATGATGTTTTTAAAAATGAGATAGAATCTGATTTATTAAAAATATATGATACAAAAAATAATAATGGATTTGCTAAGGGTAATAATATTCCGCTTGCAGATATTGATAGCAAATATATTTTATATATAAATCCTGATATGGAGATAAGTGAAAATGTTTTTTATAAACAAATAGATTTTATGAAAAATAATCCACTGGTAAATTTTTCTACTTGTATGTTAAAATATCCAGATGGTGAAATCCAACACAATATAAAAGGGTTACCAACTTTTTTGATTAATCTTATTATATTACTTAAATTACATCATTTTTTAAAATTTGATTTTCTAAAGAAATATTTTTTGTCTGATTTTAATTATTCTAAAACACAAAAAGTTGAACAAATAATGGGAGCTTTTGTTTTTGCCAAAAAAGAAATTGTTGATATTGTTGGGGTTTGGAGTGAAGATTATTGGCTTTGGTGGGAGGATGTTGATTTGTGTAAAAGAATTAAAAATTTAAATTTTGAAATATTATACAATCCGAGTACTTTTGTAATTCATTACGAAGGGAAAAGCTTTTTTCAATTAGCTAGCATTGAAAGACAAAAGAGGTTTAATAATGGTATGCTTATTTATTCAAAAAAATATTTTACTTATTATGAATATTTAATTTTGAAAATTTTTTCTTATTTTAGTTTGTTTTTAGCTTGGGTTACTATGATTTTTAAGATTAAGCCTAGAGGGCAGGGGAAAATATAATCTTGTTTTAATATATAAATCTAATTAATAATGTTTTCTTTTCATAGTGTTCCGCTCGGTTAATTTTTAAATGAGCTCACAAATGAATGAAAACATTATTAATTAGATAATTAGATTTATTTTTAAAATTATTTGCTAATTATTTATTTTATGTTTTTAATCTTGTTGTTTTTATTATGTAGTGGTGGATTTTTTTGGATGTATTTTTTTTATAAAAAAAATAAATTTTCTTTTGATAATTTATTTTTTGGTTTGTGGTTTTTATTTGTTGCTGTTGCTCAATTGAGATTAAGTCCTCTTGAGTCTGTTTTTGGTCCTAGTTTTTGGATTGCTATTGGTATTTTTTCTTTGTTTTTTTATTTGGTTTATAATTTGGTGAGAATAAAATTAAATAAAAAAATACCAGAAAATGAACATAAAATAGATATAGATGAAAATTTTTTTCTTATAGTATTAAGTATTATGTTTGTTGTTAGTATTATTGCTAATTTGTATATATTTTTTAAATTTGGCACTATGCCTATATTTGCTACCGCTCCTGATAGAATGAGATTTGTGATTAATAAAGAAACTTTTGGACTTATACAATATGCAGCCTTTTTACCTAGAATTTTTATACCATTTTCTTTTATATTTTTGTTTAAAAAGGGTGAAATTATTAAATTATGGAAGAAAATTTTTGTTATATTGATGATATTTTTTGGTTTTTTGATTTTACTTATGTATGCTTCTCGTGTTGTTATATTGTTTCCGATAATAATTTCGTTTTTTTCTTATTTGGTTTTGAAAATAAAAGATATTAAATTAAAGCAAATTGTTATTTCTTCTTTTATTGTCGTTTTTTCTGTTTTGTTTTTGTCTGTTGTTATCCCTGTTTTTAGACAATATATAACATATAAAGATTATTATGGTAAGGTTTATAATGCAAAAACTGGAGAATTTGATTTAGAATCTGCGCCATTTAATTATATTTTGGATATATCAAAAATAAATATTCCAAAAAAGTTTAATTTATTAGTTCCTTTATATATTGTGCCTAGTTTTAATTTGCAAACCTTTTATCACGCTACTAATTATTTTGGTGGATCTCATGATTTTTATTATGGAAAATATTTGGCATCTATTTCGGATTCTTTTGTTAAGAGATTTGGTGTTAAGTTTTTTGATATAAATATTAAATGGGGAGATATATTTTTGCCTTGGTGGAATACTGGTACTTTTTTATTTGATTTTTGGGCGGATTTTGGATATTTTGGTATGATATTTGCTGCTATTATTTTTGGATCTATTTTCGCTTCTATTTATGTTTTTGCAACTAAAAAAAATAATCTTATATTTACTTTGCTTTTTGCTTATTTCAATTTTTTTATAGTGATGAGTATTTATACAAATTATATTAGAAGGGAAGAACTTTATGTTGATATAGCTTTAATGTTTGCACTACATTTTACATTTTATTTTTATGGAAAGAAGAAAACAAAGAAATAATTAAAATAAAAAATAGGAAGCCACATACATAGCTTCCTGTTTTTTATTTACCAAAATTTCTTTGCTGATCATCAAAAAAATTCATTGCTTCTTCTAAGTCTTGTTTGTTGAAGTCTGGCCAGAATTTGTTTGTAAAATATATTTCTGAATAACTTGATTGCCATAATAAGAAATTTGATAATCTTTTATTACCGCCAGTTCTTATTATAAGGTCTGGTTCTAAATTTGAATCTAAGTTTTTTGAAATATTTTCTTCTGTTATTTTTTCATTTTTTTCTTGTAATTTTTTTACCGACCTTACTATTTCATTTCTTCCACCATATGCTATGCATATTTGTAATAATATTTTATTACAATCTTTTGTATATTCTTCTAAATCTAAAAGAGCTTTTTTTGAGTCATCTCTTATTTTTGATATTTCTCCTAATATTTTTAATCTAATATTTTCTTTTATAAACTTATTTTTATTTTTAATCGCAAAATTTGTCATTAAATCAAAAATATTTTTTAATTCATCTTTTTCTCTTTGTAAATTTTCTGTTGATAGAGCATATAGAGTTAATGTTTTTAATCCAAGTTCTGATGCCCAAAGTATTATGTTTTCTACATTTTCTATACCTTTTTTATGTCCTAATAATTTTTGAAGATTATTTTCTTTTGCCCAACGTCTATTGCCATCCATTATTATTGCTATATGCATAATAAAATATTAATTATTAACTTTATTATATTCTATTAGAAAATTTATCTTATTGCAAAAGTTCCATAAAAATTATAATATATTTGAACAACTTGATTTTGTCTGATTTTATACCTAACACCAGGAGGTGTATTTATGCGTTTTGAAAAAAGTTTTTTTGCTGAGATTTTTAATTCCATTAGGTTTAGAATAGTTTTATTAAACTTGCTTATTGGTTTTTTTGTTGCTATTAGTGTTGGATTTGCTCTTTACTTAAAAACAAATCTATCACTATCAGAATCATCTGTTGATGACTTAAAAATAAATGCAAATGTAGCTTTCGATTATTTTAATAAAACATATTTAGGTGCTTGGCATATTGCAGATAATAAACTTTATAAAGGAGATGTTGAAATTAATTCTGATTTTAATGATTCTTTGGATTTTATCGTTTCAAAAAACGCCTTCAATGGTTATGTGACAGCTGTTTTTTTAAATGATACTTGTGCATCAACTACCATTTCAGATGAAAATGGTAAGAAAACTATTGGCATTAAAGTTGATCAGGATACGGTTACTAATGTTATCAAAAATGGTCAAAATTATTATACAATAATAAAACTTTTTAATGATAATTGTTATGCGGCTTATTTACCAATAAAAGATGAAAACAATAACAATATTGGTATGTTCTTTTTTGGTGAACCAGAAAAAGGGACTAGTGATTTGATTTTGTCTATTGTGCTACTTGTTGTTATAGTTTTACTTTTTGTTTTTGTTATTTCTTTTATTCTTAGTTTTATAATTGCCTCTAGAATTGTTAAACCAATTAACGAGGTTAATAAGGTTCTTTCTTTAATAGTAAAGGGAGACGGGGATTTGAGTATTAAAATAAATTCAAACTATAAAGGTGAGGTTGGTGAGCTTTCTAATAATTTCAATTCTTTTATTGGTAGGCTTGGTGATATTATATTAAAAATCAGAGGAGTTTCTTCTGATTCTAAAACTTTTGGTGATGAGTTATCTGCTAGCTCTTATGAATCTTCTGCAGCTTTAAGAGAGATGTCTGCTAGTATTAAATCTATAGATGTTTCTTCTAGAAAGCTAGAAAATACTATTAATGAAGAAGTTAATATGCCAATTCTTGGTATTAATAATCACATGAAGAGTGTTTCTGACCAAAATGCTTCACAATTAGTTGCTATTAACCAAACGCTAGCTTCTGTATCCCAGATGATCTCTAAGTTATCTGGTCTAGTTACTCTTAATAATGAAAAAATGTTTTTTATAGAAGATATGGTTAAAGCAGCTGAGATGGGTAAAACCGAAATGGTATCATTGGTAAAAGCTAATAGTGATATTTCTGCTGATATTGTGAAAATAAACGAGGCTAATGGACTTATTGAAAAAATATCATCTCAGATAAGTTTACTTGCTATGAATGCTGCTATTGAGGCTTCTCATGCTGGTAATGCTGGTAAGGGATTTGCTGTTGTTGCTAAGGAAATGACAAATTTAGCAGTATCTTCACAAGATGGTGTTAAAAAGATTAGTGATCTTACAAAACAAATTCTTGCTAGTGTGAAAGTTGGAAATGATAAAACATTGAAGGCTAATTCCGTTATTGGAGAACTTTTGAAGGGTATATCGGAAATAGTTACCTTAATGAAGTATTTTCATGAGAGTCTTAACCAAATTTCTTCTGGAATTGATCAAGTGAATAAAGTAACGGAAAATGTTGTTTCTATTTCTAAAATAGTTGCTGACTCAATTGTTGAAATAGAGGGTAAAATTGCTACTGTTACTAATGGTTCTGATAGAGTAGTATCTCTTTCAAGGGAGGTGTCTCAAGGTATATCGGAGATATCTATCGGAATTAATGAAAACAATGAAGCTGTTCTACAAATTGCTGATGCTAGTCGAAAGAATGCTGATAATATAGATATTTTGGATAGGGAACTATCTGTTTTTAAAACGATTTAGATTTTTACCGCTCACTTTGTGAGTGGTATTATTTTTGGTAAAACAAAAGCAGAAAATATGTTTCAATTTTCTGCTTTTATAACCCTCTAAAATAAGAGGAGCCAATGTCGCGTTGGCTTTTATAATATATCAATAATAATAATTGTTGTGAAGATTATAATCATGTGCGAAATCTTTACAAAATAATATTTTGATAGTATAATGTTTATCGTTATTGGAGCACAATAATTATTGGGGAATCGCCAAGTGGTAAGGCTCCGGCCTTTGGAGCCGGCATGCGTAGGTCCGAATCCTACTTCCCCAGCCATCCTTCGCATAGCTACGGCTGGCGATGCCAATTTGAGAGATAGACCGTGATGGGTCTATTTTTTGTTGCAAATAGAATGTTTTTGGAAATAAAAAATAACTCTAGTTTTTTTGTTAGAGTTATTTTTTATTTATTTTTCGATATAAATCACTTCATTTTCTATTTTTATATCGAATTTTTTCGCTAAATCTTTATGTTCTAATAATTTTGAAGAAAATTTATTTGTATGTGCTTTTATTTCTATTCTTTCTTGATTTGATTCTTTCAATATTTTTTTAACTTGTTCAACTATATTTTTCATAAAAGATACTACTAAACTCCCAGCTTTATCTCTATATTCTTCTTCTACTGCTAAATCATGAATATATATACATTTTTCTTGTGTTTTTGTGTTAATTGCTGGATAAGCCAAAGCATATCCTCTTAAAATTCCTTTTTTATCAAAATAACCAACATTCAAATTATCTATATTATTTTTTATAAAAGAATAATGACTTCCTATTAATAAATTTTGCATTGCAACACCGCCTTCTTTTTCATGACTCTGGTGTATTTCATCTTCAAGGTACATACAAGGAATAGAATCTAAATAATCTATAGAAAAAACGCCATTTTGTCTTATCTGTTTTTGCTTTTCTTTAGAATTATCAATAACATCTATTCTATGAGATTTTCCATTATGATTATCTATATAAGAAAGTAACGTTGATGGAATAAAATTATTGTCTGCATCATCTTTACTGCCAAGCCAACTATCTATACTAGAGTCATTCAAAGATGTTTTACCAACTATAAAATAATCTTGATTTATATGAAGGTTTTGTTTTGTAAGTTCTTTGAACGCTTCTATATATATTTCTCCAAGATGAGAATCTTTTAGAACTATTTTATCTCTAAAGTTTTTATTTCCTTCAATATTATCAAAACAAATAATAGGTTTTGTATTTGCGTAAAATCTTTCAAGAAAATCTTTACCTAGTTTTTCTGATAAATTTCCATTTTTTACGCCTTCTTTTATTTTATTTAATATTTCTTTATCTTTTACATCATAATCTATAGTAACGAGAGATTGAAATATAACATTTCTTCTTGTTTTGCCAATATCTTGTTCTTCAAATGATACAGAAAATTGAAAACAACTTGGATTAAAATTATATAAGGTTCTTTTACCATCAGAAAACGAATCGCAAGATCCGGTATCATTACCAACTGTAGCTCTTCTATAGTCATCAAATCTTAAAAACTTACCAACTATATTTAAATTACTTCCTATATTTGAAAAATCTTGTAATCTATCAATTTCTTCTTGTTTTATAGAAGTTAAATCTTTTTCATCTAGTAATTCAATTATTTTTTGATATAAATCCAAGCATGATAAATCTTCCAAATTATTAAATATATTTTTATATTTATCATTCAAAATCAAAGTTTCATCTTCTATTAATTTTTTTAATCTATTTAATAAAAACTTATTATTAATATCAAAATTTAAATTTAATTCTTGTTTTAGACTTTCATAATTAGAAAATATTATATTTATAACCTTTTCTATAGTCTCTTTATTAAAATTATTTATCAAATATTCTTTCAAATTATTTTTTAATAATTCTAAATTTTCTTTATTTTTTCCTATCAGTTCAGCTTTTTTTGCTGTTGTTAATACAGCTTTTCTTTCTATACTTATATCTTCTGTATTTAAAAATGACCTAGAATCTAATTTTCCAGAAATATCTATATCTCTTATATCTTCCTGTGATAAATCCATAGAAACATTTAATCTGTAGTCACTTATTTCGCACCAATTATTTGGATTCAAACTTTGCTGTAATAGTTCATCTGTATAGCTGGATTTTTTTGAAAAAAATTCTTTTGGTTTTGTAAGTAAAGATTTAAGACCGTCTATAGATGCTGATTCATGAGTTAATAAGTCTTCAAAATATTGATAAATCTTTAGATTTTTTTCTTTTAATTCTTGCAACTTGTGATGTTCTTTTGTAAAAGAAGAATACATTCTAGTTATTTTGAATAAAGTCAAAAAATCTCTATAATATCCTTTTTCATGAAATATTTCTGAAACTATCTCACTAGATTTTCCATTTTTTAGATTAACAATATCAACAACATAAGATGGAGTTTTCTTTTCTTCTTCTGTTAGTTCATGTTGAACAACGTTTTGCAAGAAATCTTCTGATAAGTAACCATCAATAAGAGTTCCAAGTATTTCGTATTTATCTTTACCGAAATCATTTGGATTAGAATTTGGCACAAGAACAGCAAATAATTGATATAAATCTTGTATTTGAAATTTACTAAATAATTCTAAATTACTTATTTTTTCAAGCGGAATATGATATTCATTCTCAAATGATTTATTTTTTGGTAAATATTTATATAAAATATCCAAAGAATTAAATTTCTCAGGTTTTACATAATTTAAAGTTGATATATAAGAATAAAAATCAGAATCTTTTTTGTCTGGATTTTCTAGTAAATAACTATTTTTCCAGTTATCTATAAAAATTTTATATTCTTCAGATCTTCCTTCTAAATATTTTTTTAAATTATCAAATATCTCTTTATGTTTTTCTTCAAAGACATTTGCAAATCTAAATTCTAATAATTCTTTTTCATTATTTTTCTTTTTTAATATAGTCTCTAATTCTTTTTCTTTTCCATTTTCAACTACTTGAAATAGTTGTGGTTGAGTAAAACCATCATAAAGAGATGCATTTTCTAATACATTTTCCAATACTTTCTTGTATCTATCTAAAATATCTATCAAACCATTAGCATTGTGCTTTTTTAATAAATCACATAGAGATTTCGGGGTATGTTCCTCATTTAAAAAATCGTTATTTAACAATATTAAAAGATCCTCATCCAATAAACAATCTTTAAAAATTGATTCTAATCCTTTTATGTCTTGAGAATTGTTTGTAAAATTTTCTAAAAAATACATAAAATCTTCTTTTGTGTATTTTGTATTCTTGGTTTTTATTAAATTAATAAAAAAACTTAAGTCATAATATTCTAATTTTTGTGGATCTTGTATTTGAGAACGCTTTATAACAAAATCAACCTCTCTTGCTAAGATGCTATCATTATTAATTTTATTTATTATCTTTTCTTTTATTAATTCACCACATATTTTTCCATCAGTTTCTTGATAAAGACTGATAAGCACTCCTAAAGGATCAGTTTCGCTATCTTCACTCAAGCTTTCTTTTATATTGTCAAAATTATGTTTTATGTTTTTTTCCAAAGCATCATCTAAATCTTTATGATTTAAGATATCTTGAATATCTATAAAATTCAAAACGTCTTTTAATCCATAATCTATATTAAGAGCATAAAATCTTTCTGATATAGGCTTCATAAAATATTTTTGGATATACATTTCTTTTATTTCTGGATCTGATTGTATTATTTCTTTAAAATAATTAGAAACTTCTTCTTTACTATTAAATTCTTTTGAATTTAAAAAATATAATATTCTGCAAAACATTTCTTCTGGTGAAAAATAATGTATCATCTTCCTATTCTCCATAAAACTTAATAGTATAGATTTACATCCTTCTTCGTTTTTATTAACGCCGTCTTCTTTATCAATAAGAATGCTCCATTTTAATTTTTCTGGAAATAGATTATCTAGGTAATTTTTTAGATCACATATTTTATTTTTTATTTTTTTGGTATCATCATTATACTCAATAGATCTACTACTAAGTTTTTCTAATAAAACAACAATTAATTTAGAAATTAAATCATCTAATCGTCTAAAATTTTTATCAGAACTCAATATAGGTATTTTCTTCAAATTATCTTTTCCTATAATTTTTTCCAATATGATAGTAATATTTTTAAAATGAAAAAAGTATTTTTTCATATATTCTAAATCCTGATCTATTTTTTCAACCTCACCACTTATAATATTTTTAGACTTTCTTTCTAAGTCAAAATAAAATTTTATATCGTCAATAAACCAATTTAAAAATTCATTATTACTTCTTACAAATTCTATAAGTCTTTTATTTTTTAAAAACTCTTCAAGATCTTCTATTTTTATATGATTATCAGAAATCGGTTTCATGATATCAAAAAATTCATTAACAGATAATTCTTTTAATTCTTCAGTTGATTCTTGATTAATTGTTATATTATTAAATCTTTCCATTCGGATTTCTTTTATTTATAAGAGTATTTTATCATTTTTATCTAACATAGTCATATTGTTGATAAGATAAAATCTTGTTTTCCAAAACAATCTTTCCACCACTAAAACATCTCACAATCTCTCTTTTCTCATCAACACTTCCATTAACCAAAACATGCTTAACATAATCCTTAATATTAATTTCTTTCTTATCCTTATTATCATCCTTATAAATAAGCCTATAAAAGCTATTAAACCTATTAATTTCAAGTTTTAATTTATCGCTTATCATTTTCTCATCAATTCTAACCTTATCGACTATTTCTATAAGTTGTTTAATAATCAGATCTTCTCTCACATAACCATTCTTACAATTTTTATCTTTAGACTTTGTACAACCATAATAAATATAACTTAGAGGCTTTCCATTTTTTAATTTCTTTATTTTTTCTCTTGCAGATATTCCAGAATTACAAAGTCCACACGTAAATAAATTAGTAAATGCAAATTCTTTATTATTACTTCTGTAATCACATTCACTAGATATTTTCTCTCTTATTTTTTCAAATACTTCTTTTGTTATTATTGGTTCATGCTGTCCTTTATACCATTTACCATTTCCTTTAGGGATATTCAAAATATCCATAATAAAAAGTATTATTAAGCATTAAATAAATATTACTTAATGAAAAATCTTTTCCTGATTTTGTTTTGAAATTTATATCTTTTAACCAATTAAATATCTTTCTTCCTGAATAATTATCATAAGCAACTTTCTCAAATATTTCTCTTATAATATTCCATCTATCAGGATCTAAATGAATACATCCAGTTCTATCTTTTCTTAAATCATTTAGATACCCAGTAGGAGCTACAGCAGGCCATAAACCTTGTTCTACTTTTGCTCTTAAACCTCTTTTTACATTAATACTCTTATTATCATTTTCAAGTTTTGCTTGTCCTCCTAGAATCATAAGCATAAATTTATCATTAGGAGTATTTTTAAATACTTGATTATATGTTTTTATTTCTATTAATAAGTTTTTATCTACTAAGTCTATTAAAGATCCAAGATCTCCAGCGTTTCTAGATAATCTATCAGTATTCCAAGTTAGAAGGGAATTAAACTTCTTATTTTTTAGATCAGAAATAATAGAGTTAAAAATATCTCTCTTGCTTGATTCTTTAGCTGAATGACTTTCTTTTTTAATATCAACTATTTCTAATCCTTCTTTTTCTGCTATTTGCATCATTTCTTTAATCTGAGAATCAATAGAAAGAGCTTGTCTTTCGTCTTCTTCGCTAGACTTTCTAGCATAAAGACAATATTTCTTTTGAATTATTTGATTATCCATCTTTTTTATTTTTATTTATCTTTTATTACATTAATGACGTAATAAAAAATTTATATCTAGACTTAAAGAGTAGGTAAACAGTAGATAAAAATGCTTTTAATTAATCTGTTTTTGAGCTAGAATATTAACAACTATTAAAAACTAAAAAATATGACAAATAAAGAAAAACTATTAAAAATCTATGATATTTATAAAAAATATCTAGAGAGTATATATGAATTTAATATCAAAGAAAGAAATTTAGTGTTAAAATTTGAAGAAGAAATTGATAAAGCTAAAATAAGCCAAATAAAAAATAAATTAAATAAATAAATTATGTCACTTGAAAATTATCATGAAGAACACGAGAAAAAACAAGAACAAATACAAGAGCTAATTAATACTCTAGAACAAAGAAAGGACCAATTATTACAAAAAGAAAATATTTCACAAGAAGAGCTAATTGAAGTTAAAAATCAAATAGAATCAGAAATAAATAAGAAAGCACAAGTCGCTGAACACGTAGATGATGATTGTTTACTTTCTATAGCTCATGAAATGAAAGCAATAGACATTGATTTGCCAGTAGAAAGAAAAAGAGAAATGTATGAAGCTGTAGAGGCTTTAGATTCTCAAGTTATAAAAGCAAGAGTTGATGCAAAAATTCAAATAGGTGAAGTATTATATAAAGACCTAGACGCTTCTAATTTTGATTTTGAAAATTTAAAACAAAACTTTAAAAAATTATATTTAGAATTTTTAGAAATAAGAAAACAACTCATAGACAATAAAGAAAGTCCGGAAATACTTTCTAGCTTAAAAAGTAAAAAATATGAATTAGGTAAATTATCTCAAATTCTATACTCTAATTCAGAAAATTATGAAGAATTTATAAATAGAATAAAAGAAATATTTATAGACATAAAAGGTATAGATGAAAAAGATTTTAATGAATATTTTTCAGCAACATTTTTATACCCAGCAAATTTGAAGCCCATAGAAGATAAAGAATATTTACCAGGACCTTTTGAATCTATTATATCAACTATAGAGTGCTTAAAAGTTGCAGAAAAAGTTAGAGATTCTGTATCTGATAGTTGTTCTTCTCTTTTATTCTCAGGATCTTCAATATGGGGTTCATTTTATGCTACAAAAGGTCAAGTACCTCAAGAAGCTGGTGATTATATGTTAGAACAAAGAAAATTAAAAAATATATCAGATACAGATTTTGTAAGTATATTTGAAGATTTTAACTCTATGGAAGCTGGTATTAAAAAATTAGTTGCTGATAAGATAATATCTGAAGATAGCGTTCAAAGATTTGAAGAATTTATAAAACTAAAAAAAGACAAGAAGGTTAATTATTTATCTTGTAGAGGTGAAATAAACGGAATAGAAACTAGTATGCATTTTTTTGATAAAGAAACCTTTTCTTCATTAAGCGGTTTTATTGATAGTATAAATCCAGAAATAGATGACAGTTTAGTATTTTCTGATTTTAGAAAAGATAGACCAAAAGGAACTGGATATGAATTAATTAATCCAAATGAAGATGAAAAATCTGAAAAAATAGAGTTTGAAGATTTGGGTGGAATAAAATCTGTTGAACAAGGAAATATAGTTCCAGTTGTATTCTTGCTTGAAAATAATAAAAATTTTTATTTAGGTTTAATACCAACACAATTAATGCAAAGTCCAATAAAAATGATTGATAAAGATGGATTTGTAGAAGATATATCTAAAAAATTAAAAGATTTTATAATAAAAAATGGTGGCAACCCTGACTCTATAATTAAAAAATTAAGAGCTAGTAGATTACCACCTGAATTCCTAGAATCATGATGATTCTTTCGGAGACCAGACAGATACTTCGATTTTTGATCCGTCGGGTCTATGTCCAGTAATTCTTTTCTTTGTGTGTGTTTTTTCAAGTTCCTTAGCGGATTCTTGAAAAAGCATGCAGTCTTCATCATTGTCAGGATTCAATTCATTTTCCTGACTAGAAGTGTTCTTGTCTGACATAAGTCCTCCATATAAATATATTATAACACAAAAATATTATGTTTGCAACATATAAACCAATAAAATCTTATTTAAACTTATTAGACAGTAAAAATAAGAAACCATCTACAGAATTAATGACTTTTTTAGAAAAAGAATATAAAGAAGTTCCTGGATCTTCCAATAATCATCAAACATGGAAAGGTGGTTATTTTGGACATATAGAAGATTTGCTAAATATAGCAAATACTTTATACAAAACTTTTGATAAAAAAAGAAAGTTAGATTTTGATTTTAAAGATTGTATAATTGTTTTTTTACTTCATGATATAGAAAAACCTTTTAGATATGGGAAAGATAATGAATTTAAAAATGAAAAAGAAGAAATAATTCAAGAATTTATTATTAAAAAATATAACTTTAAGCTTAATAAAGACCAAAAAAATGCTTTAAAGTATATTCACGGAGAAGAACAAGATTATTCTAGTAAAAAAAGAGTTATGTGTCCTTTGGCGGCTTTTTGTCATGTTTGTGACAATATAAGTGCTAGAATTTACTTTAATTATCCTCAAAAATTTGGTTGGTAATATTTACTTAATATTAGCCAATAAATATCAAAACGACTCAAATACCTAGTGTCGCATATGTCGCATTAAGCCTCTATTTTTTATGTGTAACATTTGTAACATTTTATACTCTACGTACTGTCCAATTTGTCCAATTTTTTAAGACCGAATTGCTTAGAATATTTTAATAATTTATATTACAAAACGCTTATTGGTATTGATTGCTATAATTTACAGACCGTAATGCTCAGCCATCCTTCGCATAGCTACGGCTGGCGATGCCAATTTGAGAGATAGACCGTAGTGGGTCTATTTTTTGTTTATTTATTAATATTGTGTTAATATTTATTAAAATATAACCAATATTAATCAAATAATTATGAGCAAACTAAAAGAATTTAGTAATTTTTTAAAAAATGTTGATTTGGACTCTTACAGAGTTAAATATAGACCAATAAAAATAGTTGAAATGGATTTACCATCAGAGATACAAGCATTAAAATTAATATATAAAACTTATTGGGAAAAAAAGGATTTTATGTCTTTTGATGACTTTTATAAAAAATATGAAGATGAATTGAACGAAAAATTAGAAAATTTTAGAAAAAAAATACAAATGTGTGAGCAATGTTTTTATCTTGGTTTACCAGCAAGAATATATAGAACATGGGCTAGTATTATAACTCAAATACATGCTGGTTATATTGCGGAATCTGTTTTTGGAGATGGTTCTGTTGATATGTCGGAAAAATTAGATCATGCTGGAATAGATTTTTTAGTAAATTACAATGGATATATACTAAATTATCAAGTAAAGAAAGAAACTGAAAGTAGAGAAGTAAGAAAAGAAAAAAAACATAAAAATGAAAATAAAGGAGAATCTATAAATATATTTTATAAAGTACCTCAATCAAAAATATTTGAAGACCCAAAGACAAAAAAAGGAGAGTTTAGAAAACCATACTTAGATTTTATAAATAATAAAAACTTAGAAAGATATAATAATGGTTTTATTGTTTTTACAAAAGAACAATTTGAAAATAAAAAAAATGAAATTGATAATAAAATAAATTAAACTGACTTCAAAAATTCTTCTGCTATTTTTATATAATCAGGATTTATTTCAAATCCTATAAAACTACCTCCGAGTTTTTTTGTAGCAACACATTCAGAACCAGATCCAACAAAAGGAACTAAAACATTAAAATTACCAATTGGTTTGCAAGATTTTATTAACTTTTCAGATAATTCAAGCGGTTTTTGAGTCGGATGTTTTATAATATTATGGTCAAGATGTTTTTTTAGTAATTTAGGATTAAAACTTTTATTGCATGTTTTACAATAAAAAAATCTTTCTTTTATTCCACTACCCCCAGCTAATGTTGATATTTTAATAACATCTCTTGGTAGGGCGCCGTTTTCATTTGCATTATATATAGTTGTTTTCCCTGTTTTGTTTAATCTTCCAATAGTGCCTGTTCTGGTTTTGCCAGCAGAATTTTTAAGAAAGCCTTCGGTATATGGCTCTCTTACGTCGTCTTTATTAAAAATTTTATTATTTTTCCAACAACATATAATGGATTCATGACTTCTTTGCCAAAAATTTAAAGTTGGCATATTTTTATTTGTATAATGCCACACTAACCATCTTTTGTTTAAATCTATATTAATGAAAATATATGATAAAATTTCACTAAAACCATAAATAAATATTGTTCCTGTATCTTTTAAGACTCTTTTACATTCAGCCATATATTTATTTGTCCAAGATATATAATCTTGAATATCCATGTTATCAAAATTGTTTCCAAAATTTTTTCCTATATTATAAGGAGGATCTATAATTACTATATCAAAAAAGTTATCTGGTAAATCTTTTATACCAATTAATAAGTCTTTCAAATATATTGAATTTAGTTTAATTATATTTTTTTTTGTCTTTTTCTTTTTATCTTCTTTAATTTTTTTATTTTTTTCATCACTTAAATTTCTTATAATCTTAACAACAATGCCTCGCACTTCAACTTCTTTTCTAAAAAATGGTAACATTTGTTGATTTGCTGGTTGTAATCTAAATCCGTTTTTTTCTTTATATATTTTTTTTAAGGTAGCTTTATTTTCATCTATTATAGCAACAACGGTTTGTCCGTTATCTGCATATGCTTGTTTTTTTATAACAACCACATCTCCATCAAATATTCCATCATCTATCATGCTATCACCACTAACTTTTAAAGAATAATAATCATTATAGGAATTTTTTATTTCCTGTTTTGATAATATAATATCTCTTTCTTTATATTCAATTGCTTCTATTGGTAATCCAGCTGTTATAATCCCTATTAACGGTATTTTTATTGTATCATTTCTTTTGTTTAAATTAATTAATTTAATAGATCTACTACTGTGGTTGTCTTTTTTGATAAATTTTTTATTAACCAATGATTCTATATGTTCGTGCACAGTTGACACGGAGGATAAATTAAAATTATTTTTTATTTCTTCTATTGTTGGCGATATATTATTTTTTAATATATAATTTTTTATAAAATCATAAATTTCTTTTTGTCTTTTAGTTATTGTTTCCATGTATTTTTATTTATAATAATAATTATATTATACCGAAAATTTTCCGAAAATGTAAATATACTTTTCCACACGAGATAGTTTATCTTTTATTACATTAATGACGCAATAAAAAAATTATATCTAGGCTTAAAGAGTAGATAAACAGTAGATAAAAATGCTTTTAATTAGATAGAGTTTATATTATAATTGATTTATATAATTAAAAAATAAAAATGACTCAGGAAATTCAAGAATTGTTAAATAAAATATATAATGATTTTAGTATTGAAAAATTTGGATTAAAAAAAGAATCTAGAATTTTTTTGGATAAGTTATTGTTGAATAATGAACATTTAAAAAAATTTTTTGAACTTGAATCTGATGAATATGTTTTTAAGTTTATTAATATTATTTATTTAGATTTGATCGAAATAAGAAGTAAAATTAATGGAATTAAAAAAGTGGCTAAAAATTCTAGAAAATTTGAAATTTTATTTATAAAATATTTTGGTCATAACTTAGAAAACCTAGAACAAGAGAAAAAAGAAAAGTTAAAAGAATTTATAGAAAAAGAATATAATAATTAATTGATAATATGAATTTAGAAAATCTTAATCAAAAAAATTTAATTCCAGAAATTAAAAAAGATATTTTAGAAAAAGTAGAAGCAGATTTATCCATACTAAAAAATATAAATATTTTTATTGATAATTATGTTAAAGACTTTGAAGATGAGATTGAAAAATCTAGCTTAGAAGAATCTAAAAAGAAAGAATTGCAAGATAAATTAAGATCCAATCTATCTGATATTAAAGATCTTTCATCTGAAATTGATGATATTATCGAAATTAAAATAGAGGTAAGAAATGTTGTCTTAAGTATAGAAGATAAATTTAAAGATTTAATAAGAGAAGAATTACCTGAAAAATGGCAAGAAATAATTTCTCAAGAAGATTTTAATATTGCAAATATTCAAAAAGACAAAGAAGATTTATTAAGAGCTAAAGAGTTTAGTGCAAATAGAAAAGAAACCATAGAACTTTATGACATATTATTAGCTACAATTCATCAAATAAATACTGATAAACATAGTGGAATTAATGAAATAGACGAGAATGATATACAAAAAATTATAAATGATTTTAAACTTGTTAATAGATTAAATAAAATACTTAATGAAAATTTGAATGAAAAAGATTTCAAAAAAAGATATATTTTAATGCAAATGTTAAAAAATAGAATTAAAAGTTTAGAATTTCAAGAAATAAAACAAAAATATCAAAAATAAAAAAGCGACTCATGTTAGAATCGCTCTTGCGGATGTTATCTTTTTCTTTTTTTCCATCCACGAATTGTTGCTATTGCATCGAAATTTTTTTCGTAATAAACAAGAAGTTCAAACGCTATATAACTAGCAACTGCATGTTGTTCATATTTTTCAGTTAATTCTTCTAATTTTTTATCTATTTCTTCAAGATTAAATTTTTCTGAAAACCAAACTTCTTCATTATAAACTAATTTTGAATCAATTTGACCCTTTTCAATATTATGAATCAATTCAAATTCAATATTAGCTCCAAAAATTTCCTTATCAAAAACAATTTTCAAATTTAATGGATCATTTGGATCTTTTATAGTTTGAATAGCGTTTGATTCACTCATTTTTATCCTCCAATTTATCCTCCAATATCATCAATCGATATTTTTGTATTTAACCACATTTTTAACAAAAAAGCAACTAATTTTATATTATAGTTTTATTTACTTATATTTTATTTAATATTAGCCAATAAATACCAAAATAAATCAAATACTTAGTGTCGCATTAAACCTCTATTTTTTGTTGTTTTTAGAAGTAAATTTATTTGTTAAAACAAGAATTGCTATTTTGTTTTGTGTCATCAAATATTAAATTAACTCCATCACATTTTTCTCCTCTTAATGTTGAGATTGCTTGATATATAGCATCTTCTGTTTGTTGTCCTATTAATCTTGAAACCTCATTGTTATTTTTATCTATTAGAATAAATGTTGGTACTCCTATAATTTTGAATTCATTTTTTAGATAAAAATTTTCAGGTTTTGAAACGTCTATTTTTTTTAAATTTATATTTTTACCATCACATTTTGCAAATACTTGATTTAGAATTGGATCCATTTGTTTACAGATACTACAGTCGCTTGAATAAAATTCAATTAATGTTGGATAATTATTTTCAGAATTTAATATATAAGATTTTATATTATTTTTTGGACCATTATCTTTATTGAATATATTAAAATCAAAAGATGTTGAGAATAGATATATTGATGATATTATCATTAAAATTCCTATTATTATTTCTATTTTTTTAAAATATTTATATATGTATGTTATTTTTGGTAATAAAATTTCAGAAAAAATTGATACAAGTATAAATGGTGAAAATAAACCAAATCCATATACAAATAAATAGAAAAATCCTAATAATGGACTTATTGATTTGCTTAATATGAATGCTAATATACTTCCAAGTATAGGCCCTATACATGGTGACCAACCAGCTCCAAATACAAATCCTAATAAAAAATTATTTAGAATTTTAAATTTTGTATGAATTTTTGTTTCATTGATTTTTAGAGTTCTTTCAAGAAAAGATATTTTTACAATTCCTAAAAATTTTAAACCAAAAATAAATATTATAAAACTACTTAGTATTGAAATGATGCTTTGATATTTATTTAAAAATAAACCAAAAATTGCGAATAAACCGCCAATTAATGCGAATGATGTGATGAATCCAAAACTGAAAGATAATGATGATTTGATTATATTTGCTTTATTTTTTGTTGATAAATCATTTGATAATATTCCTATATAAATTGGTATCAATGGTAATATGCAGGGAGTGAAAAATGTTAATGCGCCAGCGAAAAATATTGATATTATGGATAGATCCATTTTAACTATTTTTAAATTATTTAATTATATTATTGATTTATTATAACATAGGGGGAGGGGGTGTCAAATATATTTTATTTGAGATAGTGATAAAAATAGGCTATTATTTATTTAATAGATTTATTTTATTTTTATAATAAATTATGAATAATAAATTTTTAACGTATTCTATATCTGTATCAATCTTATTGGTTTCAATTTCTATTAGTTTTTATTTATTTAAAGTCTTGCCAGATGTTAATAAACAAAAATTAAATCTTGAAATACAACAAAATATTGAAGCAATAAAAACAAAATGTACAGAATTAGGGAAAGAACAATATGCCCAAGAATTAAAGATATCTAATAATAAAACATCTTTTGGTACTCCTGTATATTTTTATAATGAGAAACTTAGTCAATGTTTATATGAAAATGTATTTATTGCAGAAAATTATACTTCTAATTATGTAGTTGATCTTTATACAAATAAACCTATTCTTGAAAGTGATTATTCAAATTCAAAACTTCAGTATGGATTAACAAAAGATGAGTTTAATAAAAAAGCATATGAATTAATGAATTAGGTGTTTGGTTGATTGGTTTTTATAATAAAATCAAGTTAATGAATAATATAAAATAATATTTTAGTTATGAATGATACGGAGATGATAAAATTTAACCATGAAATTTTTGTTTGTGTGAATTTTTTGCATATTTATAATAAAAGTATACATTTTTTGAAACATGGCGACCCTTTAATACGAGAACCTGATTGTATTTGCGATAGAAATACTGCTATAGAAATTGTTGGTATTTATGATAGTGATAAACAGGCAGAAAAACTTTGGAATAATGATCTTGATATTAAAACTGAAAATATTTTTAGTTTTGATTTGCTTGCTTTTGAAAATTTGAATAAAAATATTTCAAAAAAACTTTTTAAATTAAATAAAGGTTTGTATAAAGGATTTAATGGGAGAGTGATGTTAGTTTGTGATATTTTAAGCCCGCTTGTTACGGATAAGGATATTGATATTTTTGTGAAATCATACATTCCATTTAATGGTAATAGTGATTATGAAAAATATTTTTATGAAATTTGGATTTTATGGAAATCTAATGTTGCTGGTTGTTTTAGGATTAAAAAATTGGAATAATTTATTAATGAACTGCCGTGTTGATTAAATATTGTAAAAATATTAAAAATATGGTTTTATATAGATATCTTGTGTTATATAGGAGGTGGCGATATGTTGGAAGAAGTTGTTGCTCAAAAAGATGAAGAAATTAACCCAACAGAAAGATTGGATAAAATTATAGAAAAAGTTGACTTTACTAGGTTTGTATTACTTTCTGCTTCTTTGAAAATGACCACTAATGGTAATTTATCACAATTTCTTCAAGATATTGATCAGCAAGAAGATAGACAAATACTAATTCTTGCTAGAATATTTCAAACAAAAATAACAAGTAAGAGGGAACTTGTTAGGTTTAAAAACAAAATCAGAGAATTTAGCTTTTTTTTGTGATTGCTAATAAGGCCTTGGAAAATACAACCAAGGCTTTTTTAATAAATAAAATAGGGGATAATACATTGTTTATCCCCATGTGACCAATAGGCTTGAGATCTAGAAGTGCTAAGAAATTCTTCTAGCTCTTTTTTGCCCCGGTCCAACTTTCTCTACACACCATACTTCTATGGATTTGTGTTTTTCGCACAATCGTTCTGCGTAATTGGCAGATGATTGTGAAAAACTTCCTCTTGTTTCAAATTGTTTTTCAAATTCTTCCTTGATTTGCCTTCTTCGCATCTCGCTATTCATAATCATTTCCATTTTTTGTCTTGAAATTTGTTTTTTTTGTTGAGATTCAGGCGTTGTTGTAGAGTTTGTCATTAAATTCCTCCCGTTGTTTAAATATATAACTTTGTGTCTGTTTTGTCAAAGCTAGTAACATTATTCGGCAGTTTCTTTTTTTATTTTTTTTCTTATTGCGAAAAATATTATTATAATGATTTCAAATATTTGTATAAACATTGCTAGTGTGTAGCTTATTACTTTCAGTAAATTTATACTTTTACCAGAAAGTGCTGTAGCAATTAAATAGTTAAATGAATCCTCTATTACTTTTATCTTTATTGGGATATCAAATGTTATATATCTTCCTATTATTACTATTAATCCAAGAAATACAAATAACCCGAATATTAAAAGCAATAAATCTTTTTTTTGTTTTTTGTTTTTTACTATATTCAAGTAATATTTTTTTGATTCTTCCATTAGATTTTCTCTATCTAATAAATCTGCAAAAAATAAATAAATATCCGTTTTTATAAATATAAGAAATTGCCATATTATTCCTAAAAACTCTATAAGAATAAAGGACTTTAGTAATAAATATAGCATATTTGAGATATGTATTATGCTAGTATTATTTAGAAATATTATTAATAAATATATCCCTAAAAAAAATAAATCAGAAAATATTCCGCTTAAATAAAGTCTGTATCTGTTTTTTTCTTTTATTGTGTATGCATTTTCAAAAATTGTTTCAGCAACAATATAATTTGCTCTGGAGCTTATTCCAAATGATGTTACTATGTTTCTACTTCTTGCTGCTAAGAAATGGAAAAACTCATGTCTAAATGTTGATAGCCAAGAGTATGTGAATGATACTAATAAGCATAATAAATAATTTGAATTGAAAAAAAAGTCTTCATATTTTGGTAAATAGTTTAGATTTGTAATTGTTATGATAAAAGAAAATGCTATAAGTAGTATTAATAATGTTTTTACTGGTATAGAAAAAAATAATTTAGCAAAATTTTGTTTTATAAAAGGTAAATCGTTTTTTAATTTTATATGTTCATTTTTAAATTTTTTTGATCCTATTTTTTTTATAATTTTTATTTCTAAAAAATTATTAATTCTTGTTTGTATCTCTTTTTTCGTATAATATTTTGTGTTTTTTAATATATTTTCTATTGAGTGGTGTTTTTGTAATAGTTTTATTATATGCTCTGAATCGTGATCTATGAGAATAGCGTTACCGTTTATTGTAATAAAAAAATCTCCATCTTTTTCGCCCGTAGTTTTAAAATTGAAAAAATATATCTTGTCTGTAGCTTTTATTTTCATGATTATTATTTTATCATTTTTAATTAAAACTGTCATATGAATTGTAAAAATTATGTTGATAAAATATCTAAAGAAAAATAACTGTGGATTACTTTTATAAATAGCTTATATTGGATAAAAATATATTATGTGGAACGTATTGAACAGATGATTTATGAATGATATAATATTACACATAATCAGTTTAAATTAATTTAAAATGGCTACTACAAAAAAGGCTGCAACAAAAAAAGTTGTCGCAAAGAAACCGGTTGCAACAAAAAAAGTTGTTGCAAAAAAAACAGTTGCAAAAAAGGCTCCTGTTAAAAAAGCAAAATCTACAAGACAAGCTAATGGTTAAAAGAAAGACGTTTCGTCTTTCTTTTTTTATACTATTGATATATCATAATACTGATTAAAATCGAATCAAGGAGGGCACTATGTTTTTTAATAGAAAAGACGCTGTTAAGAGCAATCTTTATGATAGAATTATAGAAAAACAACTTCAGATTTATTTTTTCTTTGAAAACGAAGAAAAGAAACTGGGAATTTTTAAAAAATTTGTTTTGAATAATAAATATTTATTTATTATTTTTTTGCAAAAAAGTAATAGTAAAAAAATTAAATTAAAAAATGAACTCAATACTATTATCAAAAATGAATTAAATGTTGTTATTAATGATTTGCATAGTTATCAAAGTGAACTTGAACTTATAAAGAAAATTGCTATAGATTTTTTCCTTTTTGATAATAATGATATTGATGTATATCTTGATATTTATATTGCCAGAGAGATATTCTTAAAACTTCATGAGTATTATTATAATTATAATAATAGAACTAAGTATTTGGAAGTAAACTATTGGTTAATAAGGATATCTTATGCAGTTTCTGATCAACTAAAAGGGTTAGAATATTATTCAAATGCTGATTATTATTTGAAATCTTCAGACGGAAGTGATCTTCTAGAAGAAGAAATTTATTTTATTATTAGAACCGTTGTTAATAAGACAAATATTCTTTCTCTCAGTGATGATGGTAAACGTAAGTTAATGACTGAGTTTAAAAATCTTTTGGATATTTTTGAACGTTATGATTATTTAACTTCTGGCGAACTTGTTAACCGTGAGTTTTTAAACAGAATTAAGTCTATATTGTTTTCAAATATTGCTGATTCTGGTTTAAGTCTTGCTAGGGTTGGAAAATTGGATGATAAAAATGTTGAATTAGTTTTGATGTTTGCTACAAATGCTAAAAGATTTAGAAATCTTATGTCTAATAGTGATTCTATTTCTACAGCTGATATAGCACTTTCCGAAGCTATGTTTTATAATGGTAAGTATAAAACTAGAGAGGAATACACAGAAATTCTTAGGGATTTTATAAATAAACTTGAATCGGATCATAAAGTTTCTGATAATACAAAAGAAGAATTAATTGTTTCTATTGAAGAATTACTTTTAATTGAATGTCTTAGTAATAACGAGAACTCAAAGAAAAAGAAAAGAGAATTTTCTAAAAAATCTTTTGAACGAATATTTGGATATATTTCATCTGCTAAAATGTCTTTTGATGGAATGTTTTTCTTTAATTATGTTAAGATTTATGTTGAGATGGTTAAAGATTTCCTTGATGAGTTTGAAATAAGAGATGACATAATGGACATTATATTTACTTGTGACAAAAGAACGTATCTTCATATTTTGGAAGTTGAATTTATAAGCAAACCAATAATTGAAGAATATATTGATGTTAACCCAGAATCTTTTATTGGTGTCTTTGATTTTTGTAATAATGTTGAAGATGTATATAGAAATAGAAAAGTTATTGTTGATAAGATTTTGCTGGCAGTTTCTTTGCATGATACTGGCAAAATTGCTATTTCTCAAATAGTTTCAAAGTCTATAACATTAACTGATTATGAGTTTGGAACTATAAAAACACATGCTAAATTGGGTTATGATTTAAATATTTCGTTTTCTAAATTATCTGCTGTTGTTGCTTTGTGTCACCATAAACCTTATGATCTTACTTTAAAAGGAAGGGATGCTGGGTATCCCGAATTTATCCCGGAGGAGCTTAAGAAGTATTTAATTGTTTCTCAAATTTGTTCATTAGCTGATTCTATATCAGCTGCTACGAGTGATGTATTGAGGGATTATAGCAACCCTAAGACTTTACCTCAAATAATTGATGATATTAGAATGAAGTCTGGCACTATTTATAATCCTAAGATTGTTACTTGTTTTGATAATCCAAAAGTCGTTGCCAAGATACAGAATATTATTACTAGAGTTAGAACTGATAAAATATGGAAGGTTCTTGCTAAAAATGAAAAAATTAATTTCTAATTAATTTTTTGGTTTATAGCTCGCTGAAATATGCGAGCTTTTTTAATTTAATTATTAAATATAAGATTATTAATTAACAATAGACAATAAACTTTATAGATATTATACTTTAAAGATTATTAATTTGAATAAGTAAAAGAAAATGAATATAGGTATTTTTACTGAAGCTTATTTCCCACAAATAAGTGGAGTAGCAACTTTGGTTGACGTTTTAGATAAAGAGCTTACTAAACTCGGTCATAACGTTTATATTTTTACAAATTACTATCCTGATACTATTGATGAAAATAAAAATGTGTTTAGGCTTCCTAGTATTCCTTTTGTTTTTGATAAAGCTTGTCGTGTTGGTTCTTTCTATTCTCATAAGATAATGAAAGAGATTAAAAAAATAAAACTTGATGTTATTCACACTCATACTGAGTTTTCTATGGGGTTGTTTGGCAGGATAGTTGCAAAAAAACTTAAAATTCCAATAGTACATACTTATCATACGATGTATGGTGATTGGATAGATAGTTCTATAGGTAAAAATCCTGTTGGATTTGTTGCCTCAAATATAATATCTGACATTAGTAAGAAACATTGCAATTTTTGTTATAAGATTATTGCCCCAAGTGGAAAAATAAAAGAAGTATTAGAAGGTTATGGAATTAAAAAACCAATAGAAATAATTTCTAATGGAGTTAATTTAGAACCTTTTATAAAAGCAAATGAAGAATACGATTTAGAAAAAATAAAAAAACTAAAAGAAGAATTGAATATAAATATTAATGATAAGATTTTATTAAATTTAGGAAGACAATCTAAAGAAAAAAGCGTGGATGTTATTGTAAGATCTTTACCAGAACTAATAAAAATTAGAAAAGATGTTAAATTTGTTGTGATTGGTGATGGTCCAGGAAAACAAGATTTAGAAAAATTAGTAAAAGATCTAAATTTAGAAAAGTATGTGATATTTCTAGGAAAAAGACCGAGACAAGATATAGAGAAATTTTATAAAATAGCAGATTTATTTATAACAGCTTCATTGTTTGAAGTTCAGCCAGTTACCGTTATAGAAGCGATGGCTGCTAAATTGCCGGTAATGGTTAAAAAAGATAAGGCTTTTGAGGGTGTGATTGAAAAGGATGTTACTGGATTTGTTTTTGAAAAAGATGAAGAATTGCCTTTGATATTGAACCAAATATTGGATAATAAACTTTTATTAAATACTATTTCTAATAATGCTTTTGAAAAAATAGGTAATTTTTCTTCTATTAATTTTACAAAAAATGTTGAGAGAGTTTATTTTGAGGCAATAAAAAAATAATATTTTTTAATGCTTCTTCTTTTAAAATTAACAATTAAATATTATAATACTTAAATAACAAATTAATTAAAAAATTATGAACAAGAAATTATTATTACTTTCTTTGATTATTCCGGTTATATTTATGGCTGGATGTACTAATAGTAATAATACAAATAATTCTAATAATAAAATAACTAACGAGAAGATGATACAACAACAAGATGTTAAAAATTCTATGGTTACTATAAATACAAATATGGGTGCTATTGGTCTTGAATTATATGCAAAAGATGCTCCAAATACCGTTGCTAATTTTATAAAACTTGCGAAATCTGGTTTTTATGATGGTGTTAAATTTCATAGAGTTATTGAAGGTTTTATGATACAAGGTGGCGATCCTTTGACAAAAGATAATTCTAAAAAATCTTCTTGGGGTACTGGTGGTCCTGGATATAAGTTTAATGATGAAATTAATTCACACTTATTATTAAAGGGTGCTTTAGCTATGGCAAATTCTGGTGCTAATACTAACGGTAGTCAATTTTTTATAGTTACAGCTGATTCTACTCCTTGGCTTGATGGTAAACATACTGTTTTTGGTAATGTTACAAGCGGAATGGATGTTGTTATGAATATTGAAAAAGTAAAAACAGATAGTAACGACAGGCCATTGTCAGATGTGACAATAAATAGTATAAAGATAAATGAATAAATTTTAAATTAAAAATATGGTTTCTATTAAAGATATTCCTAGTTTTTTAGGTAAAGAGGTTTCTATTGCTGGTTGGGTCTCTAATTTTAGATCTTCTGGCAAAATCATGTTCTTACAATTACGTGATGGTTCTGGCTTTATGCAGGCTGTTGCACAAAAATCTTCTTTTTCTGAAGAAGAATGGTTGAATTTAGAAAAAATTAATCAAGAAGCTAGTATTGAACTTACTGGTATTGTTAAGGAAAATACTAGAGATACATTTGGTTTTGAACTTTCTGTTTCTAAGTTTTCTATTTTAAATTATTCTAATGAAGATTATCCTATATCAAATAAGGATCATGGTGTTGATTTTCTTATGGATCATAGACATCTTTGGCTTAGATCTAAAAGACAATGGGCAATTCTTAGAATTAGAAATACTATAATAAATGCTACTTATGAATTTTTTAACAAAGAAGGATTTATTAAAATAGATTCTCCTATATTAACTGGAAATGCATGTGAGGGTACTACGGAACTTTTTGAATTAGATTATTTTGATAGACCAGCTTATTTATCTCAATCTGGACAATTATACCTTGAAGCTGCTATTTTTGGTTTTGGTAAATGTTTTGATTTTGGGCCAGTATTTAGAGCTGAAAAATCAAAAACAAGAAGACATCTTACAGAATTTTGGATGATGGATGCTGAAATGGCTTTTCATGATTATATTGATAATATGAGAGTGCAAGAAAGTTTAATTTGTTTTATATTAGAGAAAGTTTTGAAAGATAATAGAAATGAGTTGCAAATATTAGAAAGAAATGTTGAAATTTTAGAAAAGGTTAAAGCCCCATTTATAATTAAAACTCATAAAGATGTTGTAAAAGAACTACAAGAAATGGGTTCTGATATTAAAGAAGATGATGATATGGGAGCTGATGATGAAACTATGCTTACTAAAAAATATGATAAACCTATATTTGTTACAAAATATCCTAAAACGGTTAAAGCTTTTTATATGAAAGAAGATCCAGAAGATTCATCTCGTGTTCTTTGTTCTGATTTACTTGCTCCAGAGGGGTATGGTGAAATTATTGGTGGAAGTCAAAGAGAAGATGATTATGATAAATTGATTTCTAGAATAAAAGATCATAAGTTAGATCCAAAAACATTTGAATGGTATTTGGATTTGAGAAAATATGGATCTGTACCACATTCTGGTTTTGGATATGGACTTGAAAGAATAGTAACTTGGATTTGTGGACTTGAACATGTTAGAGAGTCTATTCCATTTGCTAGAACTATCCAGCGTTTAGAACCATAGAACAAAATTAAAAATTGAAAAACTGAAAAATTCAAAACAATTTTAAATACTAAATTTTAAATTTTAAAACAAAATACAAATAATAGGTAGCGTTTTAAGATTTGGTCAGTTGACACTAGGGAGAATTTTATGATACAATTTTGAGAATGCTTATTACATTACGACGTGAATTTTTAATTAACCATAAATTATACTAATCTAAAAATAAATGAGTTCAGGCGATTTTATTGAGGTTGATGGGGTAATAACTGAATTATTGCCAGCTACAACTTTTAGGGTGAAATTACCAGATGGGAGAGAAATCATAGCTTATCTATGTGGTAAAATGAGGAAAAATAATATAAAATTAATAGTAGGTGATAAAGTAAAATTAGAAATTAGTCCTTATGATTTAGAAAAAGGAAGAATTGTCTATAGAGCCTAAAATTAAGCAAATATGTTTATTAACATATTGATTTATTTTTAAATTAATGTATAATTTTGTTTTATTGAATTGATAATTAAATAAAAAACTATGAAAGTTAGAGCTTCTGTGAAAAAAATATGTAAAGATTGTAGAGTTATCCGTAGAGAGGGTCGTGTTTGGGTTGTTTGTAGTAAAAATGCAAAACATAAACAAAGACAAGGATAGAATTTAGTGCCTAGTGCCTAGTGCCTGGTACCTAGTAAATGAAGACTAAATAAAGTAATAATTAAAAGTATGATTCGTATTTCAGGTATAATTTTACCAAACAATAAAAGAATAGAAGTTGCTCTTACCTATCTTTATGGTATTGGGCCTACAAGATCTAAACAAATTTTAGCTGAATGTAATATTGATCCAAATCTTAGAGTTAAAGATGCTACAGAAGATCAAGCTAATGTTATTAGAGTTGCTACAACAAAATTTAAAGTTGAAGGCGATCTTAAAAAAGATATTTCAAGAAATATAAATTTAATGAAAGAAATTGGTTGTTATAAAGGATCAAGACATGCTAAAAGATTACCAGTAAGAGGTCAAAGAACGAAAACTAATTCTAGAACTGTTAGAGGTAATAAGAGAGGTAGTGCTGGAAGTGGAAGAGTGGCTGCTGTAAAAAAGTAATTTAAAATAATTAACGTCTATACAAAATAAAATGGCTGAAAAAGAAACAAAAAAAGTTGAAGCTAAAACATCTGCTTCAAAAAAACCTGTATCATCTACAAAGAAAGGTACTAAAAAAAGAGCTATAAAATTTATTAAAAAAGGTGTTGCTCATATTAACGCAACTTATAATAATACTATAATATCTATTTCTGATATGAATGGTAATGTTATAGCTTGGTCTTCTGCTGGAATAAATGGATTTAAAGGGCCAAAAAAGGCTACTCCATTTGCTGCTTCTATAATAGTTGAAGATGTTTGTAATAAAGTAAAAAATTTTGGTCTTGAGGAAGTTAATGTTTTTATTAAAGGCGTTGGACTTGGAAGAGATGCTGCTGTGAGAGCTTTTAATGCTAATGGTATTAATGTTACAAGTATTAAAGATATAACTCCAGTTCCTCATAATGGTTGTAGAAAACCAAAACCAAGAAGAGTATAATAAAGAAGAATTAAATTAATTATAAATAATATGGCGAATAAAATAGCTGCAAAAAAGACAAGAAGATTATTTGGGAAAAAAGGAAGCAAATCAGAAAGATTAAAAGCTGAAAGTGGCATCGTTAAAAGAGAATCAAAAAAAAGACTTACAGATTATGGTGAACGTTTTAAAGCTAAACAAGACTGTAAAAAAATTTATGGTTTAACAGAAAAATCTTTTAAAAAGTATTTTGATTTTGCTCAAAAATCTTCAGCTAATACAGAAGATATGTTTTTGATTTTGATTGAAAAAAGATTAGATAATACTGTTTTTGCGACTGGATTTTTTAAGACAAGAGCTATGGCAAGACAAGTTGTGTCTCATGGTCATGTTTTGGTAAATGGTAGAAAACTTGATATTCCTTCTGCTCAAGTAAAAATTGGTGAAGTTATAACTTTAAAAATAACTGAAAAATTACAAAAAAAATTAGAAGACGAATTTAAAATGGATAAAAAAGAAATCAAATCAGCTGACCATGTTTATTTTGAACCGTCAAAAATGGAAGCAAAAATTTTGAGAGATCCAGATGTAACTCCAATGAAAGAATTAGTAAATACTAGATTAATAGTAGAGTATTATTCAAGATAATAATATTATAAAATAACTATTTAAAAAAGATTTAATATAATAAAACATGGAAAACAACATCCTATTGCCAGAGAAATTTCAAATTATAGAAGACAAAAACAGTTTATATTCTTTGGACTTGGTAATGGAACCTTTTCAATCTGGCTATGGCTTAACAATTGGTAATGCTTTAAGAAGAATATTACTTTCTTCTTTAGAAGGTTCATCTGTATTTGCTATAAAGATAAAAGGAGTAAAACATGAATTTGACACATTGTCTGGGGTTAAGGAAGATATGATAGAAATTATTATTAACACAAAAAACCTTGTTGTAAAATCATTTGCAAACGAACCTGTTGTTCTTGAAATAAAGAAAAAAGGTAAAGGTGAGGTTTTTGCTTCTGATATAAAAGCTAATGCGGATGTTGAGATTTTAAACCCAAATTTAAAAATAGCAACAATTACTGATTCTAGCACTGAAATAGATATAAAACTTTGGGTGAAAAAAGGGTATGGATTTTATCCAACCGAAGAAAGAAAAGAAGTTATAGATGAAGTTGGTGTTATCGCTATAGATGCTTTGTTCAGCCCAGTTGTGAATGCAAACTTTAAAGTTGAAAAAACTAGAGTTGGAGATATGGTTGATTTGGATAGAATTATTTTGTCTTTAAAAACAAATGGTTCTATTGGCCCAAGAAAAGCTATATTTGATTCATTGGATATTTTAATGAAAAATTTAGAATTAATTAAAAACAATATCAACATTAATGATGACAAAGATGTTTTAGTTAGTTCTAAGAAAGTTGATCAAACTTCTGTAAAAAAAGAAAAATCTGAATCAAAAAAAGAAGAAAAGAAAACAATAAAAAAAACAACAGCCAAAAAAGAAGAACCTGCTGCAAAGAAGGCTAAAACTAAGAAATAGTTAATTTATTTTGAAATGAGACATAAGAATAATAATAAAATTTTAGGTAGAGAAAAAGGACCAAGAAATTCATTATATAGAGCTACAGCCACTAATTTATTTATTGCTGAATCTATAAAAACAACATTAGCTAAAGCTAAAGCTATTAGACCTTATACTGAAAAACTTATAACTAAAGCTAAAAGTGGTACATTGCATGATGTTAGAGAAGTTGTAAAAGAGATTCATGATAAAGATGTTGTTAAAAAATTATTTGGTGATATAGCCAAGAGGTTCACAAAAAGAAATGGCGGCTATACAAGAATAATTAAAACTGGACCAAGAATAAATGATGGTGCAGAAATGGCAATATTTGAATTAGTTGAGAAAGTAGAAAAAGTAAAGCCAACAAAAGAAATTAAAAAAGCTGAAAAGAAGGCTGAAAAAGTTGGAAATACTGCAAGAAAAGTAGAAAAGAAAGCTGCTTTTAAGACTAAGAAGGCTACAACTAAAAAAGAAGAAGTTGGTTCTTAATTATTTAAAAGTTCCTAATGCCAAGTTCCAAGTTGAATGAGGTTTGTGGAAGATTAGAATATTAATGTTTATTTAAAAAATATGATAGAAAGAAAAATACAAAAAATTGATGCGACTGATGTTTCTTTTGGAAGATTAGCTACTAAAGTGGCAAATATTTTGAGAGGAAAGATAAAAATTGATTACACTCCTCATATAGATAATGGTGATTTTGTTATTGTTGAAAATTTAAATTCAGTTAAAATAACTGGAGACAAAATGAACCAAAGAGAATATATCAACCATTCTGGTTGGATTGGTGGATTAAGAAAGAGATTAATGAAGGATGTTTCAAAAGAGGAAGCTTTTAAAATAGCGGTTTTTGAAATGTTACCAAATAACAAGACTAGAAAAGCTGTTATGAAGAGATTAAGTTTTAAAAACTAAAAAACTGATATGCAAAAACAAGAAATTAAAAAACAAGATAAGAAAGAGATAAAATTTCCGGAAGGAAAATATCTTTATGCTGTTGGTAGAAGAAAATCTGCTATAGCTCAAGTTAGACTTTATAGTGGAAGAGGAAAATCTATTGTTAATGGAGTTGAGGCTGAAAAATATTTTGCAACTCCACTTATTAATAAAATGATTGAACCTTTGAAGCAAGTTTCAAAAGAAGGTGAATATGATGTTTATGTTAAAGTTGTTGGTGGTGGAACAAATGGGCAATCAGAGGCTATTAGACACGGAGTTTCAAGAGCAATATCAGAAGGTGATAAAGCTATTAGAACTACATTGAAGAAGTTAGGATTTTTAACTAGGGATCCTAGAGTAGTTGAAAGAAAGAAACCAGGTTTGAAGAAAGCTAGAAGAGCTCCTCAATGGGCAAAGCGTTAAGCTTTGGCACCACAATTGGGAATATATCCCAAATTTATGCATTTTTCTAAAATCATATTTAAAAGGGACGTTCATTATTGTTATGAACGTCTTTTTTGTTCCTCATGTGATTTTATCGGTGATAGATTAGTTACGTCATTACTTTTCTATCCCCGATAAAATCACACGAGGCGATAATAGATTGCCTCCGATAAAGACTTTTTAAACTTATAAAGGTCTTTATTTTTTTAATAATCAAAATAGGATTTAAAAAATCTTATAGAAAGGAATAAATTTAAATAAAAAATTAAATAAAAAGTCAGTAATCTCTTATAAATTAACTAATTAAATAATGAATAATGAAAATAATCTAAAAAGTTATATATTTTATTCTAATTGGAAAAAGAATAAAACTATTTTTAGAAAAATAAAAATAAAATTAATAGTTCTTTTTTATAGAATAAAAAGAAATTTTTTTAATAAATTAATCAAAACAACATGAATATAAAATTTATAAGCTCTATATTAGAGTCTTTTTCTGATATCTTAGACGGTGATTTTTTGGTAGATGATAACTTTATTTTTATAGAAAAGCAGTTATCAAATGAAGAAAATAAAAGTGTTTTATTTAAATTTGATCATGAGGGTAAACTCATAGAGACAAGAGTAAAAGATTTTAAGGAAATTTACTAAATAATTAGATATTTATAATGGAAAATAGTGGTTGGATAAAACTTCATAGAAAAATAGAAGAAAACTGGATATTTCAAGAAAAAAGAGTTTTCAGTAAATTTGAAGCTTGGCTACATTTTTTATTAAGAGCAAACCATAAAGATAATAGAATATCACTCGGAAATGAAATAATAGAAATCAAACAAGGAAGTTTTATCACATCAGAAATTAAATTAATGAATCTTTTTAATTGGTCAAAGACTAAAATCAGATCTTTTTTAGAAGTCTTAGAAAAAGAAAAAATGATTATTAAAAAATCTGATACAAAAAAGACCACTATTTCCATTGTAAATTATAATATTTACCAGAATTTAGAAACCACAAAAAAACCAAACAAAAACCAAAACAAAACTATAACAGAACCACAAAAAGACACAGACGAAGAATTTAAAAATGAAAAGAATTATATAAATAACGATAATAGAAATTTTAAAAAATTTTCAGAAGATGAATTATTTAAAATAGATTATCTTTTAGAAAAAATAGGAAGTGAAAAAGAAAAACAAACTCTACTCGCAATAGCTTATCAATTAGGAATAAATTGGTTAGAAACTAGAATACCTTTTATTTTAGAAGATAGAGCAAATATAAATAATATAGGTGCATATATTATGACTTTGGCTAAAAAAGATGGTTATGTACCAAAAAAGATAACAAAAAATAATTTTAGAGAAATGAAAAATATGATAATGGAAAAATTATCAATCTAAAAAATCCAATAAAGACAATGTCTAAAACAAGTTTTATACAAGTACCAGAAGAAATAACAGAAAAATATTATAACAATTTGCAATCAGCAGATAGATTTATAATACCAAGAATGAGATTTAAAAAGACAATATTATCGAGACAATTTATAAAAGGATTAAAACAAAAAACTTATTTAAAACAAATATCAGAAATATGGAAAGAATTCACAAAAGAGCAAAAACAAGCATGGAAAAATGTGGATTCTAGGAAATACCCTCATGGTTGGAGAATGTTTGTAACTGATCAAAGTTTAAGAATAAAGCTAGGACTTACCGGAATAGTAACGCCTAATATTTATCATCAAGACTTGGTTGGTAAAATTCAAATACAATCGCCAGCACAAGAAATAAAATTAATTCAATTACATCCAAATAGTTATTGGATAAGTAAAAAAGTAAAAGGTTCAAAAAACATGTACGAGCCTGTGAAGATTGAAGAATATTTATCTTTACCTTTAAAAATAGGGATAAGTTATAAATCAAATTTAGAAGTAACCGGCGAAGGAGCTTTTGCAAAATATTTCGTACGAATAAGGCATTTATATCAAGGCAGAAATTTATTTACAGATGTAAGTATAGATATGCTTGCAAATACAGATTGGACATATAAAGAAGCTCAAAATACTTTCATGTTAGGTCAAGCAATTTCTTATGATTTATATATTCATTTATACAAAGTAAAAGGAGAATTATTATTTGATAATTTAAAAGCTATTCATTCAGGAAGTAATTGGGCAAGAGATCAATATTGTAAAAAGATAGAAAGAACATACACGAGAGGATTTTATCAAATACCAGAACATTGGTCGCCAGTGATAATCTCTCAAGGTGCTGATTATAAATCAATTTATCCTATTTAATTAAAAATATGTCAGATTTTCCAAATACAATTTATAACCCAAGAGCAAAAGAAAATATTTATGGTGTTGTTTTTGATACAGCAAATAAAAAGATGGCTTATGCGGAAGATTTTCAATTTTTAGATAATGAGGTTGTCGCTATTGAAAATGAGTTAGGAATAAATATAAAAGGCGTTTATCTAACTTTGAGAGAAAGAATAGAAAAAATGGAAATTGATATTTTTTTAGCAAATGATACTTTAGAGCCAAAAGCAAATAAATTTGAAATAGTAGATTTCTCAAATTTTACAGCAAGTAAAGTAGGTTCAGGTTCTAATATTAAAACGTGTTTTAGATTAAAACTTGCAACAGGAACTACAATAAACAGCAATGCAATAGCATATTTAAAATATTATAATTACGGGAATGCAGAATTTAGTTTTGATGAGAGTTTTCGTTTAATATTTTTTATAACTCAAATTTCAGGCGTTTTAAACGCTAATACTTTCTTAAAGGTAGATAATGACATAAATCCAGTAAATCCATCTAGCAAGGCCATAGGATTCAAATTAAATGGGTATAAATTGTTTGGCATTATTCACAATGGTACAAGTCTTCAAGAAATTGATTTGACTAAAAACCTTAATGCAAATGGAAAATTTAAACTAGAAATAAAATTTTTTATGTATAGTAAAATTGAATTTTATGTAAATGATGTTAAGAGAGGCGAAAGTCAAAATATTCCTAATAGCTCAATGACTAATTCTAATATTTCAGTAAGTGTTGCAAATAATGCAGTTGCTAGTAATCAAGAAATTGCAGTGGGAAAAATATATTTAAGTGCTATATAAAAAATATGAGTATAGAAAATTGGTGTAATTTACCAAAATCACAAATTGATAATGAAACAATAGAAAATGCTATAAAAAGATTAATACAAGCACATTGCAATGATGTTAATGCACATTTGGAAGATGGTCAGAGCTTACACTCTCATAAAGCAAGTGAGGTTATAGATCATTTAGCATTTTCAATAGTGTCAGACAAAATTCAACAAGGAGCTATAAAATTCTATCAAGTTGAAGATAATTTGAGGGTTAAATATACTCCACCGCTTGAAAGTATGGATGGTTGGAATTCGTATGGTGTTAATTTAACTTTGGGTGGTTTTTCCATGTATCAAGCTAATTTGCAGAATGTTTTATATTATGCGATGACTTCCGGAATAGTTCCATTGAATTGGGAAAAGAATTTTACTTTTTCATTTCTTTGTAAAATTGGAGATACTACAAACTGTGTTGCTTATGCTCTTGCTGGTGATGTTATGTATGATTCAGAAGATCAAGGAATTGGTTTTAAATTCATGAATAATAAAGTTTATACAACGCATGTAAGTATGATTAATGATGTTCTTACTGAATTTTTAACTGAAATAAATGTTCAAAATAAAAATAGTTTTAATTTATATAGAGTTGAATTTGTTGCAGGTCAAAAAATTGAATTTTATGTAAATGATCTTTTACTTGCTACACATACAATAAATTTTCCAAGTCAGTATTATTGTCACGGAATTATATTTTGTTTCAATATAAAGAATGTAAAAGTTGGATATGGTGCAATGTATGAAGTTGGGCAATTATATTTTGCTCAAGATAAATAATTAATAAAAATAATAATGGAAATAGCTGAAATAATAACAGGGAAGGAATATCCTGAAAAAGTTATACCGATGATAGAAAATTGTAAAAAATCTATAGATATAGTTGTATTTGATTGGCGATGGTATCCGGATCAAATAGGGTCTAGTATTCAAAGATTTAATAATGCAATTGTTAAAAAAGGAAATACTGGAAAGCAAATAAGGGCAATAACAAATACAAAAGAAATTTCAAATGTTTTAATTCAAGGAAATATAAAAGCAAAAATATGGAAATCAAAAAGATTATTACATACAAAATTAATGATGATAGATGATGAAATTGCAATAATAGGAAGTCATAATTATACATTAAATGCTTTTACAATAAATCAAGAAGTTTCTTTAATTATCAAGCAGAAACAAGTTTTAGAAAAATTAAAATTATATTTTGAAAATTTATGGCAGTTATAAAGCCAATACAGGAAGTTAAATCTTTAAATATTAAAAATAAATTAGGTACTTCATCTAATTTTGGTCAATTAACATTTGGTGAGACTAGATTTGGTCAATTTAAAAGTGAATATGGAATATATCAACAAAGAAGAAAAAGAAAAATTAAAATAACGATAAAAACTAAATTCTACTTACCAAAAAATCCAAAAACAGAAAGACAAATGATAAACCGATTAAAATTTAAAGAAGCAGTAAAAAAATGGCAAAATTTGACAAATAATGAGAAAGAAAAATATAATATAAGTACAAAATATAAAAACTTATCAGGATATAATTTATTTATTAAACTAACTTTACTATCTAATTAAAGAGTCGAGTAAAAGCAAAACATTTTATTAAATAGTTTAAAAATAAAAATATATGCCAAAAGTTTCAGGGCCATTAATGTCTATGGACGCTAGTGGTAAACTCGGAAATTCAATTGTGTTTGGTAAATGGAAAGGTCAACATACAGTTAGAAGTTATGTAAAACCAGCAAATCCAAAAAAACCAGAGCAAGGTGATGTTAGACTTATATTAGGTGGACTTGGTAGGGCTTGTGGTTTTGTAGCAAAAGATAAAGGTTATCATACAAAATTGTTAGCTTTAAATATTATTCCATCATCTCAAAGTAAACAATCTTTTTTAGTTAAATACTTCAAAGATTTATTTATAAATGGAAGTGGAACAGTAATGAATACTAATTACGATGATCTTTTACTAGAGTTACAAGCACATACTGCTTATGCTGATTTTAATACAAAAGCTGTATCAATAGGAATATCAGATTTTAGTTTGAGTTATGCTAGTTTAGCACCATTTGAAAAAGCTCTTTGTCTTTATATATTAGCAAAAGGCGCAATTTCTTTGGGATTTACAGGAACACCTTACACAAAATCACTTGCAACTTGGACATCAACAGATATTCAATCTTTGATAGTAGATTTACAAGGTTAAAAATAGGAGGTCTCATTTTATATGAGGCCTCTTACGATTAAAAAAATTCAAAATACAATTTAAACCACCCACGATAAACTCAATAACAAACCTTTATCGGTTCAGAAATGCTATTTAACTTTAACTTGATAAAGTCTTATACAAAGTATGAAGTACGCTCGCTAAATTTTTTATTCCGGAGTACCTCCATAAAAAAATAAGCTCGCTGATGAACGTTTATCTATAATCAACGTTTTTTATCTAGTCCATCCCGCTCCTTTCTTATTAATGTTCGCAGTAGCTCACATAAATAAGAAATCCGCTAGCTAAAATTGCCCATAATTTTTTGAGTACAAAAAAATAGGCAATTTCTCTGCTAATAAACTTCAGTTTGCAAAATAGACAAGTGCTAACCCGTAAAATTTTTATAAATCTTCGTAGTAACTACGATTAATAAAAAATTTTACTCACTGCATCACATTATTTTTATGTTCCGCTATCGCTACACATAAAAATAAGTGATTTATGAAAATTAAAAAGTAAGAAGTGCTAACCCGGAAAAAAATAATAAACTAAGGTTAAAAAATCCGGTGAACGTAACGGTGCTCGCATAACAAGACATTTTGCGACACCTCGCTACGTGATTGCTAGTTTAAAAGCACATCTAAAGAACCGCTCGCCGCTCGCAAAATGCTATGTTATGCGACACCTATACAGACCATCACGTTTATTGCCCCGGACTTTTTAGAAAATTAATCTATTTTTTTCCTAACTTCCGTAATCCTGCTATAACGTGCATCTCGTTTCGCCCTCTGCAAACTATAAACAGTCCATCACGTAAGTGCTTCGGGCGACCAAAAAACAACGATAAAAAGCGTAAATACAACGCAAAACAAGTCTTAAAAAACAAAACAAAATTTAAAATAAAAATAAAGCCTTCCGATTATGATAAGAAACGGAATGCCTCTAAGGATTTACTCATAGACTATTTTAGATAAAAAAAGCCTATAAACAATATTTTAAAAAAATAAAAACTTTAAAAATTAGCCATTTTTAATAAAACAAAAAAGCATAAAAGCTTTATATTTTTTTGCTATTTATAAAATACTTTTAGTGTTTTGGTTTTATAAAATAACAGCGTAATTACAATATAAATGGAAATAAATAAAAGATATAAACAAAATATATTAATACCAGATCAATTTTTGACCCAGAACGAAGTTGGGTGCTTGTTGAAATCCATAGATACAAGAACATTTTTAGGAAAAAGAGATAAAGTAATTCTGTTGTTATTTTTAAATACAGGACTTAGAAAAAATGAATTATTAAGTTTGAATATAGAAAACTATAAAAAAGAAAATAATGATTATTGGTTAGAATTCAAAGCAAAAGGCGGACAAATACATATACAAAATATATCTCAAATAGAAGTTATAAAAGCCGTAGATTCATATTTAAAATTATGGAAAATAGGAAACAATGAATTAGAGCCTATATTTCAAAGTACTTATGATTGCAAAAATAAGAGTGGCAAAAGATTAAGTAAACAGTCATTAGAATTTATGCTTAAAAAATATGGCAAACAAGCAGGAATTCAAAAAAAATTACATATTCATATGTTAAGACATACAGCAGGAAGTGAATTTTATAGATTAACTCAAAATTTACCTTTAACTCAAATGTTTTTAAGACATAAAAGTATAAATTCAACTCTTATCTATATGCACGCAGACAAAACAAAAGTAAAAGAAGTTCAAAAATTGATGTTCAAAAATTAGAAAAAAATCTCAAAGAAATCATCAAAAAAATACAGGACAAATCTTGAAAAATAACTCAGATCAAACTCGAAAAAAATATCAGAAAAAACTTTGAAAAAATATCAAACTAAATATCAATAAAAACCTAAATAAAATATCTAACAAACAAAAGATATGATTATAAAAGATCTAAATAGATTAAATAAAAAAGTAAAAGAATTATGCGAAAAATTTATCAATGAGTGTAAAAACAAAGATATAACTGTAATTATCACAGAAACATTTAGAGATAAATCAAGACAAGAACAAGCAGTAATCGAAAATAAAAGCAATGCTCATTTTGGTTACTCATTTCATAATTATGGATTAGCTTTCGATTTTGCTGTGTTAAATAAAAATAAAGGAATCACTTGGAATGTAAATAAAGATAAAAATTGGTTTATTTGCGGTGAAATCGGTAAGAAACTAGGTCTTTCTTGGGGTGGTGATTGGAAAATGAAAGATTATTGTCATTTTGAGTTCTATTTTAATATAAATAGAGATGTTTTGCTTAATAAATTATTAAAAGGATTTGATGCTAATAAATTAAGTTAAAAATATGCCAGAAACAAAACAAATTTATCAATCAATGACGATTATGGGCGCTGTTATCGTAATAATTTCTTTTGTTGTTAATAGATTAAATATTGATATTTCAAATAAAGAAGTTGTTGATGTAGTGAGTGCGGTTTTTGTAATAGGAGGCGCTTTGATTTCTATTATTGGACGAATTAGGGCTAATAAGAGGATAGGGAAAAAATAACAATTATGTTTTATATTAGATAATTATTTATAATTAGGATTTCTTCATCATTTCTTCATTTTGTTTTGCTATAATATTTCTATTTATTTTTTAAAATATAATTTATGTTTTACTTTATGACTGATAAAAATGAAGTATTAGTTTTTATCAGTGCCGTTATTATATTTATTTTGTCTGTTATTGTATATTATAAATTTTTTTATAATAGAAATAAGTAGTTTATAAATTTGTACACTGGTTGATTTTGTTATATTTAAAAGGTATATTATTTAAAATATTTCAATTAAATAAAAGAATTAATTTAAAATAGCTTGTAAAAAGCTTATTTTGAAAATATTTTTTGTGCACAACCACAAATGCGGTAAAGATGTTATAATTAAAATATATATTAAGATATAAATTATAACTATTTAATTTTTAAAGAAGTATGTTAAAAGTATGTTAAAAGTTCAAATAGAAAAAAATAAAATATTTTCTCCTCTTAGAAAAAAATGGTTAATAAATACTCCAGAAGAAGAAGTCAGACAAGGTTATATTTGTAAGCTTGTTAATGATTATGGGTATGATTTAGAACAAATAGATGAAGAGTTGCAGGTAAATAATAGTTTAAGAGGACAAGGTAAATCAAGAGCAGATATTGTCATTTGGAAATCAAAAGAAGAAAGGTTGAGCAAAAAAAATGCTTTTATTGTTGTTGAATGTAAATCTGATAATGTTGTTATACATCCAGAAGATTATTATCAAGGTAATAACTATGCTTCTTGGGCAAGGGCTAAATTTTTTATTACTCACAATAATGCTGAAACAAAGTATTTTCAGATGCTTGAAGATAAATTACCTATTGATTTAAATGAAATAGCTAATATACCCAAAGCGGAAGAAGTAAATAATGAGATTAGATTGAAAGAGTTAGTTGATGAAACTAAAGTATTTACTAGAGATGAATTTTCAAAGTTACTTTATAAATGTCATACAATAATTAGAAATAATGACAAACTTTCTCCTGAAGGTGCTTTTGATGAAATTAGTAAAATATTATTTATTAAGATAAGATATGAAAGACAAAAAGGGAAAAATATATTTTCTCTTGCTCGTTTTAATGAATTAAAAAATAATTATGAAGAAACTGCTTCTAGAAACTCTAAGCCGTTTTATCAAAATTTATTTGAAAAAACAAAAGATGATTTAGAGAAAGATGAACTTTTTGAAACGAATGAAGAGATAAAAATTCGTGAAAATAGCTTTGAACAAATAGTAAAAGAACTGGAGAAATATAATCTTTCAGATACAGGAGATGATGTTAAAGGAATAGCTTTTGAGCAATTTTTAGGCAAAACATTTAGAGGTGAGCTTGGGCAATTTTTTACTCCTAGAACAATAGTTGATTTCATGGTTGATATTTTAGACCCAAAAGAAAATGATTTAATTTGTGATCCTTGTTGTGGATCTGGTGGTTTTCTTATTAAAGCTTTTGACTATATTAGAGCTAAAATTGAAGCTGATATTTTGAGACAAAAAGAAGAAATCAAAAATAAATATTTTGATGAAAAGTATCAAAAATTAGATGATAAAGAAAAGCAAAAGATTGATGATACTGTAGAACGTGAATTTAAGAAATTGAATCAAGAACTAGATAATAAAATAGAAAAATCTAGATTACATAATTTATCTCATAATTGTATATATGGTTCTGACGCTAATCCAAGAATGGCAAGAACTAGTAAAATGAATATGATTATGCATGGTGATGGTCATGGTGGAGTTCATCATAATGATGGATTATTGGATGTTAATGGTATCTTTGAAAACCGTTTTGATATAATTCTTACAAACCCTCCTTTTGGTTCAAGAGTTGGCAAAGATCACAAAATAACAGATAATGATAATAAATATAAAGGCAAAGAATCTTATATTAAAGAAAAATTTGGTGATGCAGGTTTAAATGCAATATCTAATTTAGAGAATAACATTGGTAAAAATCTTATAGAAACTTATGAAACTGGAAGTTTTTCAACTCTTACAGAAGTTTTGTTTATGGAACGTTATCTAAGATTGCTTAAGCAAGGTGGGAAAATGGCCGTTGTTTTGCCAGAGGGTTTTTTAAATAATCCAAATTTACAAAAAGTAAGAGAATATTTTGAAGGTAGAGCTAAGATTGAGCTTATCGTTTCTATCCCTCAGGATGTATTTATAGCTAGCGGGGCTACGGTAAAGCCCAGTTTGGTGTTTTTACAAAAATTTACTCAAGTAGATAGTAAAAAATATGAAAAAATAAAAGAGGAAGTAAATAAAAATATTATAGAAAAATATCAAATTCAAATAGATGAATTAGAAAATGAATTAGAAAAACTAAAAGGAGATAAAAGAAAACTAAAGAAAAAAGAATTGGATAATTTAGAAATTCTTATTGAAACTGAGATAAAACAGGAGATTAAAAATAAATTTGATTATCAAATACCAATAGTAGAAGTTGAAAAAGCTGGCATTACAACAACAGGAGAAAAATGTGAAAATGAACTTTTAGATGTAGTAAAAGAGTATAGAAAATATAAATCTAAATAACATGGTTTCTGTGATAAATAAAATTGAATATAAATATTTACAATTCACATCTTTTAAAAATTGGTTAAATTGGGATGTAAAAAGTTATGCAAAAAACAATCTTAAATCAGATTATGAGTTTATAAAATTAGGCTCTGTGTTAAAAGAACATGTTGAAAAAGTAAAATTAAAAGATTTTCCAGACAAAGAGTTTGGTATTTTAGGTGTAAATAATAAAATTGGTATTTTCGATGCTTATTTGGAAAAAGGTTCAAAAATAAATCAGCCATATAAAATATTAAAAAACAATTGGATTGCTTATAATCCTTATCGTGTAAATGTTGGTTCAATAGGAATTAAAACACAAAATGAAAAATATGAGTATATAAGTAATGCTTATGTTGTTTTTAGTTGTGATGAACAAAGATTAGATACGGATTTCTTTTTTAGACTTTTTAAAACAGATACATTTAATAATCTTGTTAAGAAATCAACGAAAGGTTCTGTTCGTCAAAATCTTTCTTTTGATTTACTTAGTAATATTCAAATTCCTTTGCCTTCTATTAGTGCTCAAAAAGAATTTATAAAAATTTATAATAATAAAATATCAGACATTAAAAAACTAGAAATTCAAGTTAACGAAATAAGTAGTAAAATTGAAAGTTATTTAATGAAAGAGCTTAATATAAGCGTAGAGAAAACTCAAAAAATAAAAGGTCTTCATTTTGTAAATTTTAAAAATTTAAATAAGTGGACATTAAATGAAACAACTTTAGAGAAAATACAAGAAAAATCAAAATATAAGGCTGTCCCAATAGAAAAAATATCAGAAAGTATTTTAAGAGGAAAATCTCCAAAATATGACGATAATTCTAATTGTGTTATTTTAAATCAAAAATGTAATCGTTGGGATGAAATTGATTTGGAATTTGCAAAAACAGTAAATAAAGAATGGCTAAATAAGCAAACTCTTTTTACTAAAGAAAGTGATGTTTTGATAAATTCAACCGGCGAAGGAACAATTGGAAGATCTACGTATATATTAAAAAGTTATGAGGGGTTACTTTTTGATAGTCATCTACTTTTATTTAGGGGAGATAAAAAAATTATAAATGGAAAATATTTTGTGTATTGGTTTAATTCAACAATAAATCAACAATATCTGAATGAAATAAAATCAGCGCAAACAACAAAACAAACAGAATTAGGATCTAATAATTTAAGTAATATGTTGATTCCTTTACCACCTCTTGAAACGCAAGAAGAAATAGTAAATCAAATAGATTCTTGGAAAAATAAAATTAAGGATATTAATGAAAAAATTGAGTCATTAAGAGAAGGTGCTCAAAAAGAATTTGAAGTTAATCTTTTTAAATAGATGCAATAAAGTAAAATTTATAAAAAATAAAAAACTAAGATTTATTTCTTAGTTTTTTTATTTTTTATAAAGTTCATGATTTGTTCATTTTTTGCATACCTTATTGAAAAAACATTTAAAAGGTGTATCATTAAATAGTAAATATACTAAATGATTTTTATAAAAATATGAATGAAATTATATGTCCAAATTGTAAAAAAGCTTTTAAAGTTGATGAGGCTGGTTTTGCTGATATTCTTAAACAAGTCCGCGATGAAGCGTTTAGTAAAGAATTAAAAGAACGTGAGAGAATGTTTGCTGAAGATAAAGAGAATTCTATTAAATTAGCTGAAGCAAATATTAAAAATTTGTTACAAAAAGATATTTCAAAAAAAGAAACGGAAATAGCTGAAATAAAAGCTAAAAAAGATTTAGAGATTGCTGAACTTGATGCAAAAAAAGAAGCTGAATTGGCTGAAATGAAATCAAAAATAGATAATGCAGAAATTGAGAAAAAACTTGCCGTAACTGAAGCAGTAAATAAAATTGAGAAAGATCGTGATAATCTTGCAGGTGAATTAAAAATTAAAGATACAGAAAAACAATTACTTGAAACATCATTAAAAGAAAAATATATCACAGAACTTAAAACAAAGGATGATATTATTAAAATGAAAGATGATGAAATTGCTCTTCGTAAAGATATGAAAGTTAAACTTTCTACAAAAATGATAGGTGAAACATTAGAACAACATTGCGAAACAGAGTTTAATAAACTTCGTGCTACTGGTTTTCAAAATGCATATTTTGAAAAAGATAATGATGTAAAAACTGGTAGTAAGGGTGATTATATTTATCGTGAAAATACTGAAGAAGGTAATGAAATTATTTCTATTATGTTTGAAATGAAAAATGAAGGAGATGAAACTGCTACAAAGAAAAAAAATGAAGATTTTTTACGTGAGCTTGATAAAGATCGTATAGAGAAAAAATGTGAATACGCGGTGCTTGTTACTCTTCTTGAATCTGAAAATGAATTATATAACACTGGTATCGTTGATGTTTTTCATAAATATCCAAAAATGTATGTAATTCGTCCACAATTTTTTATTCAAATAATAACTTTATTACGTAATGCAGCTACGAATTCTCTAAAATATAAAGCAGAACTTGCATTAGTAAGAAATCAAAATGTTGATATTACAAATTTTGAGGACAATGTAAATAAATTTAAAGAAGAATTTGGAAGAAATTATGAATTGGCCAGTCGTAAGTTTAAAACAGCTATTGAAGAAATAGATAAAACAATAGATCATCTTCAAAAAACTAAAGAAGAACTTTTATCATCTGAAAACAACCTTCGTTTAGCCAATAATAAAACAGAGGATTTAACCATTAAAAAACTAACACGTGGTAATCCTACTATGACAGCTAAATTTGCAGAGATTACAAATATTAAATAATAACTAAAATATATATGCAAAGACAAAATGTTTCATCTTCTGATATTGCTTCAATTGGGTACGATCAAAATTTATTCATATTAGAAATTGAATTTTTAAGTGGAGGAATATATCAATATATTAATGTGCCAAGTAGTATTTTTCAAGGAATAATGTCCGCTTCTTCTCATGGTGTTTATTTTCATCAATATATTAAAGATAAATATAGCTGTAATAAAATTAAATAAATATGTTTTTAACAAAATTAATAATAATAAATAACAAAAGTTGCAAAAGAGTAATTTTAGAACCATCTAAGGATGAGCCAGAAATTTTGATTGGTATAAACGATTGCGGAAAGTCTACAATTTTAAAGTCTTTAGATTTATTTTTTGATGAGAAAAAAAATTTTAGTTTTATTAAAGAAGATCAACAAAAAAATGATCTTTCAAACTCTCCTTTAAACAACTTAGAAATCAATGAATTATTAGAAGAAAATAAGTATCCAAGTTTTTTTGAGTATTCTGGTGATGTTATTATCGTTATTTGTCAATTTGAGGTAGAAGAAAATGATTTAAAAAATAATGAATTTCAAGAAAGTTCAAAAAATGCTCATTTAAAATGGAGTATTATTGATAATAAAATAAATTTAATGCGTGTATTTCATAATTCTGAACAAGGATCACAGAATTTGAGCGGGTATTATTTACTAACTAATGATTATAAAGATAATGAAAGTTATTTAGAGTTATGGAATAAGCCAGCTAAAGAATTAACAGAAATTAAGAAAAAATTTAATATTGATAATAAAGATGTAGATAATGAAAATAATGTTGGTCGTTTAAAGAATATTGAAAATATAGAGGCAATTTATAAAAAAATGCCTACCTTATGTATGAAATGGTCTAAATATAGTGATTTTTCAAAAGATAAAACATTCTACCCAAATTTTAAATATTTGGATTGGAATTTTTCTTTAAAGGAATTAGAAGATATAGCTACTGAGGCAATGAATAAGGTGACAGAACCACTACTTCAAGAGATAAGACAGTTGGTTTCTGAAAAACAATCCGAAGCTATAATCGGTGTTAATAATGAATTTGCTAGTATGATGGGAGATTTGAAAGATGATCTACCTAAGTGTGTAAAAAAAATTAGCTCATCAGTATTTTTTGATGTAAGTCAAAAGGTTACTGATATAAAACTAGAAAAAGAAAATGTTGATGGAGAAATACATATAGATAATCAAGGAGAGGGCATAAAGAGGCAGATTTGGTTTGCGTTGTTAAAGTGGCGTAGTAAATTAATATCTAATGAAAATAAATCAAATAAATATGTTTGGTGTTTTGATGAACCAGAAACACATTTATATCCTGCCGCACAAAGGCAACTCTTTGAGACATTAAAAGAAATGTGTAGTAATGAATTTCAAATATTATTGAGCACACACTCAACAATTTTTATAGATAGAACAAAAATTAGTGATGTTAAGCAAGTAACTTTAGAAGGTGGTTACTCAACTATTTATAAAAGCGATAACTCAACAGATCTTTTTAATTGTTTGGGTATAAAAAATAGTGATTTTTTGTTTTTTGATAAGTTTTTAGCCGTAGAAGGCTTTACTGAGTATGGTTTAATTCCATATTTGTATCAGTTGAAATATTCTAGGTCATTATTAAATGATGGAATACAAATCATCAACTTAAAAGGGGAAGACCAATATTTAAATAATAAAGGTATCTTAGAAAATATTTTATCTGATTTTCAGAAGACTAGTGATAAAATTTTTTATTTATTTGATAATGATACAGGAATGTCTGGCGACAATATTTTTACTTCTGGCACTTATGATATAGAAGATTCTATTGAAAATAATATTTGGATTGAATTTGTAAAAGATAATTGTGATATAGATATAACGGAAGATATTTTGAATAATGATATAAGAAAAAAATTAGAAAACAAGAATGGTAAAAAATTTTATAAGTTACTTGGAGATTATGTAGTAAAAAATTTAAAAGATGAAAAATATTTGCCATCTAAAGCTAGATCGGGTTATTTGTTAACTAAGTATTTTAAAGACATTAAAGATATTCCTAAAAAAATTGATAACCTTTTTAACGCATTAAGTTCTTAATATAATTTGTACACAATAATTGTTCAAATATTTCTCTAAAACTAAACAAAAAAGCACTTATACACAGTGCTTTTTTTGTTGGTTCTAAGATGAATTTTCAGAAATTTAATAAGATTTTAATTAGAAAATTAATAATTTGTTCATCACCACTATGTTATAGTTTCTTTTGTTAAAAACTTAATAGAAGGGGATTTAAAAATATTATTTTAAGACATAAGGAAATCTTAAAATAGTGATTTTAATTAAAAATGGTTTGTAATTTCTTATTTTTTCTTTTCTTTGGCTTCTGGAAATACTTTTAAGAAATCATCTTCATTTACTACTACGATTTCTTTTTTTATTTCTCTTTTTGAGGCTTTTAGTTCTTTTGATAAGACTTTTCTTCTTATTGTTTCATAATGTACGCCGTATTTTTTTGATAATTCTAGTAGAGTATATTCTTTATTATCGGACATTTGATTTTTTGTTTATCTGATTTTATTAGATGTAATATATATTTTATCAGTAATTTTGGCTAATATAAATACTTTTTGAAATATGTTGATAGGTCTATTGTGTATCAATACACATTATGATATAATTTTTACATAAGAGATTGCTGACCATTTTAAAAGTGGTTGGTATTTTTATTTTTTTAAATATTAAATACTGACAATATCTAATAATTAACTTAAAAAAATGGCAGAAATTATTAATATTGATAAGAGTAATATTAAAATAGTAAATGATTTTTTAGATTGGTTGGCTATCGGACATTCTTTGGAAACAGTTGATTCATATAAGTGGCCTTTGAGATTATTTTGTAAATGGTTATCTGGCAAAGAAAAAAATGTTATTGATATGAAAGAAAAAGATTTTGTAGCCTTTCATTTATTTTTAAAAGAAGACAGGCAGGTAAAAAATTCAACGATGGCTCATTATTTTACATCTATTAGAACACTTTGGAGATATATGTATAGAAATGAAATGGTAAATTATGGTGATGATAAAATTCCAATGCCAAAAGCTGATGATAAACAATCTTATCCTTATGCGGAAGAGGCTGATATAAATAAAATACTTGATTCATTTAGGGGCTGGGATATAAAAGATATTAGAGATAAAGCTATTGTTTCTTTATTGTATAAGACAGGTTTAAGAATAGGAGAGTTGAGAAGTCTTGATATTTCTGATGTTGATTTAGAATTTAAAAAAGCTACTGTTCAAACTGAAAAAAGGATAGGACACAAAAGAGAAATTTATTGGGATGATAAAACAAATGAATTTTTAAAAAACTGGATAGATACAAGAGAAGAATTTTTACTACAAGAAAGACGATCAGAAAATGCTTTATTTATAGGTATGACAATGGGTAGTAAAGATAAAAGAATAGATAGATCAACAGTACAAAAGATGTTTAGAAAAAAAAGAGATGAGTTAGGAATAAATAAAAAACTAACACCACATTCTTGCAGACATGGATTCGGACATAGAGCAGTAGAAAAGAATGTAAATATTAGATATCTTCAAGTAATGCTTGGGCATTCAAAAATAGACACAACAATGATTTATATGGGTTGTAAAAATAAAGACGTAGAAACTGCTTATAGACAATTAATGTTCGCTTAGACTAATCAAAAGAAGTTCCTAAAAAACTTCTTTTTGGTTTAAAAATATAAATACTGTTGTGGTAAAAGTTAATCTCCACAATTAAATTTTACAAAATATTTAGTAGTTGATATAATGAAAAGAATTAAATATCTCTTAGGTTTAAAAATACTTATTGGAATAACAGCAATGACGAAACCCCAATGGGCAAAAAGATAATTTTCTGTTTATTTTTTCTATCATAGTAAAAACAATTCTGAGAAATCGGAATTGTTTTTTTGTTTTATCTTATCAATTTATGATTTGCTGAAATTTTAAGATTGCAGTGATTTTTTCATCTTCATTTTTTTAAGTTTTCACACATACATGTGTTCGAATTAAAAATAATGAAGCATGAAAAAACACTATTAATGTTTTTGGAATAGATTGTTATTTATTTGAATTAATCCTCTATATCGTGTTATATTTATTATAATAATACTAACTAATATTTAAATATAAAAACATGGAAGAAGAAAAAGCATCTAACACAACTGCGACTAATGAAGAATGTTGTAAGGATAATTGTTGTAGTGAAAATTATAAAAAATATAAGCATGGTAATGCTAATGGTGGTGGAGCTATTTATGGTTTAGGTTTTATTGGAGCCGCTATTTATTTTATTGGTCATGCTGCAACTTTTGGTCTTGGAATTCTTGGTTTTTTAAAAGCTATTGTTTGGCCAGCTTTTGTTATTTATAAGCTTTTAGAATTTTTTCATTTATAGAAATTAATTAAAAATACCTTTCTATTAAAATAGTTTGGTGTTTTTATTTTTTGTGATAATATTTAGTTTGTTATGAAAGGCAAAAAACTTAGAAAAATTATTCATAAAGCTAGATTACAAGCTAAGTTGGAATTTGAAAATTCTGATGGTTTTGATATTGGTTTTGATCAAAATTCTGATGTTAATGATTGCTTGGATTTGCATGGTCATACAAAAAGAGAGGCTCAATTTCTTGTTGATGATTTTATTTCTTTTGCTGTTTCTAATAATTTTTCTAAAATTAGAATAATAACTGGGATTGGAGAGGATGGTTATAGTGTTTTAAAAAATTTTATTTATGATTATTTAAAAGAAAATGATTATAAATTTAATAAATCTCCACATAATAGAGGAGGAGATGGGGCGGTGGATATTTATTTATAGAATGAACGAGAATGAATGAAGATGAATGAGATTTGAACACAAAAGTGTTTCAATTTGAATAGGTGTTGTTTATAGTGTAAGATTTATATTATGGAAATATAGAAATATTAAAATATTTAAAAGTTGCTTCTTTTTAATATTTTAATATTTTAATATTTTAATTTGTATTCTATGCTTGATATTAAATTTATTATTGAAAACCAAGAACTGGTAAAACAGAACTGTATTAATAGACTTTCTAAGGTTGATGTTGATTTGTTGTTGTCTAAATATGAAGAGAGATTAAGTATTCTAAAAAAAATTGAATTATTACAAGCTGAGAGAAATAAAAATTCTAAGACAAAACCTACTTTAGAAATTATTGAAGAAATAAAAAAGAAAAATTTAGAGATTGAAGAATTACAACCTAAATTAAATATTTTGGAATCTGAGGTTAGAGAATTATTGTTGCAAGTGCCAAATATGACTCACAAAGATGTTTTTGTTAGTTTTAATGAAGATGAAAATCCTGTTCTTGAGATTTGTGGGGAACCTACTAAATTTGATTTTATTCCTAAAGATCATGTTGAACTTGCTGAATCTTTGGATTTGATAGATTTTGATAGAGGTACTAAAGTTGCTGGAGCTAAATTTTACTATTTAAAAAATGAATTAGCTCTTTTGGAATTTGCATTAACTCAATATGCGCTTGAAGTTTGTGTTAATAGAGGGTTTACTCCATTTGTAACTCCAGATTTGGCTAAAAAAGAAATTTTAGAAGGTTTAGGATTTCAACCAAGAGGAGAATCTACACAGATTTATAGTATTGAAAATTCTGATTTATGTTTAGTTGGAACTGCTGAAATTACTATGGGTGGTTATCATGCAAATGAAGTTTTAGATGAAAAAATTTTACCACTTAAATATGCTGCAGTTTCTCATTGTTTTAGAACTGAAGCTGGTGCTGCTTCTAAATTTTCAAAAGGTATTTTTAGAGTTCATCAATTTAGTAAAATTGAAATGTTTGCTTACACAACTCCAGAAACAAGTGAATCTATTCATAAAGAATTACTTGAAATAGAAAAAGAAATTTTTAAAGGATTAAAAATCCCTTTTAGAGTTATTGATCACTGCACTGCTGATCTTGGTGGGCCATCTATTAGAACTTATGATTTAGAAGCTTGGATGCCTGGAAAACCAAAATCTGACGGGGTTATGGGAAATTGGGGTGAAATAACTTCAACATCTAATTGTACTGATTTTCAAGCAAGGGGTTTAAATATTAAATATAAAAAAGAAGATGGATCAAAGGAATTTATCCATACTTTAAATGGAACTGCTATATCTATGGCTAGAGCTTTGATTTGTATAATGGAAAATAACCAAACGAAAGATGGGGAAATAATAATACCAGAAGTGTTGAGAAAATATTTGAATGGAAGAGAAAAAATAAGTAGAAAATAAATTATGTTTATAAAGAAAATTGGAATTGATCTTGGTACTATTAATACTTTAGTTTTTGTTCCAAAAAAAGGTATTGTTGTGAACGAGCCTTCTGTTGTTGCTATTGATACGAAAACAAAAAAACCTATAGCTATAGGAAATGAAGCCAAAGAAATGATAGGAAGAAACCCAGATGAAATAAGAGTTTTAAAACCATTGAAAGATGGTGTTATTGCTGATTATACTGCTACTGAGGCTATGCTTAGATATTTTATTACCAAAACTACTGGTAATTTTAAATTTATTCATCCAGAAATAATGATTTCTGTGCCTTCTTGTATTACATCTACCGAGAAAAAGGCTGTTATTGATGCTACTATTTCTGCTGGAGCTAAGTCAGCTTATATTATTAAAGAATCTATAGCATCTGCTATTGGTGCTGGTATTCCTGTTGCAGAGGCTTCTGGTCACATGATTATTGATATTGGTGGAGGAACGAGTGAAATTGCTGTTATATCTCTCGGTGGTATAGTTGTTTCTCATTCTATTAAAATAGCTGGAAATAAATTTGATAGTGCTATTATTGATTATATTAAAAAAAATTATAATTTTTCTATAGGCGAAAGAACCGCTGAAATTGTTAAAATTAAGGTTGGTAGTGCTTTATTTTCTAAAGAAAAACTAACTACCGAAATTACTGGTATAGATGTTGTGTCTGGTTTGCCTAAAGTTTTTACTGTTAATTCTGATGATGTTACTTTTGCTATACAAGAAGAACTGAAAGCTATAATTGAAGCTATAAAAAAAGTTTTGCATGATATTCCACCAGAATTATCTTCTGACATTATGGAGAATGGTATAGTTCTTGCTGGTGGTAGTTCTTTGGTTAGAAATATTGATAAATTATTTTGTAATGCTCTTGGTATAAAAGTTAGAGTTGCGGAAAACCCTTTGCTTTGTGTTGTAAAAGGTATTAGTATAGTATTAGATCATTTAAATATGTATAAAAAAAGTATATTTAGTGGCAGGGGATAATTTGAAAAAAAGCGAGAAAAAATACAAAACAAATATGAAAATTGCTATTGATGCCTCTCGTGCTAATCTTGAAAAAAAGACTGGTGTTGAGTGGTATTCTCATAATTTGATACAAGCTTTGAAGAACATAGACAAAGAAAATCAATATTTTTTATATTCTCAAAATGAATTAAAAAATGATTTATCTAATTTGCCTGATAATTTTTATACAAGAGTTCTTGCTTGGAATCGTAAAAAATTTTGGACCCAATTAAAATTGTGGTGGCATGTTAATTATGATAAAAATCGTGTCTTGTTTGTTCCTTCTGGGATGATACCTGTTATTCCTTTTAGAACTTTTAAACTTGTTACGACTATACACGATGTTTGTTTTCTTGATCATCCAGAATATTATTCAAAAAAAGATTTAATTATGCAAAAAATAGCATTTAGATTAGGTGTTTTTTTTGCAAATAAAATTATAACTGTATCAGAATTTTCAAAACAACAAATTATAAAATATTCTAATTGTCGTCCCGGTAAAATTTTTGTTACTCATTTAGGATATGATAAAAATATATATAAAAAAATAAATAATAACGACTTTTTTGATAGAATAAAAAAGAAATACTCTTTGCCAGATAAATTTATCCTTTTTATTGGAAGAATTGAGGAAAAGAAAAATATTTTGAATCAAGTGAAAGCATTTGTTAAATTTAATCAAAAATATTTGGATTATAAGTTTGTTTTGATAGGTAAACCAGGATATGGTTATGATTCTATTAAAACCGAAATATTTGAACAAAATTTACAAAAAAATTTAATAGAATTAGGTTATGTAAATAAAGACGAAATAGCTCCAATTATAAATATGGCATCTGTATTTCTTTTTGTTTCTAATTATGAAGGTTTTGGGATACCTATTGTAGAGGCTATGAAATGTGGTACTCCTGTAATAACTTCAAATATGACATCTATGCCAGAAGTTGCCGGAGATGCCGCATTATACTCTGAGCCAAATAATATTTTGAAAATTAGTGAAAATCTTTGTAATGTGATAGAAAATAAAGATGGCATAAGGGATGAACTTATTTTAAAAGGATTTGAAAGAGCCTCTTTGTTTGATTGGGAAAAATGTGCAAGAGAAACATTGTTTGTTTTAAAACAATTAAGAAAAAAAACTTTACGAGAATGGATTGCAGAAAAAACTAAAAGATAATATTTTTTATTTTGATTTAATAAAAATTAAAAATACGAGATTTTTATAACCTTGTATTTTTTTTGCACCATTTTGTTAATATTATTCGTATTAATTAATATATGAAATAATTTAATAAATTATAAAATCATGCAAAATTTAATAAATTTATATAAAACCCCATCAGATTTATATCAAAAAGTTTTAAATAGAATAGAAAACGAGAAAAATATTGCCATAATAAAGAAAAGACTAATAGTATCTTCTGTTGTTTTTAGTATAGCAATAACTTGTTTTGTGTTTTCTATATTATTCTTTTTAACGGCTGCTTCTCAAAGTGGCTTTTCTCAAATGTTTTCTTTGATATTTTCTGACTTTAACATTATTCCTACATACTTTACTAATTTTATTTTGTCTTTACTTGAGAGCTTACCAACATTTAATATAATATTGTCTTTATTGATGGTGTTATTTGTTTCTTCTGTTTCAAGATTTTTGACAAAAGATATTAAAAATTTTGTTATTTATTCTCATGTTAAATATTAAATTATAATTTTATGGAAAAAAATGAAAAAAATTCAATAATCAATGATTTGTTTAATTCAAAAGTTTTTATTATTTCTATGATATCTGTTGCATCTTTAATTCTTCTTTTATTGGTTTTTAGATTAGGTGTTTTTGTTGGTTTTGAGAAAGCTAGATTTTCTTATAAATGGAGTGATAATTATTATAGAAACTTTGATGGCCCAAGAAATAATTTTAATGAAATGATGCCATCTCCATTTTCTTTTAATGGAGATAGATTTATGAATGCTCATGGCGTTTTTGGAGAAATAATTAAAGTGGATACAAATAGTATAGTAATAAAAGATAAAAATAATATTGAAAAAGTTGTGTCAATTGGATCTGATACTTCAATACGAGAATTTAAAAAAGATATTAAAATAACTGATTTAAAAATAAATGATAAAATTGTTGTTATAGGCGAACCAGACTCTACTGGAAATATTATTGCAAAATTTATAAGAATTTTACCAGATAATATGCCAAATCCTCCACAAGATAATACCGCCTTGCCACCTGCTAATATAGATCAGAATTCTTTAAATAAATAAAATTGATAATCAAAAATAATTATGAACAGAATTTCAGAAAAACCAAAAAGAAAGAAAAAAATTATAATTTCTATAATTCTTGTTGTTCTTGTTATTATAGGGTTTGTTATTTTTAATACAATTTCTAAACAAGCTTCTGGTGAAACCAAATATACTATGGGTGCTGTAACAAAAGATATGTTTATAAAAACATTATCTGGTGGTGGTCAGGTTTATGCTTCAAATCAATATGATATTAAATCTAAAGTATCAACAACTATAACTGATGTTTTGAAAAAAAATGGAGATAAGGTTAAAAAAGGTGATATAATTTTAAAATTAGATTCTTCAGATTTGAGTCAACAATTAAGAAGTGCTCAAAATAATTTAGCTAATGCAGAACTTAATTATCAAAAGGCTATTGCTCCAGCCGATGCTGTTAGTTTGGCTCAAGCTCAATCTTCTTTACAAAGTGCAAAAGATAATTTAGAAAAATTAAAATCTTCTCAAATAACAAATTTATCTTCTGCTAATGACGCTGTTACAAATGCACAAATTTCAGTTTCTAATTCTTATGCAACGACTTTGAATAATATAGATACTGCTTTTGCTGGTTTTAACACGATAATTAATGATTCTCAGCAAGTTCTTTATTTGACAGATACTCTTTTACCACAAGATATAACTGGTAATTCTACCACTGATCAAAATCTTATAGATATAAATGCATTTTGGAATGTTACTATACCAAAATATTGGCAAGATATTTTAAATTCTACAAATTTTGATTCTGATTCTGATAAACAAACATTGCAAACTCTTATACAAAAAGCTACTATTTATTATAAAAATGCGCAAATTATTTACGGAAAGAATGTTATTGATTATAGAAATTTAAATAAAACATCTTCTAACGACCAAATAAAGGCGTTTTTGGATGAGGCTATAGCAACATCTCAGTCTATCTCTGATTGTGTTAGAGGATTGAATAATGTTTATGGTTATTATATAGATTATAGTAATCAAAGACACAGAACTCTATATTCTAGTATAAATTCTTATAATAATACATTAAAAACAGACACGATTTCAGCCACGAATTATCTATCTTCTTTAACTAGCTCTAAAACTGGTTCTAATGGTATTTATGGTGCGGAATCAAATTATCAAGATGCTGTTAATGCTTTAAATTCATTAAAACAAACTCAGCCAATGGATCTTAGTGCTGCTCAAAATAATTTGGATATTCAACAAAAATCTTATGATAAATTAAAAAATGGCCCAACGGCATTAGATATAAAATCTTATCAATTATCTATTGCTTCTGCTCAAGCATCCCTTGCAGATACACAATCTCAACTATCTAATTATATTATAACATCTCCAATAGATGGGGTTATAGCTAATCTTCCAGCTTCTGTTGGTAACGATATAACCAACGGAACTACATTGGTTAGTATTGTTAGTCCGGATAGTATTGCTGAATTAACTTTTAATGAAATTGATGTTGCAAAAATAAAAATTGGACAAAAGGCTACTTTAACTTTTGATGCTATCCCGGATTTAAATTTGACTGGGGAAGTTATAGATATAGATACTCTAGGTACAGTTTCTCAAGGAGTTGTTTCTTATACTGTTAAAATTGCTTTTGATACTAATGATTCAAGAATTATGCCTGGCATGAGTGTGAATGCGGATGTTGTAATAACTGCAAATAGTGATGTATTGCTTGTTCCTAATGCTGCCATTAAAACTTCAACATCTGATGGCTCTAGTTATGTCCAAGTTTTCCCTGATAATAAATCAACGGGGACGATTACTTCTTCAACTCCTCCTGTTGAAAAAACCGTTGAAGTTGGTTTAAGCAATGATAGTTATACAGAGATTACAAGTGGTTTAAATGAAGGTGATTTGGTTGTTGTAAAGACAACTATCCCAACTACAACTTCTAAAACTTCTGGCTCTAGTTTACTTCCTGTTGGTGGTGCTAATAGATCTGGCTTTGGTGGTGGTACTGGTAATATGAGATCATCTGGTGCTGCTAGAATTGGTGGATAATTATAATAAATTATATGAAAAAAAATAAAAATATAATTGAATGTAAAAATATAACTAAAACATATATTAATGGTGGTATTGAAACAAAAGTTTTAAAAGGTATTTCTTTTGAGATTAAAGAAGGTGAATTTGTTGCTATTATGGGACCATCTGGTTCTGGGAAATCAACATTAATGCATATATTGGGTGCATTAGATGTTGCTACTAGTGGTGAATATCTTTTAGATGAACACAATGTTTCAACTTTTACAGATGATGAATTAGCTGATATTAGAATGAACAAAATTGGGTTTGTTTTTCAAGCTTTTAATCTTTTGCCACGTACTACTGTTATGAGGAATGTTATGCTTCCTTTAATATATCAAAACGTTCCAGAAGATGAGGCTGAGGATAGAGCTGTGGAAGCTTTAAAAAGTGCTAGTTTTGATGAGGCTAGAATATATAATTTATCAAATCAATTATCTGGAGGACAAATGCAAAGAGTTGCTATTGCTAGAGCTTTAATTAATGATCCATCATTGATATTAGCTGATGAACCAACTGGTAATCTTGATAGTAAAACCGGAGAGATTGTTTTAGCTACTTTTGAAAAACTTAATAAAGAAGATGGACATACTATAGTTTTAATTACTCACGAACCTGACATAGCTATGCATGCTGACAGAACTATTGTTTTAAAAGATGGAGTAATAATTGAAGATAGGGATAATGTTAAATTAAAAATTAAGAAATAAAAAAATAAAATGAAACCATATTATTTTTTAAAAGAAGTTTATTATGCTCTCGTATCTAATAAGGTTAGATCTGGCCTTACTGTTCTTGGTATTGTTATAGGTATTGCTTCTGTAATTTCTATGATAGCTATAGGTCAAGGTTCACAGAATAGTATAAAAGCTAGTGTTGAATCGTTGGGATCTAATCTTATAATTGTTACACCTGGACAGCAAAGAGGTTTTGGTTTTCAAGTTAGTGGTGGTAGGGGCGGAGCTCAAACTTTAACTTCAGCTGACGCTGATGCAATATCTCAAAATGTTTCATCAATACAAATAATGGACCAAGAATTAAATGGTAGATATCAATTAATAGGAAAAGGAACTAATACAAATACATCTGTAATGGGAACAACAGAAAATTATCCAAGTGTGAGAAATGTCCAAATTGATCAGGGGAATTTTATATCATCTGCTGATGTTTCTAATATGAATAAAGTTGTTGTTCTTGGTGCAACTGTATTAACTGATCTTTTTGGTGATGGAACAGATCCGGCTTCTGTTATTGGACAAACTATTCAAATAAAAACATTGCAAGTAAAAATTATAGGCGTTACGAAGGCTAAAGGTGGTAACGGATTTAATAATCAAGACGACATGGTTTATATACCATTAACAACAGCTCAACATTATTTAGCGGGTACTAAAACTAAATATATTAGCACACTTGCTATCCAGGCTGTTGATGAACAATCTATGAGTGATATACAAAATCAAGTAACGCAATTACTTTTAACACGTCATAATATTTCTGATCCAACTGCTGCTGATTTTACAGTTACTAATCAATCAGATGTTGTTTCTACGGCGTCTTCTGTAACTGGTACTTTTACAACATTACTTGGTGCTGTTGCTGGTATATCTTTGGTTGTTGGTGGTATTGGTATTATGAATATGATGCTTACAACCGTTACAGAGAGAACAAGAGAAATAGGACTACGAAAAGCTATTGGAGCAAAAAGAAAAGATATAAATTTACAATTTTTGGCGGAAGCTGTTGCTTTAACTTTCATAGGTGGCGCTATAGGAATTTTACTTGGTTGGATAGTTTCAATGATTGTTACAAAATTTAGCGGTATTGCTACACAAGTTTCTTTATCTTCTGTAATTCTTTCATTTGGTGTTTCTGCTTTAATCGGTGTTGTGTTTGGATATTATCCAGCAAATAGAGCTTCAAAATTAAGTCCAATAGAGGCGTTAAAATATGAATAAAATTAAAAAATAAAATAAATTATATGGAAAAAAATAATATGAATAAACAAATTGCTATATTTATCGTATCTATAATAATAGTTGGAGGTGGTTCTTTTTTTGGTGGCATGCAATTTCAAAAAAGCCAAAAAACTTCAAATTCAAGTTTTGGAAATTTTCAAAGACAAGGTGGTGGAATTGGTACTGGAATGACAAGAAGAAATAATGGTGGTGGTTTTTCTAATGGTACTATTTTATCTATGGATGATAAAAGTATTACTTTAAAACTTAGGAACGGTGGTTCTCAGATCATATTTTTTGGAGATTCAACTTCAATTTTAAAATCGGATACTGGTGCTAAAAGTGATTTAGCTGTTGACCAAAATATTACTGTTACTGGCAAAACTAATTCAGATGGTAGTGTGACTGCTAATTCTATTCAAATAATGCCGATAAGACCTATAAATAATACAGTTAGTAATCAACCTCTTATACCAGCTAATAATTAAATTTCTAAAATATAAAAAATAATTATATTTTATGGACCAAGCTTCTGATATTGAACTTATAAATAAATATTTAAAAAATAATGATCAAGAGTCATTTAATCTTTTGATAAAAAAATATTTAGATATGATTTATAATTTTACTTGTATTTATGTTGGAAACAAAGAAGATGTAGATGATGTTGTGCAAAATACTTTCGTAAAAGTTTGGAAAAATATAAAAAAATTTAATATTGATAAAAATTTTAAAACTTGGATATTTGAAATAGCAAAAAATACATCACTAGATTATTTAAAAAAGAAAAAAAATATTAATTTTTCTGAATTAAATAATTCTAGTGATAATGATGATGAATTTATAAATTTAATAAAAGATGATAACTTTTCTCCAAGTGAGATTTTTGAGAACAAAGAGAACGCTTATTTGGTAAAATCAGAAATTGAAAAGCTTTCAATAAAGTATAAACAAATAATAAATCTTTATTATTTTAATGATTTTAACTTTAGGGAGATTTCTGAAATATTAAAAGAGTCTATAGACACAGTAAAAAGTAAGCACAGAAGAGCATTAATCTTACTTAGAGAAAATTTAAATAAAAATCGTAACATAATTAATTAATTTAAAATTGTTACGATTTTTGTTTTCGCTAATATTTACTTTTTTAATAAAATAATGTATTATATAACTTGTTAAATGGCCTCATCGTCTAGTGGTTAGGACATATCCTTCTCAAGGATGGAACCGGAGTTCGATTCTCCGTGGGGCTACCAAAAAATTAATAATTTAATAATTTAAAAAAATGAAGATAGAAAAAGACATTGAAGAAAAAAAATTAGCCAATTCATCTATTTCATCTTTTGAATCTGATGATTGGGATGAAGAAGATTGTGATTGTGAAGAAGGTTGTTGTGATAGTGAAGACGTAGAGGGGAATTGTCCAGCTAGTGGATGTATTGGATGTTCTGGCGGACATTGTAGTAGATAGTAAAATTGTACGTGACTTTTCACGTATTTTTTATTTAAGTTTATAAACATTGAATAATAATATTTTACACTTCATTTGTTATTTTATAAGTGATATAATAAAAGAAAATAATTATCTCTAATTTAGATTTGGTAACTATTAAAAAAGGTAAAACAAATTATGATTGTAGATCCTAAAGAACTTACAATTATTGGCGAAACCAATTTCCGTAATATGAGAAAAAAGTTTGGCATAAAAGTTGACGATAGACGTCGTCATGTTTATGTTATTGGAAAATCTGGTTCTGGTAAATCTGCTCTTCTAGAAAATATGATCATGCAAGATATTATGAACGGCAACGGATGTTGTGTCATGGATCCTCATGGAGAATTAGCAGAATCTATTGTTAGATGTATTCCTCCAGAAAGACAGAAAGATGTTATTTATTTTAATCCATCTGATGTAGAATATCCTATTGCTTTTAATATTTTAGAAGGTACTGGGGATGATTCTAGTAAAAATTTAGTAACTTCTGGTCTTATTGGTATATTTAAAAAAATATGGGCTGATTCTTGGGGACCTAGACTTGAATATGTTTTGAGAAATACTATTCTATCTCTTATGTATGCTGAAGGGAGTACTCTTCTTGGAATTAATAGAATGCTTACTGATAAAAAATACAGAAACTCTGTTCTTGAAAATGTTCACGATCCTATTTTGAAAGCTTTTTGGACTCAAGAATACGAAAATTATCCTGCAAAAGAATTGCCAATGATTATAAGCCCTATACAAAATAAAGTTGGACAGTTTTTGTCTAACCCTATTGTTCGTAATATTCTTGGTCAACCGAATAGTACTATAGATTTGAGAGAAATAATGGATAAGAAAAAAATATTTTTAGTAAATCTTTCAAAGGGTAGAATTGGTGAAGATAATTCATCTCTTATTGGTTCTATGATTGTTACAAAATTATATTTGGCAGCAATGAGCCGTGTTAATATTTCAGAGAGTGAAAGAAGTGATTTTTATCTTTATGTAGATGAATTTCAAAATTTTGCTACGGATTCTTTCGCAGATATTTTATCAGAAGCTAGAAAATATAGACTTGCACTTATTATTGCTCATCAATATGTATTACAACTTCCAGAAAAAGTTTCTGATGCTATTTTTGGTAATGGAGGTACGTTAATAACTTTTCGTCTTGGACCACAAGATGCTGAAATTTTTGAAAAAGAATTTGGGCCAGATTTTTTATTGGAAGATTTGGTAAATATTCCAAAATATAATATTGTTCTAAAACTTCTTATAGATGGAGTTGCGTCTAGATCTTTTTCAGCAGCTACGCTTCCCCCTATAACAAAAACTATTGGATATGAAGATAGGTCAGCTTTTATTATTGCTGAATCAAGAAAAAAATACTCAAGAAGTAAAGATCTTGTTGAAAATCAGATTAGAGAATGGAGTATGAGTGAAGATGAGAGGCGTTCTGTAGAAAAAAAGAAAAAAGAAGAAGATTTTAAAAAAGAAAATTCTATTAAAGGTATTGTTGAGGAAAAAACTGGAGAAAAAATGTATTATACTAATTGTTGGGTTTGTGGTATGAAAATAGAAGTTCCATTCGCCCCAGATGATAAAAGACCTATATATTGTATTGATGATTTAAAAAAAGTTAGAGAAAAAATAATTCAAGAACCTATATTTAATAGATTTGTTGAAAATAAAGAAAAAAAAATAGAGAAAAATAAAAAAGAAGAAAAAAGAGAACAAAAACCAAGACAAGAAAATAATATTAATAATAAACAACAAGATAGAAATAGAGAAAATAAAAAAGAAAGCATAAAGAGAGATGATAATAGAAATAAAGATGGGAGAGATAATAAACAACAAAACAACAACCAACAAAGACAAGATATAAAAAAACCTGTTGAGCAAGTTGTGAGACCTATAATAAATAATAATATTGGAAAAATTATTCCTATTGAAGAAGAAAAATTAATTAAACCAATAATTAAAGAAATAATTATTGAACCTGAAAAAGAAATAAAAAAAATAGAAGAAGTTAAACCAGTTATTAAAATAGAACAACCAAAAGAAGAAATAAAAGAGTTGGACTTTAAATCTATGCTTGGAGATATTATGAAGGAAACTGGAATAGAGGAAAAACAAAAAAGAGAAAAAATGGAAAAAGAAAAAAATGAAAAAGGGATAGAAAAAGAAAATGAAAAATTAATTGAACCAATACAAGATATAAAAGAGATTGAAAATGTTATTATTAAACCAGGAATGAGTTTGAATCAATTAAAAGAGAAGAGTTTTGATGAGATTAAACAAGAATTAAGTCAAAATAATAAGAATAATCAGTCTAATATTTTAAAGGCTGGAGAAGTTATTAAATTATAGTTATGAATAATTATAAAAAGGGAAGTAATTTCATAATAATTATATTTGTGGTTCTCGTACTACTTCCTTCTTTTGTTTTGGTTCCTATAACTAACTTTATATTAAATAATGGTGGTGTGGCGTTTTTAGAACTACCTATATTTGCAAAAATATCCGCCTTTATAGCATCTTTTTCTACGATGCTTGGTATTTTTATGATCTATAGACAAATAGAAAAAGATAAGAAGGTTAATTCTTCTAGGTTCTTGGTAGATCTAAATGATTCTATAATGTCATTTGAAAGTACTAGAAATGTTTATAAAAAGTTATTAGATCTTGAAGATAAGAAATATGATAGAAAGCTTTATGAAAAAGCTTTTAAAACTGATGAGGATAAATATAATTTATTGTCATATTTTGGTTTTTTTGAAAATTTACAATTTTTTTTAGAAAAGAAAATAATTAAAATCTCGGAAATAAATGATTTATTTTCTAAAAGATTTTTTATAGCTATTAATAATCCTTATATTCAAGAGGAAATATCAAAAAATGCTGAATCTTGGGTGAATATTTATAAATTATATAAAACTTTTGTTGTTTATAAAAATGATAAAAATATTAAAATCCCGTATAAACAATATGCTTTATCAAAGACAAAAGAATATTCTAAATATTCGAAAAACTATTTCAATTATAAATCAATTAAAAACAATTTATTTATAATATTTATTTTATCATCATCTATTTTTACATTGTTGTTGTTTTTTTTGTTGATTGCATTTGGTTATCCTGTAAATAATATTTCTAGTATAATAGGTTCTTGTGGTACAGTTATTGGTGCTTTAGCTATATTTTTTCAACTTAATGTGGAGAATGGAATAAATAAATCTAGATTTCTTTTTGAATTGAATAAATCATTTCTCTCTAAAGAATATTTTAAAGAAATAAATGTTTTAGCTTCATATAATATTAATTATAATAAAAAATTTAATTTAAAAAATAATTTGTTTAGTAAGGTAAAAATAGAAAATTTGTTTAATTATTTAACATTTTTTGAATCAATAAATATAATGTTAGAAAACCATGGATTAGATGCTTCTGAAATAAATTCATTTTTTGGTTTTAGATTTTTTGTTGTAGTAAATAATCCTTATATTCAAGATATTTTATTAATAAAAGATGCTGTATATTTTAAAAATATTTATAGATTGCATGATAAATTAATAAAATATAGAAAATTTAAGTTTTTAGATGTTATATATGGTAACTATTCTTTAGAAAAAAGATATCAAAACTATAAGCAATTATTAAAATAAAAATGGATAAAATAAAAAAATTAGGAATAATTGGTGGTTTGGGACCAGAATCAACAGCTAGATTTTATTTAGATATTATAAAATATTTTAAGATAAAAAATCCGAATACATATCCATCTATTGTTATAGATAGTGTTTCTTTTGATAAACATTTAGAGGGAGAAATAATTGTTGAAAACAAAAATGAGAATAAAATGAAAGAGATATTGATTAATAGTGCTAAAAAAATTAAAAGATCAGGTGCTGATATATGTGTTATGCCCTGTAATACGTTACATATATTTTTTAATGATATATCAAAAAATATGAAAATGATTAGTATTATAGATTCTGTTATTAATGAAATTAAAATTAAAAAATTAAAAAAAGTTTTATTATTAGCTACTACAAAAACAATTGAATCTAAAATATATTCAAACGCTTTTTTAAAAAATAAAATAAATTTCATAATACCATCCAGCGTTGATCAGAAAAAGATATCTCAAATAATAATAAAAATATTAGATAATAAATATGTTAAAAAAGATTTTGAACTATTAAAAAAAATAATATATAAATTCAAGAAAAATGGTGTAGATTCAATAATTCTAGGTTGCACGGATTTTGATATTATTCTGGATGATTTAAAAAAACTAGATATAAAAATTATAGATTCTTTAGATGTTTTAGCTAAAACAACGGTAGAATATTTAATTATTTAACATTTTTTGAATCAATAAATATAATGTTGGAAAATCATGGATTAGATGTTCCTGAAATAAATTCATTTTTTGGTTTTAGATTTTTTATTGTAGTAAATAATGAAAAGAAAAAGTAATAATTTAATATTGATTTTTGTAATACTAATATTGTTACCATCTCTTTTTATTATTCCTATTGTAAATGTTGTATTGAAAAATGTTGGAATAGGTGATGTATTTCGTTCTAATCCTTTATTTGCCATTATATCATCTATTGCTTCATCTATCTCTGTTATTATTGGTATTTTAGTTGTTTATAGACAAATAGAAAAAGAAAAGAAAATTAATTCTAATACTTTTTTGATAAGTCTTAATGATTATTTTGCTACAGATGAAAATATTAAAAGATGTTTTCATAAATTAATGAAGCTTGAGAAAAGAAAGTATTCTTTTAGTGTTTATGAAAAAGAATTTAAGACTGATGAAGATAAATATGATTTGCTTGAATATTTGAATTTTATGGAAAGTCTTCAATATTTTATTGCGGAAAGAGTTATTAAGATAAGTGAAATAAACGAATTATTTTCAAAAAGATTTTTTATAGCCATTAATAGCCCGTATATTCAAGAAATAAAACTTAAAAAATATGATTATTCTTGGGTGAGTTTATATAGACTTGCTAGGTCTTTGATTGACTACAGAAGAGAGAAAGGATACCAGGTGCCATATGAACAATATTCCCTAGAAAATATGCCAAATTATGAAAAATACTCAAAAGGGTATTATGATCATAAGTCTTTAATGGCAAATTATTTTAAATTGTTTATTGTAGCCTCTACCGTATTTTTAATTACTTTTTTTATAGTATTACATTTTGTGTTCAGCTTGCAACTTCAAGATACTTCTAAGGCTATATCTATAACCGGAGTTATAATTGGAGCTTTGGCTTTGTTATTTCAGAAAATTGAAGAAAATAATATTGATAGAGCAAGGTTTTTGTTTGAATTGAATAAAATTTTTTTAAGTAAACAACTTTTCGGAGATGTCTATATGGCTACAACTAAAAATTTTTATCGCAATGAACCTTTTGATGAAAAGCATAATTATGTAAAACATTTAAGCAAAATTGATGCTGTACAGTACCTTTCTTTTTTTGAAGAACTATATATTTTAATAAATAAAAAAATTATTAATATTCAAGAAGCGAGTTTTTTTTTCAGTCATAAATTTTTTGCAGTTGTTAATAATAAATTCTTTTTAAAAATGTTTATATTAAAAAATAAAAAAAATCTATTAAATATATATAAACTTTTTAAAATATTTGACGACTGTGTTATAAAGTATGCAACCTATGAAGATGGAAAATATGTTTTAAAAAATATTGATAAAAATTATTATAATTTGATAAATAATATAAAATAATATGGAAAAATATAAAATAAATATTTTAACAGGAGGAAATTCTTCAGAATATTATTCTTCTGTTAAATCTTATGAGAATATTATTGATATTTTGAATAAAAAAAAATCAAAAATAAAAATAGAAAATGTTTTTTTTATTCAAAAAGATTTTGTTATTGTACATAATTCAAAGAAGTTACCAAAAAATGAGAAAGAACTTCATAAGGGTGGTATTAAAATTGATATATTTAATTTACCAGAAGAATTAAAAAAAACAGATATTTATTCTTTTTCTTTATTAATGGGTAACCATGGTGAAGATGGTGATATTCAGGGCCTTGCTGAATTTTATGATTTAAATGGTTCTTTTGGTAGAGTTGCTTCATCTTCTTGTTCTATGAATAAGAATATGATGTCTAGAATAATAAAATCAGACTTTGATCCCAGTTTGTTAAAAATTATTCCTGAAATTAAAATAACAAAAAGTACAAAAATTAGTGAAATAAATAAATTCATAGATTCTTTAAATTCTGAATATTTTGTGATAAAACCAAATAAATTAGGTTCTTCTATATTAACTTATAAAATTGATAGAAATAAAATTATTAATTTTATAAAGAACAATAAAAGTATTTTTAAATACGATGATCAATTTTTATTACAGGAATTTATATTAGGAAGCGATATCACGGTTGGTATTTTTGAAAATGAAAATAAAATAATAATCTTAGATCCTATAGATCAGATAACAAAAAAACATTTTTTAGGTTATAACGAAAAACATGATGTAAGTAGTAGTATAAAAATGTCTTATAAAATTGAAGATAAATTGAAAGATAAATTAACAAACATATCAAAGACTATTTTTGAAAACTATTTTGAAAATTATGTTAGAATAGATTATGTGGTTAATGATTATGGTATATATTTTTTAGAGGTTAATACAATACCTGGCTTAACAAAATATAGTCCATTTACATTAATGTTAGATAAAAGAAATATTTCTATTGATTCTATGATATGCGGTTTTATTGAAAAATCTCTAAAAATAAAGAAATTGGATATAGATTTTGATAAATTTAAAATGAAAGGTTAATAAAATTAAAATATTAGAGAAAACCAAGAGAAAGGCTAAAACTTTAAAAAGGCAATTAATTGAGGAGATTGATGAAAAGGATTTGAAGAAAAAAAATAAGGGCAACTAAAAGATTTCTCTTCTTTGTTACCCTGGGGCCGTATTTGTTGTTCAATACGGTCCGCTTTCGTTCGAAGTGTCCACGTCGTCGGTTTCGGTGTTGCCCTGCTCTTCTGCGGTGCTCATATCCGCACCGTCGTCTCCGCCAGTGAAATCATCGTCTGTGCTTTCTTCGGGCATTTTATGCCTCCAAACTATCTAGTATAGCTAGTATAAATACTTATGCTATTGTGTTATATCTGAGATTAGAGTAGCATATTTAATAAAAAAAGTCAATTTTATGAAGTATATTTTTAATATAAATAAAGATTTAAATTTTTTAGAATTTATTAGAAGTATTTTAAAGTTTGAAAAAACTAATGGCTTTTTATTTAGTTGTAATACTTATTTTCATTCAATAATAGGTGATTTATCAGAGGAAGAAAAAATTGTTTTAAATTATTTTGGAAATAAGTTTTTTACAGATGATTATATAATAGTTCATAACATTAAAATAAAATCTGGTTTAAGCTTTTTATGGAATATTTATTCTGATAATTCTAAAATTTTAGAATTAGAAAATACCATAGAATGGAAAAATATGAAAGAAAAAATGTATTCTAAATTTGAAAATATATGGTCTATAGAATATCCAAAGCTTATTAAATGGAAGGAGATATTGGAAATTTATAATCATAATAATATAATAGATATTGTTTTAAAAGTTAATAATTTTTTTGATGTAGATAATGTGAATGAAATAAATATTAATTTGTTTATTAATGGGGATAAAAATTTTTCAGCAGGATACGCCAATCCTATTTCTGAAAACGTTTTTAATCTTTTTTTGTCTAATGTTGAAATAAAAAATACAGAAAATGTCTTATGTAATATTATTCATGAAACTGTTCATGTTTTAAATAATAAATCAGAATTATATAAAAGCTTATATAAAAAACTTTATAATAAAAGGAAGAATGATATTTTAAGATTTAAAAATATAAATTGGAGGGTTTTAGCATTACCAGAAGTAATCGCGTATAATGTGTCTTCCGTAAATTATCCAAGTAAAAGCTATATTGGCAGAAAAATATTCAATTCAATAAAATCAAAAGAATTTGTTGATGATCAGAGCATTAGAAGGGATAATTTTGCTTATCGATATATAGAAGTTTCCTTTTTATGCTTAGAAAAAACAATAAAATATTTAGAAAATGATAAAAAAATGGATATAAATTATTTAGAATTTGTTTTTGATAATTGGATAGAGTATTTGAATAAATTAAATGCACGATAAATTGTTGCAATGAAATTAAATTTGTAATGGATAAAAATAAAGACAAATTGAATTTTTTAGTCTTTTTTTGTTTGTTAATATCAAATTAATCGATTTATTAATATTCTATAAAATTGATGGTGTTATATTTTTTGATTATTAATTTAATTAGAAAATATATGTTTATAAAACATGATAAAAAATCAATTAGACTACCAAATTATGATTATTAGATAATTAATGAACGAAGTGAATATAATTATCTTATGCCGCTATGTCGGCGTCTAAAAATGATTTATATTTCATAACAATATGTACATATAATAAAAATAATTATTTTGGAAAAATTAAAAATGGGAAGATGGTGTTAAATTGGTGTGGGGGTGTTGTAAACGAATATTGGTTTGAGATACCAAAATATTTCCCATTTGTTAAATTGCATGAATTTGTAATTATGCCAAATCATATCCATGGAATTATTCAAATTGATAAAAAAATTTGTTATCATTTCACAATGTAGGGGCATGCCGTTTTTGTTTTGTAGGGGCATGCCATGGCATGCCCCTACGGGAATTCGGGAAACAAATTTCAAATTCATTGCCAATAATTATAAATCATTTGAAAGGTGCAATTACACGAAAAATCAACAAAATCCAACCAAATTATTTCAAATGGCAATGTAATTATTATGAACATATTATTCGTAATGAAAAATCATATCTGAAAATAATTAATTATATTATTAATAATCCGAAAATTTGGTATAGGGACAGGAATAATGTTAAAAATATTGACATTTTGATATAAAAAGTGTATTTTGAAGATGCAAAATCTTTATAGGAGGCTATCATGAAGATTGGACGTCTTATCATGATCGCAGTGATGCTGATGGTCGCATCCTTGACCATTTCCGCCCAGAGTGTGCCGAGGGACTTGCAAACGGAACTGTCGAAGTTCTGGCCGGATCAGGCCAGTCTCGACAAGAATGTTTGGCAGCTTTTCCCGGTGGACGTGTCGGAGATCGACGTGTACCCGGAAGGATTTTTCGCTATCAAAGCTCCTTTGGGTGGTTATGCTGAAGAATTTTATGTCAGCGACCAGAGTAATGGGGCTGTCGAATTTGACTCAGAGTTCTATAAGCTAAACTTTGACAAAACTGCCCCAACTGTCAAAGGTCTTGTTTTCTACTTGAATTCGAAATATCATCCCAAAGATGTATATATCGGCATTATTTATGATGATCGAATTGTTAAGAGTAATATTGGGAAACAAAGAAACAAGGACGATAAGGATGAGTTTAATAGGCCTTTCTATAAGGTAAACCAGGCTGACTTTAAGGCCGATAATGACCAAGATCCTGGAAGTTACGACACTGGTATTCCTATCATCAGGTACGGTGCGAACAGCGAAAACAACCTCGTCGCAACGCCGAAGATGATCGTGAAGGTCTTCAAGGTTGCACATCCCGTTGGTGATTTCATGGAATATCATCAGGGACAAAAGTTGGAAAAAATTATTCTTGAGGGGCTTGACAAAAGCCAGCCGGAGAGTTTAAGAATAATCAAGGAGTTCCCTAATGATTATTTTTACCCTCTCGATGTTGGTTTTGTTTTCGATGATAAAAAAGAAGAATTCTATGGTCTTTATGGAACATCTTCTGGTTATCTCATTCTTGCTTCCTTGGATTTTTTCGATAACTGGAAGCCGTAAATAACCTGACCCTTTCGTGCTTGATTGCACGATCGGGTCTTTTTATTTTGTATTAAATTTGCTTATTATATCTAAGTGTTTAATTGACTTTTATGGTAAAATGTTGTATAATTTATATATCAAATTTTAGGAGGCACTCTTGTGAACTACAAGATTGTAAGAAAAAAAGAAACTCCTAATATTTGGGAGTTCTTTGAAAATGGAAAGTTACTTATTACTATTGATGAAGAAAAAGAAACATCAACCGGTAAGGGTTTGTTAACTATTCATAAAACATTCAATCGAAGACCAGAGGAAATAGACATTTCTTATGAAATTCTTGCCAAAAAGGAGGTAAGACGAAACACAAAAGAGGAAAGAGAATTTTTAAGGGCTCAATTTAAATCAAGAGATATGCATTTCGTTGATGCTATAAAAATCAGAGATGCGTTGCTTGAATATTTTTGCCAGAGAAATCCTAGTTGGTTTTCAAAGGGATAAGACTTAATTGTTTTATCCCTATTTTATTTATGCAGAAAGTAAATCAATAGCTTTTTCATAAGAATTTATAATATCTACATATTGTCTTAAAACTTGTATTTTATATGCTCTATCAATATCGCTATCTTTAGTTTCTTGATAATCTTTTTCTAATTTTATAATAGAAGCTTCTAGTAGTGATTTTTTGTTAATTCTAAATTTTTCATCATCTAAATTCTTAAAAAATTCAATACCGTAAACATAAGAACTTAAATATTTAAATTCAAAATCAGTTATATCTTGAATATTATCATTTAAAAGATCTATAGCTTTCTCTATGTTTGAAACAATATCTGTGTTATTTGAATTTTCAATTCTTTTTTGGAGTTTAGAAATTGTTGTATTAAATTTATCTATATAAGCATCTTTTAATAAAGAAGAACCTAATTCTATTATTCTAGAAGTTACTTCTTCATTTATAACTTTTCTAAAATGTTCTGGATTATGAATACTAGCAATGTCTTTCTGTCTATCAGATATTAAAGTTGTTAATTCTGCTATGTCTTTATTTTTATCAGTAGTTACCAATAAATCTTTACTTTCTTCTAAAAAACTATTTATAGAAGAAAAATATGAATTTATTTCAACTTTAAGTTTTCTTGTGTCTCTATCGTCTTCATCTTGTTTTTCATATTTTGGACTATATACATTTGGATTGTCTAAAGACATATTATTAAAATTGATTTTATTATAATTATATTATATCAAATGAAATATTAATTTCTAATGAATTTTGATTATTTTATTCAAAATTATATTAGGCAAAATAACTCTAATTTTTTTGATTAAGATATTATTAGTCTTGCTAATGAGTATATGAAAGACGAGATTAAATTATCATAATTATTCTCAGGTGAATTATTCGCTCTGTATTTTGTTTTTGTGATATAATTAGTATATAAAAATCTCACATATTAAATTATGCAAAAAAGCCTATTTAAAAAAATATTTTTAGTTTTTAGTTTTTTTCTTTCTTCTTTCTTCTTTCTGGTTTCTTTTAATTATTCTTTTGCTACTATTGGCGATAGATGTACTAATAATAATAGTTGTGATGTTTCTGTTGGAGAAATTTGTGATACAACTACTCATAAATGTATTGCTTCTGCTCCTATTTCTATGGTCTGTTCTTCTACTCAATTTATGGTCAGCGTTGGTACTGCTGGTGCTGTTTGTAAAGATAAGATAGCTTCTGGCGAACTTTGTTATATTGGTTCTTATGATAGAATTACGAATAAAACTTGTAAATCTGGTTATTGTAATAATACTACAAAGAAATGTGAGGATGATCCTAATTGTACTGGTATTGGTAAATATAAATTAACTACTGGTGCTCCTTTTCTTGGTGCTGGTAAGGGACAATGTATTAATGTTGATACTGCTATGGATACTTTTCTTTCTACTATTTTGAAATTTATTCTTGGTTCTGTTGGTACTGTTACTGTTATTATTATTATAACAGCTGGTTTTATGTGGTCTTTTTCTGCTGGTAATAAGAATACAATTGCTAAGGCTCAAAAAATGATACAAGATGCTACTATTGGTCTTATTCTTACTCTTACTTCTGGTCTTATGCTTCAAGTTATTAATCCTCAGTTACTTGATCTCGGATCTTTGTTTACTAAAATAAAACCAACACAAGTAAATATTATGGGTATTACAGAACCTACTGCTGCTCAAGCTTCTAATCGTACTCAACCTCCGGTTAGTTGTAATAGTAATATTAAACCTGAAACTAAAGCGTATATACAAAATCATGATCCTTATGCAACTGTTCCTTATGATGATACTAAAGATAACCAGCAATGTTATAGAATTGATAAAAATGGCCAAAATGTTAGAGAAACTCTAAGTTGGTCAGGATGTGGCCCTACTGCTGTTGCTAAGGTTTTAAAGAGTCTAGGTGTTAATGTTACCCCAAAGGAAACTGCTAAGTATAATGGGGATAATGGTTTTGTGCAATGTGATGCTGGTACTGATCCTGCTTTTATTCAATCTATAGCAAGTAGTAATGGTTTAAAATATGAATATATTACAAATAAAGATTTGATAAGAAGTATTTTACAAGCTGGTAATCCTGTTATAGCTTTAGTAAAAGGTCCTGGTGGAAGTTGTAATGAATATTTTGCTCCTCCTGGAGGTGGTCATTATATTGTTGTTTCTTGTTTTGATAGTAGTAATAATTCTGTTGCTATTGATGATCCTTATGCTTGGGAAGCTGGTCCTAGAACTTCTGCATATTTTGATAGTTTGATAAATTGTTTAAAAGTTGGTGGAGTTTATTATATTCATAAATAA
>JAJXYN010000006.1 GCA_021780535.1 bacterium
GATCTCAACAGCAAGAAGTTGATAATCACCTTGTTGTGTTAAATATGATTTAACATTTGCATATCCTTCTCCATCTTTAACATTAGCACCAAATAAATAAGCCGGCAATTTAATACTAGGAACAGAAGAAGCTAATGCCTTTCCTTCAGCATCAGAATAATCTAAAGTTTTAACTTGTAATCCTTTAAATATTTGTTTTAAACTATCTGTAATTTGAGCTTCTGTAGAGGCACAATCAGTACATCTTTTATCATCTAAAACAGTAAGAGAAACTGGTTTAGCATCAGAATAAACACATTTTGCATCTTTTGTACCAGAATTAGTACATGCACCAACTTTTGTTGGATTATCTGAACAATCTGAATCAGAGAAACAAGCTGGTAAATTTTTACAAGCACTTATATTAGGATTAGCCTTACAAATTTCTTTTGTAATAGAACCCTCATCTCTACCACCTTGATATTGTGTTCCAGCTATATAATAAGTAGGACTTCCAGAAACTTGAGCAGTTTTTGCAAGTTGCAAATTAGCTTTAAGAAGATCTTTACCTTCTTGTGAAGTATAGCAAGCTTTAACTTTATCTATATTAGAAAGTTTAACTTCGTTAGCACAAGTTTCCCAATTTCCGGGAATATTGGCAGCATCTTTATTTTGACAAATAATCATATCAAAATATTTCTTATCATCATATTTTTTTGCACAAAGTTGAACTATATCACCTTGTACTTCTGTATCTCCATGAAGAGAAGAAAAACCACCCTTTCCATCTTCATCAGCAATATAATTAATATTAAGATTAATATCTTTTCCGATTTTATCAATAACAGGTTTTAAGTAATCTTCAGCTTGAGTACCATAAGGACATTTACTCATAACATAAAGATCTACTTTTACACCATTTTTATTATTAGATATTCCACCAGAAGATGCTTTATTAAACAATCCTCTGTCTTTTGCCCATAAAGCAGAAACAGTAACTAAACCAATCAAAGAAACAGCAAGAATAATTTTATCTACTCCAAACTTATTTGTTTTCTTTGGTTCAGCATTTTGCACAACTTCTTGTTCAGACATAATTTGTTTTAGTTAAATTAGTTAGAATTAATTAAATTAAAATTAAACTTAATACTTTATACTTAAGTTAGTTGGCATTATATCAAAAAACTATAAGCATAACAAATATATTAAAAATAAACTAAATTAAAATAAATTTTTGACATATCCCCTTATTTAATTTCAATCAATAATACGAAAAAAACAAAAAATATTTTACAAAAAAATATTTAGTTTTTTTATTTTATTAAAAACAATTTCACTTTTTAACAAAAAAATGTAAATTATAAATAATTTACATTTTTCTCGGAGGCGACTGTCGGAATTGAACCGGCGTACACGGTTTTGCAGACCGTTGCCTAACCACTCGGCCAAATCGCCAAAAAGCAATAAAGCAATTATATCAAAAAACAATATTTAATCAACTTTTACTTTCTAAGTTCAATCAATTTAATACCAAAATCATTTTTTAAAACATTAGACATATCTTCAAGTTCAGAAGGAGTATAGTTGATACTATTATTGAAATTCTGGTCTAGAACAGATTCTCCTTTTCTAAAATTCTGTAAAGCATATTTTTTAGCCCCTATAATCATTTTACCAATTTCAAAAATATCATCTCTACTAATAAAACTCTTGGCAATGGTGGTTCTAAATTCATAATCAACACCACAATTCATAATCAGTTTAATAGAATTTAAAATATTGTTTTGTAATGGTGCAAGATTTTGCGCCCCTTCACGATAAAACTCACCATATCTTCCAATTGGCACTTTAACATCCATAGCAACAAAATCTAAAAGATTTTTATTAATTAAATTTTTAACAATTTCAAAATTAGAACCATTAGTATCAAGCTTAACAAGAAAACCTAGTTTTTTAACTTTAATTATAAAGTTTTCCAAATCATTCTGCAAAGTTGGCTCACCACCAGATATAACAACACCATCAATCAAATTTATTCTACTTTCAAGAAAATTAAAAAATATATTTTCTGGGATAAAACTATCTTTAATTTGTTCAATTTTTTCAGGCAAAACAAATTCACTATTATGGCAATACCCACAACGAAAATTACAAAAAGGAGTAAAAGCTATACAAGCAACTTTACCGGGATAATCAAGAACAGTAAATTTTTGAACACCAGAAATTAGCACAACAAATTGATTATATTAATTAGCTAAATAGTGTTTTTCTATGCTTCATTATTTTTAATTAGAGCACATGTATGTGTGAGAACTTAAAAAAATGAAGATAGAAAAATCACTATAATACTTAACTCCAGCAAGTCATAAATTAAAACAGTATATTAATTATTCTTTAAATAATCTATAAGTTCATATTCTTCACTGCATCTAAAAATCTCTTTCTCCAAATTTTCATTCTCAAAAATAATAATAGTAGGAGCAGAAGCAACATTAAAACGACCAGCAAATTCAGAAAAGTCAACAGATTGTTCATTTAAAATATTACCTTCAAATTTAACATTTTCAAAAACAACTTTTTTAAAAGAAGGACATTTAACACAAGTAGAAGTAGTAAAAAGAATGTAGTACATAACAAATAAATTTAAAGTTAAAAATTCAAATTTAAAAACAATTTTAAAACATAAAAATTTTAATCTATAAAACAAAATGATGCAATAAAACTATTTGCACCATTTTGTTTTTAAATTTTCAGTTTTTCAGTTTTTAAATTTATTTACTATATTCCTCACAAAAACAAGAATTAGAAGTAGAAACGGATTCGGTAAATGCAGTTCTTGAAATAAACTCAGACTTTTTGCCAATATTGAAGTGTGACATTGGTCTATGATATCCCATTACTCTTGTCCAAACTTCACATCTTTGTCTTTGAATATTTTGTTCACCCATTTTTTTAAAATTAATTTTTAAATAATCTCGTAGCAACAGCTATTAGATCTTTTTATCCATAGAATAGGATAATTAACCCTCCAAACTTACCTCCATTAAACTTACTCCTTAAATAATATAGATGTTTTGATGGAACTATCTAACATCTTTATAACAATATTATAACACTATATTAACAATTTATTCACAAATTTTATAAGCATATTTTATACTAATATTAGTATAAAATTTAATTTATGCACAAGAAATGTTAGCAAAAAAATGAATATTATTTTTGGCTAAATTCCATCATTCAATGTTTTATTTAAAATCGTGAAACAAATATTGAATTATTTACTAGCATCAGGACTTCTATGTTTCTCTCTAAATGCCTCGTCAAATCTAGAAAAATCAGAATAACCATTTTCTTCATCACACTTTGGGCAATAGTCATACTCACCTGCTAAATACCCATGTTTAGGACAAATAGAAAAAGTAGGTGTTATTGTAATATAAGGGATTCTAAATTGGGTCAAAGATTTTCTTACAAGATCACGGCAAACTTCAGCACTAGAAATTCTTTCACTCATATAACAATGAAATACAGTTCCTCCGGTATATTTAATTTGCAATCCATTTTGATGCTTCAAAGCTTCAAATACATCATCGGTATATCCAACAGGAAGCTGAGAAGAATTTGTATAATAAGGTGCTTCAGAAGTACCTGCTTGTAAAATATTAGGATATTTTTTCTTATCTTCTTTTGCAAATCTATAAGTAGTTCCCTCAGCTGGTGTAGCTTCAAGATTATATAAATTACCAGTTTCTTCTTGGAATATGACCAATTTTTCTCTTATATGATCAAGAATTTCCTTTGCAAAAGCGTAACCAAATTCACTGACTATATTATCTTTGTCATCTGTAAAATTTCTAACGGATTCATTAAGACCATTAATACCAATAGTAGAAAAATGATTATTTAATTTACCAAGCCATCTTTTTGTGAATGGAAATAATCCTCTATCAATCCATTTTTGTACTTCTTTTCTTTTTATTTCAAGAGACATTTTCGCAAGTTCCATTAAATAATCCAATCTCTTAAAGTAGCCTTCTTTATCACCTTTATATAAATATCCAAGTCTTGCAGCATTAATAGTAACAACACCAATAGAGCCAGTCATTTCAGCAGATCCAAAAAGTCCACCACCTCTTTTTCTAAGTTCTTTAAGATCAAGTTGCAATCTACAACACATAGATCTCACATCACCAGGATTCAAATCAGAATTAATAAAGTTTTGGAAATATGGCACACCATATTTCGCAGTCATTTCAAATAATGGCAATGTTTTTGAATCATTCCAATCAAAATCTTTAGTAATATTATAAGTTGGAATCGGAAAAGTAAAAGTCCTACCATTAGGATCACCTTTAGTCATAACCTCTATAAAAGCCTGGTTAACAAGATCCATTTCGTGTTGTAATTCTCCAAAAGTATATTTATAAAATTCACCACCAAGTTTCAATCTCTTAGATTTTAAATCCTCTGGACATTTCCAGTCCATAGTAATATTAGTAAAAGGAGTTTGAGTTCCCCAACGAGAAGGAATATTAGAATTAAAGACAAAAGATTGAATAGATTGATAAACATTTTTATAAACTTTCTCCGCTACAAATTTTTCTTTAATTTCATTTGATGGAAAAGTGATATTATTATCAACAAATTCTTGTCTGGTTTCTTCTTCATATTTTTTAACAAAAGGTGCGAGATAAGTATCAAAGCTAGAAAATGCTTGAGCTCCAGCCCATTCATTTTGCAATGTACCAAGAAAATTAATCATCTGAGCAACAGCAGAAGATAAATGTTTCGGTGGCTTAGACCCAATCTTATTATCAACACCACCAAATCCTTCCTCAAGCAAAGCTCTCAAACTCCAACCAGCACAATATCCAGAAAACATATCAAGATCATGAATATGATAATCAGCATTTCTATGAGCATCTCCAATTTCTTTTGAATAAATATATGACAACCAATAATTAGCAGTGACTTTCCCAGATGTATTTAAAATCATTCCACCCAAAGAATATCCTTGATTTGAATTAGCATTAATTCTCCAGTCTAATTTTTCAAGATATTCATTCATCGTATTTTGAACCTCAACAACAATATTTTTATCCTGTCTTTGAGTAGATCTACTATTTCTATAAAGAATATAAGCCTTAGCAGTAGTGGCATGTCCTTCATCAATCAATTCTTTTTCAACAATGTCCTGAACCTGTTCAACGTTTGGAATAGAATCTCTAAATTGCTCTGAAAGTCTAGTAAAAACAGCAGAAGCAATTTTCTTAGCCAAATCAAAATCTAATCCCCCAACAGCTTTAGCAGCAGCAAAAATAGCATTTTCAATCTTAGAAATATCAAAATCAACAATAGCACCGTTTCGTTTTTGAATCTTTGATACAGACATAAATTAAAAGTTAAAAAATAAAAATATAGAAATATAGAAAAGCTTTTATATATTTATATATTTCTATATTTCTATATTTATATATTTATATATTTATACTTTTCCAACTCTTGTACAGAAATTATAACACCTTATCCACATTTTTTAAAAAACTTATCAATAATTAATTAACACTTAATTAACATTTTTTATCAAAAACTAGCAAATAAATTTTTATTTTTTGTTTTTTGTTTTAAATTTTTGTTTATTTTTAGCCAATATTTTTTATCAAAAACTAGCAAATAAAAATTTCACAACACGTGTGAAATATTTTATCCACAAAACATAAATAATTTTAAGTTTTAAAATTTTCTAAAAATTCCCCCACCATTCAACAACGTCATCATTAGAATCAATTTCATCAACTAATCTCTCAACAGACTTCATTTGCTCATCATTAAGGTCTAAAGAATCTTTTGGAACGTATTTAATTTCAGCTGATTCGGTTTTAATATTTTTATCATCAAGAAATTTTTTTAAATTTTGCAATTCAGACACATCACAATAAATTATAAGAAATTCATTATCTTCTTGAACATCGCTAGCACCATTTTCTATCAATTCTAATTCTAAATCTTCACTTTTCATTTTTAACTCTTCATTTTTTATCTGTATTTCTCCTTTTTGTTCAAAATTCCAACCAACCGGAGACATAACACCACCAGCTTTTGAAAATAAATGTCTAATCTCACCGGCAGTTCTATTACGACTATCAGTCAAACACTTAACAATAAATTGAGTATTAAAAGGTCCAATAGCTTCGTAAACAAGCTCCTCAAAAGCTTCGCCTTCTATTTCACCAGTACCTTTTTTAATAGCTTTATCAATATTATCTTTTGGCATAGATGCATCACGCGCCTTCTCCACAAACATACGAAGAGCAAAATTAGTATTAATATCTCCGCCTTTTTCTCTAGCGGCAACAGTAATAAGTCTAGATAGTTTTGTAAAAACAGATGATCGTTTAGCATCAGCCACAGCTTTCTGACGATGAGTAGTAGCCCATTTAGAATGTCCTGACATAATTAATAAATTAAAAATAAAAACAACTAAGAGTTATTATAAGCCATAACAAGCAAAAAACAAGTAGTTATATTCTATTTCTTAAATTCATATTCTTTACATTTATTCCTTATAATATTCTGTTCTTTATCTGTCCTATCTAATCCAATAATATTATTTAATAACATAATATTTAAATCAGTTTTATCAAAAACGCAATTCAAATTTTTTGTTTTTAAAGTTGAATTATCTATAAAAAAATTACATTTATCTTTTTGACCATTATCTCCAAATATAACATAAATAACTCCATTTGTTTTTATAAATTGGGACTCTTTACATTCGTTAAATTTAGGTTCAAAACAGTTTATATCTTTACATATTTCAAGCAAAGATTTTTTTTGATTTTCTGTTAAAGAATTCACAATTGTGTGATTATTTAAATCATTTCCAGTAGAAATTAATACAGCCTTCTTCCCATTAATTTCAGTTAGTACCCCATCATTATTTTTTACGGTATCATTTTTAACATTATTAATATTACTAATTTTAGTATTGCTTTTATTATTTTTAAAAACAACAAAAAACATTAATATAAAAATACATACAACAAAAACTGCACTCACAATAATTAAAACTTTCTTTTTTTTATTCATATAAAATAAATTAACACATTTATTCCCTACAACAATGACCGGTACAATTATATGCATTACATGGACTACAATAATCATAGATTATACCTCCACTACAATTATAAATTTTTGTGCAATTTTTAAAACCAATAGTTGCAGTTCCACAATCACTTCCAGAACATATTGAAGAAGTAGAATCTGTAATATAGTATCGATTAACTGTAGCCACTGTTCCGGTATTATAGCAATCGCCACTTATTAAATATTTAGTTTGTGTCCAATACCCATCACCAGCACAATATGCACCACTCCAAGCACTAAAATCAGATGCCGTGCATATTCTCTGACAACTATTTTTATATGATCCAGCATTAATACATCCCAAAGAATAGCAGGTATTATAACAAGTACTAGAATGATAACAAAAAAGAATATTACTACTACAACCACCACCAGGACAAGGGATCTCCATATTACCACTACAAGATCCACATTCATATGGATTACACTGGTAAACACTAGCTGGACAATATCCAGTAGTACTAGAATCACAATATGAACAATTTTGTTGAGGATCAATTGCAACACTAGATCCCGATAGTTTACATTGCGTACCATTTCCACTGTAAATAAATTTTTGAGCAGCCCACCCTAAAGGAGTACACTCAGTATGAGTGCTTCCCCATGCATAAACACAAGCACTACAATCAGTTGAAGCTTTACTTCCAGCATTTGACCATGTTTCTGGAGCACAAAGAACCTCAGTAGTAAGTCCTCCTGTACAATAATTATTAGCATCACATGTTTTGCAAGTAGTATCAGATTTAGAATCAGCATCATAAGTTCCAGCAGGACAAGCAGTACAAGCAGTAGCTCCATTAGTAGAAGACCCTCCTGTTATATTTGCAGTATTTGTATAATTTCCAACAGTACATGGTGTACAGAAAGTAGAGCCATCATTAGCTGCATACGTTCCAGCACCACAAGAATTACAAACACTGTTTGCTGTACCAGCAGAGTTACCTATTGTTCCAGCAGCACAAGCTTTTTGATTAGTAGAACCAACAGCAGTAGAACCAGAACAAGTAGTTCCATTAACACCATTAGCACCAGTAGTACAACTACCAGCATCAGGGTTCTTACAAACAACACTTCCTTCAGAATCTTGATATGTACCATTAGGACAAGA
>JAJXYN010000003.1 GCA_021780535.1 bacterium
TCCAAGTGGAGTTTAGTGTTGAAAGGTCTTTTGAAAATAACTGTCCACTGGAACTCTTGTAAGCATAGGCAGTTGTTGCTGTTGTTACTGCTGCTGCTCTTGTTACTACAATGGTGTAAGTCTGGATAGTCCCATCTTGAGCCGTTACTGTCGCGGTGACGTTGTTTGTTCCAACGACTAGTGAAGTATTTCCGGCTACAACTACTGTTGCGGTTGAGTCATTTTTTGTTGCTGTTACTGTAACAGTTGTTACGCTATTTGCAACACTTGCTGTATAGCTTATCGTGCCACTTGCGAAAGTTGGACTTATTGTGGCCTCGGCTAAACTAAGAGCTGAAAGTGTTGCATCAGAAGATTTCCAAGATGCATAAACTGTTACATTTGAATTTACTACAGTACTGGTCGTAAAAGAACTTCCGCCAGCATTTATCGCAGTCCACCATCCAATGAATGTATATCCAGTTTTGGTTGGTGCTGTTGGTAGGGTTGCTGTGGTTGTTGCTGGGAATGTGACTACTTGGCTTGTTGGATTTGCTGCTACTGTTGCAGATTGACTGTCGTAGGTTATTGTATAAGTATCAGCTATCCAATTTGCATAGACGGTAACGTCGCCAGTTACTACCGTTGTTGCATTAAACTGTGTTCCGCCACCATTTAGCGCAGTCCACCATCCGCCGAATGTATATCCGGTTTTGGTTGGTGCTGTTGGTGGAGTAATAGTGGTGTTGTAATTGGTTGTTACTGGGTTTGCAGTACCGGTTCCGCTTTGCAAATTGAAAGTTACCGTGTATGTATTGATAGTCCATTTTGCATAAAGCGTTGTTGTTCCGGTAATCGTGTCGCTTGTGAATGTCCAAGCCGTTACAAAACCTGAATCTTTATACCAGCCGGCGAATGTATTTCCGGTTTTGGTGGGATCTGTTGGCTTTGTGATTAGTGAGCCACTTGTTACAGCGGGAAGGCTTGCTACTGTTGTTCCACCATTCACATTAAAGTTTACGATGTACGTTGTTGGAGCTGTAGCTGTTGGTGTTGCTGAAATTAATGCTCCGGTTGATTTGTTTCCTGTTGTATCAACTGATTTGATTGTAAATGTGTAAGATGTGCCGTTTGTAAGGCCAGTGATGGCTTTACTTGTGGTACCTTTATTTACAGTGATAGTTGATACTCCATTATCTCCACTAATTTCTACACTTGCAAAATCAATATCTGATGGTTCTGTCCAGCTTAATGTTACTTGTGTGTCTCCAGCTGTTGCAAGAGTGTTAGTTACATTTGCTGGCGGTGTTGTGTCTGGTACTGCTAGCCATTTGGCATAAAGCGTGATATTTGCTGTTACTGTGTCAACAGTAAAGTCCCAAATGTTAGTCAAGCCAACTTCTTTATACCACCCACTAAAAGTGAAACCACTATTAGTTGGAGCAGTTGGGGCTGAAATTTTTGCACCACTTACTACTCCTGTAGTATCTGAAATGCTACTACCACCGTTGCTATTGAAAGTAACTGTGTAGGTTGTAGCAGCAACAGCTGTCCATTTTGCATAAAGCGTGATATTTGTTGTTACTGTATCGGTAGAAAAATTCCATGCGTTGGTAAGACTGGATTCCTTGTACCAGCCCGCGAAAGTGAAGCCACTTTTGGTTGGAGCTGTGGGTATATTGATTGTTGCTCCTGAAGCAAGTCCAGAAAGGCTCGCCACTGTGCTCCCTCCGTTTGAATTGAAGGTTACCGCATAGGTAGTGGCGGTCGGCGTGGGTGGCCCACTTGGATTTGGGCATCCCATGAAAGAGATTGCCATTACCAATGCTACGAAAAACAAGAATACTCGTCTCATGTCATCCTCCTGTGGATGGGTTTAAACTAATTAAAACATAAATAGCTTGCTATGTAAAGTTTTTAAATTAAAAAAATAGGCAGAATTAGTACGTGTCGCAGGTCTGCAACACGTACTAATTCTGCTGTTTACTTTAGAAAAGTGTTTTTCCTCTTGTCTTAATATCTTCTGTTTCTGAAATTCCAAAATACATAATGCCGTTTATAATTCTTGGTGCTACGATGTTTTGGTTTAAAATATTTGTGTTCATTATGATTTTGTTTCCACTATTATCATAATAAACAAGACCGATACCATCCTCTATTTCGTATATATTTCCTGTAATTTCGTCAGGTATCATAATTTTTTCAATTATTACATCAAGATAAGTTTGTTCTCTCCCTGTTCTAGCATTTATTCTTGTTGGCTTTCTATCAGCACCAACATAAATAACTGGGTATTCTGGGTTGTTAAACAAGAGATGAACATCTGTTGCATATGAAGGAATGACGATGTTACTATTCCATCTTTCTTCTTTTTCGGTTGCGTTATTTACCGCCCAAATATTTCCGGATTGATCTAGAAAATAGATGAAGTGGTTTTTGCGCCATATGTCTTTTTGATTATAAGACCATCCCCACCAATCTAGAAATATTTGCTTTGTTCCTATTGGGAATTTAAAATTTTTGAAATATGACTCAGAAGAAACCTGATGTAATGTGTCTTCATAGGATCTTATAAGATCACCAGTTTCTTTTGCCCAATAAGCTCTATTTGTTAAACTTGTTGGATCTATTGTTATGATTTTATTTTCACCACGAACGGATACATTTGATATCAGAACTGGGGAAGAATTTTGCCCCCCGAGTTCTATTTTGTAGAACTTGATCCAGTCTTCGGGATGGGATTCTTGTACGAAAATAATCCCAGGCCCTCCCATTGAAACGCAACTTGTGAGAGGGAAGGTGGTCAATATTATCAAAATGACCAAACCTACCACATTTCTCCGCATAAATTTCCTCCAAAATAAGATGGATTTGTATGTTAATTAAAACATAAAACCTATAAAAAAGCAATAAATATTAAACTAAAAACTTTATACACAAGTAAAATAATATTTTATGTAAGAGTTTTTTTTAATTTTTTAATATGTAATTAATAGAAAAATTAACGATGTATAAATAGAGAAAAGTTAAAATATAAAAAGATAGAAAAGTTAAAAAGTAATTTATCTTTTATGATTTCAAAAATATATTCTTGTGTTGTTATTGGTCTTAATTCTAGATTGGTTGAAATTGAATCTGATATTGATTTTGGTTTCCAAAAGATTTCTATTGTTGGGCTTCCTGATGTTTCTGTTAATGAATCTAAAGATAGAATATCTTCTGCTTTAAAAAATTCTGGTTTTGATCTGCCACGTAATAAAATTACTATAAATCTCGCACCTGCTAATATTCATAAAGCAGGCACTCTTTATGATCTCCCAATTGCTTTATCTATATTGCTTGCTAATGGTCAACTTAAAAAAAGTTCTTTTGATTTTTCTAAATCATTATTTGTTGGTGAATTATCATTGAATGGAGATTTGAGAAAAATTAATGGTATTTTGTCTTGTGCTATTTTTGCTAAAGAAAATGGATATGAAAATTTATTTATTCCAGAGGATAATGCAAAAGAAGCAGCTTTGGTTGATGGAATTAATATTTACCCAGTTTTTAATTTGAAACAATTAATTGATCATTTATTGAACAAGTTAAATATAGAGTCTTTTGAATTTGATAAATATTCTTATTTTAATTCTATAGATTTTATAGATGATAGTTTTAATTTTAAATATATTAAAGGTCAAAATCATGCAAAACGTGCTCTTGAGATTGCTGCTGCGGGTGCTCATAATATATTGTTTTATGGCCCACCTGGTTCTGGAAAAACTATGCTTGCTAGATCTATTGTTACTATATTACCAAAAATGTCAGAAGAAGAGATATTGGAAGTTAGTAGGATACATAGTGTCGCCGGTTTATTAACCGAAAAACAACCAATTATAATTAAAAGACCATTTCGATCTCCTCATCATTCTGGATCTTGTGCTTCTATTGTTGGCGGAGGAAGTAATCCAAAACCCGGAGAAATAAGTCTTGCTCATAGAGGTGTTTTATTTTTAGATGAATTTCCAGAATTTTCTAAAATTGTTTTAGAATCTTTAAGACAACCGCTTGAAGATGGTTTTGTTACTATTTCTAGAGCTGTGCGTACTATTGAATTCCCAGCTCGTTTTATTTTGGTTGCAAGTGCTAACCCTTGTTCTTGTGGTTTTTTTGGTGATAGTGAAAAAAAGTGTTCATGTAGTCAATTACAAATTTTGAAATACAAAAATAAAATTTCTGGTCCTATTGCAGATAGGATTGATATGCATGTTGAAGTTCCTAGAATTAAATTTGATGAATTGTCAGACAATAATTTGTCAGAAGATTCTGTATCTGTAAAAAATAGAGTGGAGGTTGTTGTTGATATTCAAAAAAATAGATTTAAAAATTCTGGCATTGTTAATAATTCTGAAATGAAAAGTAAACATATTAAAGAATTTTGTAAATTAGACGATCAATCTTTAGAAATATTAAAGAGTGCTGTTGTAGGATTAAGTTTGTCTGGCAGAGCTTATAATAAAATTATAAAACTTGCTAGAACTATTGCCGATCTTGATGGTATTGAAGATATAAAAATGAATCATGTAGCAGAGGCATTACAATACAGGAGGAGGGAATAGGCTATTTTGCTATATGAATTAATAATAATGTTTTCTTTTCATAGTGTTCCGCTTAATTGATGTATTGAATGAGCTCACAAATGAACGAAAACATTATTATTAATTTATGAGTGCAATATGAACAAATATTTGTTTTTCTTTTCTTCTATTAATAAAATTGGAATTAAAACTATCTTGAAATTGATTGATTTTTTTGGTTCTTTGGAAAATGCTTTTGATTCATCAATGGCTGATTTAAAAGAATTTGGTTTTAGTAATTCTATTATTGAAGATATTTTTAATAAGAAGAAAAATTTTAATTTTGATAATGAGTGCTTGAAATATAAAAAATTAAACATTGATTTTTGTTCTTATTTTGAGGATAGTTATCCTGCTATTTTGAAAAAAATTCCTGATCCACCTATTATTATTTTTTATAAAGGTAATCTTTCTAATAATTTAGATAAGACTATTGGAGTTGTTGGTGCTAGAAATTGTAGTGATTATGGTGTTTCTGTTGCTAGAGATTTTTGTGAATATTTTATTAATAATGATATTATTCCAGTTTCTGGTGGAGCTATTGGTATTGATTCCATTTCTCACGAAGTAGCAATTTCTAAAAATTATCCAACTATTTCTGTTATGGGAACTGGTCTTGATATTGTTTATCCTGCTAGAAACAAAAAATTATTTCAAGATATTATTGATAATAATGGTGCTATAGTTTCAGAATTTCCTATAGGTGCAAACGGTTTGCCGCAAAATTTTATAATGAGAAATCGTATTATAGCTGGATTGTCTGCTGGTGTTTTTATTGTTGAAGCTGGTATAAAATCAGGTACCATGACTACGGCTGAGTTTGCTATTGATCAAAATAAAAATGTTTTTGTTGTCCCTGGAAGTATTTATAGTTCTTTTTCTGAAGGAACTAATTATTTAATTAAAAATGGAGCAATCTTTATTACTAATCCAAGAGAGATTGAAGATATGGTGTGGCCCACCTTCACTAAGGCTACGGCGGGTGAAAGTGTAGGTGTAAGGCGCGCCTTATACCTACAGAATAACAATGAGATTAAAATTAAAAAACCAGTGGACGTTTCTTGGATGAATGAAGATGAAAAAAATATTTTTGATTTGATTTCGTATAAATCTATTAATATAGAAAATATTGTTTTGAAGAGTAATTTATCTATTCAAAAAATAAATTCTATTTTAATTATTCTTGAAATTAAAGGAGTGATAATTAATTTAGGAGGAATGAACTATAAAAGAATAGAAAAAAACTAAAACGATTTTAAAATATATAAATTTTAATTTGTTCTAGTTTTTAATTTGTATTATCTATATTTGTAATTATTGCTTATATTCTGCTATTATAATTACATCACATTAATTATTTAAATTTTTTTCATGAATCTTGTTATTGTTGAATCTCCAACAAAAGCTAAAACTATATCAAAATTTTTAGGTAAAGACTTTGTTATAAGGGCTTCTATTGGTCATGTTCGTGATCTTCCAAAATCTAAAATGGGTGTTGATATTGAAAATAATTTTGAACCCCAATATGAAATATCAAAAGATAAAACTAAAGTCGTCAAAGAATTAAAAGATCTTGCAAAAGATTCTGATGAAATATATTTTGCAACTGATGAGGATAGAGAAGGTGAGGCTATAACTTGGCACTTGGCTGATATTCTTAAGGTTCCTAAAAAAGATGTTAAGAGAATCACTTTTCATGAAATTACTAAAACTGCTATTTTAAATGCATTAGAAAATCCTAGAATAATTGATCAAAATTTAGTTGATGCTCAACAAGCAAGAAGAGTTCTTGATAGACTTGTTGGTTATGAACTTTCTCCTTTTTTATGGAAGAAAGTTTTTTATGGATTGTCTGCTGGTCGTGTTCAGTCTGTTGCGGTTAGATTGATTGTTGAAAGAGAACAAGAAAGAGAAAAATTTAAGAAAGAAGAATATTGGACTATAGACGGAACATTTGGAAATCAAAAAAATGAAATAATATCTGCCGAATTAAATAAAATTAATGATGAGAAATTAGATAAATTTTATATTAATAATGAAAAACAAGCCCAAGAAATTAAAAAAGATATAGAAAAATTTGATTTTAAAATTGTAAACATTGATGAAAGAAATTCTAAAAAAAGTGTTCCTACTCCTTTTACAACGAGTACAATTCAACAAGAAGCTGCTAATAAATTTGGATATTCTGCAAAAAATACAATGAGAATTGCTCAGCAATTATATGAGGGTATTAATATTGGTAAAGATGGACAAGTTGGTCTTATTACATACATGAGAACGGATTCTGTAAACTTGTCTGAATTATTTATGGCACAAGCAAAAGAATATATTGTTAAAAATTTTGGTGCAAAATATTATAATGGTTCTTTTAGAATTTTTAAAACTAAGTCTAAAATGGCACAGGAAGCTCATGAAGCTATTAGGCCTACATTTGTTAATAACGATCCCGAATCTATTAAAGAATTTTTAACTAGTGAACAGTATAAATTATATAAATTAATTTGGGATAGAAGTGTTGCTACACAAATGAAAGATGCTGAAAGTAAAACAGTTTCTTATGATATAGAAGATGATAAGAAAAAATATTCATTTAGAGCTAGTGGAACTACTATTGTTTTTGATGGATTTATGAAAATTTATTCTAGATCTGGAGATGATAATATTTTGCCATTTGTTGAAATTAATGAAAAAGTTAAATTAATTAATACTTCTTGTGAGCAACATTTTACTGAACCCCCAGCTAGATATAATGATGCTAGTTTAATTAAAGCTCTTGAAGAAAATGGAATAGGTAGGCCATCTACTTATGCTTCAATAACAAGTACTATACTTGAAAGAAAATATGTAGAAAAAGATGAGGCTAAAAGATATTATCCAACAGATACTGGAAGACTTGTTAATAAGATTTTATGTGAACATTTTCCTGAAATAGTTGATGTTCATTTTACTGCAAAAATGGAAGATGGTTTTGATGAGATTGCTGAAGGAAACAAGGAATGGAAACCGTTTATTAAAGAATTTTATATTCCATTTAAAGAAAATTTAAATAAAAAAGACAAGGAACTTGATAAGAAAGAATTGACAGAAGAAGCTTCTGACGAGGTTTGTGATAAATGTGGCTCTAAGATGCTTATTAAATTTGGTAAGTTTGGTAAATTTTATTCTTGTTCTAATTACCCAATTTGTAAAAATACTAGAGAAATTGGTGCTGATGGAAAGCAGGAGGAAGAAGAAATATTGGATGAAAAATGTGAGAAATGTGGAGCTCAAATGGCTGTGAAACGTGGCAGATATGGTAAATTTATTGCTTGTTCTAACTATCCAACTTGTAAAAATATTAAAAAACAAGCAAATGGTACTGGAATAAAATGTTTAAAATGTGGTGAAGGGGAAATGGTTCAAAAAAGAAGTAGATTTGGGTTTTTTTACAGCTGTTCTAATTATCCAAAATGTAATCATATTTTATCTAACAAACCTGTCCCAGATGAAAAAGATCCTACT
>JAJXYN010000005.1 GCA_021780535.1 bacterium
CATCAAGTTTATATGCAGGAGTAGAAGTACCAACACCAACATTACCAGTAGTAGTATTAAGCATTAAGTTACCAGCAGACACAGAAGAAATAAAACCAGAGCCAGAGATAAATAAAGCTAATGCTAATATTGGAATAATTACCTTTTTCATGAATATAATTAATTTAAAAACTGAAAATTCAAAATTTAAAAACAATTTTAAAATCTCAATTTTAAATTTAAAAACAAAATACAAATATATCCATTTTTAAAATTTGATATTTAAAATTTGAATTTGTTTTTAAATTTTAAATTTTTAGTTTTAAAATTTATCTTATTATATCATTTCCCACAAACAAAAAATACGTGGAAAACTCCACATATTTTTTTGTGATGCTTTTTAATCTACAAGGGTGCTTGCATCAAGTAAACCAGTTCCAACTGGAACTAATTTACCAATAATAACATTTTCTTTAAGACCCTTTAATTCATCTATTTCGCCAGATATAGAAGCATTAACCAAAGCTTTTGTTGTTTCTTGGAAAGAAGCAGCAGATAACCATGAATCACTAAATTCAGAAGCTTTTGTAATACCCATAAGTAAGGTAGCTCCCTTAGAAATTTTACCACCATCTGCCTTAATCTTAGTATTAATAGAATTAAATTTACCAAGACTAACAACATCTCCTCTAATTAATTTACTATCTCCAGGATTAATAATTCTAACCTTAGAAAACATTTGTCTAGTAACAATCTCAATATGTTTATCATTCAAGTCCTGACCTTGTGATGTATAAACATGTTGAATTTCTTTCAAAATATATTTCTGAACAGCACTCTGTCCTTTAAGTTCAAATAATTCGTAAAGATCAATACTACCATCAGTTAACATATCCCCCTTAGCAACAGTAGCACCATTCTTAACAAGTATATTATAACCAAAAGGAATAATATATTCTTTTTCATCATCTTTTTCAAAGTATATAGCAATTTTATCAGCATCCATTTTCACAATTCCAGCATTTTTAGCATTAAATTGTTTATCCATAACTTTCATAATAACATCACCCAATTTAATTTTTTGGCCATTTTTTACATATACTTCTGAATCTTTTGATATTTCATATACTTCTGAATCTTTATTTAAATATTTCAAAGTTATAGAAACTTCTTTTTCTTTATTTTTAGAATCAGAAATAGTTATTTTACCATCATATTCAGCAAGAAAAGCTTTTTTCTTAACAGATCTAGCTTCAAAAATTTCTTCTACTCTAGGTAAACCTTGAGTAATATCAGAACCAGAAATACCACCCGAATGGAATGTTCTAAGAACAAGCTGAGTAGCAGGTTCTCCAATACTTTGAGCAGCCACAACTCCAACAGGGGCACCATTTTCAACAAGTTTATTTCTGCCTAAATCATAACCATAACACTTAGAACAAACACCTCTATCACATTTACAAGAAAGAATGGATCTAACTCTAATAGATTCTATTTTAAGATCAGAAATAGCTTTAGCTTGAGTTTTTGAAATATATTCACCTTTGGAAACAATTTTCAAATTAGTATTTCTATCAATAATATCTTCCAAAGAATATCTACCAAATAATCTATTTTCAATAGGTTCACCTATTTCATTAGATTCTTGTCTAGTAATTAATACTCCTTCTTTATCTCCACAATCATCAGTAGTAATAATAACATCTTGAGCAACATCAACAAGTCTTCTTGTTAAATATCCAGCAGATGCAGTCTTTAATGCAGTATCTGTAAGACCCTTTCTAGCACCATGAGTAGAAATAAAGTATTCAAGTGCATCAAAACCTTCTTGTAATGAATGTCTAATTGGAAGTTCAATCGTATCTCCAGAAGGACTAATAACAAGACCCTTCATAGATACCATCTGATTAAGTTGGGCTGGAGTACCTCTAGAACCAGATTTAACAATAGTATAAAAAGGACTACTCTTATCAAATTTATTATCAGAAATAAGAGAAACTTCATCTTTAACTTTTGCCCAAATTTCAATAACTTTTCTATGTCTTTCTTGATCTGTTAAAAATCCCATTTCATATTGTTCTTTAATAGCATCAACTTGCGTTCTAGCATCTTCAACATAAACCTTCTTTTCATCAGAAATATCAGGTAAATCACAAATACTTATAGAAATACCAGATTGAGTAAGGTGTTCAATGGTTAAATCTTTAATATCATCAATTAATTCAGCTGTAACATCAAATCCATAAACATCAAGAATTTTAGCAAATAATTTCTTAGTAGCTTTCTTATCAAAAGTAATAGTATAATCTCTAGCTTCATAAGGCAAAATACTGTTAAACAATGCCCTTCCAACGCTAGTTGTTATATTGTTCCCCATTTCATCTTTAAAACTAACCTTACTTTGTAAACTTAATTTATTCAAAGTAAAACAAGAATACATTTCATTATAGGTAGTGAACACATGAGAATTTGAAGCATCAAAAGTTTTTACATCCTTAATATTTGTTAAATGATATAAACCAAGAATCATGTCTAATCTAGGAAGAGAAACAGGATCACCATTAGCAGGTTTTAACAAATTATGAGTTGAAAGCATAATATGTCCAGCTTCATACATAGCCTCAGAAGATAATGGAATATGAACAGCCATTTGATCTCCATCAAAATCAGCATTAAAAGCTTCACAAACTAATGGATGTAATTGAATAGCCTTACCATCAATTAATACAGGTCTGAAAGCTTGAATACTCAATCTATGTAGCGAAGGAGCTCTATTAAGTAATACATAAGATTTTTCAACAACTTCTTCAAGAATATCCCAAACTTCCTTAACACCTTGTTCTATCATTCTTGAGGCAGCTCTAATATTAAAAACAAATTCTCTCCTAATAAGTTCTGAAATAACAAATGGCTTAAATAATTCAATAGCCATTATTTTCGGTAATCCACATTGATATAATTTCAATTTAGGACCAACAACTATTACAGATCTACCAGAATAATCAACTCTCTTACCAAGTAAGTTTTGTCTAAATCTACCTTGTTTACCCTTCAAAGAATCAGCAATAGATTTAAGAGCTCTTTTTTGTCCAGTAGAAGAAGTAATCATCTTACCTTTTCTAGCACCATTATCAATCAAAGCATCAACAGCTTCTTGCAACATTCTCTTTTCATTTCTACAAATAACTTCTGGAGCATTAATAGACATAAGTCTCTTAAGACGATTATTTCTATTAATAATTCTTCTATATAAATCATTCAAATCAGAAGAAGCAAATCTACCACCATCAAGTTGAACAATAGGTCTAAGAGAAGGAGGAAGAATAGGAAGAGATGTAAGTACCATCCACTCTGGTCTTATGCCATTTCTAATTATATTATCCACTAATTGAATTCTTGCAAGTAATCTTTTCTTATTTAATGCAGATACTGTTGGTAATTGTTCTTCAAGTTCTTTATATAAAGCTTGCAAATCAATATCTGAAAGTAATTTATGAATAGCTTCAGCACCAATTCCAGCCTCAAACAAATAACCAAATTTTATAGAAAGTCTTCTAAATTTCTCTTCACTTAATATTTTCTTAAGTTTAAGATCAGACAAATCAGTTTTAATTTCTTCAAATTCAACTTTCAAATTATCTAATGCTGTTTCAAATTCTTTTTCCAATTCAGCAACAACATCACCTACTTCTTTTCCATCTTTCGCTGCTTTTTCTTTTGCATTACCAATTTTTTGCTTAAATTCATTTTCAACAGTTTTCTTTTTGCCTTTATATTCATTACTTAATCTTTCAACAACTTCATTTTTTAAATCTTCATTAATATGAGTAATAATAAAATCTGCAAAATAAACAACTTTTTCAAGAGCAGAAGCTGTTAAATCAAGAAGTAAACCAACTTTAGAAGGAATACCTTTTAAAAACCAAATATGAGTAACTGGCACACATAAATCAATGTGTCCAAATCTAGATCTTCTAACAATGCTCTTAGTTATCTCTACACCACATTTATCGCAAACAATTCCTTTATATTTAATTTTTCTATATTTACCGCAAGCACACTCCCAATCTTTAACTGGTCCAAATATTTTTTCACAAAGAAGGCCGTCTTTTTCTGGTTTTTGTGTTCTATAATTTATAGTTTCTGGTTTTGTAACCTCACCATAAGACCATGACTTAATTTTATCAGGAGAAGCAAGAGAAAGTTTAATACCATCAAAATTCAAAATTTTTCTTGCATTTACATTTTCAGACAAAGAAGATTCATCAAAAAATAAAGAAGTAACATCATTAAACTTATTAACTTCATCTTTCTTTAATAATTGAACATCAAGACAAAGCCCTTTCATTTCCCTAACTAAAACATTAAATGATTCAGGAACGTCTAATTTTTGTATTTTTTCGCCTCTAATAATAGATTCATAAGCTTTTGATCTACCAATAACATCATCTGATTTTATAGTCAACATTTCTTGCAACATATGTGCAGCTCCATAAGCTTCAAGTGCCCACACCTCCATCTCTCCAAGTCTTTGTCCACCAAACTGAGCCTTACCTCCAAGTGGTTGCTGAGTAACAAGTGAGTATGGTCCAATAGATCTTTGATGTATTTTATCCTCAACCAAATGGTTAAGTTTTAACATATACATAACACCCACTGTAGTTTTTTCTTGGAATGGTTCTCCAGTTCTTCCATCAAATAATTGTATTTTACCATCAGCTGGAAATCCATTTTTTTTCAATTGTTCAACAATCTCTTCTTTACTAACACCATCAAACACAGGTGTAGCAATTTTCACACCCATAGATTGAGCTGCAAGTCCAAGATGAACTTCAAATAATTGTCCCAAATTCATTCTAGACACAACACCAAGCGGGTTTAACAAAATATCAACTGGTTTTCCATCAGCTAAATAAGGCATATCTTCCATTTTAACTATTCTAGAAATAACACCCTTATTACCATATCTACCAGCCATTTTATCTCCAACTTGAACTTTTCTTAAAGTAGCAATAGATACTTCAATTTGTTTAATAACCCCTGATGGTAATTTATCTCCTTTATCTCTTGAAAACACTTTAACATCAACTACCTTACCTCTTTCACCATGTTCTAATCTTAAAGAACTATCTCTTACATCTTTAGCTTTATCACCAAAAATAGCTCTAAGTAATCTTTCTTCAGCAGATAATTCAGTTTCACCTTTTGGAGTAATTTTACCAACAAGAAGATCTCCAGAAGAAACTTCTGAACCAATTCTTACCACACCTTCTTCATCAAGATCTTTTAATTTATCATCAGAAATATTAGGGATATCCCTTGTTATAACTTCCGGTCCAATCTTTGTTTCTCTAACAGCCATAACTTTCTTATTGATATGAATAGATGTATATCTATCTTTTTGGACAACTCTTTCAGAAAGTAAAATAGCATCCTCATAGTTTCCACCCTCCCAACACATAAATGCTACTGTTAAGTTTTGACCCAAAGCTAATTCTCCCTTATCTATAGATGTACCATCTACCAAAACTTGTCCTTTTTTAACTCTTTCGTCGTTTGCCACAAGAAGTCTTTGATTTATACAAGTACCAGCATTAGATTCAACAAACTTTCTAATTTGATAAGAATACACATTTTTATCATCTCCCAAAATCTTAATAGCAGTAGCATCAGCTTCCACCACAACCCCATCAACTGGAGATATAAAAATTTGACCAGAATCACGAGCAACAACGCCCTCAAGACCAGTACCAATAATAGGAGATTCCGGCATAATACAAGGAACCGCTTGTCTTTGCATGTTAGAACCCATAAGAGCTCTATGAGCATCAGTATGCTCAAGGAAAGGGATTAATGCAGCTGAAACACCCACAATCTGCATATTAGAAACGTCCATATAATCAATTTGATCAACAGTTGCAGTTCCAGCCTCACCTTTTACCCTAGCTTCTGTAAAATCTTTTTTAAAATAATGACCATCTAATAAATTATAATTAATAGCAATTGTATATTTTTCTTCATCAGAAGAAGTTAAATAATGTATTTCTTCACTAACAAATGGTTTAATAGCAACCTCTTTGATTTTTTTATCAGCTTCAATTTTTTTAGCAAGTTCTTTTGTAATTTTATCACCAACCTTACCAATTCCTTTTATACTCTCATTTAAAATCTTATCTTCTAATAATTTAGCAGAATTTTCTATAGTTCTATAAACTTTTCTATAAGGAGTTTCAAGGAACCCATATTCATTAACTCTGGCATAAACAGACATGTGTCCAACCAACCCAATATTAGAACCTTCAGGAGATTCAATAGGGCAGATCTTTCCATAGTGAGTTCTATGAACATCACGGACTTCAAAACCAGCTCTTTCTCTAACAAGACCACCTGGCCCCATTACTGAAAGTCTTCTCTTATGTTCAAGTTCAGCAAGTGGATTTATTTGATCCATAAACTGAGATAATTGAGATGACATAAAAAACTCTCTTACAACAGATGTAATAGGTCTTGAATTTATAAGTTGTACAGGGGTAACTGATTCAACATTAAGAGTACTCATCTTATCTTTAATAATTCTTCTCATTCTAGCAAGACCAACTCTTAATTTACTTTGTAATAATTCACCAATAGATCTAACCCTTCTATTAGAAAGATGATCAATATCATCAGCTTCATCTTGACTAATATTTAATTTAATAATTTCAGAAACAATGGCAATCAAATCTTCCATTCTTAATATTCTAGTTTCTGGAGTATTATCTATTTTAAAATCAAATTTTTTATTAATTTTATATCTACCAACTTTACTAAAATCATATCTTTCAAAATTAAAAAAAGTAGCAAATATTAATGATTTAGCGTTTTCTGGAGTAGCAAGATCACCAGGTCTAATTCTTTTATAAACTTCAAGCAATGCATCCTCTTGATTTCTAGCCATATCTTTTTTAATTGTTGCATCAATAAAAGAGATATCAGGATCACTATCAACACCAGAAAAAGTAGATTTAATTTCATCTATACTCATACCAAAAGCTTGAAGCAATGATGTTACTGCAACTTTTCTCTTTCTATCAATTTTTACCCACAAAACATTATGTTGATCTGTAATAATTTCAAGCCAAGCACCTCTATTTGGGATAATTTTAGCTCCATAATACTTCCTTCCTCTAACAATATCCGTAGTAAAGAAAACTCCAGGGCTTCTAACAAGTTGGGAAACAATAACTCTCTCAATACCATTAACAATAAAAGTTCCATGAGTAGTCATAATAGGAAAATCACCAAGATAAACATCTTGTTCTTTTATTTCTCCAGTTTTTTTATTTACTAGCTTACTTTTAACTTTCAAGGAAGCTTCATAAGTTAAATTTTTGAAACGAGCTGTATTTTCATCAAATTTTGGCTCATCAAGAGAATAATCAAGAAAATATAGTTCAAAATCTCTACCTATTATATCGCGAATAGGATTAATCTCATCAAAAAGATCTTTTAGACCCTCTCTAAAAAACCATTCATAAGAATTTTTTTGAATCTCCAATAAATACGTAGGAGAAATCTTCTTATCAATATTTTTAATATATTGTCTAACAAGTTCCGTATGTTTTTCAAACATAAAGTTATGTTTTTTAAATTGATTAAATTAAGTTTTCAAAATTAAAAGTTGTAATTTCTATACGGACCTATTTGCAATTGATAGAATTAGAACTATTAACTTTCAAAACTTATGTTAGAAAAATAAATGGTTGTGTTACACATTTTTTTATTCACCCAGAAAACAAAAACACACCGAATATATAGCAATATCGGTTTTATTTATCTAAAATAAGCTTTGAAATTTATTTCTTTAAACATCAAATAATTTAGAATGAAATGTTAATTATATTTAATTTTTCCCTTTTTAATCTACTATTTTTAAATCAATGCATCTTGTGTACGTGCCAGATTAATCTGGCACTCACAAAACAAATCTATTTAACAGAAACTTCTTCTTCCTTTTTAGCCGTATCCATTTTTACTAAAGAATAATCACTATATTTATCTTCATAATCATTTTGAACAGAATATGCTTCAAGTTGTTTTAATGTTTCCATTATAACACCGACAACGATAAGTAAACTAGCTCCACCAATCATAAAGTTTTTTCCACCAAAAATAATTTGAGTAACAATAGGTAAAATAGCAACTACACCCAAAAATACAGCTCCAAGTAAAACAATCTTAGAACTTACTCCATTTAAATAATCTTCTGTTTCTTTTCCAGGTCTAATACCAGGCACATAAGCACCTTGTTTATTTAGATTTTCCGCAATTTTATCAGCCTTAAATACAAGTGATGTATAAAAGAATGTAAAAAGTACAACCATTATAAAATAGAAAATCATATAAATTTTTTGGTCACTAAATAAAAGAGATCCTTTATATAATAAATCCAATATTTTACTATTAGAATGAACAGTGACTAAATATTGAGAAAGAACAGAAGGAATAGTAACTATAGAGGCAGCAAAAATAATAGGAACCATACCAACTTGATTAACCCTAACTGGCAAATAAGACATATTATTTCCAAAATTCTTTCCATCTCTAAATTGTCTAGCATAAATAACAGGAATATTTCTTTGAGATTCTGTTATAAACACAACTCCAACAATAACAATAAAAGAAACAACAATATATAATAATATATTTAATAATTGAGATGAATCATATGTTGCCATTGCTTGCCCAACTCCAGATAATGAAGATGCTATAATTCCGGCAAAAATAATCCAAGACATACCATTACCTATTTTTTTCTCAGATATTATTTCACCCATCCACATAAGTAACAATGTGCCTGCTGTTAATACGGTAACCAAAAAAGCTGTATGCAATGGAGTTAAACCAGAAATAATACCAGTACCAGCACGATTCAAAATAGCAATAGTTCCGTATCCTTGCAAAGCAGCAAAAGGAACAGTTAACCATCTTGTATAAGAATCTATTTTCTTTTGACCAAATTCACCTTCTTGTGAAAGTCTTTCTAGTTTAGGAACAATAACAGTTAAAAGTTGAATAATAATAGATGCCGTAATATATGGTCCAACACCAAGAGCAACTATAGAAAAACTTTTAAGACCAGAACCAGACAATAAATCCACTATACCAAGCAATTGATTAGATTGAAATAAAGTATTTAAAGCATTTAAATTAATTCCAGGCAAAGGCATATGCGCCAAAACTCTAAAAATTATAAGAATTAAAAAAATTTGCAATAATTTTTTCCTTATTTCTTTGTTTTGTAAAATTTTTAAAAATTTATCAAACATCTTTTTATTTTTAATCTATTTTTAAATGTATGAGCACATTACTCTATATGCCCTTACAAACCTTTTTCTCTAAAAATAAATGTACGGGCGCAACATTTTACGCCCCTACATTATTTAAATTTTTTTAAATTTCTTTTCTTTAATTTCTTTCTTTTTAATTTCTTTAATTTCACCACCTGCTTTTTCTATTTTTTCTTTTGCAGTTTTAGAAACCAAACCACCATCAATAATGATTTTCATAGAAATTTCTCCATTTCCTAAAATTTTGAAAGCTTTTATATTACTCTTAACCAAATTTAATTCTTTTAATACAGCTAAATTAATAACTGATCCTTCTTTAAAATTTGAAGCTAAATCAGAAACATTAAACACGGCAGCTTTGGCTGTTAAAGAAGTAAAACCTCTTAATTTAGGGGTTCTCAAGATAGATTGCCTCAATGCAAATAATTGTAACCCTTTTCCACTTCCAGTTCTAGATTTTTGTCCCTTTCTTCCTTTTCCAGAATAAGAACCATGTCCAGAAGCATCACCTCTTCCAAGTCTGATTTTGTTTTTTACTAAAGCTTCTTTCCTTGGTGTTAAGTTGTTTAAAGATAGTATCTTTGACATTTTTATTAAATTAATTTTCTTAGTCCTTCATAGTTTTTAGCAAAGAAGGAAGCCTTAGTAAAGGCACTTCATCTTAAATTATATTATGCTTTTTTATGAAATTTAGCATTTTTAATTTCTTCAAATTCTTTCAATTTCTTTAATGCATTTAAAGTAGCATGAACATTAGTAATTTTATTTTTTGTAGTTCCAACCAATTTAGCAACAACATTTTTAACTCCAGCAAGTTCCAAAACACTTCTAGTAGCACCTCCAGCAACAATGTTTGTACCCTCAGTAGCTGGTTTTAACATAACCTTAGCAGCTTTATATTTTTCAGTAACTTCACAAGGAATAGTATAAGAAGAGAAAGAAACATCTATAATATTCTTTTTAGCTTGAGCAAAAGCTTTATCAACAGCAACAGAAACATCTCCAGATTTAGCTATACCAACACCAATTTTACCATTTCTATTACCAGCAACAACACATGCTCTAAATCTAAGTCTCTTACCACCTTCGGTAACTCTAGTAACTCTAGTAACTTCAATCAATTTTTGGTCAAATTCTTTATCAACTTTTTCAAACTTAACATTACGAGTAAAGTTTTTAAGATCTTTTTCCTTTATTTCTTTTGTGTCTTTTATGTCTTTTAAATTTTCTTTTTCCATATTTTTATTTTACTTTTTAAAAGCTTATTCCTTTCTCTCTAAGACCTTCCGCAACAGCCTTAACTCTACCATGATATACATATCCATTTCTATCAAATACTATAGTTGTTATACCTTTAGCCAAAGCTAGTTCTGCAAGTTTTGTTCCAACTTCATGAGCTTGCTCAGTTTTTTTAGATCCTTTTTTAAAATCCATAGACAATGTACTCAAAGAAACTAAAGTTTTACCAGCAACATCATCAACCAATTGAACATTTAAATTAGATAAACTCTTGAAAACTGAACATCTTGGTTTAAGAGCAGTTCCAGAAATAGTTGATCTAATTTTATTTTTTTTTCTTTGTCTATTTAATTGTTTTAAAATATTCTTATCCATATAATTATTTATTTTTATTTAATCTTCAATACCATTAAACTCTGTTTGCGATTCAATGACACTTGAAAAATTATTTTTGTACGGGCGCGATTAATCGCGCCCCTATCAATCATTAATTATTTTTATTTCCCTACAGCTTTAGCAGATTTACCAGCTTTTTTAACAATAACCTCTCCAACATATTTGATACCTTTTAATTTATAAGGATCTACTTTTCTTAATTTTCTAATTTGAGCTGCAACCTGACCAACAACTTGTTTATCTTTACCAGAAATTGTCATAAGGCCACCCTTTTCAACAACACCAACAATACCTTCTGGCATAACATATTCAACTGGGTGAGAATACCCTAAATTGAATTTAAATTTATTACCAACAGCTGATACAGAATAACCAACTCCACTTAGTTCCAATTTCTTTTCAAATCCAATAGTAACTCCTGTTACCAAATTAGCTATTATAGCTCTATATAAACCCCAAAAAGGTTTTTCTTTTGAAGATGTTGGATTAGCAACATTAACAAAAATCTTTTTTGCAGATTCATCAAAAGTAACGGTAACAAAAGGTAAAAAAGTAGAAGACAAATCACCTTTTGGACCAGAAACAGAAATCATACCTTTTTCTATTTTAACATTCACATTATCCGGAACGTTAATTGCCATTTTTCCTATTCTAGACATAGTTTTTAAACTTAAATTTAATTATAAAGATTAGTAAATTTCACAAATAGTTTCACCGCCAAGATTTTTCTTTTTAGCTTCTAAATTTGTCATAACTCCAGCAGATGTTGAAAGTATAGCTATTCCCAATCCAGACAATACAACTGGTAATTTACTTGAAGTAACATACATTTTTCTTCCTGGTTTACTAATTTTTTTTAAACCATGAATAGAAGGTTGACCATTTTCATTATACTTAAATGTAACCTTTAAAAACTTTGCAGGAACGGCACCCATTTCTTTCACTTCGTCTAAGTATCCGTTATTTTTTATAACTTCTAATATATCAAGTTTAAACTTAGAAAAAGGTATAATAACAAATTTTTGCTTTATTTTTAAAGCATTTCTCATTCTTGTTAACATGTCACTAATTGGATCTGTCATCATAAAATTATTTTTATCATTAATTATATCAGTATTATAAATTCTTTAAACTAGAAGAATTTATAACTTAATAAATTTTTATTATTTAAAATTCAGTAAGCATCACGCATGTGCGAGCACTCTTACCAAGAAGATTTTTTAACCCCTGGAAGAGAATTCTTTCTAGCAAGTTCTCTAAAACAAATTCTACACATACCAAAATCTCTCATGAATCCATGTCTTCTTCCACATTTAAAACATCTTCTAACTATTCTTGTAGAAAATTTTGGCTTTGTAAGTGATCTAGTTGATTTTACTATTTGAGCTTCTGTTGCCATATTTATTTAGATAATTGTTTAGTTTCTTTTATAAAAGGTACTCCCATTAATTCTAACATCTTAACATTTACTTCTTTTGAAACAAATTTATTTGAAACCAAAGTAACCTCTAGTCCAAATAATTGGTTCAAATCAAAAGATTCAACTTCTGGGAAAACATTAATCTCTTTAACACCGATAGTAATATTTCCATTCTTATCCATAGATTTTACCTTAATTCCTCTGAAATCTTTCATTCTAGGTAAAACTATATTCAAAAATTTGTTTACAAAAGAATACATTCTATCACCCCTAAGAGAAACACTTATACCCACTACTTGACCTTCTCTAACTTTAAAACCAGAGATAGATTTTTTAGCTTCTCTTCTTACTGGCTTTTGACCAGTTATAGACGCTAATGCGTTTTCAATAGACTTTAAAGAATTTTCTTCTTTAGAAAATTTACCAACACCAACGTTAACACTAACATTAACTAATTTTGGCAATTGTAAAACATTTTTAATACCGAATTCTTTCTTTAAAGCAGGAATTATTTCCTTATCGTATTTAGTTTTTAATTCATTATTTCCTTGCATAGATATTTGATAAAAAGGTTATTAATTTATTACTGCATTACATTTCTTACAAACTCTAACTTTGTTCTTATTTTCAACCTTATAGCCCAATTTAGCACTTTTTTTGCAAGATGGACAAATAACTTGAACATTAGAGTAATCTACTGGAGCAAAAAATTCTATTTTTCTACCTTTATCTTGAGAATTCTTAGATTTTAGGTTTTTAATAGTTTTATTTACACCATCAACAACAACTTTATTTTCATCAATTAAAATTTGAGTAACCTTTCCTTCTTTTCCCAAATCTTTTCCAGTTGTAATTTTTACTAAATCATTTTTTTTAATTTTCATAAAAATAATTATTACTTAATTAAACAACCTCTGAGGCAAGTGAGGCTATTTTTGCGAATCCTTTATCTTTAACTTCTCTTGCAACTGGGCCAAAAACACGAGATCCTTTTGGTTCGTTGCTTTTCTTATCTATAATAACAGCTGCATTATCACCAAATCTAACATAACTTCCATCAATTCTTCTTTTTTCTTTTCTAGTTCTAACAATAACAGCATATACTATATCTGACTTTTTTACTTGACATCTAGGACGAGCGTCTTTAACAACACATGTTATAATATCACCAATCGTAGCATATCTTTTCTGATAACCGCCATTAACACGAATACACATAACAGTTTTAGCGCCAGTGTTGTCCGCTACGGTTAAATATGATCTATGTTGAATCATTTTTATAAAAATTAATACTTAATCTCGTTTCTAAAATTATTTTTTAGAAATTACGACATATCTCTTTTCTTTAGATAGAGGTCTTGTTTGTTTTATAACAACTATATCACCAATTTTATATTGGTTTTCTTCATCATGACATTTAAATTTCGTAGAAACTTTATATCTTTTTTTGTATTTTGGATGCATTTTAAGTCTTGTAACGCTGACAACAACAGTTTTGTCCATTTTGTCACTAACAACAACGCCTTCCAACTTTCTTTCTACTTTATTTGTTTCTTTTTTAACATCTGTAGTTTTAACATCAGATGTCTTTTCTACTGTTTTCATAGTTTAAAAAGTTTATTTAGTTACTTTTTAGGGTAATTTTTCTGCTACTTAATTCTGTTTTTAAAATAGCTAATTGTTTTTTTATTTTAGATATTTCAGAATTATTTTTTGATTGGTTCAATGAAACAGAAAATTTAGTTTCAACTAATTTTTGATTCAATTCAGATAATTTATTCTTTAAATCATCTATTGAAGCATCTTTTATTGTTTTTTTGAATTCTTTTGATTTCATATTTTATCACATTATTTCTTTTTTGGCAAATTTAGTTTCGACCGGTAATTTGTATTTTGCTCTTAAAAAGGCTCTCTTTGCAACATCTTCTGCAACACCATCAACTTCAAAAAGCATCATACCTGTTTTTATAACTGCAACATAATGATCTAAAGCACCTTTACCAGAACCCATAACAGATTCATTACCATGGTTTGTAACAGGTTTATCTGGAAAAACTCTAATAAAAATTCTTGCTCCCTTTGTTTTTGCAATAACCTTAGAAATAGCAACTCTGGCAGATTCTATTTGTCTTGCTGTTATCCAACAATTACTCATAGATCTTAAACCAAAACTTCCATAGCTAACATCAATTCTTGATGTGGCTATTCCAAGTCCTTTTCTTCTACCTTTTTGTTGCTTTCTATGTTTTATTTTTCTTGGTGAAAGTAATGACATACTCTATTAATTAGATTTTTTAATTACTTTTTTCTACTTTTTTTGTAGAAGCTGCTACTTTAGTAGGGACAGCTTTTTTTGTTGTAGAAAATTCTTTTCTTTCTGTAAATTTAGCTCTTGGGACAAAAGATTTTTTTTCTTCTTTTGGAGCATTATTTTCTTCCATTTTTTCATTAGATTTGTTTCCAAAAACAAGTCCTTTATATACCCAAACCTTAATACCAATACTTCCGTATATAGTCTCAGCTCTATCATTAACATAATCAATATCAGCTCTCATTGTATGAAGAGGAATACTTCCCCATGCCAATGTTTCACGTCTAGCTATTTCAACTCCATTTAATCTTCCAGCCATAGATACCTTAACTCCCTTAGCTCCAGCTTGTTTAGCTTTATCAATAAGTTTTTTCATAGCTTTTTTAAAAGGAATTCTCCTCTCAACTTCAAGTCTAGCTTGTTCAGCAAGCACAGCAGCTGACAAATCTGGTGATTTTATTTCCTTAATTACAACTTCAATATTTAATTTTTTATCATTAAATATTTTAGCAATACCAGTTTTAATTTCATCAACTCCAAGGCCATTTTTACCTATAACTATACCAGGCTTAGCGGTATTAATAACAACCATAACCTTTTTACCATCTCTTTCTATTTCTACTCTATCAATAAAATGCTTATTAAGTTTTTTTGAAACAAGTTCTCTAACTTTTACATCTTGAGTGATAAAAGAAACATATTGATCTTTATCAGCAAACCATCTAGAGTTCCAAGTTTTTATAATTCCTAATCTAAATAAATTAGGTGTTGTTTTGTGTCCCATATTTATTTATTATCAATTACTTTATTAGTTTCTTTTTCCGCTGGAACTTCAGTGGAAGCAGGTTCTTTTACTTCGACTTTTTTTTCTTTTGTTTTTGTAGTTTTCTTAGCTATAGACTTTGTTTTTACTTCAGCTTTTGCTTCTGTTTTTTGTTTTTCGCTTTTTACTTTTTTTATTTCTATTTCATTTCCATCACTCAAAACAATTTCCACTCTACTTATTCTTTTTAATATAGGGAATGCCATACCTCTTGCTCTTGGCATTATTCTTTTTAACATTCCATCACTATCAACCCTAATTTCAGATAAAATTAAATCTTCTTTTTTTAATTTAAAATTATTTTCAGCATTAGCAATTGCTGATTTAACTAATTTTAACAAAGGTTTTGCAGATTTTTTGTTAATAAATAAAAGAGTATTTACAGCTTGTTCAGCTTTCATTCCTCTAATTTTATCAGCAACTAATCTTGTTTTTTTAGGTGATGATTGAAATTTTCTTAAAACAGCATTTACTTTCATACTTTATTTAGCTTATTTTTTAGCAGTTGCTTGAGCTTTAGCCATTTTACCACCATGCCCAAGAAATTTTCTTGTAGGAGAAAATTCTCCCAATTTGTGACCAATCATGTTTTCTTGAATCAATACAGAAACATGAGTTTTACCATTATGAACAGCGAAGATAAATCCTATCATTTCAGGAGTTATAGTACACGCTCTAGACCATGTCTTAATAGGTGTCTTATCTCCAGGATTCTTGCCTTCTATTTTTTTAAGGATCCTTTGATCAACGTAAGGTCCTTTTTTTAAAGATCTACTCATAGTTTTTAGATTATTTTGTTCTTCTAGTTAAAATTAATTTACCTGTAAATTTCTTAGGGTTTCTTGTTCTAACACCTAAAGCCTTCTTTCCATAAACATTTTTTGGAGCTTTAAGACCTATACCAACAACACCTCTACCACCTCCATGAGGATGATTCTTAGCATTCATAGCCTTTCCTCTAACAGAAGGTCTAATACCTCTATATCTCATTCTTCCAGCCTTACCCCATCTAATATTTTTAAACTCTGAATTAGTAATAGCCCCAACAGTTGCAAGACATTTTTTGTCTACCAATCTAATTTCTGAAGAAGGCATTTTAAGTTGAGCATATTCTCCATCAAAACCCATAAGTACTGCATAATTACCAGCTGATCTACTTATTTTACCTCCACTTTGTGGGAATAATTCAATATTAGAAACAAATGTACCAGAAGGTATAAATTCAAGTGGCATCCTATTACCTTCTTTTATAAATATTCTTGAATTTGAAGTAACCAACTTATCTCCAATCTTAATTCCGTCAACTCCAAGATAATATTTATAAATTCCGTTTTCAAAAAGAACAAGCATGATTTCACAATTTCTGTTTGGATCATATTCAAACTTCATAACTTTAGCTTCTTTATCAAGAAATTCTGTTTGATAAAAATCTACCTTTCTATAATATTGCTTAACACCAGCACCTTGGTGTCTAACAGTTATTTTACCAGAATGATTTCTACCAGAATGTTTTTTTAAAGATTCTATCAAATTCTTTTTTGGTTCATTTATATTTCCACTTTGTCTTATCATTGTGCTTCTTTTTCTAAGACCAGGTGTTATTGGATTAAAAACTTTTATAGACATATTGTTTTCTTTCATATATGTACATCAATTCGTACATATTTCATTAATTATTTTATAATATTTATTGTTTGACCTTTTTTTATTTTAACTATGGCAAACTTTTCATCAGATCTTTTTCCAGATACTTTACCAAATCTAACTTCTTTTCCTTTTCTTATTATAGTATTAACGCTTTCAACATTAACTTTATATAAATCGGAAATAACTTTTTTAATATTTGCTTTATCAGCTGAAATATCAACTTTAAAAACATATTCATTATTATCCTTACCAAGCATTGCACTTTTTTCAGTGACAACTGGTTTTTTTAATAATTTAATTGTATTAGTTTTAAAAGAAGCCTTATTTGTATTATTAGCTACTTCTGTTTTTACAGGAGCTTTTGAATCAGTAGTTTTTTTAGGCATATTCATTTAATTATTCAAACTTTTTAGATAATCTTCAAGTTTTATTAGGTTGGTAAAATTATTTATTTTTAAAATTTAATTGGCTATATTTATCATTTATTTTATTTAAAAGATTTTCTGTCATAACCACATTATTGTATTTTAATAAATCTAGAAAATTAAGATTTGAAGCAACTTTTACATTTTCAATGTTTCTCATAGATTTTTCTATAGATTCATTTTTAGAATCCAAGCAGAATAAAACTTTTTTACCAGATAAATTTGCTTTATTAATAAATTCGCTAACAATCTTAGTTTTTTGTTCAAAATCCATATTATCCAAAACCACCAACAAATTATTATCAACTTTATTTGTTAAAAGCATACATAATGCTTTTTGTCTCATTTTTTGGTTTATCTTTTTTTGCCAATTAATAAGATTTCTTGGACCAAAGGTAACTCCACCACCAACCCATAATGGACTTCTTATAGAACCAGCTCTTGCCTTTCCAGTTCCTTTTTGTTTCCAAGGCTTCTTTCCACCACCTCTTACTTCAGCTCTCGTTTTTGTATGAGCAGTAGATCTTCTTAAATTAGAAAGCATAGAAACAACAACTTGATGAATCAAAGTTTCTTTTGGTTGTATATCAAAAACATTATCTTTTAATTCAATGTTTTTTACTTCTTTGAAGTTTTTATCAAAAACAGCTATTTTTTTCATATTAATTTATATAATTTATCTTTCCGTTGTTTTTATTTATTAAGAATTATTATTCTCTGTTTTTACCATAACCATAGAGTTTCTAGCTCCAGGAATTGCGCCCTTTATAAATAAAATTCCATTTTCTTTATCAATTTTAATAACTTTCAAATTTTTAACAGTTATTCTATCATTTCCCATTCTTCCCGCCATTCTTCTTCCTTTAATAACTCTTTGAACCCCACCAGCTCCAATAGAACCAGAAGTTCTAAGTTGATCTTTTGTACCTCTTGTAGCATGATGTCCAGCAAAATGATGTCTTTTAACAACACCGGCAAAACCTCTTCCTTTTGAAGTACCTACAACAGAAACCATTTCCCCTATTTCAAAAGAATCTATTTTAATTTCATCACCAACATTATAATCAGCAACATTATCAACAGAAAAATCTCTAGTTACAGCGAAATTTCCAAGATTCTTGTAGTGACCTAATAGCGGTTTATTTAAATTTTTCTTTGCACCAGAAGATATTTGAACTGCATTTGCGCCTTCTTTTTCTTCCGTTTTTACTTGAGTAATAACATTTTTTTGTACTAATACTTTAGTAACAGGAACAATATTATTCTTCTCATCAAAAACTTGTGTCATTTCAATTTTTTTTCCTATAATAAATTTCATATTCGTGCAATTTTAATATTTTATATAAACTTATTTCATAAAAAATAATCAAAGATCCCCTTTTTGCAAAAATCTTTGACTATTTTATACAGATAAAGCAGACCACAAAAACTATAACTTTATCTCTATATCCACACCAGCTGGAAGATTTAATGAATTCATTATTTCCATAGTTTTAGAAGTTGGGTTAAAAACATCTATTAATCTTTTGTGGATTTTCATTTCAAACTGTTCTCTTGCGTCTTTATTAATAAAAGTAGATTTTAAAACAGTATAAAGTCTTCTATCTGTTGGCAATGGTATTGGACCAGCTATATCAGCACCAGATCTCTTAACAGCACTAATAATAATTTTTGAAGCCTGATCTATAACTTTACCGTCATAAGCTTTAACTTTAATTCTTATTCTATTTTTTCTTTCCTCTTTAATCATTTTTGTATAAATTAGCTTATTGTTATTCATGATAGAAACGCGAAATATAAATTTCGCGTTCCCGTTCGTGAATACTTTTGTGTATTATTTAAGAATCTTAGAAATAACTCCAGATCCAACAGTTCTACCACCCTCTCTAACGGCAAATCTTTGTTGTTCTTCAAGAGCAACTGGTTGACCAAGTTTAACCAAGAATCTAATATTATCACCTGGTTTCACCATCTCTACTCCTTCTGGTAAAATTACTTCACCAGTAACATCTGTAGTTCTCATATAGAATTGTGGTCTATATCCTTTAAAGAATGGGGTATGTCTTCCACCTTCTTCTTTAGTTAAAATGTAAACTTCACATTCAAATTCTGTATGAGGAGTAACAGATCCTGGTTTAGCAAGAACCATACCTCTTAATACGTCTTCTTTCTTAGTACCTCTAAGTAAAAGGCCAGCATTATCACCAGCTTGACCTTGTTCAAGTTGTTTATTAAACATTTCAATACCAGTAATAACAGATTGTTGTGTTTCATGAATACCAACTATTTCAACTGGATCATTAAGTTTAGCTATACCTCTTTCAATCTTACCTGTAACTACAGTACCTCTACCAGAAATTGAGAAAATATCTTCAATAGGCATCAAGAATGGTTTATCTAATTCTCTTTTTGGTTCTGGTATATATGAATCCAAAGCAGCAACTAAATCAAGTACAGATTTAAAATATGGATCATCATAATTCTTAGCTTCACAAGCTTCTAAAGCTTTTAAAGCAGAACCTCTAATAATTGGAGTAATATCTCCAGGGAATTGATATTTATTTAATAAATCTCTAACTTCTTCTTCAACTAAATCAATAAGTTCTTTATCTTCAACCATATCGCATTTATTTAAGTAAACAACGATATAAGGTACACCTACTTGTCTAGCTAAAAGAATATGTTCTCTAGTTTGAGGCATAACACCATCAGCAGCAGAACAAACAAGGATAGCTCCATCCATTTGAGCAGCACCAGTAATCATGTTTTTAACATAATCAGCATGGCCTGGACAATCAACATGAGCATAATGTCTTGTTGCAGATTCATATTCTGAATGATGAGTAGAAATTGTAATACCTCTAGCTTTTTCTTCTGGGGCATTATCAATTTCATCATAATTTTCAACTCTAGCAATCATTCCAGCTGCAGCCATAACATGAGTTATTGCTGATGTAAGAGTTGTTTTACCGTGATCAACGTGACCTATTGTACCAACATTAATATGTGGTTTTGTTCTTGAAAAAACTTCTGCCATATAATTTTCCTTTTAACAAATAACCGTAAAATACAAGCTATTTGTATTAATTTATTTAATTATTTATTTGATATTTCATTAAAATGATATGGTTTATATAATATCTTTTATATAAACTTTTGTCAATAGATGATAGAACTAGACTGACGTTTAACATATTTATTTTTTAGCAATATTCTCAACTATATTTTTCGGAGCTTCTTCATATTTAGAAAATTCCATAACATAGTTACCTCTACCTTGAGTTGTAGATCTCAAAATAGTTGAATAGCCAAACATTTCTCCAAGTGGTACTAAAGCTCTAACAAATTTAATTTGACCTCTATCTCCCATTTCTTGAATTCTTCCTCTTCTAGAATTAATATCCCCCATAACATCTCCCATGTATTGTTCTGGAACATCAACTTCAACTTGCATTATAGGTTCAAGAAGAACAGCCCCAGCATTTCTACAAGCTTCTCTAAAAGCTTGAGATGCAGCTATCTTAAAAGCAGATTCAGAAGAATCAACTTCATGATAAGAACCATCATAAACAATAACTTTCACATTTACCACTGGATATCCAGCCACAACTCCAGCACTCAAAGATTCTTTAATACCTTTTTCTATTGCTGGAATATATTCTTTTGGAATAGATCCACCTTTCGTTTCATCAGCAAATTCAAAGTCTTTTTTCAATTCTGGATCTAAAGGTTCAACTCTGAGCCAACAATGACCATATTGTCCTTTACCACCAGATTGATGAATATACTTTCCTTCAGCTTTAGCAGTATTTCTAATAGTTTCTCTATAAGCAACTTGTGGCTTACCAACATTAAGTTCAACATTAAATTCTCTCTTCATTCTATCAATCATAATTTCAAGATGAAGTTCTCCCATACCAGACATAATAACTTGACCAGTTTCCGTATCAGTCTTTACTCTAAAAGTTGGATCTTCTTCAACAAGTTTAGAAAGAGCAATACCCATTTTTTCTTGATCATTTTTTGTCTTTGGTTCAACAGCAAAATTAATAACCGGCTCAGCAAATTTCATAGCTTCAAGAGTAATAGGATCTTTTTCATCACAAAGAGTATCTCCAGTCTTAGAATCTTTTAAACCAATGATAGCAGCAATTTCTCCAGCATAAGCTTCTTGAATTTCTTCTCTGTGGTTAGCATGCATTCTAACAAGTCTAGCAATTCTCTCTTTGTTCCCAGTTCTAGTATTAACAACATAAGAACCAGCTTTAAGAACTCCTGAATAAACTCTATAGAAAGCAAGTCTTCCAACAAAAGGATCTGTAGCAATCTTAAATACCAAACCGCATAATCCTTCTTCATCAGACGCTTTTCTTGTTACAGCCTCACCAGCTTCATTTGTTCCAGTTATATTATGTCTATCAAGAGGAGATGGTAAATAATCAACAACACCATCAAGAACCGCTTGAACACCCTTATTTCTAAGCGCTGTTCCAACATAAACAGGAATAATTTTTATAGCTATAACTGCTTTTCTTAAGGCTTTTTTTAATTCCTCAATTGATGGAGTTTCACCAGCCAAATATTTTTCCATTAAAGAATCATCTGTTTCAGAAATTTTTTCTACCATTTTTTCTCTAGTTTTTTGAGCTTTTTCTAACAATTCAGCAGGGATTTCTTCTTCAGTGACAATCTCGCCCATGTCACCAGAAAAACGGATAGCTTTCATTTTCATAAGATCAATAACTCCACTAAATTCTGATTTTTCACCTATAGGTAATTGTACAGGAATAGCATTAGGAGTAAGTCTTTCAGAAATTGTAGAAAGTACAAAGTCAAAATCAGCACCTTCTTTATCAATTTTATTTACAAAACAAAGTCTTGGAACTCCATATTTATCAGCTTGTCTCCAAACTGTTTCAGATTGAGGTTCAACACCCATTTTACCATCAAAAACAACAACACCACCATCAAGAACACGCATAGATCTTTCTACTTCAACAGTAAAATCAACGTGGCCTGGGGTATCAATTAGATTTAATTGATGATCTTTCCAAAAACATGTAGTAGCAGCGGCCGTAATAGTAATACCTCTTTCTCTTTCTTGCTCCATCCAATCCATAGTGGCAGCTCCATCATGAACCTCACCTATTTTATGAGTAGTACCAGTATAAAATAAAACTCTCTCAGAAGTAGTTGTTTTACCCGCATCAATATGAGCAATAATACCCATATTTCTAACTCTATCTAAAGGATATTGTCTAGGCATAAAAATTATTATTTAAATTTATTTATTATTCATTATCAAAATTCTTCAAAAACAATTTATACGAGGTGACAAGAAAAAATTGACTAAGTCGTATGTTTTATACGACGCAGGAAATTTTTTCGCAGTCAAACGATGTAGAAATTGATTTTTCAAGAATTTTTTATCTTACGAAATGAGCAAAAGCTCTATTAGCCTGTGCCATCTTATAAACATCTTCTTTCTTTTTAATAGCATCCCCTCTATTATTGAAAGCTTCAATAAGTTCAAAAGCTAATCTTTCAGCCATATCTTTACCCTTTTTAGCTCTAGCAGCTACAAGTAGCCATCTAAAAGCAAGAGATTCTCTTCTTCCACTTCTAACCTCTACTGGCACTTGGTAGTTACCACCACCAATTCTCTTACTTCTTACTTCTATTTGAGGAGAAATGTTTTTCATAGCTCCATCAAATATTTCAATACCCTCTTTTTTAGTAGTTTCTTTTATGATATCAAAACATTCGTAAACAATTTTTTCAGCAATAGTCCTTTTACCGTCTTTCATAATATAGTTAATAAATCTTGTTACAGAAGTATTACCAAATTTATCATCCGGTCTCAAGTCTCTTTTTGGTGCTTGTTTTCCACGCATATCTTATTTAATTTACAATTTAAATTATTATTCTTAAAAAATTATTTTTTAGAAATAATCTTCTTCAATATAGAATTCAGGACAACAAATACATTTTATATTTGTATTTATTTAGCTGCTTTAGGACGTTTAGCGCCATATAAAGATCTTCCTTGCATTCTACCTTCAACGCCTCTTGTATCAAATTTACCTCTAATAATATGATATCTAACACCAGGCAAATCTTTAACTCTTCCACCTCTTATAAGAACAACAGAATGTTCTTGTAGATTATGGCCAACACCTGGAATATAAGCAATTACTTCCTGACCATTAGATACATTAACGTTAGCAACTTTTCTTAAAGCAGAGTTTGGTTTTTTCGGTGTAGTTGTGTACACTTTAAGACAAACCCCTCTCTTAAAAGGACTGCTTTCTTGAGATTTAACAACTCTATTAGTTAGAACATTAAATCTTGTTTGAAGACCTGTAGTTTTTGTTCTTGTAACTTTATTTCTACGAGGATTTTTAATTAATTGATTTATAGTAGCCATTTAAAAAAATTATTTTTTAAAAATAAAAAACATAAATGATTTTTGAAACCATTTATGAAATTTCTTTGGAAAATTTCATAAAATTTCGATTGCAACTCAAAATTTTATTCAATTTGTAAACACTTGGCTTGTACACCGATAACAATTTTAGCAAACTAAAAAGAAAAAAGCAAGAGCGATAAAAAGTTAAATAGTGTTTTCATATTTTATTACCAAATAAATTCAATAATACTATTTTCTAAACGTTGTGAAGCCCTGCCGACATCCCAATTAAGCAGAACGCCGAGAAGAAAATAATATTTCAGTAAATCATATATCAGGGGCAACAATAAACGGATTTATTCTCTCAAAATCCGGCACAAAACAATCAGAACTATCAAGTTCCTGATACCACCCATTCTCCATTCCAAGACTCAATTGATAATCATAAACTTTATTAAACTCCTCTTGAGTTAGCTTTCTATTAATCTCTTCAAAATTTTTAGCATTATAAACAGGATTATACTGACTCATAAGACTAACGTGAATATTTCTATCAATTTTTGCAATCTCATCTAATACTCCAAAACTATTCTCAATATTGTTTGGCAAAATCAAGTGTCTTATAACAATTCCTGTTTTAGCTAAATTATTTTTATCAAATTTCAATAAACCAACCTGATTATACATTTCCTTAATAGCAGTAATAGCAGTTTTAACATAACCAGCTTGCCCACCGTAGCCTTGGCGAAGAAGGGAATATTTAAAAGCTAGATTATTGTTAGAATATTTAAAATCAGGCAAATAAATATCAACCAAACCATTCATATCTTTTATAATATCAACATCTTCGTAACCATTAGAATTCCAAATAATAGGGATAGTAAGTCCACTATTTTTAGCAATTAAAATAGCCTCCTTAATTTGCTCATACCAAATAGTAGGAGTAACAAGATCAATACAAACACAATTTTGACTTTGTAAATCAATCATAATGCCAGAAAGTTCTTCAATACTATAAAATTTATCACCAAGATTTTCCTGAGAAATCTGATAATTTTGACAAAAACAACATCTAAGATTACAACCAGCAAAAAAAATACCACCAGCACCCTGCTTTTCATTTCCAACAAAAGGGGGCTCTTCACCAAAATGCTTACCAAACCATGCAATTTTAATTTTGTCGTTCATAGCAGGAAGTTAAATAGTTGATAGTTATATAGTTAATGGTTAAATTGTGTTTTTCTATACTTCATTATTTTTTGATTTGAGAATACTTCGCAGAATCAAAAAAAATGAAGATAGAAAAATCACTCGAAATTTAAAATTTCAGTAAGTCATAAATTAGCAAGACTAAATTTATAAAATTTATTAACTCAATCCAAATAATTTGTAGACAAAACTAATAACCGGATTATAAAGATAACTAAAAACAGAAACATTAGAAATCATAGACAAAGCCAAAATAGTAATCAAAATAGTATTTCCATATTGAGCTAAAATAATTTTTAATTTATCAAATCTAGAAGGAAGCAATATATCTAAAATTTTAGCACCATCCAAAGGATGAATAGGAATCAAATTAAACACAGCAAGCAAAATATTTGTTTGAATCATAATAACCAAAAACACAACACCCAAACCTTGAGGTTGTAAAAAATTAAACACCATAGCCATCTTCAAAATAAAAGCAAAAAATAAAGCAGAGAGCATATTAGAAACAATACCAGCAATAGAAATAGTAAACATAGCAAGCTTATATCTTTTATGATCAATTTTAGATGGATCAATAATAGATGTCTTTCCCCATCCAATGCCAAATGCAACAAGAGTAAGAAGTCCAATTGGATCAATGTGTCTTAAAGGATTAAGAGAAAGTCTCTTACTATCAATCTGGCTAGTATCCCCAAATTTATAAGCAGAATAACAATGAGAAAATTCATGAATAGTTATCCCATATATAATAGATAATAAATAAGCAATAAAAACTGGCAAATTAGAAAACATTAAATCAATAAGACCCATATAAATAATTTTAAATTTAAAAACTGAAAAATTCAAAACAAATCTCAATTTTAAATATCAAATTCTAAAACATATAATAATTTGTATTTTGTTTTAAAATTTAAAGTTGAGATTTTAAAATTGTTTTTAAATTTGAATTTTTCCGTTTTTAAATTTCACCAATATTTAATCTTTACAAAAAGATATATTAATGATATCATATTTTAACAAATATAAATAACAAGTAAGTAAAATTTTATGAGATCATGCGATATCTGCACTAGAGGAACTCAAGTAATGCAAAAGAAAAGCCATTCCCAAGTAAAACACAAAACACACCAAAAAGTTAATGTTCAAACAAAAAAAATGGAAGGTGGATCATTATTACTTTGTTCAAAATGCTTAAGAACAGTAGCCAAAATGGAAAAAGAGTTTTTAGCAAAACAAACTCCAAAAAAAGTTATTGTGAACGTTGATTCTAAAAAATCATACGGATCTAGCAGTAAAAAAATAGAAAAAGCAACTCCTACAAAAAAAGTTGCTTCTAAGAAATAAAACAGCAGGCTAATTGCCTGCTGTTTTATTATCAATAATCTTACAAAAATCCAATTTTTCTCTAGAACTTAAATTAGTTATTTTATTAAATAAGTCAAAAGACAAATTATCAAATATTAAATTACAAGAATAATTTCCATCTTTTTTATCACTAGACATTACATCAACCACACATTTACCATTAACAACACCCCTACCAATAATAATAAATTTCTTATTAATACCGTTATCAATAAAAATACCTCTAAACGTTTTACACTCCATAAAATATCTCTTAACACAATTCAAATCTTCTGAACAGAATACATAACCATCAATACTTTTTTGGATATATTTTTCTTCAAGATTATAATTACTAATAGCTTTAAATAAATCTGTATTTTTGCTACTTCTTACATTATCTTTTAAATTATCATTATTAATAACGGGGTTTAAATTATTATTAGTTTTTATTACTTGATTACTTTTTTTATTATTAACATTGTTTAAAATAAACCAAAATAAAAACACAAAAAAAATAGAAAATATTATAATAGCAAATATTAAAAATTTATTATTTTTCATAAACATTTTTATAATTTAATAACAAGCATTCATAGCACCGCAAAGCCTATCAGCATAACAATGTCTATAATAATCATCACCTTTATTTGTACACCAAGTACCACCACTATGATAATATGCACTATTACCATCACAATTAGGATACCAATTCTCACAGTCATTCAATAAGGTCCAATGATAATTATGAGCCTGACTATCCGCCGCATAATCAATACCACAAACAGCTTCTCTATTACCAACAATACTGCAATGTGTGCACCCTCCATTATTATTAGTTTCAAGTGGAGAATTACAACCAGCTTGCAAAGAATATCTAGTAGCGTGCCAAGTATTAGTACTTAAACAATCATTATTTACCCAAGCCGAAAAATTAGCATCCGTACAGCCAGCACAACCAGTATTAGCAATACCAGTATTATATGTATTATTAGGACAACCCAAACATTGAGAAACACTTCCAGCACCAGAAGTACTTCTATAAGTATTAGTAGCACATCCAATTATAGCATTTCCACCTGTACAATAATATCCAGCAGGACACGTATTGCAAGTAGTATCAGATTTAGAATCAGCATCATAAGTTTCAGCAGGACAAGAAGTACAAGCAGTAGCTCCATTAGTAGAAGACCCTCCTGTTATATTTGCAGTATTTGTATAATTTCCAGCAGTACATGGTGTACAGAAAGTAGAGCCATCATTAGCTGCATACGTTCCAGCACCACAAGAATTACAAACACTGTTTGCTGTACCAGCAGGGTTACCTATTGTTCCAGCAGAACAAGCTTTTTGATTAGTAGAACCAATAATAGTAGATCCGGATCCAGAACAAGTAACTCCATTAACACCATTAGCACCAGTAGTACAACTACCAGCATCAGGGTTCTTACAAACAACACTTCCTTCAGAATCTTGATATGTACCATTAGGACAAGAAGTACAAGAAGAACTAACTTCGCCAGAAGTATAGAACAAAGGATCAGATGTTCCTATTGAAGCATCCGTTATTCCAACATATTCAGTAGAAGATCTATGATCACGAGTACCTATTGGACAAGTTTTTACAGTAGACTGACCAGAAGCATCTTGATATGTACCAGCAGGAGGATAAATACAATAAGGCTGACCAGAATTAGGTTGATAAGTACCTACTGGACAATCTATACATTCAGCTTGAGGTTGATTAGCTTGATTTACAGAATAAGGAGTAAAAACACCTGTAGAAGCAGAATAGTTAGGAGTACTAGAATTATTCCATCTAGAATCATATTGACCAACAGGACAATCAACTTGAGTAGAAGCACCTAATGCAGATCCAGTTTTTTGACCTATATCAGGATAAATACAAAAAGGAGAAGGTTTAGTATAGTCAGCACCAAAAGCATTTCTTAAATCATAAGTTCCTAATGGACATTTAACTTCACTTGAAGCACCAAGCAATGTATGTGTTGCATCTAAACAACCACTCGCAACAATACCAGCGCCAATATCAGCACCGGCTGGTTTAGGTTTACCACCACCAGTATTAGCACAGCCACAATGAATTCCATCAAAAGAAGAACAGTATCCTTGATCAGGAACTTTACAACCAGCATTAGCAGTAGAAGAGTCAGTTCTAGAATCATAAGTTCCAAGAGGACAAGGAATAGCTATATTAGCTCCTAGCTTATTATTCAAAGTATATCCAATAATACCAGCATCATTTGGCATAGTAGAATTAATAGCACCAGCAATATCTTCACTAGCAGGATTACTACTATCTGTAGGAGTTAAAGTATTACTAGGAGTTAAAATACAAAGGCTAGGAATAGTAGCAGTATTAGTACCAACAACTTTAGCTTTGGCAACACAATAACCAGTAGGAGGAGCTATACAATCTGAAGATTGTATAGAACCAGGTTTATCAGTATATTTACCAACAGGACAAGGTATTTTATCTTTCATACCACCTTTACAATAGAAACCAGGAGGACATATTTCACATATACCTTTTACATTAGATTTTATACATCTACCATTAGAATCAATAACACCACCTTTACTAGGATCACAATTATTAGTA
>JAJXYN010000002.1 GCA_021780535.1 bacterium
TATAATCAATGTGTTGCTAAAAATAGCGTGAATGTAAATGGTGGTTGTATTATAAGTAGTCAATGTAAAACAAACATTTGTTATAATGGTATATGTAATGCCACTACAAATAGTATTAACGGGCTATAAAAAATCATAGAAAAATAATTAAAGTCAATCAAAAATGAAAAATTTTTTAAAATCAATATTTTTTCTATTAATAACATTTTTATTATTATTATCAATACAAGTAAATGCCGCATCTTCTCTTAGGGATAGACTTGATAATTTAGATGGTGACAATACACACATTCAAACAATTGTTGGTAATGGTGGTATAAATATAAACACAAGTTTGCCAGTTTTAATTGGGCAAATTATAAAATTAATTTTAGGAATTTTTGGTGTAATATCATTGATTTTTATAATTAGAGCTGGAATCAAATGGGTTGGGTCACAAGGAGATTCAACAAAAATAAAAGAAGCCAGAAAAATAATAACTTCAGGGGTTATAGGTTTAGCAATAATAGCGTCATCTTATGCAATAACAGATTTTGTGATTAAACAAATAACCGTGATTTCTGATTCTGGATCAATAAATACTACTAATTGTTCATCTTTTTCGGATCAAACAAGTTGTGTTAATAGTGGGTGTTTGTGGGGGTATAATGGATTATCTACGATGAATTGCTATAAGTAACATGACTAATAATTTTATTAAAATTCTAGATATACAAATCTCTACTTTATCAAAGGTAGAGGTTTTAGATTTTATAAAAAGTAATTTGCTAGAAAATAAAAAAACGTTTATTGCAACACCGAACCCAGAATTTTTGCTTGAAGCAAATAAAAATGAGAAGTTTAAAAATATATTAAACAATACAGATTTAAATATTCCAGACGGAATAGGGCTTGTTTATGCATCTAAAATATTAAATACAAACCCGAGAATTAAAGCTAGAATGGCAGGATCAGACTTAACATTGGAAATAATAAAAATAGCAAAAGAACAAAATAAAAAAATATTTTTATTAGGTGGTAATAGTGTTGAACAATTAGAAACTGTAAAAAGCAAAATAGGAGATGAATCAATTGTTGGATATGATATAGGATTTACAAAAGAAGAATTCTCATCTATTCTCATCCATTCACATCCTTTCTCATCCAATGAGTACATCACAACAAAAAGCAGTAATTTGATGAGAAAAATAGATAATTCAGGAGCTAATATTATTTTTGTAGCTTTTGGTGCGCCAAAACAAGAATATTGGATAAGTGAAAATTTAGATAAATTAAAAAATATTAAATTAGCAATAGGTGTAGGTGGAACTTTTGATTTTATAGCTGAATATAAAAAAAGAGCGCCAATATTTTTTCAAAAGTTAGGATTAGAATGGTTGTTTAGATTAATTATAGAACCAAAAAGATGGAAAAGAATATTTAACGCCGTGATAATATTCCCAATAAAAGTAATTTCAGAAAAGATTAAAAATAGACACAGGTGATCGTTATTCTTTGTGATCTTTTATTGCTAATTTGAGTATTTTGTTTTAAAATTTATAATTGTATATTTAAAATTGTTTTTAAATTTTAAATTTTAAATTTTAAATTGTTATTTTAATGACTTCAAATGAACTTCGCAAAAAATATATAGAATTTTTTAAATCAAAATTACACACAGAAATAAAATCAGCATCTTTAATCCCAGAAAATGATCCTTCTGTTTTATTTACAACAGCAGGAATGCATCCACTTATTCCGTATTTATTAGGTGAAAAACATCCAGCAGGAAAAAGATTAGTAGATGCTCAAAAATGTATTAGAACTGGTGATATAGAAGATGTTGGTGATAATAGACATCTTACATTTTTTGAAATGCTTGGGAATTGGTCACTTGGAGATTATTTTAAAAAAGATGCAATAAATTGGTCTTTTGAATTTTTAACAGATAAAAATGTAGGGTTAGGTCTTAATCCGTCTAGACTTTATTTTACTGTTTTTAAAGGCGAAAATGGAATTCCAAGAGATGATGAAGCTATTAAAACATGGCAAGAAGTTTTGTCTAAAAATAATTTACCAAACGGAGTTTCTAATGATGAATCTGTACACGATGATATTAAAATTATTCCACTTGGGGTTAATGATAATTTTTGGATAGCTGGAGCTACTGGTCCATGTGGTGGAGATACTGAGATATTTTATGACACAAGACCAGAAGAAGGAAAATTAGAAGGGAAATTTGAAGATCTAATAAATAACTTTAGAGTTATTGAAATTTGGAATAATGTATTCATGGAATTTAATAAGACAATAGATGGTAAATACGAAAAATTAGAAAAGCCAAACGTAGATACGGGTATGGGTCTTGAAAGAACCATTACGGTATTAAATAATGCAGAAACAGTATTTGAAACAGATTCGTTTACAAATGCTATAAAAAAATTAGAAGAAATTTCTGGGAAGCATTATCAAGACAGAAAGAAAAATTTCAGAATTATTATTGATCATATTAAAACAGCAACATTTATACTAGGGGATGATAAAGGTATAACTCCTGGGAATAAAGACCAAAGTTATGTTTTAAGAAAATTAATAAGAAGAGCTGTAAGGTCAATGGATTCTATATGTGATATAAAAACAATATTTACCCCAGAAATAGCAAGAGTATATATAGAACAATATAAAGAATTTTATCCAGAACTTGAACGAAATAAAGAAAAAATATTAGAAGAATTGCAGAAAGAAGAAATTAAATTTAAAGAAACATTGGATCGCGGTATTATAGAATTTGAAAAAATATGGAATGAAATATATGATAAAAATAAATTAGACGCAGAGGTTGTTATGTCTGGCGAAAAAGCTTTTTTCCTTTATCAATCCTTTGGTTTTCCTATAGAAGCAACAAAAGATTTATGTTTGGAAAGAGGTATAAAAGTTGATGAAGTTGGTTTTAACGAAGAGTTAAAAAAACATCAAGAGTCGTCTAAAATTGGTTCAGAACAAAAATTTAAAGGCGGACTAGCTGATACAGATCCACAAACAATAAAATTACATACAGCTGCCCATATTATGCTTCAAGCGTTAAGAATGGTTTTAGGCGATAATGTGTTTCAAAAAGGAGCAAATATTACATCAGAAAGATTAAGATTTGATTTTTCTCATCCAGAAAAGATGACCCAAGAGCAAATTGCTAAAGTTGAAGAAATTGTTAATAAACAAATTAAAAGAAATTTACCAGTAACAATGGAAGAAATGACAGTAGAAAATGCTGAAAAACAAGGAGCAATGGGCGTATTCAAAGATAAATATGGAGAATTGGTAAAAGTTTATACAATAGGTGATTTTAGCAAAGAAATATGTGGTGGCCCTCATGTTGGAAACACAAGCGAATTGGGTAATTTTAAAATTCAAAAAGAAGAAAGTTCATCAGCTGGAGTGAGAAGAATAAAAGCAATATTAGAATAAATTATTACTTTTTTTGCCTAATATTGAATATTGGTTGTATAAATTGTATAATGTAATTGCAAACAAAGAGCATTTAATTAAGTAATACTAATATAAAATAATTTTTAATATAAAAGTATGAATATAAATTATTACTCAAAAAATTACGAGATAGGCGATGAAGTAAAAGGATACATTGAAGAAAGATTGGTTAAATTTGAAAAACATGCAAAAGATGCAGATAATATTATTATAAATGTGAAATTAGAAAAAACAAAACATCAAAACGACGAAGATGCTTTTAATATGTCTGTTGAATTAGAGATAGATGGTAATGGATATTTCGCAGATAAATCATCTTCTACGGTTTTTCAAGTGTTTGATGAATGTGAAGAAGCAATAAATGCAATAATTAGAAAAGGAAAAGATAAAGATGTTTCAGAAAAAAGAAGAAATGGTGGGATTAAAGATATAGAAGTAGGGTCAGAATATTAATTTCTTGTAGGGGTGCGATTTATCGCGCCCTTTTCTTGTAAAATAAAAAATAAAATAATAATACATGATTAAAGTAAAAATAGTAAGAATATCAGAAGATGCAATATTACCAAAATATGCTACAAATCAAGATGCTGGGTGTGATTTATATGGTGTAGAAAACTTTATTTTAAAACCAGAAGAAAGAGTATCTGTAAAAACTGGTATAAAAATTGAAATTCCTATTGGATATTATGGAAGAATAGCCCCAAGATCAGGATTAGCTTTTAAAAATGGGATAGACATATTGGCTGGTGTTGTTGACGCTGGTTTTAGAGGAGAGGTATGTGTTGTTATGATAAATCATGGGGAAGAGGATTTTAAGATAGAAAAAGGTAATAGAATAGCTCAAATGATATTTGAAAAGATAGATCAAGCAGAATTTGAAGAAGTAAAAGATTTAAGTATTACAGAGAGAGGTAATGGAGGATTTGGTTCTTCTGGGATAAAATAAAAACGTGGGAAGTCCGCGTTTTTATTTATTTAAAAAGTAGTTATCAACACTTCTAAATAGCGTTAAAATATTGTAAAATATAACCATTAAAACCTTTATTAAAACCAAAATAAAATGTCAAAAAAGGTAAAAAAAATAATTAAAATAAAGCCAAAATCAGAAGATAAAATCAAAAAGGTTTTATTTAATTTTAATACTAAAAATAAAAAAGATTTAACAAGTGTATTAATAAAAAATATAAATTTTAGAATTATTAGTAATAAAATAAATTTATTTAAAGATAAAGCCAGTATTAATTTATCAAAAATATTAAAACATAAAAATACAAGATTTTTTATTTATAATGTTAAATATTATTTAAAGAAACATATCGTTTTATCTTTTTTAAGTTTTATAAAAAAAATTGTAATTGCATTAACTAAGACTACTATAAATTTACAACGAAAAAAGTCTAATAGAAAGGAATTTTTTAAAAAGGATAATAGAATTTTTAAGACAAAAATATTAAATAGAATAAAATATTTTTTTACTCCAGATAATAAATATAATTGGATGCCAGAGTTTAAAGGATTTGTAGCATTAGTGTTAGCAACTGTTTTTATTATTAATGTCTTGTTTTTTTCTAATCAAATGACGCAAGATTTGTCAAAAGTTGTTGCGACGACAGCTTATGCTAAAGAAGAAATAATGTCTGGTATTGATGACGTGAAAACTCTTAATACCGATACGGCAAAAAGTAAATTTTATTTAGCTTTAAATTCTTTTTATAATTTAAATGATGAATTATCCTTTTTTTCAAAAGTAGGTTTTAATTTTCTTGGTAATTTTACAAACATAAACACAAAAGATATAGAAAGTATTATTGGTAATCTAGAAAATATAAGCCAAGCTTCTTTAAAGTTTGTTGATGTTGAAGAAAACAATAAGGACAAAAATTTTCTATTTAAAATACAAAAAGCTAATGATTATTTAAATATAATAAATAATAATATAAATGATGTTAATAATAAAGTTTCAAATATTAACACTACAATATTACCATTAGAATATAAAAATAAAGTTAATGAATTAAAAAACAAAGTATCTTATATAAATGATTCTTCTAAAAAAATATTACAAACTACAGAATTGTTAAGAAGTGTATTAGGAGAAAATGACAAAAAAAGATATTTATTAATGTTTCAAAATGCAAATGAAATAAGAGCAACCGGTGGGTTTACAGGAAGTTATGCTTTAGTTGATATTAATAATGGTGATATTGTAAAAACAGAAGTTCCTGGAGGTGGAATATATGACCTTCAAGGTGGCTTTTACAAAGACATAGAACCACCAATGCCGTTGCAGTTATTAACAAATAAATGGGAAATTCAAGATGCTAATTGGTTTTTAGATTTTCCAAAATCAGCACAAAAAATTAGTAATTTTTTTGAATCGTCTGATAATGGTTCAAGTGTTGATGGAATTATAGCTATAAATTCAAACGCATTAGCAGATGTGTTAAAATTAACAGGAGATATCTCATTAGATAAATATGGTGTAACATTGACACAATCTAATGTTGTAGATGAAATACAAAATATTATAAAATCTAATAGATTAAAAACTAACAAACCAAAAGAAATTATAGTAGATTTATTTTCTATAATTAGTAAAAAATTATTTAGTATAGATAATTCAGATATAATTAATTCTATTTCACTATTAAATAACATAGTGCAAGATAAGAATATTCTAGCATATTTTAATAATCCATCTGACCAAAAAATAGCAGAAAATTTAGGATTTTCTGGAGAAATTGCAACTACAAAACAAGATTATCTTTCTATAAATTATTCAAATGTCGGAGCAAGTAAGACAAGTCAAATAATAGAAAGAAATACTATGCAAAAAATAAAAATATTACCAACAGGAGAAGTGTTTACTTATTTGACAATAAATAATAAATATCCAGTAATTTCAGAAATGAAAGATAGGAATATAGATTTTATTAGAGTATATACACCACTAGGATCTAAATTAATTTCAGCAAATGGATTTAGTGATGATGTTGTTGTGAAAAATTATATAGACCCATACGGGCAACAAGATAAAGATTTAAATCCTATAAATGAAGATAAGGTTAAAGATTTAAATACAAATACCATAACATATAATGATGAAGGAAAAACTATATTTGGCAATTTTTTGTATTTAGATTCTGGTGATAGTAAAACAATAGAACTAGTTTATAAATTACCATTTAAAGTTGATTACGATAAAATAAAGAAAAACAAAGATTATTCGTATTTATTATATATACAGTCTCAGCCTGGGATAAAAAATACAAATTTTGATTTAACAATAGAAACACCAAATAGTATTTTATTATCAAACAAATTTATATTAAATCAAGATAAAAATATTTTACTAAACAAATAAATTCAATAAATTAATAAAATGAATAGTCCTAAAGAATATATAGAAAACAAAATGCAAAAGAAAAAATTAAAAGAATATTTAAAAAATTATATTTTAGTAATTTTTATAGTCTTTGTATTTTTATCAGGGGTCGTATTGGGTAAGGTAGTATTAATAAGGGGTAATGTACCAAATACGGGCAATGTTGTTACAAATGAAACAACAAATAAATCAATAGATAGTATTTTTAATGCAAATAAGATAGAAAGCATAATATCTATATTAAAAAGTAAATATTACGATCCAAGTAAGATTGATGATAAAAAAATGTTTGAAGGAGCTTTAGCTGGGATGGTTTCATCTTTAGGCGATCCTTATACAACATATTTTGATAAAGACCTTACAAAATCTTTTAGCGAAGAAATGAGTGGAAGCTTTTCCGGTATTGGTGCAGAAATTGGTATAAAAAATAATATTTTAACAGTAATTGCTCCATTACCAAACACCCCAGCAGAAAAAGCTGGCATAAAAGCAGGAGATAAAATATTAAAAATAAATAAAGAAGATACTCAAGGCATGTCAACCGATCTTGCTGTTTCTAAAATAAGAGGAGAAAAGGGGACAGAAGTTGATTTATCAGTTTACAGTCCAACAGATAAAGAACCAAGAGATCTAAAAATATTAAGAGATAATATAGTTGTAGAGAGTGTTACTTATGAAAAGAAAAATGACATTGCTATAATTAAAATATCTAGCTTTAATGACAATACATCAAGTAAATTTAAAGAAGTAGCAAATACTATTGCTGCTGATAAAAGCATTAAAGGAATAGTTTTAGATTTAAGAAATAACCCAGGTGGTTATCTTTCTACTGCCATAGATGTATCAAGCTATTGGTTGAATGAAGGAGATGTTGTTGTTTCTGAAAAAAATAGAAATAATGAAACCAAAACTCATAATGCTACTGGATATAATATTTTATCAAAATATAAAACAGTAGTTTTAATTAATGAAGGATCAGCATCAGCATCAGAAATAGTTTCAGGAGCTTTACATGATCATAATAAAGCAACACTTATTGGTAAAAAAAGTTTTGGTAAAGGTTCCGTTCAAGAATATCAAGAATTTGATGACAAAACAGCGCTTAAAGTTACGGTTGCAGAATGGTTTACTCCAAATGGGATAAATATAAATAAAAACGGGATAAATCCAGATATTGATGTTGATTACACATTAGAAGATTTTAATAATAATAAAGATCCACAAATGGATAAAGCATTTGAGAATATTCTTAAATAATAAAATATGAACTATTCTTCTTTTAATAGAAGAAATCTAAAGCCAAGGAAAAATAATATAAAATCTTTTTTATCAAGTATATATAATTTTATTAGTGGTAAAAATAATAAATTATTGATAGAAAAAAGTATAACAAAAAAAGCTTTTAGACGCCCGAACAAGATTGCTGGATCTACAAAAAAAGAGATTAAAAAAATAATAATTAAACTTTTTTATCTCGTTGTTATATTGTCAGTATTCTTATTTATTTCTTGGTTTTTGTTTTCTTCCCCATTTTTTAAAATTAAAAATGTTTCCATAAACATAGAAAATCAGAAGTATGTAGAATCATTAAATAAAATAGTTGATAACCAAAAACAACAGACTAAATTTTTTTGGAAACAAGATAATATATTTATTTTTAATAAAAATAGTTTAATAGATTCAATAAATAAAATATCAAACGGATTTTTTTATAATATAGTAGTTATTAAAAGATTTCCAAATAGAATTGATATAAATTTAAAAGAAAGATCTCCAAAGGTAGTATTTATAACAGATCAATATAAATATTATTTTGATGAAGATGCTAAAATGATTCTAAAAAGCAAAAACAATATTGTTCCGGTTGTTGTTAATGCGCCACTCATTACTAGCACACCACAAGTAACAATTCACACAACAGCTATTACTAATAATGTAATAAAAGATAATAATACAGCAAAAACAAATAAAACCAATACAAGCCCAGATAATGCACCAAAAACAGAGGAAAATATATTAAAAGAATTAATGAATAACCAAATAGAGAAAGACTCTGGTGTTAAGGCAGTAGATATAACAAATGATAAAATTGCAAATAATAATTCAGATATTGAAAATTTGAAAAACTCTTTGAACTTTTCAAATAAAGAGGGAATATTTAAAGATTATAAATTCCCGGAAGTGTATTTATGTCAAAATATAGATTTAAAAGATTATGATATTAATAAAAATGTTATATCTTTTATTGCTAATCTTAGTATAAAATTGCCAAACAAAGCAATAAATATCAAAAAAATATTTTTAGAAACAATTGATGATTTAAAACTAACCGTAACAACAGATGTTGGGTATGATATATATTTTAATACAAGCAAAGATATAGATCAGCAAATAGAGTATTTAGGGATAGTTATTAAAGACAAGATAAAAGATGATATAAAGAAAATAAAATATATAGATCTTAGATTCGGTTCAAAAATATTTTATAAATAGGGAATATTAACCGACCCCACCCTACCTATATTGTGCGACATAAAATAATTCTTTTCACATTAAAAGGGAAGAGAATTATTTTTTTAGTATAAAGTTGTTAACAATTTATTTTTTTTGTATTTATGAGATAATGTATAAATTTAGATTATGATTTTATAAATTATTAAAATCCAAGGTTTAGAACATGTTTTAAACCATAAAACTTTAAATTTTTATTTAATGCCTCCACTTCTGACGAATTTATCAATAATATTGTTTACTGGGTTATTACTAACATGTTTAGGGATATTATTTATATTACAATGTGATAAAGATGATTAAATTAAAGGTCTCTACACATGTCTATTTTTAAATAAATAAATATATTATGTCGCAAAAGGTATCTTGTGCGACACGGTATGTATTCAAAAAATAAATCCCCCATCACTTTTTCAAAAATAAAAAATCAGGATTAAAAATCCGATTTTTTATTTTTCTCTTTCAATTTATTATATAAAATTATTTCTTTTTAAATTAATTAATATTTAATTAAAATTTTTTAATAATTCCTTTTGCTAGGAAAAATCTCTTGCGCATTCAATATGTTTTGTGTTGTAATATATATTAAAAAACCAAAATTTTTTCTACTTCTACTATTATTTCTACTATCTTTAGTTTTAAAATTTATATATTTGAAAAATTTTTTTCTCTCTTCCTTTTTTTATCTCCACATCATATAAATCGTGTTTTTTAATGCTTCGTTTTTAAAGTTTTGAGCGTTTAGCGAAAAACCTTTAAAAATGTAAGATTAAAAAATCACTCATCATAACGTAAGTAGAAATTTTCTATATCCCTCAATTATAGCATATATTTAATTTTTTGTCAAATATTAGCCTAAATTTATGAATTTTTAAGATAAAAAAATCGTCCACATTCACTTTTATTGCTAAAAGCTACAGTGGACATATACTTAAACTAGTCAAAGAAACTAGTCCGAGTACGCTTGGTTTCCTCTCGTACTCCTGCTTTCGGAGTGCTCCCACTCAAGGATGCCGTCGGCGATCACGACGGGACATTCTCTCCTGGAAGCTTTCCTTCGGAGTTTCTTTTCTATTCTCCGAATCTTCCTGAAGGCAGTGCCATCTTCCATGAGATGGTATTTCGGTTCCAGAAACCTTCGTCCGTCATTTGACAATACCGTTATGGAACAGAAACCTACTTCCTTCTTTTTCTCCCTTTCTTTCTTTGTTTTTTTCATGCATATCCTACGGCTGCCTCTAAAGGCGGTTTCGACGATTTTCGCCACTTCAGTCTCTTCAAGGATGTCCGTAGTGATCATCATGATTCCTCCTGAGATAAGACTCTATAACAACGCCTTATCTTTTTGATGTTAAAATATAATATCACTTTTAATTAATAAAGTCAAATAAATAAAAAATAGGCCGTATTTCTACAGCCCAGTTAGAAGTTTTTTCTTGTTCTTTTATCTCTTCATGAGTTCAAATTGCTCTCTTGAGTGTTTGTGAAGATCGAATTCCATAGCTCGAAAGCCACGAAACGGCTTGCCATTGTGAGTATGAGTTCCTTGCAAACCAGCATCAAGCATATTACAATCTTTACTTAGAGATATTCTTTTTAATGCACAGGAACAATTACTTCCCGTAATTCTTGGATTCTGATCTTTTATTCTCTTATCTCGACGAATGGCTTTTGTATTGATATACAAATAGTAAAGCCCGATGTCATTATCCATTGTAAACTCCTCCTGAGCAAGACAAAAAAGCCTTGCTTATAAATTGAATATTTATACAATACAACTTTTTATATTAAAAGTAAAGTATAAACATATAACAAAGCTACATAAGTAAATATTTATAATAGTTTACACAATTTTATATAATGTAATATTTATATAAATAAGTCAAGCGCGCTTATTGACAAATAGGGGAGGTTAATGCACAGTCTATAAATAACCTGTGGATAACTTATTGACAACATGTTTATAAATATGTGTAATATAAATTGACAATCTGTGGAAAAATGTTCTAATATATATTGACAAAAATATAATAAAAGTGTTGTAATATAAATTGAAAATTAAAACTGAAAAAATTAAAAACCAAAATTTTTCTGTTATTTTTATTATTGCTTCTAGTTTTAAAATTAGATTTTAAAATTTAAAATTGTTTTTAAATTTGGATTTTTCAGTTTTAAAATTATCTACATTTATCCTCTATAATTTATACATTTATTATTGATTAATAGTTTTTATTGTCAAAAAATAAATTTTGTGTTCAAATATAACTTTCCTAGCCTTCTCTATTATGTGTCGCACAATATATAAGACATACTTATTTCCTGTTCTGATTTTATAAGCTATTTGTATGAGTATGATTATTGTATTAATATAATAATCATATTTACCTATATTTTATGATTATTTATAATTATAATTTTTTCTAATAAAAAATAGGCTTATACTCGCCTATTTTTATCTACCATAAATATTTTCTAACATTCATATTATGCTCCTCTAGTGTTTTAGAAAAAACAGCTTCCCCATCACTTTTATTAACAAAATAATAATAATCTGTAACACTTGGATTTATTGCAGCATTTATAGATTTATCACCAGGATTTGATATTGGGCCAACTGGAAGTCCTAATTTTCTATAAGTATTATAATCATTTTCTGTCCATTTATCTTCAGCAATAGCCATATTATCTCTATTTTTAGTAAAATATACAACAGTACTATCCATTTGGAGCCTCATATTTTTTGCTATTCTGTTATTAATAACAGATGCAACAATAGGTCTATCTTGATCTAATTTCACTTCTTTTTCTATAACACTAGCCATTTTAATAATTTCATATAATTTTTTATAATCAGTTATATTATATTTTTCTACAACTTTTGTATTAAAATCATTAAGCATTTTAGAGAAAATAGATTCTATGGTTGCGTTTTCATATATTTCATAAGTATCAGGATATAAATAACCTTCCAAATTAAAAACGTAATCACTACTTATAAACGGATATTTATTTATTAAAACACTATTTTTATAATTATTATCAATAAAATTTAATATATCCTCATATTTATAGTTTGTATTTTTTGATAAATATTCTGATACATCATATTTGTTAAAACCTTCTGGTATTGTTAGTTTTTTTGTTTTTAATAATGATTCCGCGCTAGAATTCGTAAGTAATTTAACTACTTTAGGAATATTATAAGAACCTAAAAATGTATATTTTCCAGATTTTATTGCTATATCAGTAACGCTGTTGAAGTAATTCTTAAATAAAAAAGAGCTAGATATAATCCCCTTATTTTTTAAGTTGTTAGAAATGCTATAAACCGTTTCACCTTTATTAACAATAAAAGTAAGATTAAGATTTTTTTGATAAATAAAAATAGAAAAATAAATACAAAATGTAATTAATATGATCCCTACTAATATTCCAAGTATAATTTTTTTCATTAATGAAGGAGGTTAAAATATAGAAATATAAAAACACAAAAAAATCTTTTGAATATTTTATATTTTTATATTTAAACTAATATTATTCTATCTTTTCTATAAAAAATAGCAATATGGTATAATAAAATAAATTTAAAAATTTTAAATATTCAGTTTTAAAATTAATCTTTATGACAGACAATATTTCTCAAATATCTTTCAATAATATCCAATGGATAGATATATCAAAAAAAGGAAAAGAGGAGCTAATTTATTTAAAAAAAAGCTTTTCATTTGATAGTTTAGATATAGATGAATGTGAAAAAGATACTAAACATTCAAATATATTTGTAAAAAGAGATTACATATATTTTGAAATATTATTCCCTGTTTATAATAGAAAAACAAAACTTATAGATAGCTCAGAAATAAATTTTTTTGTTAAAGGAAATACTTTAATTACGGTTCATGATAATGAAATTGACCAATTATCAGAGTTTTTTGATAGATTACAAAATGATGATATTTTAAAAAGAGATAATTTTCAAAATAATCCTATTGTGTTATTGTCTGGAATATTAAGTAATTTATTTGGGTCATGCTTCCCTATGTTAAATCACATGGATGAGGATATTTTGCTTTTAGAAAAAGAAATATTTACGTCAGCAAATAAAACGAATACTAAGACAATATTACAACTTAGATGGAATGTTATTAATTTTAGAAGAATTATACAATCATATAAAGGTATAGTTGATAAACTAATAATGACTGGAGAAAATTTGTTTTCAATGAGTAAATTAAAATTATATTATGTGGATTTGCTTGAAAAAATAAAAGATATATGGGTGATGTTGGAAAATCAAAAAGACTCAATACATGCACTCCAAGAAACAAATGAATCATTAATATCCTTTCAGCTTAATGATATTATGAAAGTATTAGCATTAATCTCAGCAGTTATGATGCCACCAGCATTTATAGTGGGATTGTTTAGTGTAAATGCAAAAATACCATACATAGATAATCCAATGTTTTTTTTCTTCATATTGGGTGCGTGTATAACTGTGGTTTTAACATTTATAAGATATTTCAAAAAAAGAAAGTGGCTATAAAATACGGCCATTTTTCTTTTTAAAAAAGAAAAAGTAGGCGAAAAAAGAAAAATATGCTTTAATTATTTCCATGAACTTTTGGCAAGAACTAAAATCACAAAACAGACCAATACTATGTTCCGCTCCACTAGATGGAGTGTCAGATTTAGCGTTCTGTAAAATATGTCTAGATGGTGGCGCCGATATAGCCTATACAGAAATGACAAGCACAAATGATTTATACCACAAATCAAAACAATTAATTACCTATTTAAAGCAATTTAAAGGCACTCATAGAGTCGGAATACAATTATATGGAAAAGATCCAGAACAATTCACAAAAGCGGCTCAAATCGCAGAATCTTTAGGTTTTGATGAAATAAATATAAATTTTGGTTGTCCAGCTAAGGGGGTGATTTCTAGTGGTGGTGGAGTTATGCTTATGAGAGATTTAGATAATATTTATAAAATAATAGAAAATACAATAAAAGGTACTTGCCTACCAGTATCAATAAAAATACGTGCAGGAATAAATATAGAATCAATAAAAAAACACGGTTTAGAAATAAATTACAATGCAATAGAATCTTGTAATGATATTATTCATAATACTAATAATCAAATAACTAAAATAACTGCACTAGATTTATTAAATAAAATAAAAAATCTTCCAATATCCTGCATAATAATACACGGAAGAACATATGAGCAACTGTTTAGTGGAGAGATAAATTATAATTTAATAAAAGAATGTAGAAGTTTTGTAGAAAATAATTTCATAGAATCAAAGAAAAAAAACGGATTTTCCCCAATTATAATAGCAAATGGTGGAATTATAGATGATATTACGGCAAAAAAAGCATTAGAATTAACACAAGCGAATGGATTAATGATAGGGATGGGTTCTTATGGTAAGCCATTTATTTTTAATGAATTAAAAGGCATTAAAAATAATAATTTAAATAAATATATATTAAATCATGCAAAATACTTATTTGAATCAAAGCCACAAAAAGCACACCTAGATTTCAGAAAACATTTATTATGGTACTTAAAAGATAATGAAAATTTTGTATTTCTACGTAATAAAATAATAAAAATAGAGAGTTTAAAAGATATAGAAGAAATAATAAATAATGTTTAAAATACAAAGAAGTTAATAAGTAGTTTTTTAAATAAAAAACGCTCAAGGCCACGTCCCATGTTTGGGACAGAAGCCTTGAGCTCTCTCTTTCACCTCTCTGGAGCCACTATCTAGCCAAAAATTGGATGATCTCTTGAATGGGCAAGATAGTGCCGTCTGCGGCTTGAAACAATGTTATAAATCTCGGGACCGTCCCTAGCGAAGTAGGTGTGGCCCAGGGATCCATTGTCCCGAGCGATGGATCTGGCTGTTCCATTTGTGGTGTTATTCAAAAATCGGGCGAACACCACAAAGAAAGAGTCAAACAACTCCATCGTTGGGCACAAGGTTGGACAAACCACTCGTGCACCTCCTTTTAGATGAAGTGAATCACAAAACACATACTACGCCTAAGATTTAAAAGTGTCAATAGTTTTAGTTTGATATAGTTTTTTTAAATTAATAATTTGGATAAAAAAATAAACCCTAACCCAGATAGAGAAAAGACAAACCGGGGTGTAGGGTCGAAGAACTCCTTTTTTAAAGAAGAACTTCTGACGGGAGAGTTGTGGCTGCCAAAGGGAAAGAACCACGATAAACTGGGAGGGGAACCGTAGTTCTTCTGGCATAGAAAATAACAAACCCGCTAGTACTATTAATAACATAAAATATTTTTTGTGTCAAATATAAAAACAGAGAAATTATAAATTTCCCTGTTTTTATATTTTTATTTCTTTTTATTCTCAAAATTATTTAAACTTACAAGTAATGGAGGAGCTACGAATATTGAACTATATGTTCCAAGTGCTACTCCAACTATCAATGCCAAAGCAAACATTTTTATTGATTCCCCACCGAATAAGAAAACAGCAAACAATGAAAGTAATGTTGCAAAAGATGTATTTATTGATCTAATTATTGTTTCATTTAAACTTCTATTTACCGTTACTTCAAAGTCGTCATTAGATTTTCTTAAATTTTCTCTTATTCTATCATATATAACAATTGTATCCATTACCGAATAACCAAGTATTGTAAGTAGAGCCGTTATAAATAACATATCAATCTCAATGTTTAGTAATTTCCCAAGTATTGCAAACAAGCCAATTGTTATAGTTAAATCGTGCAATAATGCTATTATGGCAATAACACCGTATTTCCAAGATTTTACAGGGTGTGAAGCTTTTCTAAATACAAATGCCACAAAAAGTATTATAACTATTACGGAAATAATAATAGCAGTAATGGTTTTATTCTTTAATTCATTACCAAGTATTGGACCAATAGCTTCAAAGCTCATCTCTGTAAGGTTTTTATCAACTTTTTCTTTTAATAAAGAATTTAATTTTTCTCTTTCAGTTTGATCTATTAATTTAAATCTCAATATAAAATCTTTATCTCCAGCTTTTTGGACTGTTATATTTTCGGTTTTAGAATCAGCTATATTTTCATTTAAATAGTCAGCAAATGAATTGCCATTACTTATATCTATGTTGTTTTGTACTGTATTTGATAATTTTATCTCCATTAATGTTCCACCAGTAAAATCTATTGCAAGATTTAATTTGAATAATATTATAGAAATAACTCCAACGACAAACAAAGTCCCAGAGATTAAATACCAAATTTTTCTTTTTTTAATAATTTTAAGATCCATGTTGTTTTTGTGTTTAATTTAAAAGTTTTTATGATTATTATTTTACATCTTTTCCATACCCAATACATTTCCAGATAGTTTTAAAATTAGCAATTTTAGTTTTTGATAAAACAATAATTAAAACTCTAGTAACGGTTACTGCAGTAAATAATGATGTAGCAACACCAAATGCAAGTGTTAAACCAAATCCTTTTACTGAACTACTGCCGAATTGATAAAGTATAAAACAAGTTATCAAAGTTGCCACATGACTATCTCTAATAGAAAGCCATGCTCTTTTAAATCCATTTTGAATAGCCGGAAGTAAATCCTTACCTTCTCTTAACTCTTCTTTTAATCTTTCAAATATTAACACGTTAGCATCAACAGCCATACCAATAGATAATATAAACCCAGCAATTCCAGATAATGTTAATGTTACAGGTATTAATTTAAACAAAGAAATATTAATTAATGCATAAATAGAAAGAGCAATAACTGATATAACCCCAGGTAATCTATAAAATATCATCATAAAAATAGAAACAAGTGAAAAACCAATAGCAAATGCTACAAGGCTTTTTTCGAGTGATATTTTTCCAAGAGTTGGTTCAATATTCTTTTGATTTAAAAGAGATATAGGTACTGGTAATGCTCCAGAATTTAATCTCATTGATAAATCTTTTGCATCTTGCAATGTGAATCCACCAGAAATAACAGCCTCTCCGCCAGTTATTACAGAATTAACCGTAGGTGATGATATTATGCTTCCGTCAAGAAAAATAGCAACACGTTTTCCAATATTTTTTTCTGTTATATCAGCAAATAGTTTTTTACCAGTATCATCAAAAGATAAAGAAACTTCAGCTTCTGATGTTGTATTATTAAAAATTACTTTTGAACTCTTCAAATATTTACCTGATAATTCAGTGTTTATCCAAGCATTATTTTGTAAATAATCAATATCACTTTTCTTTTTTATTAATATCCTTTTTACATCAATTTTATTCAATGGTCTTTCAGCTTTTTTATATATCAAATGATACCCGAAATTAGTTTTTACAATATCAGATACTGAGTTATCTTTCATAGCAAATGTTGCATCTTCAAACTCTTTGACCATTTGTCCTTTAGAAAACCATCCCAAGTCTCCGCCACTAGTATTAGCGCCAGGTTCTGTGGAATTAGCTTTTGCAAGTTTTATAAATTCTGTTTCTAAATTATTTGCAGAAACTTTAGAAAGCTCTGTTTTTAATTCTTCTATTTTAGCTTTAGCCTCAGCCTCAGTTGTTGTTTTGTCACAACTTGTAGCTCCTTTATAACAAATTAAAATATGTCTTGCATTAACTTCTGTCCCGTCAGTTTTTTCAGACACTCTTTTAATTAAATTATAACCCTCAGGATTTTCAATTGTATTCCAAGAAAACCAAGAATCTTTTAACGTGTTAGCTTCTTTGTATAATTCTGAATACGGACCATTTTCTGTAATAAATCCTAAATCACCACCAACAGAACTGGTTGTTGTGTCTTCAGAGTATTTTTTAGCAATATCTTCAAAATTAGCACCATTTTTGATTTGATTTTTTAAATCTTCTATTTTTGCTTTAGCAGCAGTATTATATGCTTCTATTTCTTTTTTTTGAGAATCTGTTAAAACCGTAGGATTATCGTTTTGTGTTTTAAATTCAAGAAGAGGTGTTTCCCCTATCATTTTTATAGCTTTAGCGGTATCTGTAACGCCAGGTAGTTCAACTATAACTCTATAATTATCACCAACCCTACTTGTTTGAATAAGTGGTTCTGAAACACCGAAAACATTTATTCTTTTTTCTATAACATCTTTGACACCATCAACAGCAGATTGTTTGTCTGTTACGGCAACCTTGCTTGTATCTGCTTGATAAATTAAATAAGTTCCACCTTGAAGATCTAATCCTAAATGTAGTTTTGTTTGTCTACCAAACCAGTCTGGACCATTTGGAATTGTTGTAAGAACAGTAAAGATCGTCAAAATACCCACCCCTATTAAAGAGAATGCCAATTTTTGATTATCTGTAAGCTTTGATTTCATATAATCTCTATATTAATTAAGTAATAATAAGTATAACACAAAAAATATTACATCTTTATTAGCTCCATTTCAATTGTTAATAATTACTTGACTTTTTAATAAAAAAGATGTGGAAATAATATAAAATATTATATTAAGAATTAATGTGTTCTGTATATAAAAAGGTAATTTATTTTAATTTTTTAAATACCTCTAAAGTTTGGATAGCAGTATTTGCCCATGTAAAATTTTTAGCATTTTCAATGCTTAGATTTCTATAATATTCATATAAATCATTGTCAAAATATAAATTTTTTATAGCTTCTTTTATATCATTTATATTATAAGGGTTTATACATATAGCACTTTCTTTGATTATTTCAGTTAGTGACGAATTATTAGATGTTATAACGGGTATTCCAAATGATTGCGCTTCAATAACAGGCATTCCAAATCCTTCATAAAAAGAAGGAAATAGAAAAATTTTAGCATTTTTATAAAGATCTATCTTTTCCTCTTCTGTAACATAATTTAAGATCTTTATTTTTTCTTTAAATTTAGAATTCTCTAATATTTTATAAATATATTTATTATTCCATCCATTTTTTCCGGCAATTATAAGTTCTAAATCTTTAATATCATTTTCTAAACATAAATCTTCAAAAGCTTGTATAATTCCCTCAATATTCTTTCTCGGCTCAATGGTTCCTATATATAAAAGATAATTATTGCTTCTCTCATTCTTTCTCATTTCTTTGTATTTACCCTCATTCTTTCTGTCCACCCCCAGATATGTCACACTTATTTTTTCTGGATCTATATTATAAAAATTAATAATATCGTTTTTTGTGTTCTCTGAAACAGTTATTATGTGGTCAAATTTGTTTAATAATTTTCTAGGATTTATAAATTTATGCCAAAGTAAGCTTTTTTTAGAATAGAAATCAGGAAAAAATTCAAAAGAAAGATCATGAATTGTTATAATTTTTTTTGATTTATTATTTTTAGAAAATGAGAAAAAATTCAAATTAGGAGCAAAAAATATATCAAATTCACCAATTAAGTTTTCTAATTTAGGTCTTTTAAATACGAAATTAAGAAAATTAAAGATTTTATTAGGTATGTGAAAATCATAATATTTTACATTAGGATAATATTTTTTAATAAATCTAAAGTTTGATGAATTATAAAATAGCTTATATTCATTAGTTTTGTCAATTTCAAAAAGATTTGAAATTAAATTCAAAGTATAAATACCAATACCAGAGTATTGTTTATCTATTAAAGTTCTTATATCTATACATATTTTCATAAAAGATAAATTACACTAAAAAAATAAAACAGTAAACAATAAATTATCCACCATTTTATTTTTTATTCGATTTTATGTTTTTTCCTATTTTTCTTTTTTATTTACTATTTCCAATATTTTTTTCTTAAACTCTTCTTTACTAAAACTTTCTGCATGTTTTTGTATTTTTTCAGAATCAAATTTTGTGTAATCAAATTTTAAAATAGCATTTTTAAGATCATTAATGGTTTGTTTTTCAAAAAAGATACCAGTCTCATTTTCTATAACAGTTTCAATAGCTCCACCTTTTTTAAAAGCAATAACAGGTCTTCCAGTCATCATTGCCTCAACCGGAGTTATCCCAAAATCTTCTTCTTGCGGGTTTATAAATGCTAAGCATTTTGAAACAAAATAATTTCTATCATCATCATTCTTAAATCCAAGAAACTCAATATTATCCCCCATTGTCATCTTTTTTAATTCATATTCATACTCACCAGTACCTATTATTTTTAACTTATATTTATCACCAAATTCTTTATTTAATTCATTAAATGTTTGTATTGCAAGGTCAACTTTTTTATAAGGTCGTAATCTTGAAACTATTAAAAAATAATCACCCAATTCATCTGTTTTTAATGGTTCTTTTGTGTATATATCAACAGGAGGATATATTATTTCACTATCTCTTCTATAAAATTTACTAATCCTGTTTTGAACAAATTTTGAGTTCGCAACAAATTGATCAACTCTCTGAGCAGCTAAATAATCCCACTCTCTTATTTTTGAAAGGCTAGATCTAATAAATATTTTAAACATTTTTGGTATTTTTAAATCAGAAACATAAGAATGAGTATCATCCCATAAATATCTCGTTGGAGTATGACAGTAACATATATGTTTTGTGTTTGTTTTTGTAATAACACCCTTACAAAATGCAGAAGAAGAAGATATGACAATATCAAATTCAGATAAGTCAAATGTTTCCACGGCTTGTTGCATTATAGGTAAAAAAAATTTAAAAAGTTTCTTCCCAATACCAAAAGGAGCTCTTTGTATAAAAGATGTTCTTATATCTTTACCTTTAAAGAGATTACCAATTTTTTCTTCATCATAAATTAATGTATAAATAGGAGCTTCTGGAAATATTTCAGATAGAGCAAGTAACACCCTTTCAGCGCCACCATATTGATTCAAATGATCATGAATTAAAGCAATTTTCATATTTTTTATTAAGTTATTCAACAATTATATAAATAATAACACTTTTATATTTTGTTAGCCAGTTTAAATAAATAGTAATATTTTCTGAGTGTTATGAAGCTCTTTTGATATCTTAATTGATGCGAAATACCATGAAGAAAGTATTACTATTTATTTAAAAGGAAATAGGCATTTATTAATAATAAAAAAGCTCCGAGTTTTGTTTTTCAACAATACACTCAGAGCTGAGATTGGATTACTAGATCTTAAATCCAATCTCGAAAAGAACTTTTTTGGGCGCCTTGAGGTCGGTCGACTCGAGCTTCTCGAAGCCGGCCTCGAAGTCCTCCCTGAGGGCCTTGTCCGTTCTGGCCTGAGGGCTCAGGTTGGCGAATGGTCGGTAGGTCTCGCCGTCTCTGTCATGGTCGCGCTTTTCTCCAAGGTCTTTTTTGGACTTCGGGGAGATCGAGACGCGAGGCACCGGCGTCGTCACCATGGGAGCGACGATGGTCTCGTCGTCGAAGTCCACGGTGAATGGCTTGACCGAAGCGGATTGTCTCGCCTTCAGTTCAACCTCTTCCTTGGCCATGCGCTCCTTCTCGAGCCTGATCCTTTCATTGGCCCGCCGAAGATTGCTCTCGGCGATGTTGATCTTGGATATCTCTTCGAAAGTCTCGTTGTCGAAGTCGGTATCGGATTCGAACTTGACGTCCTTTCCGTTGTAGGAAAGGATCCAGACTCCCTGTCCGGGGATGTTCACTTCGAAGATCTTGCCCTCGCTGATGCCGAGGACGAGTGCCTTCTGAGTGCGGCTCTTGTTGGCCTTATCCTCGAAGGTGAATATCTCCCAGGAGCCGGACCCTTTCTCGAATTTGACGTTGGTAGCGATCGGGATGATCATGGCAGCGATCTCCACACCGTCATTGACGTCGTCGCGCTTGAAGCCCTTAACCTTGTCGGTTAGGAACTTTTCGATCGGATTGACGGCCGCGAAGGCCTTGCCCTGGAGAGTGACGGTTCTGCTGCTCATAATTTCTCCTTGACTGTTTTTTAGAAGACAGTCTCTTCTAATTTGCAAGCTTATTCAGCTTGTGTGCAGACATTATAACATATTTATGATAATTTGTCAATAAAACAATAACACTATTTTTCTAATTATCTAATCCTCTAAAAATAAAAAAGACCCTCCCCTTGAGTCAATAAGTTGTTTAGACTTAAAGGCCTCAAAGGTCGGGTTTGCCTAGTTTTCAACAACTAGGCGGATGCGGAAACCCGTTCGATGGGTTCCGCCTCCATCTGGAAATCGTCGTTGCTCTTGTGGGCGGCGACGACTTCTTCCGGGGAGGCGAGCTGCAAGCTCACCGGGATGGTGGGCTTGCCGAACATGGCTTCCTGGATGGGAACGTCCTTTTGCGCGACGTTCTTCATGGGGAGTCGGAAGACCTTCGCCTTCCCATCGCTGGCCGGCTCCTTGGGAACCGGGTCGTTGAGAGTGACGAACCAGCGTTCGCCATCGGCGACCTTACCAAACCTCCCTTCCATTTTTTCCTGGAAGATTTGGTACTTGGCCGGATGGGCGAGGGCCCAATCGGCGGCCAGCTGGAAACTGTCTTCGCTGTTCGCGCTGGCGAGCTCCACGACCTTCTTGCGAAAGTCGCGAACATGACTCCACCTGAAGGAATCGGCCGTCATGCCGTACTGGAACGATATGGGCTCGTCCGTGAGCTTCCCATCTTTCCCCTTTCGGAAAAAGACGAAAGCCCCGAAGAGCTCCAACACATTCCCGGGGTCCACAACTCCGGCAGCGCGAAGCTTCTTTCTCAGGGCTTCCATGCCCTTCTCTGAGCGGTAGTTGGCCGCGGGGAGAAGGATACCCTCTTCCACCTTCCCGAAAAAGAATTTGCTGTTCTCGGCCATATTGGCCTCCTTTAAACAAACTTTGATTATCCCTATTCTTCTCGTGAAAGAAAGAGATGAATCTTGACACACATAATAGCACATTTTACACGTTTTGTCAAATAATAGAGCACGTATTCTATTTCATCTCTAAAAATTCATTCCAAGATTTAAAAAATATTTTTGGTTTAAAAATAAAATAATAAAAAGCCTTTCCAGTTTCTTCTATAAGCACATACAAATTAAAGCTTTTTAGATTTTTATTAAGCATTAATAAATGATTTCTATAAGACAAGTGAGATAAAAAATCTTTATCATTATTTTTTCTATTAATCTTATCTATTAAATTTTGATTGTTATTGCCAGAAAAGCCTCTTTCATGATATGCAATAGCATTACTAATATATTTAGCTTTTAAACCATTATTTTTGAACCTCCATGCCAAGTCTATGTCTTCTTTATACATAAAAAATCTCTCATCAAAGTAACCATGAGAGTCTTTTATTTTTTCTAAAGAAGATCTTCTATATAAAACTAGAGCACCAGTAATGCCAAAAACATCTCTTGGTTCATTAAATTGATTATTATCAACACTCCCCTCTCCTAAATTAAAAAATCTATAACCCTTAGTATGGTTTAATCCAATGCAATCAATAATGTTGGTTTTTTTTATTTCAAAATTTCTCATTCCATCGCATTCATTCTCATCCATTCTCATTTTAAGTAATTTTCCTCCACAACTCCCATATTCGTTATTATTGTTCATAAAATCAACCAATTTTTCCAAAAAATCAGGTTCTAATATAATGTCTTGGTTAGTAACTAAAATATATTTAGAATCATTAAAATCAATCATTTGATTGTGCCCTCTAGCAAAACCAACATTTTCTTTATTTTCTATTAATTTAATATTGGGATAATTTTGTTTTATAAAATTTACAGAATTATCACTAGAATTATTATCAACAACAATAACTTCAAAATCCTTAAAAGATTGATTAAAAATAGAATCAAAACAAGGTTTAATATATTTAAGACCATTATAAATAATAATATTAATAGATACTTTCATAAATTTATTAATAATAAAGACAAAATATTAATGATAAATAATTACTTATCATTATGATCTTATTATATAGATATTATTAAAAAAATAAATACACATGAATTTAATCACGTGTATTTAAAATGTTATTTAACAGTTTTCATCATAGGTTGAATACCTACAGGTGGTTGAGGTGTTGTTGTGTTATTTTTTTGGTCAGTATTATTTTTAATAATTTCATCAATAGAATCTTTTGTTAAAGGAATTATTATATTTTTTTTATATACAACAGTATTATCTTTTGATGTATTTGACGTATTATCTATGTCTAAAATCATAGCAGGAATAAATAATTCATAAGATGTATTATTTTCGTATTTGTAAGATCTAACATAAACGATATTAGGATTTTTAACATTCAAAGTCGCTTCTTTTGGAGTAGAATCGGTTCCAGAGTTATTAGTAACAGTCATATATCTGTAAGGAGAAACTTCTCCACCAATTTTTATAACCTCTAACAATCTATCAGTATTTGTTTCTAAGTCGTACTTAGATGACTCATACTTTTGAGATTGCAATCCATAAAGCCCAGAAACTTGATTTGATATTGTGTCAATATTAACAGTCATTCCAATTTTATTACCATAACTTTCATAAACTTCTTTGCCATTTATTATAAGTGGATAAATAACGCTAATAGAGGTTGGTAAATAATAATTTTCTTTATCAGTAGATTGATTGTAATAAGTTTTCCAATCATCTATGACTTCAGGTTTACCATAATTTTTTACATCTATGCCATATTTAGTTATAAAGTCGTTAGATGTTTTTATTAAACTATCATCAGATGGAATGTCTGAAATTTGAAGTTTTTTATTGTAATCTATATTAGGCCATTTTTGCCAATTTTTATTTATAGATAAACTTCCATCAGTAAAATTAAAATAAATAGAATAACCATTGTCAGCGTTTTCATCTAATGCAATATTGTTTAATGTTAAATTTTTAAAGCTTGATAAGTTAACACTCCCAATATTAATAATGCCAGGATTAAAATCAGTAGCATTAAGAGAAACTCTTTTTAAAACATTTAAATCAGTTGTATCGTAAGTTAATTTATCCTTAGAATCAGTATATATATATGTGTAATAGATTGGATTGTAAGGCATCATTAGACTGCCGGTTTTTAAAACAGAAGATGGGCTAGCAATCATTGGAGAATTTGTCGTAGAAGTTGTAGGAGTGGTAGATGATGAAGAAGTTGAAGAATTAATACTCGCAACTGTTTGAGAAGATTCAGTAGAAGATCCATCAACAGGGTCTGGTGATAGTATAGACATTGCTCCAAAAGCATTGCCACCTACACTTTTTACAACTAATTTATCGTCCACTTTAGCTATCAAATCGGTAGTCGTATTTTTGGTATTATTGCTTTGTGTAGTTGTGGTTTGACTGTTATTTGTATTATTTATTTTATTTGTTGAATTAGTTTTATTTCCAAAACTTATTTGTCCAGAACTAATCATAAAATATGCAGCTACAAGAATAGCTATCGTAGAAACACTAGCACCACCTAATATATAGTTAATTTTTTTCATAAATATCAAAAGGTTAGATTCTTTAGGTAAATCACTTGAAAGATTAATTTTTCTATTCAAGTTATCTCTTTTAAATGATTGAATTTTTAATAATATTTCTTCTTTAAGATTTTGTTTGAAATTTTCATCAAATTCAGTGTCTGGTCTAGAATAATTTATTTCTAATATAATATCTTTTAATTCTTTTTCATAAGACCTTAAGTCTTCATCAATCATATACAGATCAAACAGTATCTCGTTTAATTGACTGTCTTTCATAAATTTATTTTTAGATAATTAATGAGCATAATATGTATAATTTATTCTAATTGTGTTTTATAAAATTAGACATTATTTGGTTTGTAATAAGTATAAAAAATACAAGTATAGATTCTTTTCTTATTAAAGCGAGATC
>JAJXYN010000001.1 GCA_021780535.1 bacterium
GTTTTTCATATTTCTATTTTTTCATATTTCTATATTTATATATTTAAACTTGTTTTCATGAAAAGGTTTTATATTCCAATTTTTGCATTAATGTTATTTATTTCTGGTTGTGTTTCAAGTAATAATAAAAATCAAAATAATTTAATTGTTCAAGATAAAAGTAATATTCCTGTTAATATTATACCTTTGCCCACGAAAAATGTTATTAATAAAGTTGATGGACTTTCTAAAGATAGCCCACCTCAAACAACACCTCCTCAAAATAATAATAATTCTGTGATAGTAAATAAAATTGAAATTGGTGTGGTTGATGTAAATAAAGAAAATTTTAAAAGTAATGCTTTGAAATGTAAAAAATCAAGTTTTTTTAATATTGATAGCAATATATATTTTAATGTATTAGAAAATATTAAAGATTCTTCTATGTGTGATATTGTATTTAGTAAATTTCAAAATAATTCTATGAATTATACTACTTGTTCTTTTTTGAAAAAAGATTTATCTTCAGATTTGTATGATTCTTTAATTAATGAAATGGGTAGTAGTTTTGATATAAAAGATATTACTAATAAAAACTGTATTTTTAAATAAAATTTTTTTCTATATTCAAAATATGCAAACATATTGTTTGCATATTTTTGTTTTGAAATATTATTGTTGATAAATATGTGTATAATATATTATTTTTATGTTATAATGTAATGAATTTGTATTAATTAATTGTAGAAAAATTGTTAATAAATTATGACTTTAGATAAAATTTTAAAAAATATTAGACTATCAAAAAATCTTACCATAAAAGAATTGTCTGATATTATATTTATTAGTGTTGATGATATAAAAGTATTAGAATCTGCTGATTTTTTAACTTTGTTATCGTCTAAAAATATTAATATTTTTTTAAAAAAATATTCTAAATTTTTTAATTTAAGTTTTGGAAAATTGAAAAAATATATTAACAATAATAAATCTAATGCTTTTTATCAAAAAAGATTTTTTGTAAAAAAAATAAATCAAAACTTTTCTTTTTTTGGTTTTATGAAGTTTTTTACTGTTTTTACTGTTTTTATTGTTTTGTTTTTTTATATAGGAATTGAAATTAGAAATAGATATAGTAAACCCGATTTATTTATTTCTAGTCCTCTTGATAATTATAATACGGGGAATAGGGAAGTTATTATAAAAGGCAAGACTATTAAAAATGCTAACGTTAAGATAAATGGTGATTTTGTATTAGTTGATCAATCTGGAAATTTTTCAAAAGATATATTGTTAAATGATGGATTAAATGTTATTAGAATAAGTGCTGCAAAAGATAAGGGCTATGAAAATATTGTAGTTAAAAGAATTATTCTAGAAAAAGAGAAATTGAGTATGAGAGAGTGAGATATTTTGTATAAGATTAAATAATATTATTAAAATTCTGTGGGTTATCCACAGTTTTTTTAATTAAAAATTAATCAGCTATCTGTTAGTATTATGATAAGTTAATTTTTAATACTAAAAGATATGGCAAAGGTTAAAAAAGATGAAGGTGTTTTGTCTAGTCCTAAAAACCAAGCTGTTAAAGCTGCTGTTGATATGATTAGAGAGAGATTTGGTGACGGATCTATTATGAGACTTGGAGAGAATACATCTATGAATGTTGATGTTGTTAGTTCTGGTTGTTTATCTCTTGATATGGCTCTTGGTGTTTTTGGTTATCCAAGGGGTAGAATAATTGAAATATTTGGCCCAGAATCTTCTGGTAAAACAACTCTTGCTCAACATGCTATTGCTGAAGTTCAAAAAGCTGGTGGCGTTGCTGCTTTTATTGATGCTGAACACGCACTAGATCCTGCTTATGCTAAGAAAATTGGTGTTGATGTTGAAAATCTTCTTATTTCTCAACCTGATTATGGTGAGCAAGCTTTAGATATTGTAGAAACTCTTGTTAGATCTAATGCTGTGGATATTATTGTTGTTGATTCTGTTGCAGCACTAACTCCAAAATCAGAACTTGATGGAGAGATGGGTGATTCTCATATGGGTCTTCAAGCAAGACTTATGAGTCAAGCTTTGAGAAAGCTTACTGCCATTTCTTCTAAGTCTAAAACAATTATTATTTTTATTAATCAAATGCGTCAGAAAATTGGTGTGTTTTTTGGTAACCCAGAAACTACAACTGGAGGTAATGCTCTTAAGTTTTATGCTTCTGTTAGAATTGACATAAGAAGAAAAGCTCAAATTAAACAAGGAGAAAATATAATTGGTAATCAAGTAAAAGTTAAAATTGTTAAAAATAAAGTAGCTCCTCCTTTTGCTGAATGTGAATTTGATATTATGTATAATCAAGGAATATCTGTGGAAGGTGATGTTTTAAATATTGGAACCAATTTGGGTGTTGTAACAAAAGCTGGCAATTCGTATTCATTTAATGGTGAGAAACTTGGAGTTGGTAAAGAATCTACTAAGATGTTTTTGAAATCTAATCCTAATATTGTTAAAAATATAAAAGAAGAAGTTATAAAGAAAATGAAATCTGGTGAAGATATTGAAATGCCTGTTAGTCTTGATGAGTCTGATGATGTTAGTAGTGATAGTATTTTGGATGAAATGATTTCTGAAGATAAATAAAGTTATACACATTTAAAAAAATCTCATTTATTTGAGATTTTTTTTATTTCTTAATATGAAATTAGTAGAAAAGTTAATTTTGTAAAAAATTAAATTATGTATATTAAAAAGAGAAATTTTAAAACTGAAAATTTAAAATTGTTTCTAAATTATTAATATTTTAATTTATTTATATGAAAAAAAAGATTCTAATTATTTCTATTTCTATTTTATTAATTTCATCTTTTTGTTTTGTTGTTTTTAGTAAAAATAAAGAGAAGATGAGTGTGAATAAATTGGAAGGATATTCCGATGGAACGTCTGTACAGAAAAATATTTCCATTGGGACATCAACACGAGAAAATGTGGATCATAATACAATAGAGACAACACGATTTGATAAAATTGTGATGCCTATAAAGAGTGATAAAATTGAGCCAGTGGCAAAAAAAGATAATAAAGATGTCCAAAAAATAGAAAATATAGGTTCTAAAGATATTATTGATAAATTTAAATCTCTAGATCTAAATAATAATGTAATAAATAAAAATCAGAAAATTTTTATAAAAGATGATATTAATAATTTTGTTCAGATTTCTAATAAAGATATTGTTCGTGGCGAAATTTTAAATAATCAATGTATTTTAAATATTGTTTATAATAAATCTGAGTTATCTGTTTGTGATTTTGTAAGGAATGAATGTTCTGATTTGGGTTGTAAAAATTTTGATTGTTTGGAGTATAAAAATAATTGGTTTAAAATTTCTTATTATGGTGATTTTGTTGGTTCTGGCGATAAAGAATTGATATATAGAAATGAAAATGAAATTGTGATTGCGAATTTGGAATGTGATGATAAAACGAAAGAGGGGTATGATAATCCATTATTTGTTGATTTGGTGGAATAAAAAATAAAAACCAAAACTGAAAAATTCAAAATAAATCCAAATTTTAAATATCAAATTTTAAAACACTATATATTTGTATTTTGTTTTGAAATTTAAAATTCGTGCTTTAAAATTGTTTTTAAATTTTCGGTTTTTCAGTTTTAAAATTATTACTTTAATTATTAATAAATTATTTTTATGAAATTTAAACTTCTACTTCTAATTATTCTTTTTTTTCTATTTTTTAATACTTCTTTTGCTAAAATTCTTGATATTCCTTTTATTTCTCAAGTTCTGCCTGGTGATTGGAATTCTACTTTGAATTGTGGGCAGACTAGTTATTATATGGCTGATAAATTTTTATCTGATAATTCTGTTTTGGACTCTGAAGATATTAAAAAAATTGATGATTTTCTTTATAATGAATTTTCTGATCCTGTTCGTAATTATAATGGTTATTATACTAACATTACTAAACTTAAATCTGTTGCTGAGAATTTTGGCAATTATACAGATGTTTTTATTCATAAGTCTTCTGATGATTTTGAATCTATTAAAAATGAGATTGATAGTGGTAATTTAATTATTCCTCTTGTTAGAATTTCTATGAAACTAGATAAAGATGGACATTTTATGTTGATGACTGGTTTTGATGAAAAATATGTTTATTTTAATGATCCTGGTAAAACTTTTGGTAAAAATAAAGAATATTTAATAGATGATTTTTTAAATGTATGGAAAAGCGAAAATTATAATTATCTTTTATTGAAAAAGAAAATAACACCAGTTTTAAATAATGGAGTAGAAACACAAATTGTGTTACCCGTACAAGAAGTAATGAAACCTACTCAAATTATTCCAAAAGCACAAAATATGTATGCATCGGCACCGGTTTTGTTTTTTACTGATGTTGTGTCTAAGATTGCTTTATCTGCTGGTGCTATTGCTTCTAATGTTTCTAGTATTGTGTCTAGTATTATTTCTAACCAAAACCAGACGGCAGATTTAAGTCCTGTGGTTATTCCTGAACCTGTTGTTGGTTATGGATATGGTGATAATACAAGCCCACCTTCGCAAAATGCTACGGCTGGCGAAGGAGGTGGCTCTAGTAATGTTGTTTATCTCCCAGAATTTGAATTTAAGAATAATTATAAAGAAAATAAATTAGTAATACCTTTAGAATTTAATTTTTTTAATGTTGCCACGGATTCTTCTAAATATTATTTTCAAATGGATTATAAGATAAACAAAGATGGTATTTGGAATAATTTATTTAATAATTATAATTCTAATTATTATAAATATTATGTGAAAACTAATAATGATACTTATTATTTTAGATTGAGAGTTTGTGATCTTAATAATTATTGTTCTACTTATAAAGAGATTTCTCAAAAGGTTTATTTAGTTCCAGCTAGTGATATGACTCTGATTGGTTATGATGGAAATGATGTGGTTCTTGATAGGCCAGAATATTTTAATATTTGTTTTGATATTGATCCTGACCAAATCGTTCTTATTACTAAGGGGACTGTTATAAAATTAACTCCTTATTGCACAATGTCTATAAAAGGATTTTTATTTGCAATGGGGGAGCCTGATTCTAGAATAAAGATTACTGCTACTTCTAGTGCATATCAGAATTATTGGTCTTTTATAAAATTTGAAAATAGTTTTGGATCAATTTTAAATAATGTTGATGTTACGTATGGTGGTTATTATGCTCCAAAAGGATATACGTATCCGCAATTTATAATTGATAATAGTATAGTTACTTTAAATAATGTAAATTTCTCTGATTCTATGGCACAAAGCGCTGTTTATGTCCAAAATAATTCTGCTTTTTATATGTTAAATTCTTCTATAAAAGACTCTAAATCTTATCCTGGTGTTGTTGTGAAAGAATCTATTGGTGTTTTAGATAATAATGTTTTTGATAAAAATTTATTCGGTATATCTTTATATGATGTTGATGATAGATTAACTGTTAGTAATAATAAAATTTCTAATAGCTATTTTTACCCTATATATGGAGAGAATATTTTTTGTAATATTAAAGATAATTTATTTATAAGTAATAAATATAATATTATATTTCAAGATATAAATTTAAATAAAATTGGAGAATATACTTTAAAAAAGAATGTTTATGAAATTAGAAATGCTAATATTGGTATTGGTTCTGTGCTTAATATAGAAAATGGTTCTGTTTTTAAGTTTGAAAAAAATAATGGCAATATTAATGTTTATGGAGTTATAAAAGCTGCCGGAACGGCTAGTAATCCTATAGTATTTACGTCTGTAAATGATAATGAATATGGAGGGGTCGTTAATAATAATTCTTCTACTATTCCTGTAAATGGAGATTGGTTTGGTGTTAATTTGAATGGTGTTTCTAATGGCTCTGTATTTAAAAATTGTATTTTTAGATATGGTGGGTATTATAATTCTCAATTATCTGGGATGATTAATATTGAAGGATCATCTAATGTTGATATTTCTGATTCTTCTTTTGAAAAATCTTATAATGGAATCAAAATAAATAATTCAAATAATATTAATGTTGAAAATTGTAGTATTAAAAATAATTTTTATGGAATTGTGGTTAATGCTTCTTCCGGTGTTACTTTAAAAAATAATTATTATAAGGGAAATTTGGTGAATGAAATGGTGAATTAAAATTAAAAACTGAAAAATTTAAAACAAGTTTAATTTTTTAATTATTATATTATTGAATACTAATGTTTTTTAATGTATAATTTGGGCGTAAATTTTAATTGTAATTATTTTTTATGACGTCCAATCAAGAAAATTTTTTGAATTTAATTAAAACTGAGAAGGTTTGTGTTATGATAGCTCCTTCTTTTGTTATTGATTTTGAATATCCTGCTATTGTTTCTATGATTAAAAAACTTGGAGTTTCTATGGTTACAGAGCTTACTTTTGGAGCTAAGATAACAAATGTTCATTATACTGAATATATACAAGACCATCCTGACCAAAAATATTATATAGCTTCTCCGTGCCCTATGATTGTTTCTATAATTAAAGCGCAATATAAAGAATTGATTAAATATCTTGTCCCTGTTTGTTCTCCTATGGGTTGCCAAGCTAAAATTTTAAATAAAATTTATCCTGATTATAAAATTGTTTTTATATCTCCTTGTCGTGCTAAACAAACTATAGAAGCAAAAGAATACAAAGATATAATAGCAGAAACTTTAACATTTAAAGAATTGAAAGAATTATTTGATCAATATGGTATTAAAGAAAATGATTTTGAAAATTCTGATGAAAAGTTTGATTCAATAATAGAGAGCACCACTAAGATTTATCCTATTTCCGGTGGTCTTGCTAAATCTGCTGGACTTTCTAATTTTATAAAAGAAGAAGAAATATTAATTGATGATGGTATTATTAAAGTTAAAAATATTTTGAATGAAATTAAAAATGGAACTACAAAATATAGATTTTTTGACTTATTGAATTGTAATGGTGGATGTATTGGTGGAGCTGATTTAAATAATAAAGCTTTAACGAATGACGAAAAAAAATCCAAAATATTAAACTACAAACAACAAATGGAAAAAATTATACATGATTACAAAAATCATTCTCATGATGTTGAAGATGTAGATTTTAGTAGAAAATTTTAATAAATATAGATGTTGCGGATAAAATAAATATAGATGTTGCAGATTTGCAACATCTATATTTATTTATTATTTTCCACATATGAATATTTATCTTGCTTGTGATATAATATTAATCAAGAAAATGATAAAAAAGGTTTCTTGGTATTTCTTAAAATTTAATAAATAAAGATAATTTTGTGAAGGAGAATATTTATAAACTTCTTAAATTTCTAAACCACAATAAAATAATTGTTGGTGGTTTTGTATTTGTTTTATTTTTTGTCGTTGTTAATAGTGTCTATGCAGGGTGTAGTGGCATTGATCCAGTTTGTTGGATTAATACTGGGATTGGAAGTATTTTTATTTCTATATCAATATTTTTTATTAGCTTTTCTTCTTGGGTTTTTGGTCTTTTATTTCCTGCTTTTTTAAATATTACAGGAACTTTTTTGAATAGTGGCCCTATAAATACTGCATGGATATTAGTTAGAGATCTTGTTAATATGTTTTTTATATTTTTTCTATTATTTACATCTATTGCTAAGCTTGTTGGTAAAGAAAAAATGTTAAAACAAGGAAATGCTTCTAGGCAAATTATATATATTTTATTATCTGCATTTTTAATTAATTTTAGTAAAGTTATATGTGGTGTAGTAGTGGATATTACCCAGATAATAACTTTACAATTTACAAATGCTTTTACGAGCGGTCTTAGTAATTTAGGTAACTTATTTAAAGGACCAGATTCTGGAAATCAAACAATAATTGTTGGAATTTTATTTATTGTTTTTGCTTTATCTTTTTTGGCGGTTGCTTTTACTGCAATATTATACATATTAATAAGAACTGTGTCTCTTGGTATATATGCAGCACTTTCTCCATTGTGGTTTTTATGGCTTTCTTTTCCTACAAAAAATAAACAAATAGAACAAATAAAAGGTGAAACTATGGATAAGTTTTTTACTGCAGCTATGGGTGGACCTATTTTAGCATTCTATTTATGGATAGCTCTTATGCTTATAAATCCTGGAGATGGTAGTATTACTGATGTTGCGAAACAAGGTGGTAAGGGCATAACCTCTGATCAGGTTACTTTTAATCCGGATGGAACAATAACTTCTGGGGCTTCTGGAGCGGATGGTTCTGGGAATAACTTTGATTCTGCTATGATTATGAAAATGATTGTTGCTTCTGCTGTTATGCTTTTTGCTCAAAAACAATCTATGGATATGGCAAAAAAAGCTGGAACTGTAATGGGTAAAGGACTTATGGATGGTGTTGTTAATAAAGTTGGTGCTGTTGGCATGAAACCTCTTGATGGATTGAAAAATATGGCTCAAAATACTGCTAAAAATGTTGGAAACTCAATTAATAATACTGCTGGTAAGATAGGTGATACTGCTATGGGTGGCATAAGAAATGGTATAGGTATGGCTAGGAGTGGTAATAATATTGCTTCTAAAATGTTAGATAGAGGATTGAATATGAAAGAAGAAATGTCTGCTAATGCTATAAATAATGCTAAGATGGTTTCTCAAAGAAATTCAGAAAATAAAGCCCTTCAAGATGCTATTAAGAAGGGTGATCCTGCATCTATAGCTAAAGCCCGCGAAGTAATTAGTAAGAGACAAATTGATCAAGGTAAAAGAGTCCATGCAGATGCTATGGCTGCTGGTGGTTATGGTAAATATATTGGTGGTGGAGTTAAAAAAACTGTTGGAGCTGTTGCTCTTACCACTGCAGGAGTTCTTACTGGTGGATTAGCTCCTGTTGCTCTTGCGGCTGGAAAGTTTGTTTATGATGCTAATAACTCTGGTAAAAAAGCTGGGGAAGAAAAGAAAAGATTACAAAAACAAAGACAAGATATGGTGGCACATCCAGAGAAATTTACGAAAGATCAAATTGCTCATGTTGATTCTAAAATTAATGAACAGCAAAAAATTATTGATGCTGAAGAGGCAAGGAAAGATCTTGCTAAGAAAAGATCTGGTTTACGTGACTCTAAATCTCAAAGAAAAGAACTTGATTCTTTACTTGGATTTGTTGGAACTGGTAAAGAAAAAAGGCCTGGAACTATTAATGATTTGCAATTAAACATTACTGCTAAAGAACTAGAACAAGAAAGATTAAGTAGAAATAAAAAAGAAGAAAATGATGAATTGAGAAAGACTATTATGGAAAATAGAGAAGATAAGTCTGGTACTGTTGGAGAAATGAAAGAAAGAGAAGAAGCGATAAGAAATTATGAAAGACAAATAAAACAGAATGATAATATTGTTGCATCTGGAGCTGCAGAATTAGAAAAGATGAGGACAAATAAATCTAAAGCTGAGGAACTAACAGCTAATTTAAATAACAAGGATACTGCTGTTACTGCCGATGATGTTGCAAAACAAAAAGGTAAGCAAGTTGCCGCTGTTGCTGCTGTTTTTGAAGCTGGTAAAGGTATTGCTGTTGCTAGAGATAAATCGGGTAATGTCATAACAGAGCAGAAAAAAACTGATGAGCAAGAAAAATTTGATAAAGCTAGAATAACCGCTCAGGGTAATGTTGATTACAAAAAAGCTGATGGAACAATTGATCCTAGTAAGATTAAAGGTATAAATTTCCGTGGCAATAAGGGTAAGGTTAATGATGGAAACGGATTTCTTGCTGCTATGCTTGAAAAACTTGAAAATGGCGGAGAGCTTGATGATAATGAGTCAAGAATGTTTAGGCAAAAAGATAATCAGGAAAATTTCCAAAAAATTATTGCTGGTTTAAGTAAAGACGATATTGCTAAATTTAATAAACATGCATCAAAGACTGGTCTTGGAGAAATTGTTGCTAAATCTTCTGATACAACTGGTGGTATTATTAATGATATAGATAAAGATCTTGAAAAATATCTTGTTGAGAGTGGTAAATATACATCTAAATTCTACCAAGATTTGGAACGTGACTTTGGAAAGACTTTTGCTGATAAACAAAGAACAAAGTTTGAGGGTCTTAAAGCAAGACTTGAGAAGGCTAAAGAAGAATACAAAAATACTAAAAATGCTGATGGCTTAGTTGGATTACAGGAAGAATTATCTAGTAGAGAGAAAATTATATCTGCTTCTAGAGGTAATAAGGATGTTTATTCAGATGATGCATATAACGAAGCTGAAAGAGCAGAGATAAAAGAAGGTAGAGGTGAAAAAAATAAGAGAAATAAAAAATCAGATGATACCGAAATTGGTTCTTCAGCATCTTTCTTGTCTCAGGTTGGTAAAATTTCTGCTAGTGCACTTAGTGATGGTGAAAAAACAAAACAAATGTTGGACGCATATTCTAAACAAATGAAAGACCTTCCTAAAGAATTTTCTGCTGAATTAAAATCTGAGATGCAAGAAATTTTGAGAACAAGAACAGGCAATCCAACGGCTAATTTTGATGATGAGGCTAAAAGTTTTAAAGGTGATGAATATAAACAATATTTGTCAGAAGCACTATCTAAACTTTCAGAATCTTTTGTATCTAAATCAATTAAGGATGTTGAGTTATCTCATGGAACAGTTAGACTTCTTGCTAGTGTTATAGCTGGTAATATTTCTAAGGCTGGTTCGGGCCCTTCTGATATGCAAAACTCTGTAGCTTCTACTATTGATAACAGTGACAAATTAACTAAGAGTTTTCAAGGCTTTGCTGATAATTTTTCTGTTTTGTCTGGGGACTTTGTTTCTTTGGCTCACGAACTATCTAGTGGTATTAAAGAAGAAACCCAAAAAACAGCTGCTTTATCTACTGTTATGGAAAAATTAATTTCTAAAGAAGATAATTTAGTGGATGCAAGTACAGCTCTTGAAAAGGCTATAAAATCAGATCCTGCTATAGCGGCAGACGAAAAGGTTTATAGAGCAGCATTTGATTCTGCTAAGCAAAATATAAAAAATAAAGAAGGATTTGGTATTTAAAATATATAAAGATTTTGAAAATGAAAAAGGTTGAAAATTTAAATCAAATAGCATCTATTATTAAATCCGATGAATTATCATCAAGCAGGTTAGGGTTTGCTAAAAAATATTCTTTAGACCCTAGTCTAGTTAATTCGTCTTTTAATTCTAGTTTTGGTAAATGGATTAAGGGTGATGTTGATATTCGTGGCTTTGTGGATTTGGTTATTAAATCAAATCCTTCCTTTAATATTGATGAATTTTCCATTTTTGATCTTATTATTGATTATTTAAAAATTCATCTTTATCCTATTAAAGATTTAATAGATGAAAACCCTGATGATGTTATTAATGTTGCTTTAAATATAAGAGATAATTATATAGATTCTGAATTATATATTGGTTCTAAAGAAAATTCTCCAGAATTATCTGACGATATTTATAATCCTTTTGACAAACCAGAATTAATTATTGATGAAATTATTAATGTTTTAGAAGTTAAATTTTCAAATAATGAGTATAGAGAGAGATTTTATGATGTTTGTATCAAATTTATAAAAAATATTAGAAATAAAATTCAAACATTTGAAATTTTAATTAGAGCTAAAAAAGATAATGGTGTTGGTTTAAATAGAAATATTGCTGACGAAATATTAAATAAAATAGAAAAAATTAAAAAACAGGCAGAAGAAAGTTTACTTGAATATCATAAAAATAATAATGGGGTAACGCAAAATATTGTGCCCCTACCTGATGAGATTAAAAATCTTTCTGATCTTGATATTGATAAAGAAGATAATTTAGAGCATCCTCGTTTACAAGAAAATTCTTTGAATAAAAAGAAAGATATTATAGAAGAGTATGTTGAGGGTGATATGAAATTTCATGTTTTTGATGGTTCTGTTGAAGAAATGTATTTGAACCAAATTAAAAATAAAGAAGAGATTTCTGACATGAATGTTGCTGCTGATTTTATGAAAAAATTTGAAAACGTTAAACTTATTGGTCCAATAGAAGAATTAGCATTTTTTACTATTAAAGACTTTAGAAATTTGGATCAAGATGTTGAAAAGCGTGCTTTTAAAATAGAAAATAAAATTAAAGTATTATCTTCTTATTCTGCAAGAAAGAGAGTTCTCGGCATTAAGGCTTGGCTTGCTTCAGAAGTCTGTTCTGTTTATAAAAAAATGATTGATGAGAGTGTTAAATATGGTGATGTTGGAAAAGTTATTAATATAAGAAAAGAAAATGCAGATCTTTATTTAACACAAGAAGAAATAGATGCTATAGCACAATTGAATAGGAAACTGAGAATTTAGAGAGAATAAATGAGAAAGGAGGATGCGAATGAATGAGAATGAATATGATATAATATTATTAGTTTTAAATATAGAAATATGAAAACATAAAAATATTAAAAAACTTTTCTATATTTTATATTTACATATTTTAATTTTGTTTTATGAATCAATTTCTTGTACCACAATTTATTGATGTTGAACCAAAAATACTTGGACCACTTACTTTGAGGCAATTTATAATTGCTGTTGTTGGTATTGTTTTTGCTGTTATTGCTTATAAATTTGCTGATTTATCTTTATTTGTTGTTGAGTTTATAATTATAGCTGTTTTTGTTATATTGTTTGCTTTTATTAAGGTTAATGGGCAACCTTTTCATTATTTTCTTTTAAATATATTACAAGTTCTTATTGGTTCTAATATTAGAATTTGGGAGAAAGATATTAACGTTGCTCATACTGTTGAAATGATTAATGTTAAAAAAGAAAATAGTGTAGTGCAGAAAGAAGAAATAAAAGCTCAAAAATTATCAGAATTATCTTTACTTCTTGATACTGGTGGGGCTTTTCAGGCTGAGAATGAGGAAGAAGATGAGAATATGAGTTCGTCTTCGGCGAATGAAAAAGAAAAGAAAAATTAAAGATTTAAATTAAAATTTAAGATTAATATAAATTAAATTTATGCCTGTTACAAAAATAAATACAATGCATAGTGATAAGATGACTTCATCTAAACCTGATGCTTCTACACAAAAATATCTTGATATTGCTGAGATTCGTGATGATGTTGTCATCATGAAAGATGGCTCTCTCCGTGGTGCAATTATGACATCTTCTATTAATTTTGCTTTGAAATCACCTCAAGAACAGGAGGCTGTTATAGGATCTTATGTTAGATTCTTAAATACTATAGATTTTCCTGTTCAAATAGTTATTCAATCTAGAAGATTGGATCTTGATAATTATATTGAGGAACTTGAAATGAAAGCAAAGAAACAAAAAAACGAATTATTAAAAGCCCAAATTGCTGAATATATAGAATACATTAAAGATTTGATTGTTATGGGAGATATTATGACTAAAAAATTTTTTATTGTTTGTTCTTATAGTTCTGTTGAGAAAAAAATGGTTGGTACTAAAGGTTTTTTCCAAAAATTAACAGAAATGTTTTCTCCAACAGCTTTTCTTACTTTATCTAATACTACCTTTGAAAGATATAAAATGGAACTTGAAAAAAGAATGAGCCACGTTAGGAATAATCTTTCTAGTATGGGTATAGCGGCTAGTATGCTTTCCACTCAAGAATTAATAGAATTGTTTTATTCAAGTTATAATATTAATACTTCTAGGTTGCAAAAATTGAAAGAGGTAGGAAAGTTAAGAGTAGAGTAGAATTGATATGGGTGTGTTACAACGCGCCTGTATGAAATAAAAGATTAATTTAAAACACATGGCATTTGATATCCAACAATTATCTTTAGGTGATAATTTAGAAAAACAAAAAAAACAAAAAAAACAAACTAAAAAAGATTTGGGGAAGCTTGAGCAACAACAAAAAATTGAGCAAACAATCCAAACTCTTGAAGAAGAAAAAGTTTATCGTAAGGGTGTTATATCTGTAAAAGATTTAATAGCTCCTTCATCAATGAGAGTAACTCCTCATTATGTTGAGATTAATGGAAAACTTGCTAGAACTATTTTTGTTGTTGGATATCCTAGATATATCACAATTGGTTGGTTTGCTCCTGTTATAAACATGAACAATACTATGGATGTTTCTATGTTTTTTTATCCAGTTGATATAGTTCTTGTTTTGAAACAATTGAGAAATAGAGTAGGTGCTGTTGAAGCTCAACTTAATTCTGATGTGGAAAAAGGGGCTCCTCGTAATCCTCTTTTGCAAGCTGCTATGTCTGATATGGAAAGACTTAGAGATGATTTAACTCAGGGTGTTGAGAAATTTTTTCAGTTTGCTCTTTATGTTACTATTTATGCTGATGATGAGAAAGAATTAGATCAATTTTCTGATGATGTTGATTTTCTTTTTGGTTCTAAATTAATTCAAAGTAAAAGAGCATTCTATCAAGCAGAGCAAGGATTTAATTCTTGTTTACCACTTGGGAATGATGAGTTAAATATTGTTTTTAATATGAATTCTTCTCCAATTGCATCATCTTTCCCATTTATGTCATCTGAACTTACAAGTAATACGGGTATTCTTTATGGTATTAATGAGCATAATAATTCTTTAATTATTTTTGATAGATTTAGTTTAATGAATGCTAATAGTATTGTTTTCGCTACTTCTGGTGCTGGAAAAAGTTATACTGTTAAGCTTGAAATTTTAAGAAGTCTTATGATGGGGGTTGATGTTATTGTTATTGATCCAGAATTTGAATATAAAACACTTTCTGATGCTGTTGGTGGTACTTATATTAATATTTCTTTAAATTCTGAAACAAAAATTAATCCTTTTGATTTGCCTAAAACAGCTGGTATATCTGGTACTAAAGTTTCAGATATTATTAGATCCGCTGTTATTACATTGAAAGGTTTGTTAAAACTTATGATTGGTGAATTGTCTCATCAAGAAGATGCTTTGATTGATAGAGCATTACTTGAAACTTATGCAAAAAAAGATATTGATGCTAACTCTGATCTTGCAACTATAGAAGCCCCTCTTATGACTGATTTCTATGATATTTTGGACGGTATGGAAGGAACTGAAGATATTGCTCTTAGGGTTAAAAAATATACAGAAGGAACTTTTTCTGGATTGTTTAATTCTCCAACAAACGTTGAAATGAATAATCAACTTGTTGTTTTCTGTGTTCGTGATCTTGAAGATGAACTTAGACCTATTGGTATTTATAACATTGTTAATTATATTTGGAATGTTATTCGTTCTTCTCTTAAGAAAAGAATTCTTGTTATTGATGAAGCTTGGTGGCTTATGCAAAATGAAGACTCTGCTAAATTTATTTTTGCTCTTGTAAAAAGATGTAGAAAATATTATTTAGGTGTTACAACTATTACTCAAGATGTTAATGATTTTCTTGGTAATCCTTATGGTAGAGCTATTGTATCAAATGCTGCTATGCAAATTTTGTTAAAACAAGCTCCATCTTCTGTTGATAATCTTGCAAAAGTTTTTATGCTTACTGAAGGTGAAAAATATTTATTGCTTGAAAGAGGTTTGGGAGAAGGTATCTTCTTTGCTGGTCAGAAACATGCAGCTATCAAAATTATAGCTTCTTATGCTGAAGATCAAATAGTAACTTCTGATCCTAGACAATTATTAAAAATTCAAGAAGCTAAGAAAGAATTTGAAGAACAAATGGCAGAAGAGCAAGCAGCTTATTCTAAGAAAGAAGAAGCTAGTGTTGAAGAAACTCCAAAAACAGAAGAAGAGGAAGCAAAAGAAGAAGAAACAGATAAACAAGAAAAAGAAAAAGAACAAGAAATAGAGGATAGTATTAGTTAATATTAATTATAATTAACATAATTTAAAATGGAAAAGAAACAAAAAATAATTCTAATATCATTGCTATCTGTTTTAGTTATTATTATATTACTTATAATTTTAAATTTTTTAAAAAATGTTCCCAAGGTTTCTGTCCAAACAACTAAACCAGAACAAAAAAATGAAGAAATTGCTCCAAAACCTATTACTCAAATTCAAAATGAAAGGATTCAATTAACTAATACAGCAAGAGGATTTGTTGAGATGTATGGTACTTATACAAATACTAATGATTTTTCAAATATAAAGGATTTGTATCCTTTTATGACAGATTCTCTTATTAATAAATTTAAAAATATTATATCTGCATATAAAAGAAGTGATAATTATTATTCAAAAACAACGCAAGTTTTATCTGTGAATTTATTAAGTTATAAAAATGGTGATACAAAAACTACGGCTACTGTGCCTGTTGTAGAGAAGATTGTAGATTCAACATATAAAGAAAATATCAACAAGAAAACTTATACAGTTTCTCTTGTAAAAGAAGAAGATAAATGGAAGGTTAATGAAATAAAGTAATTTATGGCAGAAGATATTGATTCTAATATAAATAAAGATAACAATATTTCTAATCTTGGCTCAGAAGAATTACAAGATAGAAGGATACAAGAGGCTACATTTGCTAGAAGTATTAGAAATATTAAGAATACTGCACAATCATCTGGAGCTTCTTTTTCTGATGAACAAATCAAAAAATCTAAAGATCAGAAGCAGTATATAAATAAACAAAATCCAGAAGCACAAACTGGCGGTTTGCAATCAAAAAATATTGGTAAGAAGGCCCCAAAGGGAGTGAGGGGTATAAATATTGTTCAAGATGCAAAAGATGTTTCTAGAGGACTTGAAAGTACGGGCTCAGCTTTATCAGGGGATTATAAAAAGATGGATGAATCTTTAAAAAAGCAATCTGATATAGATACTGCACAAGGTATTAAAACTGTAGCAGGTTATACTGGTATAGGTAAACCTATTGTTATGGGTATTGATACTGCTGAACAAATCCCAATTGCTGGTGGAGTAGTAAAATTTGCTGAAAGAAAAATAGGGAAAACTGCTAATAAAACTCTTAGTTCTGTTGGTAAAATGTCTGGTGCTGGCAAATCTATTGGTGATGTCGCAAAAAATTTAGGTGGTGCTGGCTCTCAAGGGTTAGGTGGTGAAAAAGCTGCCTATGATCAAAAGCAAAAATCAGAAATACAAACTAGTGGCAGATCTGTTCAGAATATTGAGGGTAAAAGTAAGTTAGAGTCTGCTGGAGATCAAATGGCTGCGAAAATGGCTATTAACGCTGCAAAAGCTATTCCTGCTGTTAAAGCTGCTTCTATGATTCCTGGCGTTGGTGCAGCTATGGAGGGAGTTGCTGGTCAGGCTATTGATATGGTTAAGGATAAAGTGAAAAAAAGAATGAAAATGTGGATCATAGGTAGTATTGGCGGTTGTCTTACAAATCCTATTACACTGATATTTATCTTTGCTATTGTGATTTTAATTTGTGTAGCTGGCTTTTTTGGTGCTTATAGTGGTGGCCAATCTGCTATTTCTGATGCTAATAAACAAGAAGTATGTGCAGGACTTTCTCCTGAAGATATTGCGTCAATGGGTATTAACTGTAATTAATTAATGAAATTTGATTAAAAATATAAACTAAGAATAAATTTATGAAAGAAAAAACAAAACAAATTTTAATGATCATTGGTTTTATTTTGATTGTTGCTATTGTAGCTGTGCTTATATGGTTTTTATTTTTCAAATCTATTAATAATCAAAATCAAAATTCAAATACTAACCAGAATTCAAATACTAACCAAAATAATACTGGGAAATTAACACCTTCTGGTAATAATACTAATAGTGGTGTGCCTATAAATACTGGCACTGATACTACAGGCAATAATACTACTGGTTTAACACCGGATCAGATTAAAAATATTATAAATAAAAATAATGGACAAGATTTAAATAATATTGGCAATAATACAGGTACTGTTACTGGAGGTAAAATAACTGATGTACCACAAAAAGAGGGCGATGTTGCTAACGGAGGAAACGTATACACAAATACAATAACTAATTATCCAACATTAAATTCTACAGTTTCTGGGAAAAATCTTATTACTTTTAATACTAACGATGGTGGCTTTTATAAAATAGATCCCACAACTGGGATTTCTAGTCTTTTAACACAAGATAAATTTAAAGGAGCTAGCAATATAACATGGTCTCCATTGTCTGATAAGGCTATTATAGAATTTCCTGATGGAAGTAATGTAACTTATGATTTTAATAAAGATAAACAATATACATTACCTAAAGATTGGTATGATTTTTCTTTTCAAAAAGATGGTGAAAAAATTGCTTTTATGATAGATAGTAATAATTATAAAGATAGATGGTTATCTGTATCTAGTCCTGATGGCTCTAATTTTTCTGCTATAGAACCTCTTGGTGATAATGCGGATAAAGTAACTGTTGCATATTCTCCTAACGAGCAAATGATTGCAATGTCTAGAACTGGTGAACCTATTGGAGGATTAATGCAACAAGTGTTGCTGATTGGGTTAAATAATGAAAATTTTAAAGCTTTAGAAGTTGAAGGAAGAGGTTTTCATCCTATTTGGTCTCCTGCTGGTGATAAAGTTGTTTATGATGCTTTTAATGCAGATACATCTTATAATCCTAATTTATGGGTTGTTAATGCAAAACCTGATACTATAGGTACTTATAGTAGAAACTTGGGTATTGCTACATGGGTTTCAAAATGTGGATTTGATTCTACTGGGCAATATTTATATTGTGGTGTGCCTAGACCAGACGGCCTTCCTACTGGATTTGGATTATTGCCAGAAACGGTAAATGATGGTAGTTTTTATGATGATATTTACAAGATAAATATATATTCTGGATATTCTGAATTGATAGCTAAACCTATTCCTGATGTTTCTATAGAAAGTTTGTATGTTTCTAGTGATAATTCCTTACTTTATTATAAAGATAGAAAAACTGGATATGTTTATAGCATGAAATTGAAATAAATTAATAACTTTATTTTGGGCGCAAAATCTTGCGCCCGTATGAAGTAATATTGACTAAACTAATCTTTTTATATATAATTTCTTTTATATTTTATATGCCGAGGTGGTGAAATGGTAGACACGCAAGACTTAAAATCTTGTTCTGGCAACAGAGTGCGGGTTCAAGCCCCGCCCCCGGCACCGCATTTTCTTAATGAGTGAAGCGAATTTAGAAAATAGGAAGTCCTATCCTAAGGACACCAGTCATTTTTATACACAATCAAAAAAATCTCATTTGCTTGAGATTTTTTTGTTTTTTTAATATGAAATTAGTAATAAAATTAATTGGACATAACTTGAAATTTTGTATACTAAAATAGATAAATTTAAAAACTTAAATTTTAAATTAAAAACTATGAAGATTCTTATATCGTTTTTATTATTTGTCTTATTTTTAATTTCTTTTCGTTTCTCTTTTGCTTCTGATCATATTATTATTTCTCAATTTCAAGTTTCTGGCGTTTCTGCTACTGATGAATTTATTGAATTATATAATCCAACAAATAAAGATATTGATTTATTTGATTATAAAATACAAAAAAGAAGTAGTTCTGGAGCATCTTATAATATAATTTCTTCTATTCCTGAAAAATCTATTATAAAAGCTTTTTCTTATTTTTTGATTGCTCATCAAAATTTTTCTCTTAAATCTTATATTGTGCCAGATTTGACATATTCTACATATTCTATAGCTAACGATAATTCTATTGTTATATATAATGCTGATTCTGATATGGTTGATGTTGTTGGCTATGGTAATTGTGTTGTTTTTGAAGGTTCTTGTATTGCAAATTTAAGTTCTGGGCAATCTTTTATTAGAACTAATGATTATAATAATTATGGTATTGGTTATGGATATGGTTTAAATAATTCTTTTAATTATCTTTGTAGTGATTTTGATTTGAATGATAATAAAAAAGACTTCTTTGTTTTGGATAAATCTAGTCCTAGAAATTCTTCTTTTAAAAATGAATGTAAATATATTCCGAGTATTACTCAAATTGATTTTAACAATATAAATAATAATTCAAATAATCAAAGTAGTGCTGTATCCACACAAAGTAATAATACACCACCACAAAGTGTTTCAAATAATAGTTTTGAAAATATTTTTATTAAAGAAAATTTAAAAAATTATAATAATGCGATACAGCAGAATAATATTAACGATATTAAAGACGTTCTATTAAAAAATAATGACGTACAAAATGATAATGTAGTGGTAGAACAACCCATTCTGCCTATATTACAAAACAAAACACCAACACAAAATAAAATTATTCAACCTATGCAACAAAATAATATTGTTGATATTTCTGATATACAAAATCTTAATATTGGTGATACGATTTCTTTATATGGTACTGTTATTTCTGTGCCAGGAGAATTTTCTGATAAGTATTTTTATTTAAATGGTGCACAGGTTTATAATTCTAGTGGAAATTTTCCTAAATTAATTGTTGGAGATAAAATTTTTGTTTCTGGGATTATTTCTTCAAATTATGGAGAAAAAAGAATTAAAATTAAAAATTTAAATGATATAAAAATTATTTCAAAAAATAATAAAATAGAATCATTGGATTTAATTAATTCTGAGGAAGAAATAAATAATTTAATTGCAAATTTTGTTTTTATTTCTGGTGTTATTTCAAGAAAAAATGCTAATAAAGTTTATATATTAAATGATGATATTGAAACAGAGATTTATTTTAATGAAAAATTAAAAGAAGTATATAAAATTTTAAAACTAGGAGATAATGTTAAAATTTTTGGTGTATTAAATAAGAGGAATGATTCGTATAGGATTATCCCTAGAAATGATAAGGATGTTGAAATTATAAAAGAAAATATTATTCCTGAGGATAGTAATAACGTTCAGGCTGCAGGTATTGTAGATAGTAATAAAATGACACAAAATGTTGTATCTGCACAAAAAATTATATCCACGCCAAATGCTATTTCTGTTGAAAAAAATAATAAATCTTTAAAATCTTATTCTGTAAAAAATAATAATTATAGTAAGCCATATTTTAAATATGTTGTTTTGACTATTATTTTTATGATTGTTTTTATTGGATTTGTTTATTTTTATAAAGTGGGTATTTTATTGAAAATTAAAATGTTTTTTAAGATTTTGGCGAATAAATTTATTAATAGTGGTCGTTAAATAAAATAGCTCGCTTTCGCGAGTATTTTTATTGTTATTGTTGTGATTTTAGCCGCTGTAGTCTCGCTATAGCGAGCGAAGGCGGTCCCTACGGGACTCGAACCCGTGGTCTCCTCCGTGACAGGGAGGCGTGTTAACCAGCTACACCAAGGAACCTTAAATTTGGAATACAAATAGAATATCATAAAATTTTTAATATTTCAAGCTTTTTTTGATTTGTGCTATAATTTAATCATTAAGTGCTTCTATTCATGATTTGCTAAAAATTTAGCTCCTGAGTGATTTTTTGATCTTCATTTCAAAAAATAATGAAGTACTAAAAACACCACTAATCAATATTTAGCTTTTTAAATATGAAACGTTTTGTTGATCTAAAACCGAAAAAAGAAAGTAAGATTAATTTTAATATAAATATAAATTGGGAGAGATTGTTAAAGGTGACAATAAGGGTTTTTTTGTTGGTTCTTGTTATATTTATAATTCTTTATATTAAATATAGATTTGATCTTAATGCTAATTATGTAAAGAATTTTTAATGAAAAAAATTCATAGATTTTTTTATGATTTTAAGATTGTTGATAATGTTATAAATATTAATGATCTTGAGATTGTGAATCAAATAAAAAATGTTTTAAAATTAAAAATAAGTGAAAAACTTATTTTGTTTTTTGATAATAAAGAGGTTCTTTGTTCTGTTGATTCTATTAATAAAAAATTTATTAATTGTAATGTTTTAAAGGAAAATAATAAATCTATATTATCTGAAAATAATATTATTTTATATTGTGCTATTTTAAAAAAAAATAATTTTGAATTGATTGTACAAAAAGCTTCTGAAATTGGAATTTCTAAGATTGTACCTATTATTACAGAGAGAACAATAAAAACTAATTTGAATTTTGATAGATTAAATAAGATAGCTAAAGAAGCTTGTGAACAAGCAGAGAGAAGTAATGTTATTGTTGTTTCTGATGTAATGAAATTTAAAGATTGCTTAAATATTAATAGTGATTTAAACTTTCTATTTGATTTTTCTGGTGATGAATTTAATAATTTTAAAATTAATAAAAAAAATAAATCAGTTTCTTTATTTATTGGTCCTGAGGGAGGGTTTACTGATAATGAAGTTAAATTGGCTAAAAACAATGATTTTATTATTGCGAGACTTGGTAAAAATGTTTTAAGAGGAGAAACGGCGGCGATAATAGCTAGTTATTTATTAGTTAATTAAGTTAGCTGATATGAATAAAAAATTAATAATAATATTTTCTTTTCATGGTATTCCGCTCAATTAAGATATCGTAAGAGCTTCATAAATGAACGAAAATATTATTATTAATTTATTTCATCTTATGAATAAATATAATTATAAATTTAATAATAAAAATTTTGACTATCATCTTCGTGATGATGTTGATTTTTCTGTATTTAATGAAATTTTTAAACTAATGGAATATAAATCTTCTATTGATGTTATTAAAAATGCCAAAAACCCGGTGATTGATATTGGTGCTCATGTTGGATTTTTTTCTATTTTTGTTACTTGTTTAAATAGTAATGTTAATATTTATTCTATTGAGCCTGAAAAAAATAATTTTGAATTTTTGAATAAACATAAAAATGAGAATAACTTTTTAAATATTAAAACTTTTAAATGTGCAATAGGAAAAGAGACAAAAGATGGCGAATTAATAATTGCAGAAGATAGTATTAATAATAAAATAAGAAAAGTTGAGAAGATAAGAATGAATGAGAAATTGAGAAAAGAAGATTATCAAAAAGTTAGAATATTTTCTTTGAAAGATTTTTTAGTGGATAATGAAATAGAAAGAGTATCATTAATTAAAATAGATATTGAGGGTGGAGAGTATGATATTTTTGAAAATCTTGATAATGATATTTTTTCTAAAATTGGAGCTTTTATTCTTGAATATCATAATATTAAAACAAAAAATGAAAAACCAAAAACCAAAAAAGATATAGAAAACAAATTAAGAGAAAACGGATTTTCTGTTCAGGTTTTTCCATCTAAATTTGATAAAGATTTAGGGTTTATTTTTGCTATAAATAAAAGGATGTTATAATAGAGTGATAAATAACTAATAATAATTTAAGATAAGAATTAAGAATAGATAATGAATAATTGTAAAAGTTTTAATTTAAACTTATTTAAAAGTATATTAAATGTATTGAGTTTTAGTTTTATATTTTTTATTTTTAGTTTTATATTTTTTTTTAATTTTAATAATATAGTTCTTGCTGATTCTACTCTTGACCAGCAATGTGCTTCTAATTGTCCTCCTGGTCAAACTTGTAAGTTTCTTCCTAAATGTGTAACTGGTTGTAATTCTGGTTGTCAGATAGGGTATTATCTTAGTGATGGTGATGGTGATCCTACTAACAACTGTGACCCTAGTAATGGGGGTGTTACTGATTCTAATGGTAGATGTATAAAATCTAATGTAAAAGGTATATGTGAAATATGTCCTCCTGGTTTCTATTGTAAAGGTGGTATGAAAGATAAGATACCTTGTCCTGTTGGTAAATATACTGATAAACCTGGTTCTATACAATCTTCAGATTGTATAGCTCCTCCTCTAGGTTATTGTGTTGCTAAAGCTAAAGTTGTTGGTACTAATACTGGTACTATTCCTAGTCTTTGTATTTTAACTCCTAGTAATACTTTAACTCCTACAGATAGTAGTAATCCTGCTAGTGAAGATATATCTGGTGCTATTAATTCTACTATGCCAAATGATGCTGGTATTATTGGATATACTTTAAATAATAAGCTAGGAGCTAATATAGCTATTCCTTGTCCTCTTGGAACTTATGATTCTAGAACTGACTCTTCTACTGCTAATGCTGGTTGTAAAGTTCCTGATCAAGGATACTGTTCTTCTTTT
>JAJXYN010000008.1 GCA_021780535.1 bacterium
AACACTTGTTTTGCTAGTAACTTTGGAAATAGCAGAAACTCCATTAGGCTCAACAGTAAAATTTATATAACTTCCAAGAACTTCTTGCCCAACACTTTTCACATACATAACATAAGTATCACTAGAAGTTTTTTCAGGAACTTTCACAGTAATCTTAAACTCACCAACACTACCAACATTCACAATAGATTCTGTCATGGTAGCAACAATAGAAGAAGAAATCCATTTATCACTCTTAAGTAATCCTGTTTTATTATCTTTAACTCTCAAAACAACTTGGTTATTACCAGATTGTCTCCAAACATAACTTCCAGTGTTTTTAAATTTTAAAGAATAAGTTATAGTTTCTCCAGCTTTTCCAGTCAAAGAAACCTTAGAACTAGGTATTAAAGAAGATGCTTTATAATTAATACTAGCGGCACCAACTTCATTGATAGCTAATATTCTATTTATAATTTCTTCTGTAGAAGGCAGATTAGATGTCTTTAAATTATTATTAGAATTATTAATTAAATTTTTTGACATCTTATAATCCAAGAAAGAGAAAAATGATGAAGCTATGATAATTACAAACATAGAAACCATAAACACCCCAAACACATCCCCTCTATCTTTTTTATTTCTCCTCTTTAGTAAAAAGAGAAATTTTTTATTTTTATTTTTATTCATTTTTTAGTATTTATATTTATTAATCTGTTTAGTTAGAACATTAATAAATGAAATACTTTTCGACTTTTTTTAAGGAAAATATTATATTTTCTTTACAGAAAAATTATTTCCCGGAGCATTAGCTCTATTAAATAAAGTAGCTACTCCAATCCCAACAGACATAAGCATTATATTTCTTAAAACATGACTTTTATGTCTAATAGGAACTTCTTTTTTTAAAACCTTTCTTTCTTTCATATCTTTGTTTTTATTGAATTAATTTAATTGAACAAATCATAGTTATTGATTATCAGTTTATTTTATTTTAGAACTAGTAAATAATAACTAATTTGTGTTTTGTAAATATTGGCCAATATTTATTATTTATCCCAAAAAATAAAAAATCTTCGGGACAGAAACATCACGAAGGTATTAAAAATCTCGTAGAAAGTTCACAACAACTCTCAAAACTAAATTCATTTAGAATTACACTCAGTGCTAAATACTTTATATACTTAAAACTATTAATATAACTCTTTTACCTTATTCCCCACCAAACATATTTTATATATATTCAGTAGAAAACTTTTTGTTTTTGTTTCTTTTGTGAATTAAGTTTTTCAACTCATCACATTTAAAATTATATCACTTTTTTGACTTTTTGTAAATATAAGTACTTTATATAAATAAAAAAGTGTTGATTTTACAACACTTTTACTTGAACACATTTTTTACACAATATAATATTACCCAGCAATAACTGAAATTTGAGATATAATAAAGTCAGTAATAGCATATGATGCAGCTATGATAGCAAGACCAATAGCAGCAGCAATCATTCTATCTCTTGCAGCACCAATTTTTTTTGGATCTCCTTTAGATAACATCCAATCAACACCCCCCCATATAACAAACACTAAAGCAATAACTCCAAAAAATCCTAATGCTATTTTAATCCCACTAGAAATAATATCTGGAACAGTTTTTTGAGATAATGTATTTTGCGTTACTGTTTTTATACTATCAGTACCAAGAACAGCATTCCCACTACTATCAGTTGTAACTAATCCATCCATATTAGTAGTATCAGCAAAAGCAAGAGAGAAACTAAATACAAAAGCAGAGATTAAAAATAAATAAGAAATAATTTTTTTAAACATAAGATAATATTAAAATATAGAAATATAGAAATATAGAAAAACTTTTTCATATTTATATTTTTTTATTTTTCCATACCTACACCTAATTATACCACACATTTTCCTAACAAAAAAATACGCGAATAAATCACGTATTTTGATATCTTACTCCAATATATGAGTATCATGCACTGATCTATAAGAATGTAATTCGTCTTCACGAAACCAAAGACTAACTTCAATAATAGCTTCTTCAAGATTACCAGAAGCATGTATTAAATTTTTAATACCAATACCTTTTTTATCAGCATATTTAAAACTAATATGGGCAAAATCACCTCTTATTGTCCCAGGTAATGCTGATTTTGGTTCTGTTGATCCAACCATCATTCTAACTTGCTCAACAACTTCTATTCCTTCTAAAACTAAAGCCATAACAGGACCAATTTTTGTGATCATATCTACTACTTGTTTTTTAACAGCTGCACCTCTTCTAACATCAAGATCACCATAATGAGCGCTGGCAAGCTCCTCTGAAGCTAGTATCATTTTAGCTCCAACAATCTTAATACCAACATCTTCAAATCTAGAAATAATTCTCCCCATAAGACCCCTTTGAACAGCATCAGGCTTTAATAAAACAAGTGTTCTTTGTAAATCTGGATTCATAAAAATAATAATTATTTAATTAATAGTTATAAAGTTTATTCTAAAAATAAAAAATAATCAAATCACGTATATCAAGATTTTATAAAATAATATTTATACAAGGCGACAAGAAAAAATTGACTAAGTCGTATGTTTTATACGACGCAGGAAATTTTTTTGCAGCCAACGCAGTAGAAAATTATTTTAAAAATCTTATATATTTGTGTAGTCAAAATCTTCTATCTTATTAATAAACTTATCAAAATCTTCTTTAGAATAAAAATTAAACACAATCTTCGCGCCATTTCCTCTTTTAACAACAGACACTCTAGTATCAAATATATCTTTTAATTTTTGTTCTTCTTCTTTTGTTTTATCATCTTTAACAACAGCAAGTGATCTCCATTTTTTATCAGGTCTAGCCTTCTTAACAACAGCATCAAGCTCCCTAACTGTTAAATTTTGTTCTTTAATTTTTTTCCATGTATTTAATTGCAACTCTGCATTTTCCAAGCTTAGTAAAAGTTTAGCATGACCAGAATCAAGCTCTCCTGTTCTTATATCATTTATAATTTCCTCTGGAAGCTTCAAAAGTCTAATTTTATTTGCAACAGCTGATCTTGAAGTACTAACTTTTGCAGCAACATCATCTTGAGATAAACCAAATTCATCCATTAATTCTCTATAAGCTATAGCCTCATCAACATCATTTAAATTTTCTCTCTGAATATTTTCTATTAATGCTACCTCAAGTTTTTTTTGATCATCATAATCATTTTCTTTAAGTATTGCAGGAACCTCAGATAATCCAGCCATACGAGAAGCTCTAAGTCTTCTTTCCCCCGCTATAAGTTCATATGTATTATCTCCACTTTTTATAACAACAAGAGGCTGTAAAACACCATATTGTTTTATAGATTCGGCTAAAGATTTAATAGAATTTTCACTAAAAGTCCTTCTAGGTTGTCTAGGATTAAGAAGGATATCTATTATTTTTATTTTTAAAATTTTATCCCCCAACTGTGAAGACTCAATCTTCTTTTGAACATCTGTCTTCTTTTGTTTATCTAATTCCTTTTTCATTTTGGTAGATTATTTTTTAGTTCTACATGTTCTACATTATTATATCATAAATTTAAAAAAATAAAAAATTACCTAATTTTAGGTAATTTTATAATAAATTTTTTAGTTTAAACCATTTTTTGATAGCAGCTCTAGCGCTTGATGTCTTTACAAACATTAACCAATTTTTTTGTGGATCATCATTTTTTTTAGTTATTATTTCAACAACATCACCATTTTTCAAATGATAGTCCAACGTAGCTATTTTGCCATTTATTTTCGCTTGGTAACACCTATTTCCAACCGAGTTGTGTACACAATAAGCAAAATCAACGGGAGTTGCCCCATCTGGCAAATCTATAGCATCACCATTCGGAGTTAAAACAAATATTCTATTTTGAAATAAATCTAATTTTAAAGATTCCAAAAAATCATCATTATTCCCTGATGTTTTATGAAGACTATTTAAATCTTTTAACCAATCAAGACTTAAACCTTTTTCTTTATAACTAGCGTGAGAAGAAACACCGTATTCATTCATATCATGCATTTTATATGTTCTAATTTGCACTTCCGTTATTTTATTTTTGTCACAAAATATAGTTGTATGAATAGATTGATAGCCGTTAGGTTTAGGATTTGCAATATAATCTTTTATCCTCCCAGGCATAGGCTTATAATTTTTATGTATAACACCAAGAACCCTATAGCAATCAGATTCATCCATAACTAAAATTCTAACAGCATGAATATCATATATTTGAGACATATCAAAATCTTTTCTTTGCAATTTTTTATAAAGACTATAAATATGTTTTACTCTCCCAGAAACATTAAAATCTTTTATATCATTTTCATATAATAATTTGCTAATTTTTTTAATAATTCCGTCAACATATTTACTATTTTTTGCTTCTTCTTGTTGTAATATTTTTTCAACTCTCTTATATTCATCGGGATGTAAAAATTTAAAAGATAAATCTTCTAACTGAGCTTGCATATTACCAATATTCAATCTATTTGCCATTTTAGAATATATCTCTAAACTCTCTTTTGCTATTCTTTCTATTTTTTCGGGATTATTATGATATTCCAACGTTTTTAAATTATGAATTCTATCAGCAAATTTAATATAAAGAACACCCGCATTAGATGCAGCTCTTGTTAACATTTTTCTCAAATTTTCAGCATATCTTTCTTTACCTCTATATTTTATTTTACCAAGTTTTGTAACTCCGCTTACTATATATTCAACATTTTCTCCAAACATTTTTTTAATCTCATCGCCAGTAGTATTTGTATCTTCTAATGTATCATGAAGCAAACCAGAAACAATAATATCTTCTGTAAATTTATTTTCAGCCAAAATTTTAGCCGTTTCAAAAACATGATTAAAATAAGGCTCCCCAGACATACGAAGTTGACCCTCATGTTTCGTTTTTGCAAAATAAAAAGCATCTTCAATCTTTTTAAGATTAAACTCAATATGACTAGAATTCATAACATCAACCAATTCTTGAAGTTGTTTTTCCATAGCAAATAAAATTAAAACACAAAACTAGATAGTGTTTTTTAATGCTTCGTTTTTAAAGTTTTGAGATTTATTGAAAAATCTTTAAAAATGTAAGATCAAAAATCACTCGAAACGTGAAAGTAATACTTCATAAATCAAAGTAAAATTATATAAAGTTTAAATTTTTTTCTTTCTAGCGTTGCCATCTACACATTCTCTATTAGAACATTTAATTTTATCTCCATCTTTCCCATAATAAACAAGTCCCGATCCACATTTTTTGCAAACAGCATTTTTAGTAGGATCTTTTTCATCTGGGACAGGTTTGTTAGATAAAATATGATTACATTTTGGATAATTAGAACAGCTGTAAAAAAACCCAAATCTACTTCTTTTTTGAACCATTTCCCCTTCGCCACATTTTAAACATTTTATTCCAGTACCATTTGCCTGTTTTTTAATATTTTTACAAGTTGGATAGTTAGAACAAGCAATAAATTTGCCATATCTACCACGTTTCACAGCCATTTGAGCTCCACATTTCTCACATTTTTCATCCAATATTTCTTCTTCCTCCTGCTTTCCATCAGCACCAATTTCTCTAGTATTTTTACAAATTGGGTAATTAGAACAAGAA
>JAJXYN010000011.1 GCA_021780535.1 bacterium
TAGTAGTAATAATTCTGTTGCTATTGATGATCCTTATGCTTGGGAAGCTGGTCCTAGAACTTCTGCATATTTTGATAGTTTGATAAATTGTTTAAAAGTTGGTGGAGTTTATTATATTCATAAATAAAAATTTAAATATAAATCATTAAAAAACTTGAGGTAAGTTGTAATAATGTTATAATCATTATTACAAGATAATTTATTTTTATAAATAATATATGCTATCTGAAAATAAAAAAATAAATAAAGACAACTTAACAAAGGTTTTGCCTGGTTTTATGGAACTTTTACCTGCTGAACAGATTCTTTTTGAAGATTTTAAAACTAAAATCAAATCTTCTTATGAAAATTTTGGTTTTATTCCTCTTGATACTACTGTTATAGAAAAATCTGAAGCTTTGCTCGCTAAGGCTGGTGGAGAGACTGAAAAACAAATATATAGATTTAATAAAGGTGATAATGATTTATCACTTAGGTTTGATTTAACTGTTCCTCTTGCTAGATATGTTGCGGAGCATTTTAATGAATTAGATTTTCCTTTTAGACGCTATGCTATTGGTAAGGTTTATAGGGCAGAAAAGCCCCAAAGAGGTCGTTTTAGGGAATTATATCAATGTGATATTGATATAATAGGTAAAGATTCTCTTAGTCTTGTTAATGATGCTGAGATATTGAGTATTATTTATAGTACTTTTGAATTTTTAAGTCTTAAAGATATTACTATTAGAATTAATAATAGAAAGATATTAAATGGTTTTTTTGAGGAATATAATCTTTCTAAAATTTCAGTTGATATTTTAAGAATTATAGATAAAATTGAAAAAATAACGAAAGAAGAATTTGTTAAAGAATTAGAATCTTTGAAGATTAAAAAAGATATAGTAAATAAGATTTTAGATTTTATTAAGATAAAAGGTGATAATGATAGTATAATAAAAAATTTAAAATCTCTTAAAATAAAAAACGAAACCTTTTTGCTTGGTATAGATGAATTGTCAAAAGTTTTGGATTATTCTAAATCTTTTAATATTCCTAAAAATGTTGTAGGTGTAGATTTATCTATTGCTAGGGGTCTTGATTATTATACTGGTACTGTTTATGAAACTAAGCTTAATAAATATCCTCAATTTGGTTCTGTTTGTTCTGGTGGTCGTTATGATGATTTGGCTGGATGCTATACTTCTCAAAAACTTCCTGGGGTTGGTGCATCTATAGGTCTTACGAGACTTTTTGATCAATTGTTAAATAATAATGCTATAGAATTAAAACAAGCTACAACTTCTAAAGTAGTTATTGTTTCTATGGTAGATGATATTTCTCATTCTTTGGAATTAGCTTCTAAATTGAGAGAAAATAATATCAATACAGAGGTTTATTTGGAAGATGTAAAGTTTAAGAAAAAACTTGAATATGCTAATAAATTAAAAATTCCTTATATTGTTATAATTGGTGAAGATGAAATAAATGAAAAGGTGTTTGCTTTGAAAAATATGAATACTGGTGTTCAAAAGAAACTAAATTTAAAAGATTTGATAAAAACTTTAAAAGATTAAATAAGAATAGATGGGATTATGCCCATCTATTTTATTGACATATTTTATTATTTTTGATATTATGTTTAACGCAAAGCCAAAGACAATAGGTTGCTTTAAAGCTATAAACCCTATCGAGGTTGTCTCATTATTTCTATACACTTATCAAAAGTAAGGTCGAATAGAAGTTTTAGTCTGCTGGTTTATTGCAGATTTTTTTAATTTAATAATCAAAAATATGGCTATTTCAAAGTCAAAAAAGTCTAATATAGTTTTTTCTTTAGAAAATAAAATAAAATCAGTTAAATCAGCTTTTTTTGTTGATTATACTGGTATGACGGTTAAACAAACTCAAAATCTTAAAAGAGCTTTGGGTAAAGTTGGATCTGAATATGTTGTTGCTAAAAAGAATCTTTTAAATATTGCTTTCAAAAATAATAAAATAGAATCATTTGATTCTGAATCTGGTAAGGGTGGTTGTGCTATTATTTTGAATAACAATGATGAGGTTTCTGGTATTAAAGAATTCTATAAATTTAACAAAGAATACTCAAAGAAAGCAAAAAAATTATTTCCTGTATTGGGTGGTTTTTATGAAGGTAAAATTGTTTCTAAATCAGAAATAGATGGATTATCTTCTGTACTTTCTAGAGAAGAATTTGTTTCAAAATTTATGTATATTTTAAATTCTTCTGCTTCTTCTTTTACAAGAGCTATAAATGCTATTGCTGAACAAAAACAAGCTGGAGAATCTGCTAAAACTACTCCTATAGTTGAAGCCGTTCCTGAAGTTGTAGCAGAAACTGTTGCCCCTGCAACTGAAACCGTTACTGCTTAATAATATAATTTAATAATATAAAAAAATAGTATGTCTGATATAAAATTATCACAAACTGCTCAAGAAATTTTAGATAGAGTTGAAAAATTAACTCTTATTGAAGCTACTGATTTAGTTAAAGCTTTAGAAGAAAAATTCGGCGTATCTGCTGCTGCTCCTGTAATGGTTGCTGGTGGTGCTGCTACTGCTGATGCTGCTGATGCTAAATCAACATTTGATGTTGAATTAACATCAGTTGGTGATTCAAAGATTAATGTAATTAAAGTTGTTAAAGAAATTACAGGTCTTGGATTAAAAGAAGCTAAGGATTTGGTTGATGGAGCTCCAAAAATAGTTAAAACTGGAGTAAAGAAAGAAGAAGCTGAAGAAATGAAAACTAAAATTCAAGCTGCTGGTGCTGTTGTAACCTTGAAATAATAATTTAAGTTAATTCAAAAAAGATACGATTCTCCAAAGTCGTATCTTTTTTATTATTTGGGGTTATTATGTTATAATATATACAAGCTTCGATTTATGATATACAAACTTCATTTTTTAGTAGGGTTCCAGATATATCTGGAACCTGCAATAATACGTTCAATTTTAAAATAATGAAGCATAAAAAAACACGATTAATGTGTGATTATATAATGGATGAACAATAAAAAAAATACTCATAAAATTGTTTTGCTTGGTCCGCAGGCTTGTGGTAAGGGAACTCAAGGTAAGATCTTGTCTGAGCTTTTTGGTATTTCTAGAATTTCTACTGGAGATATGTTTAGAGAAGAAATTACTAATAAATCAGAACTTGGTATAAAAATTCAAAATTTAATTTCTGAAGGACGACTTGTTTCTGATGAACTTACATTTAAATTATTAAAAAAAAGATTATCTAACATTGATTGTAGAAATGGTTTTATATTGGATGGATACCCTCGTAATATTGGTCAAGTAAAATATTTAGACAGTATTACGAATATTGATTTTGTTATTGAAATAGACATTAGTAATAGAGAAGCTGTTTTTAGAATAAAAAATAGGAGAATTTGTGATAAGTGCGGTACTTCTTATGATTTGAAACTTTTTCCTTCAAAAAAAGAGGGAATTTGTGATAAGTGCGGTGGTAATGTTGTGAGAAGAGCAGATGATTATCCTGAAGCTATTAAAAAAAGATTAATGATATATAGAAATGAAGTTAGACCAATTCTCAAATTCTATAAAAAGAAAAAACTACTTATAAAAATAAATGGGTTAAATACAGTAGAAAATATAACAGAAAGAATAAAAAATGGAATGGTTGAGAAGATGGGGGAAATAATATAATAAATTGAAATATAGAAATATAAAAATATATAAAAATTACCGCATTTTACTTTTTAATATTTTAATATTTTAATATTTTAATAAAATTAATTTATAATATTCTAAAAATGTTAGAAATGATTTATATAATTTTCATATTACTATTTGGTCTTTGTATTGGCAGTTTTCTTAATGTTCTTGTTATAAGATTGCACGATAAAAAAACATTATTTGGTAGATCAGAATGCCCTAATTGTCATCATAAATTATCTTTTTTTGATCTTATCCCTTTGTTTAGTTTTTTATCATTAAAAGGTAAGTGTAGATACTGTAAAGAAAAAATTTCTTGGCAATATTTTTTTGTTGAACTTGCAACTGCTTTGTTATTTTTAATTTCATTTATTATTAATTATTTTTATTCTGATTTTAATATTTTAATTTTGATTAGAGATATTGTTGTAATATCTGCTCTTGTTGCTATATTTGTCTATGATGCTAAATATATGGAAATACCTGATGAAATTTCTATTCCAACTTCTGTTATTGTTGCAGTATTAAATTATTTTATATACAAAAATTTAGAATCTATAATTTTTGGAGCTACTATTGGTGTTATGTTTTTTTTAATACAATTTATAATTTCAAGAGGAAAGTGGATTGGTGGTGGTGATATAAGAATGGGACTATTAATTGGGGTTCTTCTCGGACCACAAAAAGCTATTTTTGCTATTTTCTTGTCTTATTTTGTTGGAGCTATTTATTCTATCCCTATTATTGTTAATAAATATTTTAATAAAAACAAAATAGAAAAAGAGGAATTAAATCAAAACATTTTGCCATTGGCTCCATTTTTAGTTATCGGAATTTTAATGGTTTTATTTTTTAGTGGCTTTATAGTTAAAATTTTAAGTTAAAATGTTAAATAAAAAAGGTTATAGTCTTATAGAACTTCTTGTTGGACTTGCTATTATAGGTCTTATTTTTGGTTTAAGTTTGTCTTTTTATAAAAATAATAATAAAAATAATTTTATAGACGAAGATGCTTATTTATTGAAAACAAATATTATAAAAATTGAGAATATGACTTATAGTGGTCAATCTAATACAAAATTTTCTGAAAATAATAATTATGGTATTTATTTTAATATAAATAATAATACTAATAAATATTTTTTATATAAAGATTTGAATTTGGATAATCATTATAGTGCTAATGAAGTTTTTGAGACTGTTGAAACTAATAATTCTGTTATTAATTCTTTATATTCTGGATCAAGTATGGATTTATTATTTAAATCTAATGGAGATATATTTTTAAATGGAATAAAGACATCTTTAACAAATATAAATATATCTTTAATGTATAATAATGTTATAAAAAGTGTTTATTTAAATTCTTTAACAAAAACCATAAATATACAATGAAAAATAAATCTGCGATAGCTTCGCAAAAAGGTTTTACAATTTTAGAATTGATGGTTTCTATAGCAATATTTTCTGTTGTATGTGTTTCTATTCTTGAACTCGTAAGTATTAGTAGTAAATCTAATGAAAAAAACGAAAAAACAAATATGGCTACTGATTTTGCATCTGAAGCTATAGAAGTTGTTACTTATATGAGAGATAATAATTTTTTAAATAACAGAACATATACTTCTGGAATATTGAAGTCAGACACTACTTTTATTGTACTATTTAATAGCGTAAATGATACATGGGATTTAAATTTTGGTAATGATAATAATTCAGAAACAATAACTTCTTGTTCTACTAGTACTAATAATTCTTGTGCTGTATATTTAGATAAAACCAATAACTCATATACACAATCAAGAACTACTCCCACTTTAGATTTTGTTAATACTGGTTTTTATAGACTTGTAAAAGTACAACCTTTTCCTGGCTACATAAAAATAATTTCTAGCGTTTTATGGAAAGAATCTGGTGTAGATAAAATCATATCTCTTGAAAAAAATCTTTGGGATTGGAAATGATCCTCCTTCGCCAAATCCTTCGCTTAAGCTATGGCTTTCTAGGAAGGCTACGGCGGATAAAATATAAATTAAATGCAAAAAATTTTTAAGAACAATTTAGGATTTACCATAGTGGAGCTTCTTGTTTCTGTTGCTATTCTTGGTATTTTTATTTCATTGGTTTTTGGAACTATTTTTTATGTTAATAAAAGTGGTGAAAATATAAAAGCATCCTCTGATGTTCAAAATGATGTTAAACCAATTCTTGATTCTATGATTTCTAATATAGATAATTTTGGTATTAATTATAATTATTATAAAGCTAACGGTAATCATTATAATATTACTCCTCCTATGAATAGTATTGTTCTAAATAATAATACAATTTATAGGAAGACAAATAATTGTTACTTAAATTTTTCTTGTGCAGAAGTTAGTTTTGATAACGGTCTTTCTTATCAAAAATTAACTTTTAATAATACAAATGTTTTAAATCTTGATTTTTATTTTATTGGTCCAAATCCAAGCAATGTTATGCCTATTGTTACTGTTGTTTTTTCTGGATATGTGCAAGATCCTCACAAAAATAATCATAATTTTTCATATCAAAGTACTGTAGAAATTAAAAATTATATAAAATGATTTTATTAAATAATAAAAAAGGTAATACTCTACTGATTGTTATTGTGGCAATATTTGTTTTGTTGTCTATTGGTTTATATTTGAATAAATTTGTTTTGAATCAAATAAAAATCTCAAATGATACTACAAAAATGAAGATTTCAAATTATGCTGCTGAGAGCGGACTAGAAAAAGCCCTTTATTTAATAAGACAAGATGGAATTTCAATAAATGAAATAATAAGAAGAACTTCATATAATTCTGGAAATTTAACTAATGGGTCTTCTTATAAAATAGTTTCCGATTCTTCATATTCTCCAAATATACAAATTCCAACTATACAAAAAAATACTACATATTCTTTAGATATAACAAATTTTTTAAGAAGTATTAGATCTTTTAAAGTATCTTGGACTTCTTCTTCTAATGAGATTTTGAATATTTCTATAACTAGATATAGAAATAATATTATTGAAGGATATAATTTTAATAAATCTTATAATCATTATTTAGATTCTCCTGTTATTGCAAACATTAATATACGTCCTAGAAATGGTAGGGTTTATAAATTTGAGCTAAGTCCTAGATTGTATGATGTGAATAACGTTGTTATTACTTTCTATTCTGGCAAAGATGCTACTGGTAATATAGTAAATACTGTCTCTGGTCAAAATCAAAGAATAAAATCCATAGGAAATATAGGCAACAATAACAAATCTGTTATTTCTGATTTTCTTATAAATTCTCAATATTAGAAATTAAAAAATAGTAATAAAAAATCCCCGGGCATTTGCTCGGGGAGTTGTTTCTATTCTTCTATAATCTTGACTACATACAGCCCAATACTTAGACCGGGGACTGATTCATCTTTGTGATCAAATAGAAGAATCTTTGTACCAAAATGCATTGGCACCACCACTTTTCCTTCTTTGTCTTTCTCATAGACCTTTCTTTGAACAGTGGTGAGCAACAGAACTTCTTTGCTTTTTTCCATATGATTAAAGAAAATAATGGATTCATCAGCTTTATCTGACGAAAGAACCATTCTTGGCTTTTCTTTAGTCATAGGGAATTCTCTGATTGGACGAACATCTATTTTAAATCTGTTATCAAACTCAAATTTTTCTCCTTGCTTTATAGCTATGTCGTGAAACATGTCTAACATGAAAACTGTCACCGGTTCTTCTGGCGACGGTTCTTTAATTGGTTCATATTCTGTGGGCTGATCTTCTTCTTTTTGAATTACTTCTTTTTCAGCTTCCACATTACTAACAGATTCTTCTTTAATAATTGGTTCTGAGCCAATGATTTGCTCTTGATCGACAACGGGTTCTTGTTCAATGATTGGTTTTTCTTCAATAATTGGTGTTAAAATTTTAAATACTTCATCTTCTAACATTTCATAATTATCGTCTCCGCTTGGAACATCTTGTTTTTCATTTTTTTCTTCATCAACTTCACCAATAATAAGGTCGGCAAGTTCCTTTTCATTAATAATAGTTGTTTCTTCTTGTGTTACTGGCATTTCTTCCAGTTTTTCTTGTGAAGAAACTTCTACTTTTTCTCCGATGAATTCTTCTTTGAAAATTGTTTCAATATTTTCAATATAAAAATCTTTCGTAAAAAAAACTATAAGAATTTCTTTTCCATTATCATCTTTCCAACTAGCAGAACGTTTCGTATATTTACTTGGCATAAAAATAGGGAATTTGAGTTTTTCTTTGTTTTTCTCATCTGCAATTTGGAATCCATCTTTTTCTATTCTTTTCTGAACCCGTTCCATTACTGGAATAAATAAATCTATGTGTTCTTTTGGTAAAAATAATATCACGAGAATTTCTTCAAATAGTCGGTTAACAAAGAAACTAAAAAGCTTGGAGTGTTGCGGTAGTGGATTATTGAAAGACTTCATTTCTCTTCTCCTTTTGAAAACTCATAGGCTTCTCTCTCTAGAGCGTCTATTTCATCGCTTGAGAGAGCTCCATGTGATTCATCTTCTTGAAAACTACTATCAACATTCTGTTCTAGTATTATTATCATTTCAGCTTCCGCGTCTTTTATGACGCTTTCTTCTGGTTTGATAATGGTTGATTCTTCTCCGATTTTTTTCTCTTCTATTTGTACCATCTCCGACGTAGCCTCAAGTTGTGCTGCGGTGGCTTTTTCTACTATCTTGAGACATTCAAGAGGAATTCTTCTGTTAACAGAAACTATCTCTCTTAACAGATTATTCATATCCCTCTTTATATACCGGAACATATCGGAAGATATTCCACCAAACACATCTACGGATCTATTAAAAATTTTTATACTAAGCTGATCTTGTGCTCTTATGATGATTTTTGCCAATCTAATATCTATTTCTGCAAAATTCCTACTTATAGAGCTTTTTGCTGCTATAAGTTCATCTATTGTACTTTTACTAGTTGTTGCTAGTGTCGCGTCTAGTTGTTTCCCGATACTTTCTAGTGCTCTTTCACTTTGTTTTCCAATGGCTGTAATCATTCTGTCATTTTGTCTTCCACTGTCTTCTATGGTTCTATCAATTCGTTTCCCTGTTAGCTCAAGGGTTTTATTAAACTGTTCTCCGATAATTTCAAGAGTTCTATTAAGTTCTCTGATTTTTACTTCAAGCGTTGTATTGAGAGTATCAACCTGTTCTTCCCATTGATGTTTTAGGTTCGCCATAAATCCGTTCATTATTTGAACCATTTCTTTATTCAGCTCCGTTTGGTCTTCTATGCCTGTTTTCAGCATCTCTTTAAGATCGGTTGCAATACCTTGAAAGTCTGCAACACCTTTTTTGATGTCTGTGGTATTATTTTCAATCATGGCTTCATATCCCATTGTGCGATTTATAGCTGATTTGATTGAAAAAAGGGCCCCATCATTGATTGTCTTGGTATTATTTAATTCTTGTCCAAGTTTATTGAAAACTTCTCGTTGATTTTTGATATCTTTCAGGTCTTTTCTTATAAACCAAAAAAATACCCCTATGGCAACAGTTGCCACAACAAGGACAATGGTGAAAATAATCTGAACCCAGACGGAAACAGTTGTCCCAATAGTCAGAGCGCTATTCATAATATCCCTCCTTAGGATGTAGATTCCTTTGTTTTTCAGGTGCAAATTTAAATAAATATAACCACGTATTTGATAAAAAGTCAATATAATGTGATAATTTATTTGATAGTTAATAATTAGTGTTTTATAATGATTATAATTAAAAATGTGTTTATTTTATGAACAAAGAAGAAATAAAAAATCGTATAGAAAAACTGAAAAATCTTATCAATTATCATAGATATTTATATCATGTTGAAGATAAAGAGGAAATTTCTATTGAAGCATTGGATTCTCTTAAAAAGGAACTTAAAGATTTAGAAGATGCTAATTCTGAATTTATAACATCTGACTCACCAAGTCAGAGGGTAGCTGGTCAGCCACTTGATAAATTCAAAAAAATAAAACATTCAACACCCATATTGTCATTACAAGATGTTTTTGATTTTGAAGAACTTTCTGATTGGAATATTAGAAATGAAAAAATATTGGACAAAAAAATTAATAATTATTTTTGTGAACTTAAGCTTGATGGTTTAACACTAGTTTTAACTTACGAAAAAGGTGTTTTAAAAACTGCAGCAACTCGTGGAGATGGCGAAACTGGAGAAGATGTAACACAAAATGCTAGAACGATTGAATCAATACCATTAAAATTGAATTTTGAAAAATTAAAAAATATAAACATAGAAATATACAAAAATATTGAAAATGGGATTTTTGAAATTAGGGGAGAAGCTGTTTTGACTAAAAAAGAATTTGAAAGAATTAATAATGAAAGAAAATTAAATGGAGAGGAATTGTTTGCTAACCCTAGAAATGTTGCAGCTGGCACTATTAGACAATTAGACCCTATTGTTGTTGCAAATAGAAGATTACAATATTTTGCATTTGAAATCATTACTGATATTGGTCAAAAAACGCATAAAGAAACTCATGATGTTTTGAAATTATTAGGTTTTAAAATAAATGAAAATAATAGAGAAGAAAATACTTTAGAAAAAGCATGGCAATTTCTTGAAGAATGGAAAGATAAACGTAAAAAATTAGATTACGATACTGATGGTGCTGTTATTGTTGTTAATGATATAAAAGATGAAGAAATTTTAGGTCATATCGGTAAAGCCGAAAGGTGGATGATTGCTTATAAATTTCCAGCCGAACAGAAAACTACTATAATTGAGGATATAGTTATTCAAGTTGGTAGAACTGGAATATTAACCCCGGTTGCTATTTTTAATCCTGTTAATGTTGCTGGGTCAACTATTTCAAGAGCAACTCTTCATAATCAAGATGAGATAGATAGACTAGATATAAGGGTTGGAGATACTGTCATTGTTCAAAAAGCTGGAGATGTTATACCAGATATTGTTAAAGTTCTTGCGGAATTGAGGCCAAAAAATTCTAAAAAATTTATAATGCCTGAATTATGCCCAGTTTGCCATAGTGTAATTATAAAAAAACTTGGAAATATTGCATCTTTTTGTTCAAATAACAATTGTTATTCTAAAAATTTTAGGAGACTTGAATATTTTGTTTCAAAAGCTTGTTTTAATATTGATGGACTTGGGCCAAGTATTATAGAACAATTAATGGATAATGGTCTTGTAGAAAACGAGGTTGATATTTTTCATTTGGAGCAAGGTGATTTAGAACCTCTTGAGAAATTTGCTGAGAAAAAATCTAGTAATTTAATAGAAGCTATAAATAAATCAAAAAAAATTGTTTTATCAAAATTTATAAATTCTTTAGGAATAACTCATATTGGTTCTGAATCAGCGTATTTATTGGCAAAATATATTATTATTGAATGGAATAGGCGCGCCTATTCCGTACACGATTTAATATATTTTTATAAAAATAAAACCATTGATGAATTAAAAAATATTAATAATATTGGAGAAAAAATGGCTGAGAGTATTTTTGAATTTTTTCATAATGAAGGGAATATTGAAAAATTGAATGATTTGGAGAGTGTCGGGATAGAATTAATTCCTGATGAGGTTACTGCTAGTAATGAAAATATATTGAACAAAATTTTTGTTTTCACTGGAACTATGCCAACACTAGATAGAAATGAGGCAAAAGATATGGTCAAAAAATTAGGTGGAAATGTTAGTGAATCCGTAAGCAAGAACACAAATTATGTTGTTGCAGGTGTTTCTGCTGGAAGTAAACTAGATAAGGCTAATGAATTGGGAATAAAAATTTTAGACGAAGAAGAATTTTTGAAATTAATTAAATAAAAACATCACTTTTGTACTATTTTGTCAAAAAGTATTTTTTAGAGTATAATAGGAAGATTGAAATATGGAAATATATAAATATATAAATATTAAAAAGCCTTTCCATATTTATATATTTTAATATTTATTTTGTTACTATATGTGGATTATTATTACTATTATACTTGCGATTATTGTTTTACTTGTTTTAATAGATAGATTTAAAAAATCAGAAAGATCTAGAAGTATTGATAAACAATATTTCAAAAAAAAATGGGAAGAAATTGAAAAAGCGGCTAATATGAAAAGTGAAATGGGTTATAAAATGGCTATTATTGAAGCTGATAAACTTCTTGATGATGCTTTTAAAAAACTTATGATTGCTGGCTCTACTATGGGTGAAAGAATGAAGGTTGTTTCTTATAAATATCCTAATATTAGAAAAGTTGGTGAAGCTCATGGTATAAGAAATAAAATTTCTCATGAAAGTAATTTTAGACTTTATGATGGAACAGCTAGAAAAGCTATAAATTCTTATAAAGACGCATTAAAAGAAATTGGAATTTTGTAAAAAGTAAAAAAATATAAACGTAGAAATATATAAAAACTTTTTAATATTTATATATTTTAACATTTCTATATTGTTTGTCTTTTTTCGCTTTTGTATTATATTATATAAGTAAATATTATATTATAAATAATTTCATGCTTGATATCATCTTTCTTACAATTTTAATAATTTCTGTTTTCGGTGTGTTTTTTATAATTCTAAAAAAATTTGCTCAATTAAAATCTATTGATACTTCTATTATAACAAAAGAAATTCAAGATAAACAAAAAAATGAGTTGCTAAAAACAAGACTTAAAAGAAAAATTAAAAGCTATTTTATAAAAGATAATAATAAAAAAGGAAAAATTGATAATCTTCAAACTAAAGTTGAAAGTTCTATTAAAAGATACGAAACAATAAAAGAATACAATTTTATAAATAAAATAGCCAAAGCTCCAGAAAAAAGAGTTTTTTATATGAATGAACTTGCCGAAGATATTAAAAAAAATATTGATAGTAAAGAATATTTAATAGCTGAAGATCTTTGTTTCCAATATTTGAAATTAGATAAGGATAATACTAATGCCTTAGAGATGCTTGCTTCTATATATAATATGAACAACTCTAAGCAAAAAGCTATTCAGACCTATGAATACATTGTTAGTATATTAAAGAAAACAAAAAATAAAGATAATACAAGAGACAATAATCAAAAAATTGTTAAATTTTTAATAAAAGTTGCTGATATATATTTATCTGATTTAAATTATAAAAAAATTGCAGATATTCTAAAAAGTGCTTTTTTAATAGATGAAAATAATCCAAAAATATTGGATCTTCTTATTGAATCTTATATAAATTTGAAAGATAAATTTATGGCAGAAAGAACTTTAAAAAAAATGGAAGAAGCAAATCCCGAAAATTTGAAAATTATAGAATTTAGAGATAGGATAGAAAAAATGTTTAAGAAAAAATAAAACAAAACGATTGATGAATAATGATAAAAGATAAAAAATGTTAATAAAAACACCCGAAAAGATTATTAAAATTAGAAAAGCCGGCCATTTATTGGCTGGAATTTTTGATAAAATATTGCCAATAATAAAAATTGGCATGACAACAGTTGAAATAGATAAAATGTTTGATGATGAAATTAGATCTGTTGGTGCAAATCCTTCATGTATAGGTTTTTTTGAATACCCAACAGCTACATGTATTTCTGTAAATGATCAAGTTACTCATGGTATCCCAGATAATTATGTTTTAAAAAATGGTGATATTGTTGATTTTGACGTGGTATTGGATATAGATGGTGCTTTTGCTGATATGAGCTATACTTTAAAAATTGGTGAAGTATCTGATATTGCAAATAAATTGGTAGAAGTTTCAAAAGAATGTCTTTATAAGGGTATTGAACAAGTTAAACCAGGGAATACTTTAAATCATATTGGTATGGCCATTGAAAAATGTAGCAAAAATAATGGATTTTCTGTTGTAAGAGAATATGTTGGACATTTTATAGGGGATTCTATACACGAAGAACCAGAGGTTTTAAATTATTATGCAAAAGGGAATGATTTGGTTTTAAAAGAAGGAATGATTTTTTGTATTGAGCCTATGATTAATGAAGGTAATTGGCGTGTTATTACTAAAGATTGGGATGTTAGAACTAGCGATCATAAATTATCTTCTAGGTTTGAACATATGGTTCTTGTAACTAAAGATGGATGTGAGATACTTACACCATTAAAATTTAATAAATAAATCATGATTATTCTTGCTATTGATTATGGTACTAAAAGAATTGGTCTTGCAAAAGGGGACACCGAATCTTGCATTGCTCGTCCTTTTGATATTATTGAAAATAATGGTGATGATTTTGTTTTTGAAAAATTATCTAAAATTATAAAAGAAGAATGGATTGATGAAATTTTAATTGGTACTCCACATGGCTTAACTGGTGAAGAAACCGATCAAACTAAATATACATTGAATTTTATTCAAAAACTAAAAAATAAAAATCAAGAATTAAAAATAATCACTATTGATGAACGTTTAAGCAGTAGACAAGCTTCTTCTATGATTTCTAAAAAAGGACATTTAGATGATGTTGCTGCTACTGTTTTTTTACAAAATTATATTGATAAATTATCTAATATTAAATAATTTTTAATTATTTAATATTAGGGGTTTTATTTTTTTATAAATTATTATAAAGTAAAATTGTTATTAATCTAAATTCAATAACGTGTTTATAATTGCTACATTTTTTTTCCCAGTTTTACTAGGTTTTTGTCTATCTGTTGTTTTTACATTTTTTACTATAAAAATAGCTAACAAATTAAAAATATTAGATATCCCTCATGATAGACATCAACATAAAATACCAACTCCTTTACTTGGTGGGATAGCTGTTGGTTCTGCTTTTGTTTTGTCCACTATTTTTTTTATTTTTATAAATCAACTTCCTGGAGAGTATATAAATTTAAAAAGAATAACAGGAATACTAATAGGCATCATTATTTTAATGATTGGTGGTTTTCTTGATGATAAATTTAATCTTAAACCAAAACAACAAATCGTGTTTCAGATATTGGCTGCTCTTATAGTTATATCATTTGGAGTTGGTGTTAATTATATAACAAACCCATTTCATCATGGTTATTATTTTAGAATTGACGAATTAAAATTTGGATTCTTTTTATTTGGCATGCCGTTTGTTATTAATGTTTTTGCAGACACTTTTACTTTCTTGTGGCTTCTTGGAACTACATATACGACTAAAGTTCTTGATGGCGTTGATGGATTGGTGTCTGGAGTTTCTAGTATAGGTTTTTTTATAATAGGATTTCTATGTCTCGGGAGCGTTGTTCATCAACCAGATACTGCGATAATATCTTTTTTAATAGCTGGATGCTATCTTGGTTTTTTATTTTTCAATTTTAATCCTGCAAAAATATTTCTTGGAGAATCTGGAAGTACGATTGCTGGATTTTTATTAGGGTCACTTGCTATAATATCCGGCGGTAAAATTGCAATAACTCTTTTAATTTTATCTGTTCCTATTATTGATTTTATTATAGTTATTATTTCTAGAATTTTAAGTGGCAAATCTCCTTTTGTTGGTGATAGAAGACACTTACATTATAGATTGAGAAGTCTTGGCCTTAACGATAGACAAATTGTTTTTATTATATATGGTATAACTATATTTTTTGGGAGTATTGGACTTATAACAAATTCTTTGTTAAAGTTTTGGGCTATAATATCAGCTTTTTTATTTATGATAATTGGATTATTTGTTGTTGGATATGTTAGAAAAAGAATGAAAATAGAAAGCGAGAAAAACGATAAAATTGAATTTTAAGAAATAAATTATGAAACTTTCTTTGATTATTGTTGCTTACAACATGAAAGATCTCGTTTTTAAGCAAATTAGTCATCTACACAATATAAAAACCAATATTGATTATGAAGTTATTATTGTTGATAATGGATCAACGGATAATATTATAAGTATTTCATCAGATTTTTCTGATGTAAAATTTGTTTTGTCTAAAAATAATTTAGGATATTTTGGTGGAGCTAATTTGGGTGTAAAAGTTTCATCAGGAGAGTATTTATTTATTTTAAATTCTGATATATTAGCCTCTGATTATTGTTTTGATGAACTTATAAATTTTATTGAAAATAATGAAAATATTGGCATAATAGCTCCAAAACTTATATATCCTGATGATAGAGGTGTTCAAAATTCTTGTTTTAGATTTCATAACATAATAACTCCAATTATTAGAAGAACTTTTTTAGGAGAAACTAAATTTGGTATGTTTGAAAATAGTAAAATGCTAATGGAAGATTTTGATCATAATGATGTTATAGAATGTGATTGGATACTTGGGGCTGCTTTTATTATTAAAAAAGATTTTTTAAAAAGTATTGGAGGTTTTGATGAAAGATATTTTCTTTATTATGAAGATATGGATATATGTAAAACAACGTGGATAAATGATAAAAAAGTTGTTTATTATAATAAAACTTATATGATTCATGATCATGCTAGAAATTCTGCAAAAAATAAAACTTTTTTAGATTTTCTTAGAAATAAAACTTTAAAAATACATATTATATCTAGTATTAAGTATTTTTTTAAATTTATAATTTGATTTACGCATGTTTTTATGCTATAAATTATATTAACATTTTTTGTTCGGAGGGTTTGATGGCTGTAATAGGTGTTACTGAAACCAAAAGACAAATCAAAGCATCTGTTGTTTTGTCAAATCTCAGCGCTTTTCTTGGATGGGGAGGTAATCCTTATGTTGAAACATTGAGATCGTTGGTAGTGCAGGATAGTTCTGGATATATAACCGAAACTTCAATTACTAATTTGAATTATAGAGTTACTGGTTATATTGATAGAGTTAAGGATATTAAGCATAAAAAACAACTTGAAAAATTTTCTAATTATTTAGATTGCGAAATCTAAATAATCTTTTAATGCCACTATTTTGTGGCGTTTTTTATTTTTACTGACAACATTTATACTTATTTGACAAAATGATGAAAAAGTGTTAAATTCTGTTTATGATTTTAGTTTTATTGTTTTAAATTTATGACAAATTTTAGCAAAAAAGAATTAAGAAAATATATTCTTAGGAGCTTAATAGCGCTTGTTTCCTTTTGTTTTGTGTTATTAATAGCAATAAACGCATATCCTATTGTTAAAATATATAACTTATCTAAATCTATAAAAACAAATTTAAATATATTCCAAACTCAATTAGAGAAGGGTGATATAAAAAATTCATTAACCACTGCTAACTTAATAATTGGAAATTCTAAAGATTTAAGAAATAATATAAATAATCTAAAAATATTGAATTATTTACCACAGGTTAGCGATAATATAAATTCAGTAGATAACTTATCAGAAATATTAACGTTATCTATCAATAGTTATATAGAAATATATCCAACTATAGAGAAAAATATAAATATTTTCACCAAAAAAGATAGTTCTAAAATTATATCATTGCCGAAAAATGAAAAAGCCCAAATAATAAGTAGTATAAGCAACTCCCAAGTTGCTATAAATAATATAGAAAAAAATATTGTTAGGATAGTTTATTTAATTGATGAAAATAAAAATAATAAAAACATAGTAAAGCCAATAAAAGATGTTTGGAATAAGATAAATTCTCAATATTCAAACATTAAACTTTTGGAAAAATTTTTGCCGGTAATAAAATCCTTACCAGAAATACTTGGAAGCACAAATGATGCTAAATATTTATTATTATTTCAAAATAATACAGAATTAAGACCAACTGGTGGATTTATTGGGACTTACGGGACCATAATGATTTCAAATGGTGAAATAGGGGAAGTCTTTACTGATAATGTTTATAATTTAGATAGAGCATCTGCTTCTAGAGTAAAAATAGAACCACCAAAACCACTAAAAGATTATTTAAAAATTAGCAATTTATTTTTGAGAGATGCTAATTTTAATCCAGATTATGAAGAAAGTGCAAAATATATAGCCGATTTATATAAAAAAGAAAGTCAAAATCAATATCCTATAACAGGCGTAATTGCTATTACTCCAGATGTTTTACAATCTATTATTGGATATTTTGGAGAAGTTGAAGCTATGGGATTAAAATTTAATAAAGAAAACTCAACCGATTTATTAAATTACGAAACAAAATTTGGTTATTGGAAAGATAAAAACATGGATGTGAGCCAAAGAAAAATTATTATTCAAAAATTGGCTGATGTTATATTTAAAAAAATTAAATCTTTGTCGTTAAGCGACTTAAAAAACCTTGCTGGAGTTATTTCTGATAATTTAGATAAAAAACAAATGCTACTTTATTTTAGCAATAAAGATGCGCAAAATTTTATTGTTTCAAATAATTGGGGTGGTAAATTTTTAGATAGTACAAATTCTGATTATTTTTCTGTGATTGATACTAATGTTTTATCTGGGAAATCAGAACCTTATGTTGATAAGAATTTGGATTATGATTTAAAGATGGTTGGCAATGATTTGATTGCTACTTTAAGTTTAACTTATAGACTTAGATATGATGATTATCTTAAAAATGGCATATATCAGGATAACCCAGGATATCTTCAAGAATACAAATCTTACACCAGAGTTTATGTACCAAGTGGGTCTTGGCTTAATTTTATACAAAAAAATGATGATATAGCTACTAGAAATAATGTTGATTTTAAAGACGAAAACGGGAAAGCTTCTTTTGGATTTTATTTAACAGTGCCAAAAAATACAACTGTAACATATAAACTTGAATATAAATTACCAAAAGAATTAGCTGATAAATTTAAAAATAGTTATTCTTTGATATATCAAAAACAATCAGGCCTACATGGAAATAAATTAAATATCAACATTGATATAAACAAAACAATAAAATCATATACAATAACAGACCAAAATGATTTATTGATCAATTCTTATAATGATAAGTTTAATCTAAATGGTTTTGCTGATAACGATAAGAAGATTAATATAAAATTTTATTCAGATTCAAATATGAGTTATTTAAAAGAAATAGTAAATAAAAATTATTTAACTCTCCTAAAATAATTTATGATAAATATTAAAGATAAAAAATTCATAAAATATTCAATAATGGGATTTTTATCTCTTATTGGTTTTATTTTGCTTTTATCAATAATATTAAATATCATTCCTGCTTATAATATATATAAATTATCAAAATCAATACAACCAAATATAACTCTTTTAGAAATACAGTTTAATAAAAAAGATTTTGATAATTTAAAAATTACTATAAAAAAAATTAATAACGATTCTATAACTTTAAAACAAAATTTAAATAATTTGAAAATCATTACAATAATCTCTCAAATTTCAAATAATGTAGAATCTGCAAAAGCATTATCTGATATTGTAACATTGGCAACTGACAGTATTATTAAAGTTTATCCTGTGTTTGAAGAAGATTATTCCATACTTTATGATACTAGTAACGTGAAAATAATTTCTATGCCAAAAGAAAAAAAGGCAAAGATAATAGCTAGTATATATAAAATTCAACCAGACCTTGATGAAGTTAATAAAAATATAAATAAAGTTCTAGATTTAATAAAATCAAACAAAGATAATAAAGATACAATAAAACCTATACAAGATATTTGGAGTAAAATAAATTCTCAATATTCAAATGTAGAAAAAATTCAAAAAATTTTCCCATTAATTAAAGCTTTGCCTGATTTACTAGGAACCCCAAAAAATTCAAAATATTTATTTTTATTTGAAAATAATACAGAATTAAGGCCAACAGGTGGTTTTATAGGAAGTTATGGTATTGTTAATATTTCAGAAGGAAATATAGGGAGAGTATTTACTGATAATATTTACAATCTAGATAACGCTAATATTAATAGACTTAAAATAACACCACCAGAACCAATAAAAGAGCATCTTAATCAAAGTTACTTATATTTAAGAGATGCCAATTGGAATCCTGATTATGAGGAATCTGCAAATTATTTAGCAAACTTGTATAAAAAAGAAAGTAGAAATCAATATCCTATTACTGGAGTAATAGCTTTAACACCCTCTGCAATACAAGACATAATAGGATATTTTGGGGAAATAGATGTTATGGGAACAAAATTTAATAAAGAAAATGCTACTGATTTATTAAATTATGAAACTAAATTTGCTTATTGGGAAACGAGAGGAATAAGTGAAAGTAAAAGAAAAATTATCATTCAAAAAATGGCTGATATTTTATTTGAAAAAATAAAATCTTTATCTCTTTCTAAAATTAACGATATTGCTAATATTATTGCAAGCAATCTAGATAAAAAACAAATACTTTTGTATTTTAATAATAAAGATGCTGAACAATTTGCTATTAATAATAATTGGGCTGGCAAAATGACTGCTAATAATAATTCTGATTATTTTGCTGTTGTTGATGCAAACTTATCATCAGGAAAATCAGATCCTTATATAGATAGAAATATAGATTATGACTTGAGATATGTTAATAACGAATTAGTGGCTACTTTAAGCTTAACTTATAAACATAGATATGATGATTATATAAAGAATACAATATATCAAGATAATTTAAGTTATGTTCAAGAATATAAATCATATACTAGAGTTTATGTCCCAGAAGGTTCAAAATTGAATTCTTTACAAATTGACGACAATCCTCCAAGTATAGATAATATTGATTTTAAAAACGAAAACGGAAAAACATCTTTTGGATTTTATATGGTTATCCCAAAAAATGAAACAGTAACTTATAAATTTGAATATATAATACCAAAAGAATTAGCTGATAAATTTAAAAAAGAATACTCTTTAATATATCAAAAACAGGCTGGTGTTTATTTTAATAAAATCAATGTTAATATTGATTTAAATAAAGCGATTGAGTCTTATAGTATTTCTAATGATACCGGGTTAACATTTAATACTTACAATAAAAAAATAAATTTTAATGGAACAACAAATAGTGATAGAACTATAGATGTGAAGTTTTATTCTAATTCTGATATTGGATATTTGCAAAATGTAATTAAAAAAAATTATTTAAGCTTTAGAAAAGAAACACCACTTGGAAACTAAGGTGTTTTCTTTTTTGAAAAAATAGTATAAAATTTACTAACAATGCTAAATCTAGTTAATAATATTTTCTTTTCATGGTGTTCCGCTCAATTAAGATATCGTAAGAGCTTCACAAATGAATGAAAACATTATTAACTAGATTTATATTAATTTTTTAATAATTTATGATAGATATTAATCAACTACAATTTTACAAAAATAGACTTTCTGAATTAGAGTCTAGCCTTTCTAACCCAGGAATTACTTCTAATTCTAAAAAAATAGAAGAAGTTTCTAGAGAATATAAAACTACAAAGGAAATTGTAGATGTTTTTTCTGATTATAAAAAATGCCTTGAAGATATAGATAGCACAAATGAAATTATTGGTTCTAGTGACGAATCTATGAAAATTATGGCCGAAGAAGAGTTAGTTCAATTAAATTCTAAATTTATTAATATTGAAAATCAATTAAAACTTTTACTTGTTCCAAACGATCCTAAAGATGATAAAAACGCTATTTTGGAAATTAGAGCTGGTGTAGGCGGAGATGAGGCTGAGCTTTTTGCTGGAGATCTTCTTCGTATGTACACATTATATGCTCAAAGAAAAGGTTTAAAATTAGAAATTATTGATATTAGTAAGAATCCTCTTGGCGGAGTTAAAGAGGCTATTATTAAAGTTGCCGGAAACGGTGCTTATGGATTATTAAAATGGGAAAGTGGTGTTCATAGAGTTCAAAGAGTTCCTGAAACTGAAAAATCTGGTAGAGTTCACACTTCTGCTGCTACTGTTGCTATTATGCCGGAAGCTGAAGAAACTGATATTAAAATAGAGGCTAAAGACCTTAGAATAGATACTTTTTGTTCTTCTGGAGCTGGGGGACAATCTGTAAATACTACATATTCTGCTGTTAGAATTGTTCATATTCCATCTGGGCTAGTTGTGTCTTCTCAAGATGAAAGAAATCAAACTCAAAACAAAGAAAGAGCTATGATGGTTTTAAGATCTAGACTTTATGCTATGGAAGAAGAAAGGAAAGCTCAGGAAGAAAGAGATTTAAGAAAAGGGCAAGTTGGGACTGGTGGTAGAGGTGAAAAAATTAGAACTTATAATTTCCCTCAAGATAGAGTTACAGATCACAGAATTAAATTATCTCTACATGGCCTACCAGGAATACTTAATGGTAATATAGATGAAATAATAAATGGGTTGAAAATTGCTAGCACTGAAAAAGATTTAACAAATGTTGGTAATAATGATGACGAGGAATAATGTATTGAAAAAAATCAAGATTTTATTATCTTGATTTTTTATTTTTATAGTTACATATAATTTAATTAATAATATTTTCTTGTTCTGTGTTCCGCTCAATTGGGATATCAAACGAGCTTCACAACGAAACGAAAACATTATTAATTAAATTATTTAAACTTTATACATTTCCATTTTTATGCTATAATATACTTAATGATTTTTAACCAAAACATTAAATGGATAAATTTGAACTAAAAGCTTATTCTTTATTCTTTATTTTTGTTTTTGTTTTAATTCAACCATTATCTATATTTGCTGAAAGTTCTACTTATTACCAAGAACAGATAAATAAATTAAAGCAACAAACGGCTGAAAAAAACGATGCTATAGCAGAAGCAAAGAAGAAGCAAGATGAATATCAGGCTATTATTGATCAAAAAATAGAAGAAAAAACAACCCTAAAAAGCCAAAAAGAAGAAATACAAGGTCAAATTCTTAAAACAAAATTTGATATTATTGAAATTGAAAATTTAATAGAAAGAACTAATTTAGAAATTCAAACTTTAGATTTGGAAGTAATTCAAACAGAAAAAAATATTGAAGATCAAAAAATAAAAATTGCAGAACTTATAAAAATTATTTATAAAAATGATAGTAAGGGTATATTAGATGCTTTCTTTCTAAATGATTCCTTATCAGAGTTTTTTGATCAAATTAAATATACCGAATCTATAAATAGTGGTCTATCTACTGCTTTAGATGATTACAAACAAAATAAAGAAGACTTAAAAAATAAAAAACAAGAACTTAGAGATAAAGCTTTAGAACTTGATCAAAATAAAATGTCTCTTGAAAATAAAAAAGAAGATTTACAAAATGATCAAGATAGATTAGCAAACCTAATACAACAAACTCAAGGGCAAGAAGATAAATTCCAGAGTATATTGGCCAGTCAGATTTTGCAGGAAAAATTAATGCAAGCTGAGATTGATCAAATTGAAAAAGACATTAATAGTGCTAATTCTAAATTCAGAACAGCAAAAGAAAGAGAAGCTATGGAAAAGAAACTTCTTGATATGGGTGGAGCTGTAAGTAATAATAGTCTTTCTTGGCCTGTACCATCAAGAGAAATTTTAGCTTATTTTCATGACATACACTATCCGTTTAGAAAACAAATTGGTGAACATTCTGGTGTTGATATAAGAGCTAAGCAAGGTACACCTATATTGGCTCCTGCTGGTGGGTATGTCGCTATGGCAAAAGATAATGGATATGGTTATAGTTATATATTACTTGTGCATGCTAATGGTGTTTCTACTCTTTATGGACATGTTTCTGGATTTAATGTTGTTAATGATCAATATGTTAAACAAGGTGACGTAATTGGCTATACTGGTGCAACTCCAGGAACCCGTGGAGCTGGTCCATTTACTACTGGAGCTCATTTACATTTTGAAGTTAGAGTTAATGGGATACCGGTTAATCCTTTGGAATATTTAAAGATTAAATAAAAACAAATTTTAAAAACGAAGCATCAAAAAACATAATTAAAGAATTAACTAAAGAATAAAAAGTTTTGGCGTGATTGCCAGGATTTTTTATTTTGTTTAAATTGCTTTTTTTGTTTTGTTTTGATATTATTTTATTATTATTTAGATATTTAAAGAAGAAAAATATGGAAAGAATTTTTACAAAAGATTTGAAAAATAAAATTGGTGAAAAAGTTTTATTAAAAGGACATCTCCATAAGGTTAGAGATCTTGGTGGTCTTTGTTTTGGGGTTTTAAGAGATAAAGATGGTATTGTGCAAATTACTACGGAAGATAAAAATTCTGTTTTACTTAAATTAAAGAGAGAATCTGTTATTGAAGTTACTGGTGAAGTTAAAATTTGTGAAAAAGCTCCTAATGGAATTGAAGTTTATTTAGATTCAGCGACTTGTCTTGTGGAAGTTAAAGAAGATCTTCCTTTTGAAATAGATAAACCAGAAATCAATGCAAATCTTGATACTGTTTTAAATTTTAGATCAATATCACTTAGAAATCTTAGAAATAGATCCATTTTTAAAATTCAAGCTGTTCTTTTGAAAGCTTTTAGAGACTATTTTGTAAAAAATGATTTTGTTGAAATTAATACTTCAAAATTATCAGGGCATGCTACCGAGGGTGGAACTACTGTTTTTAAAGTTGAATATTTTGATAGATTTGCATATTTAGCTCAATCCCCACAATTTTATAAACAAATGATGGTTGGAGTATTTGAAAGAGTTTTTGAAACTAACTTTGTATATAGAGCAGAGGAACATAATACTTCAAGACATTTGAATGAATATATGAGTTTAGATGTTGAAATGGGTTATATTCAATCTGCAACAGATATAATGAAATTAGAGGAAGGCTTTTTGAAACATGCCATAGAGATGTTAAAAAATGAATGTACAGAGGATTTTGAAAGACTTAAAATTGATTTTGCAATTATTCCAGATTCTGGAATACCTATAATTAGATTTGATGAAGCTCAAAAAATCCTTGATGAAAAATATGGACAACATTGTTATGGAGATCCTGATTTTGAACCAGAGCATGAAAAATTGTTAGGTAAATATGCAAAGGAAGAATTAGGTAGTGACTTTATATTTATATCTAACTACCCGACAGTTAAAAGACCGATGTACACAATGATTGATCCTGATAATAAAGAATTTACTTTTGGCTTTGATTTGTTATTTAAAGGTTTAGAAATAACTTCTGGTGCTCAAAGAGAACATAGATATGAAGAATTGGTAAATAATATGAAAAATAAAGGATTAAATCCTGATGATTTTGAGGATTATTTAAATCAATTTAAATATGGATTACCACCTCATGGTGGGTTTGCTATTGGACTTGAAAGACTTACTGCACAATTATTAAATATTTCTAATGTTAGAGAAACTACATTATTACCTAGAGATTTAGATAGATTAACACCATAAAATATTCGGCAGAAATGCCGATTTTTTTAATTGATTTTTATTGAAAAATACGATAAAATTTAAAAATAATATTACCTTAATATAAAAAAATGCAAATAGTTGATGAAACTTCAATAAAACATATTGCTAAACTTTCTAAAATTGCTCTAAAAAATGAAGAAATTCCTGTTTTAGCTAAACAAATAGAACAAATTTTAGAATATGTTGAGCAACTTAATGAAATTCCAGATAATATAGCACCATTAGATAATCTAACTGGTAATTTTAATAAATTTAGAGAAGATGTTGTTGTTGATTTTAAAAATAAAGAGAAAATTATTTCTAATGCACCAAAAAGTAAAGATGGATTTATATTAGTACCAAAGGTTTTGAATAATTAATTTATTAAAATGAATTTAAAAGATTTAAATATAAAAAAAATACATAACTCATTTCTAAATAAGGAATATTCTTGTACTGATTTGATTAATAATTATTTTGAAAAAATTAACGAAATTAATTCTGATTATAATATCTACACTAGTTTAAATAAAGAAAATGCTTTAAATCAGGCTAAAATTATTGATGAAAAGATTGCAAAAGGTGAAGTTTTAAGAAAACTTGATGGTATTCCTTTTTCTGTCAAAGACTCTATTTGTACATTGGAATGTAAATCTCAAGCAGGTTCTAATATTTTAAAAGGTTTTGAAGCTACTTATAATGCTACTGCTGTTGAAAAATTAATTAATGAAGGAGCTATTCTAATTGGAAAGACTAATTGTGATTCTTTTGGTCATGGTTCTTCTACAAAAAATAGTGATTACGGAATTACAAAAAATCCATATTCTTTAGACCATGTTGCTGGTGGATCTTCTGGTGGTGCTGCAGCTTCTGTTGCTTTAAATACTTGTACTTTTGCAATAGGAGAAGATACTGGGGGTTCAATTAGAGAACCAGCTTCTTTTTGTGGTATTTATGGTTTAAAACCATCTTATGGGAGAGTATCAAGATATGGTGCTATAGCTTATGGTTCTAGCCTTGATACTATTGGGCCGCTAGCTAATAATATGCTAGATATTGAAATAGTCCAAAAAATTATTGAGGGATTAGACGAAAAAGATGCTACTACAATAGAAGATAAAAAAATTATAGAACTAGAAAATAAAACAGTGAAGAAAATTGGAATTATTAAAGAATTTTTAGATAATGGGCTAGATTTACGAATTAGAGATTTATTTGATAAAAAATTAGAAGAATATGAAACCAATGGTTTTGAAATTCAAGAATTTCATTTACCATCAACAAAATATGCTGTTGCTTCTTATTATTTAATAGCTTGTTCTGAAACCTCTTCTAATTTATCTAGGTTTGATGGTGTTAAATTTGGTTTTAGAGCCCCTAATGTTACAAAATTAGAAGACATGTATCTCCAAACAAAAGAATATGGATTTTCTTTTGAAACAAAGAAAAGAATAATTCTTGGAACGTATGCATTATCAGCTGGCTATGCTGATAAATATTATAAAAAAGCTTGCTCTGCTCGTAGTCTTATTAAACAAGAATTGGAAGATATTTTAAAAGAAGTTGATTTTATATTAACTCCAACGAGTCCTGTTCTACCTTATGAAATAAATCCAATAAAGGAAATAGATCCAATGACTGAATATCTTGCTGATATTTATACCGTGATTCCTAGCCTTGCTGGAGTTTGTTCATTAAATGTGCCTATCGGGTTTGTAGAGAAATTACCGGTTGGAATGCAGATTATTGGTGGTGTATTAGATGAAAATAAAGTTATGGAATTCGCAAAAATACTTGGCTAATTGATTTTTGGTTTTATATTTATGTGATATAATAAATGCAGTAAAATGTTGATAGTTGTTTATTTAAATAATTTAATTAAACGATTGTTAACTATAATTATTTAACTTATTTAACTATTTTTACATGAATCCTCAATTTTTATATACAATTCTCTTTTTTGCTCCTTTTATTTTGTTAATAATATTAGGTTTTTTAATTGCTAAGAAACTTATTAAAATTGGATTATTTGTACTTATAATTGCTGTTGTACTTTTCTTTGGTTTTTCTATTAAAATATCTCCACTAGATTATTTCTTTAATTATCAACAAAACGTTGATGCAAAAAGTATAAATCTTGGAAAATATACAATTACTTTCGGTCAAACTCCTTCCAGTGATTTTTACCATTCTTACATAAAAATTTATGATAATGAAACAAAAAAAGAAAATACTATTGAATTAGATCCTAAATCTGGTAAATATTGGAATGTTCAAATTACAACAGAAGGGAATAATATTTGTTTTAATAGCTCCTCTACCAAATTGTTTTGTATAGATAAAAATCTTTGGAGTATTAGTTATAATAATATAAGCACAAACCTTAAAGATATAGTTAAATAAAATTATGAATAAGTATTCTACTATAATTGGTCTTGAAATTCATGTTCAACTTGATACTAAAACTAAATTATTTTGTTCTTGTGACAATGAGTCTTTTAATATTGGACCCAATGTAAATATTTGCCCCATTTGTTCTGGGCAACCAGGTACTCTCCCTGTTATAAACAAACAAGCTATTGATTATGCCATAAAAGCTGGTCTTGCTATGAATTGTGAAATAAATAAACATACAAAATGGGATAGAAAAAGTTATTTTTATCCTGATTTACCAAAAGGATATCAAATTTCTCAATATGACCAACCTATAGATATTGGTGGCTATATTGAGATTTTCCTTCCAGATAATATCAATACAACTAATAATGGAAAAGAAATTTTAATTTCTAAAAAAATTAAACTTGAAAGAGCTCATCTTGAAGAAGATGCTGGTAAATCTATTCATGACAGGAGTATTGAATATACTTATTTAGATTATAATAGATGTGGAACTCCACTTCTTGAAATAGTTTCAAAACCTGATATGACTTCATCTATTGAAGCTGAGCTTTATGCTAGAGAAATAAGAAGAAGAATGAGATATACCGGAGTTTCTAAGTGTGACATGGAAAAAGGACACATGAGATTTGATATTAATGTTAATCTTAAAATTGAAGATGAAGATGGAGAAAAATTTACTCCAATAGCGGAAGTTAAAAATCTTAATTCTTTTAGATCTCTTGTACGTGCTATTGAATTTGAAATAGTTAGACAAAAAGAAGAATTTGAAAAAACAGGAATTACTAAAAATGATAGTAATAAAACCACTAGACTTTGGAATGACAACAAAGGAATAACATCTCAAATGAGAACTAAAGAAGAGGCAGCTGACTATAGATATTTTCCAGATCCCGACATTACGCCAGTTATTATAAGTGATGATTGGATAGAAAATATTAGAAAAACATTGCCAGAAATGCCTTCCGCTAGATTTAATAAATATCTTAATCTTGGATTATCAAAAACTATTTCATATAGTGTTGTTGATAATATTACTTTGGCTAACTATTTAGATGACTGTCTAAATTTAATAGATCAAATGTCTAGTACTAAAATTATAGAAATTAAACAAGAATTTTTAAATTGGTTTGGTAGAGATTTACTATCTCAAATTAATCAATCTAACGAAGAAGATGAAAATATTAATACAATTATAAAAATAACTAAAGAGGATTTTATTGGATTAATAGAGTTGGTTGTAAATAAAAAAATAACTAGAAATTTAGCAAAAGAATTTTTAATAGACATATGGGATAATAGTAAAACTTTAGAAGAATTAAAAATCACTATCCCTAATGAATCTATAAATATTGAAGAAGTAATAAATAAAATTATTTCTATTAATACCAACATGCTAGAACAATATAAGGCTGGTAATGAAAAAGTATTTAACGTATTCGTTGGGCTTACCATGAAAGAAACTAAAGGACTTATTGATCCTAAAGAAATCCAAGAGAAATTAAAAGAGATTTTAAATAAATAGATTGTTACTATTACATAATTTTATCGTTGTAATAAATATAATTATCTAAAATAATAAAATGAAAAAAATATTTTTATTAATATTGCCCATATTCTTTATTTTTTCTTCTAATGTAGGTGCATTGGAAAAAAGAGCCTGCACCACGGATTATACACCTGTTTGTGGGGTTGACGGTGTTACTTATAGTAATACTTGCACGGCAAATAAAGTAAAAGTTGCTTACACTGGTGAGTGTAAGATTAAACCATGTACAAAAAGTTATGTACCAGTTTGTGGTTTGGTACAGATTGAATGTATAAAAGCTCCTTGTAATCCTATCTTTGAAACATTCACTAATAAATGCGAACTAAATAAAATTAAATCTGCTAAATTAGCATATAAAGGTGAGTGTAAAGAAAAAATACTTGGACCAAGCAAAATAAAATATTATAAAAATATTACAAAATATGGAAACGATATTTTTGGAAATAAAAAAACTGATATTGAAATTCAAAATACAATCTATAATATAATAAAAAATTCGAAATCAGAGTGTGTCATTGGAGGCCAAAAAACTTTTAATAAAGTTGTAAACAAGGGTGATGATTTCCTAAGATTTGAAGGATCTACTACTAAAAAAGGATGCGGATTTGCATGTATTTATAAATTAGATACTAATACTATAGAATCTGGTTGGATGTGTACTGGACTTATTATCAAATAAATAAGCTTATCAATAAAATAAAAAACTGATAATTCATTCAGTTTTTTATTTTATTTTGTTGATATTTTTTTATTTTTTTGATATGATATTTCATACTTATCATATTTAAATTATTTTTATTCAAAAAATATGCACATACAAGAAGATTGTCCAGTAAACCCGGAGTTTCGCGGGTCAGCAACATTAGGAGAAAGAGGTCAAATAGTTATTCCTTCTGAATTAAGAGCGGAACTTAATATAAATCCTGGGGATAAATTTATGTTTTTTAAGGTTTATAATAAAATTGTTTCTCTTATAAAAGCTGATGATATTGAAGAAATTCAAAATACTATGAAAAATTTATCTAAAATGACTAAATAAAATTATGACGGAAATTAAAAATAAATCAATTACAAAATCCATATTAACAATTGCTGTGCCCATAGTTTTCGTTAATATTTTACAAGTTGCATATAGCTTGGTGGACACTTACTGGGTTGGAAAACTTGGTGCTAACGCCATTGCTTCTATATCTATTTCTTTCCCAATATTATTTCTTATAATGGCTATCGCGAACGGTCTTACTGTTGCTGGGTCTGTTTTTGTTTCTCAATATAAAGGCAAAAATGATAAAGAAAATATAAGTAAATTTTCCGGACAAACGATGATAACTGTTACAGTATTGTCATTGATTTTATCTGTTGTAGGATTTTTTACATCTGTTCCATTATTAAAATTAATTGGTGCTGGCCCAGAAATTATTAATGACGCTGCTGGATATCTTCAAGTTTCTTGCCTTGGATTATCTTCTACTTTTATATTTTTTGTATTTCAATCAATAATGAGAGGTGTTGGAGAGGTTAAAAAAGCTACATATATCATGTTTCTTGGAGTTGTATTAAATTTTTTTATTGATCCTATTTTTATATTTGGAAATTTTGGAATTCATGCTATGGGCGTTACTGGAAGTGCTGTTGCTACTATTATTTGTCAGATTGCTGGGTCTCTTATTGCTTTGTATTTTTTATTTTTTAATAAAAAAAATGAAATACATATTTCTGTTAAAAATTTAATCCCTGATTTTAAATTCATTAAACAAATATTCAAAATCGGATTACCATCATCAATGGAACAAATAATTAGATCCTCTGGAATGATTTTAATGATGTTTTTGGTTACTGGATTTGGCACAATATTAACAGCTGCTTATGGACTTGGAACTAGAATGTTTAGTTTTGTAATCATACCAGCACTTGGTTTTATGATTGCTGTTTCCATTTTAGTTGGACAAAATATTGGCTCTGGCGACAAAAAAAGAGCGGAGGAGATTGCAAAAAAAGGCGCTATAATGGCTTTTTTAGCTTTAACTTTAATTAGTGTTATTTTCTTTGTTTTTGCAAAATTTATAATTCAGATGTTTATACAAGATGATTCAGCTGTTATAGATGTTAGTGTTAAATTTATGAGATTTTTATCTGTAACTTTTGGAATGATGGGAATATCCATGACTCTTATGGGTGCTTTTATGGGCTCTGGAAACACTGTAACTTCAATGATTTTAACGACCTTCCAATTATTTATTAATTTTGTATTAGCATTAATATTATCTAAATTTACATCTCTTGGATATAATGGAATATTTTGGTCTTACCCAATAGCAACATTTATAATGTTTATAATTGCTATAATTATATTTTTAAAAGGAGATTGGAAAAATAAAAAAATAACAGAAGAAATGAAAATAAAAGATACAGTAGAAGAAGAAACTCTTATTAGAGAATTTGCAGAAGAATAATAATTTAGCAAATAATGAGAATTAAAAATTAAAAATTAAAGATGAAAAAAATATTTAAAATAATAATACCAATAACGATAGTTCTCTTAATAATAAGTGGTATTGTTATTATTAGTAATAAAAATAAACAAAATATAAAAGATTATAAAATTGTTAAAGCCCAGATTGGCAACTTCTCTGATTATGTTGCAGCTGATGGTAAAGTTTCAGGAGAAAACCAAATATCAATAAAGCCAAAGATTACCGGAAATATTGATCAAATTTTAGTTAAAAATGGAGATAAAGTTAAAAAAGGCGATTTACTTGTAAAATTTGATACTACTGATATTGAAAAAACAGTTCAAAATGCTCAGATAGCCGTCGCTAACAGTAAAAACAATCTAGACAAAATCACAAAACCCGTAGATTCTTTAGCAAAAATTCAAGCAGAATTATCTTTGCAATCTGCAAAAGATAATTTAGAAAAATTAAAATTATCACAAACAATAACTTTGCAACAAGCAAAAGACGCTAGAGATAATGCAACTACCGCATTAGATAATTCTTATGATTCTGCTTTAAATAATATAGATTCATCATTTGCTGGTTTTGCAACAATAATAAATGATGCACAAAAAATTTTATATTTAACAGATACTATACAAAACCAAGACATAACAGGAAATTCAACTACAGATGCTAATTTATTAAAAGATCCATTATCTCTTTGGTCTGGAGAAATGCCAAAATATTGGAATGATTCTATAAATTCTATTACTTTTGATACTCCGGAAGATAAACAAAAAGCTCAAGATCTTGCAATAAGTGCCACATCAGCTTATAAAAGCGCGAAAAGTTTATACGATCAAAATGTTATAACCTACAGAACATTGTCAAAATATTCAGATAAGCAAACTATTGAGAATTTTTTGCCTACTGCCATAGACACAGCTAAAAGTATATCAGAGTCCATGAGAGCAATGAACAATCTTTACGATTATTGGATTACTTACAATAATGATAGAAAAAGAACATTATACTATAACATACCAGTTTATAATGTTACTTTAAAAACAGATACATCTTCTTCTAGTGAGTATTTAACTAATCTTATAAGTGCTCAAACTGGTGTTTATGGTATAAATACTTTAAAAACTTCTTTGAATGATGCTCAAAATAATTTAGATACACTTATACAAAATCAGCCACTTGATTTATCTTCTGCACAAACATCTTTACAAGCACAACAAGAAGCTTATGATAAATTAATTTCTGGTGCCGATAAACTAGATATAAAATCTTATCAAATAGCATTGCAACAAGCTAATGTATCATTAGCTACAGCTACTGACCAATTAGCTAATTATTATATAAAATCTCCGTTTGACGGTGTTGTTGGCGGTATAACTATTAGAGAATCAGACCTTGTAGCTGCAGGAACTCCTATAGTTAATATAATATCTGACAATAAAATAGTAGAAATAAATATAAACGAGAACGATACTGCTAAAATACAAGTTGGTCAAAAAGCTATAATAACTTTTGATGCTTTTGATGGTTTGCAAATTAATGGTGAGGTTGCTGAAATAGATTCCACTCCAAGTATAGACCAAACTAATGTTGTTAATTATAAAATTAAAATATCATTAAAAAATGATACTGATCAAAGTAAAAAATATTTTGATCTAATAAAAACTGGTATGAATTCTTCCGCAAAAATTATAACGAAAGAAAAAAACAATATACTACTTGTTGATAGTGGCGCTATAAATCAAAATGATAGTGGTTATTATGTAGAAACTGTTAAAACCTATTCTAATGGAAAAGATGAAATATCACAAAAAAGCGTACAAATAGGATTGGTTGGCACTGACAACACAGAAATTATTTCTGGGATAGATAATGGCCAAAATGTTATTATTAGACAAAAGAAAAAATTAAACACAGGAATGAGTTTCGCAAATTAAATTATATGAATAAAAAAACTATAATTAAAATTGAAGATATCAAAAAAGATTTTGGCAAGGGCGATAATATTACGAAAGTCCTTAAGGGTATTTCTTTTGAAATAAAAGAAGGTGAATTTGTTGCTATTATTGGTAAATCTGGTTCCGGTAAATCAACTTTAATGAATATATTGGGAGCATTAGATACACCAACTTCTGGAAAATATTTTCTTGACGGAAAAGATATTTCTAAAATGAAAGACAAACAGCTTGCCTCTATTAGACAAAAAAGAATAGGGTTTGTTTTCCAATCTTTTAACCTTTTAAATGGAGTATCTGTTTTAAAAAATGTAATGATGCCTCTTATCTATAATAGTGAAATTCCTACACATCAAAGAAAAAATATTGCTCTTGCGGCGTTAGAAGATGTTGGCTTTGACATGGAAAGAATAAATAATAAACCAAATCAAATATCTGGTGGCCAAATGCAGAGAGTTGCTATTGCTAGATCGTTAATAAATAATCCTTCCATGATTTTGGCTGATGAGCCAACTGGTAATTTAGATAGTAAAACGGAAGAAATAGTTTTAAATACTTTTGATGAATTAAATAAAAAACAAGGTGTTACTATTATAATTATTACTCACGATGATTCTGTTGCTGAGCATGCTAATAGAATTATAAAAATACAAGATGGTGAAGTTATTGAAGATGCTCCTAGAGGAAAAAGTAAAATAGAATTAAGAAAATAAATCAAACTATAATTTATGAGATTTTTAGATTTATTACAAGAAACTTATAGTTCTGTTACTGCTAAAAAGGGTCGTACTATCCTAACTATTTTAGGTATTGTCATTGGGATTACTTCTGTTACTGCTATTCTTACTATAGGCGAAGCTGCCCAAAAATCTATAAAAGGCGATGTTGAATCATTTGGTAACAATGTTTTATTTATAGATTTAGACCCAACTAAAATATCTGATTCTGGAAAAAATATAAACGGATTTACAAATGAAAATATATCAGCAATAAAAAAAATTTCTGGTGTTGATACAGACAATGTTTATAAATTAGATTCTGCTAATTATGATATTAAATACAAGAGAGATGACGCTATTTTTAATACCGTTGGCCTTGAATCTAATTTACAATATCAGGTGAAACTTGAAATTGACCAAGGGAAATTTTTTACAACCGAACAAGAAAGAAATGCACAAAAAGTTGCTATAATAGGGCCAGATGTTAAAGATGAATTTTTTAAAAATGAAACAGCTATAGGGAAAATTATAAAAATTAACGATACAAATTTTGAAGTTATTGGAGTTACAAAGAAAAAACAATTATCTATTCAAAATTTTAATAATATGATTTTTATGCCAATAACAACCATGGGTAATTATTTAACTGGCAGAAACGAAGCTTTGGAATTATGGGTGTATTTTAAGGATGGTTATGATGTTACTGATTTAAAAGATAATATTAAGCAAGCTTTATTTAAGAGCAGCGGATTAAAATATGACGGGATAGATTATTTTAAAATAACAAGCCAGGATGATGCTGTACAATTAACTAGTAATATTACTTCTATTTTTACATCACTACTTGCCGCAATTGCCGCAATATCACTTTTAGTCTCTGGTATTGGTATTATGAATATGATGCTTAGAATTGTTGCTGAAAGAACAAAAGAAATAGGTCTAAGAAAAGCTGTTGGTGCTACTACTTTTGAAATAAGTGTACAATTTTTAATGGAATCTATTGCATTAACATTACTTGGTGGAATTTTTGGAGTTGGACTTGGTGTTCTATTGTCTAATTTAGTTATACCATTAATGAATTTAAAAGGTCTTATATCTATTAATGCAATAATGATAGCCTTCTTTGTTTCTAGCGCTATTGGAATAATATTTGGATTTTATCCAGCTAGGCGTGCTGCAAAAATGAATCCTATTGATGCATTAAGAATTGAATAAAAGAATTTAAATTTTGACTATTTACTATGAAATTTAGAGATTTAATTGATGAAACTATACAATATCTTTTGGCTAATAAAACAAAAACTGTCTTAACAACTCTCGGTATTACTATTGGTATTATGTCTATTATTACTATGCTTTCTATTGGCAATGCTGCCAAAAAATCTCTTGAAAGCGATATTCAATCCATGGGAGCTAATGTGTTGCAGATACTTCCAAATTCTGAATTTATTAGAAGTGGTAAACAACAAATAAAACTTTACACTGATCAGGATGTCAAAGATATAGCAAAACTACCAGAAGTTAGAGCTCCTTACGCATTAGATTCTGCTACATATAAGGTTGTTTATAAAAATAACAAACAAGTTCTTATACTTATGGCCTCTAATTTAGAGTTTCATAATGAGTTAAAATCAGAAATTGAACAAGGAAGAGATTTTACTCAAGATGAAGTTGATAATTATTCAAAAGTTATAACAATAGGTCCTGGAATTGCAAAAGATATGTTTGGTCAAAAAAATCCAGTTGGAGAATATTTAAAAATCAACAATACGTCTTTTAAAATAGTTGGGGTTAATAAATCTATAAAATTTGCCTTTGGTATTGCTAATTATGATAATAGAATCTTTATACCAATCACAACAATGCATAGATACTTATTGGGAAGAAACGAATCTGGCTTTCTTTGGATACAATTACAAAAAGATGCCGATCCTTCTATAGCTAAAGATAAAATATATAATATATTAACGGAAAATAGGGGATTGAAATCTGATTCTAAAATAAAATACTTTAAAATATTTAGTAGTGATGACTTAATGAAAACGATAGGAAATGTAACAAATATTTTTACAATATTACTTGCTTCTATCGCTGGCATATCACTTGTTGTCGCTGGTATTGGTATTATGAATATGATGCTTACAACTGTAATGGAAAGAACAAAAGAAATAGGCCTAAGAAAAGCTGTTGGTGCTCAAGCTAATGATATATCCATTCAATTTTTAGTAGAATCTGTTGCTATTACTTTTATTGGTGGTTTTTTTGGTGTATTACTTGGAGTTGGTTTAGCAAATCTTGTTACGGGTGTATTTATGAAAATCAACAGTGGTGTTGATATTACATATATATTGTTTGCTTTTGTATTGTGTACTTTTATAGGTATTGGTTTTGGATACTATCCTGCAAAAAGAGCTGCAAAATTAAATCCAATTGAGGCATTAAGATATGAATAAAAATATTGTTTTTTCGTTGTTTTACTGTATAATATAAGAACATTTTGAATTATAAAGCTTTATGAATCAACAACATATTAGAAATTTTTGTATTATTGCTCATATTGATCATGGTAAATCGACTTTAGCCGATAGATTTTTGCAAATTACAAATACTGTTCCAGAAAGAAAAATGCAAGCTCAACTACTAGATAGTATGGAACTTGAAAGAGAAAGGGGTATTACTATTAAACTTACTCCTGTAAATATGGACTATACCTATAACGGAGAGCTTTATAGACTTAATTTAATTGATACTCCTGGTCATATTGATTTTAATTATGAGGTTTCTAGATCTCTTGCTGCTTGTGAAGGGGCTATTTTAGTTGTTGATGCTACTCAAGGTGTTCAAGCTCAAACAGTTGCAAATCTTTATCTTGCCATTGAACAAGGTCTTGAAATTATTCCTGTTATTAATAAAATAGATCTTCCAAACTCTGACATTGAAAGAGTTTCAAGAGAAATTATTCATTTGCTTGGATGTAAAAAAGAAGACATTATCCACGCTTCTGCTAAAACGGGTTTTGGTGTTGAGAATATTATTAATGCTGTTATAGAAAGAATTCCATCTCCAAAAGGTGAAATTGAAAACGATAATACAAAAGCTCTTATATTTGATTCTAAATATGATAAATACCGCGGTGCTGTTATGTATATTAGAATTTTTAATGGATCACTTAAAAAGAGTGACTTAGTTAAATTGATTAATAAAAACACTCAAGCGGAAGTATTGGAAATTGGATTACTTCAACCTGATATGGTTTCAACAGGATCTCTTGAAACTGGACAAATTGGTTATTTGGTTACGAACATTAAAACTATCTCTGAAACTAAAGTCGGAGATACTATTACGTTACTTAAAAATGCACATGTAGAACCACTACCTGGATATAAAAAGGTGAAACCTTTTGTATTTGCTGGAATATTTTGTAAAGATAGTTCTGAATTCAATATTTTAAGAGATGCTATGGAAGAAATAGTTCTATCAGATAGTGCTATTGAATACGTTCCAGAAGCTAGTCATGGCCTTGGTTTTGGTTTTAGATGTGGATTTTTAGGGTTATTACATTTAGAAATTATCTCCGAAAGATTAACAAGAGAATATAATCTTGATTTAATAATAACTACTCCATCTGTTGAATATAAGGTTACATTAAAGGATGGGAAAGAAGAAGTTATTCATAGCCCACAAGAATTAAAAGATCCAAGTTTTACTGATTCTATTTTTGAACCATTTGTATCTTGCGAAATTATTGTTCAATCTGAATTTGTTGGACAAGTGATGGAAATAATGCCAGAGTATTATGGTACTTATAAGAGTATGAGTTATATTGAAGAAACTAGGGTAATATTGAAATATGAAATGCCTCTTGCATCCATTCTTGTTGATTTTTATGATAAGTTAAAAAGCGTAAGTAAAGGATATGCTTCTTTAAGCTATGAATATTTAGATTTTAGAAAAGCTGACATAGTTAAATTAGATGTTGATGTTGCTGGAGATCCTGTAGATGCTTTATCTATACTAACTTATAGAGAAGATGCTTATAAACAAGGTAAAAGAATAGTTGAAAAATTAAAATCTGTACTTTCTAGAGAGTCTTTTGAAATAAAACTTCAAGCATTAGTTGGAGGTAAAATTATAGCATCCGAAAGAATATCTGCTATGAGAAAAGATGTTTTAGCTAAAATGTCCGGTGGAGATTATACGAGAAAGTTAAAGCTTTTGCAGAAACAAAAAGAAGGAAAGAAAAAAATGATGGGCAAGGGAAGCGTTGATATACCTCATTCTGTATTTCTAGAAATGCTAAAAAGATAAAAAACTAACCATAATATTTTCTGTTCATATTGATTTTTCAAGTGAAAAGAGTATTATTAAATAATCTTACAATTTCATGGAGGTACTTATATATGTACATGGAAGAAGGTAGTGTAAAAGAAGACTGTTTAATGGTTTTTGTTCATCCGAACTGTTATTTGGCAGCTCGGAAAATTGGGAAAATTTTTTCTGAACTTGGTTTTGTCTTTAAGCATATTCAGCTTACTTGCGAGGGTAATGTCTTTAAAACATACCCAATGCCAGCTTATGCGCTAAAAAGACTTAAACAAGATCCACAAAACAATGACGATTCTTTATTCCTGTCGTTTCATTCTGATAGAAACGGCTTTATTACTATAGACAAACGTTAGGTTTTCAAAAACCTAACAAAAATCCACGAGAGATTATCTCGTGGTATTTTTATTTAAAATAATAATTTATTTTAGAGTTGATATGATAGGCAATATAACACCAAGCAACATTATTATTAATAAAGATGCCACTACAATGTATTTGATAGTCAATTTAACTTTTTTCATAGAAATAAATTATTAAAATTTAAAGTTAATAGAAACATTATAGCAATAGTTAAAAATAAAAAACAGCTCCTTGAAAACAAGAAAGCTGTTGGTAAATTTCCCTAATACGAAGGTTCTATATAAAGACTTGCATACTTATAAAAATTGGCTCTCGGTATTACTATATTATCATTATCAGCCATATACATTGATTCTAGAATAGAATCTGCACTTTGCTTTAATGGTTCGGTGTATGTATTGTTGATTCTTATTACCGCATCACCAGTATCTGTCATCATTATAAAAGTAGCTCTAGCGAATATAATTGGTTTAGAAAATATCTTTTCTTCTTCATTAATCTGATATCCTAGCGCTAAGGCTTTTTTCTTCAACGATTCTATACCTTTACTATTCGCATATTTTGCAAAACTAACTTTTTTTATCGTCTTAAAACGTATTTCATCTTGCGGTTTGAACAATTTTACATATTCTGCCGCGAGATCATTTGTTTCTGCTTGTCTTTTAATGACATGCAAATACCTTTTTTCTACAACTCGTTCCATTGGATTTTGTCTTTTGTCCATTAGAGAAAAAACTGATATGGTTTGATAACCGTTTTTATCATAACTTTTATCACCCTTTGGAGGCGGTTCAAACCCAGCACAATAAAACATTCCATTTTTTTCTGTAAATTTCGTCATTGTTTTGATTTTATATGAACCTTTATACATATAAAAATCAATAATTACAGTTGCGTTACCTTTTTCGTCTATACTTTTTACAATTCCAGAAGCATTCATGTCCTTCAATTCAAAACTAACAAGATCACCTTTTTCAACAACAACAGTATTTGAAAGTGCATAACCAAACGCAGCAATAGCTAAAAAGAAAACAATAATAAAGAATATGAAAAAATGTATTTTTCTTTTCATATTATATCCTCCCATAGGATGAATTTATTTGGATTAAAACATATTTTAATGAATTTGTAAAGTTTATTTTATATTTTAATAATTTAATGTACAATATAAACATTAGAAATTGGTTTTATTATTAAATTATTAAAAATGAAAGAAATTATTAAAAATTTAAAAATTGATGAAAAAATTATAGTGGTAGTTAGAAAATATTTTTTATCTCTATTTAAAGATATATTTATAACATTATTTATTTTAACTTTTTCTTTTGTGTCTTTATATTTTATAATGCAAATAAAAAATAATACCGTTTTTTTAAATACCGCCTTGGTTGCTTTTTGGTTTTGTTTAGTATTTGCAATTTTTTGGGGCGTAAGAACATTTTTTATTTGGACTTTTGATTCTTTAGTGGTTACTAATTATAGAATTTTTGATATAACACAGACAAGTATTTTTAATAAAAATGTTACGGAAATAAACCTTAGAGATATTAAATCTATATCATTTACAAAAAATGGTATTATTAAAACTGTATTTAATTTTGGAGATTTAAAAATAGAAACTGAAAATGCTGAAACTAATTTAGAAATCAATAATATTAAAGATCCTTTTGATATTCAACAATTAATAAACGAAAGAAAAGAAAAATTAATACAAGACGAAGGACAAAAAGGAAAATTTGACAATTTAAGTGAAGAAGAACTTATAGGTCTTGCTTACAAATTAAAAGAAAAAATAGGAAGTGATAGATTAAACGATATTTTAAAAAGTTAGTTGAACCATATTTGAATGACAAAATAAACATATTATCGTATAATTACCATCATGATAAAAGATCGTCAGGAGTCTTCCTTGAAATTTAAAAAACAAAAATATACTCTTAAAGTTTTCCTAGTTATAAGTCTAGTTGTTTTTTTGTTTGTTTTTGTTGGGGTTATTAATGTTTTGCTAAAAAATAAAAATGAAGAAAAAAATATAAATGATTTATATTCACAATCTGAGGATATTAAAAACAAAAATAATGAAATTAAAAATCTAATAAAAAATTATAACGATGAAACAAGTAAAGAAAAAATGGCTAGAGAAGATTTAAACATGATGGCCGATGGTGAAAATGTTGTTGTTGTAAATGATGGTAAAAAAGAAATTCAAATAAATAAAAAAAATGACATTATAAACAAAAACAAAAATATCTCTAATTATAATAAATGGATAAATTTCTTTTTTGGAAAAGAATAATATTAAATAAAAATGGATAAGAAAGAATTAATTAAAAAAAGTTTTGATAAAATTAAAGAATTGTTAAGTAATAAATTATTTTTTAAATTTTTTGTATTTTTTTTGTTATTTATTGCTTTACTTATTTCAAATATGATTATTGAAAATAATATATATAAATCTAATGATAGATCATTTTTTGCTATAACTTATGCAAAAATAATGAATATGCCAGCGATAAAAATTAATGGCAATAAAGTATCATATGTTGATTATTTTAAATTTTATGATTATTTAAATAATTTTTACAAAAAACAAAATGAAAATGAAAATAATAATACAACAATAAACCCAGAAGCTATTAAAAATGAAGTTACCTCTAAGCTTATAAAAAATTCTATTTTAGAAACATTATCATTAAAATATAATATAAAGCCTACAGATAGGGAAGTTTTTGATGAAATTAAAAATCTTGACTATGAAACTGGTAGTATAGATGATACTGCAAAAATAATAAAAGATACTTATAATATGTCTCTTGATGAATTTAAGAAAAATTTTATAGAACCTATTATAATAAAAAATAAATTAGATACTATAATATCTAATGATCCTATTATAAATAAAGATAAAATTGAAAAAATAACTAATATTTATAATCAAATAAAAGCGTCAAATAATGCTGTAACCAAAAATAAACTTGGTCAAGAGATTGATATGTTTTCTACATTAGCAAAAGAATTCAGCGAAGATAAGACATCATCTGAAGAATATGGGGACTTGGGGTGGTTATCTAGAGATTCTATGGAAGAATCTATAAAAAATGCTGCTTTTGCATTGAAAGATGGAGAGTATAGTGGCGTAATAAAATCTTCTAATGGTTATCATATTATTAAATTATTGGACAAAATAGATACAATAGATATTCCGAAAGTTAGAATTGCTCATATTTTTGTAAAATCTATGGATATTAATACGTATTTACAACAAGAAATAGATAGTGCAAAAATAAAGATATACATTAAGTAGCTATAAATAAACGAAAATATTATAATTAGATTTTATGTTGTTATATTTTCGTATTTATATTAATATTATATTTATTATTCTAGATAATCATTAATTTGTTAATTTTATGGATTTAAATTCTGAAAAAGTTAAATTTCAATCTGCTATTGATTTTTTAGTTAAAGAACTTTCTACTATTAGAACCGGGAGAGCATCTGTTAGCTTAGTTGAAGATATAAAAGTTGATGCTTATGGATCACTTATGCCACTTAAAAGTTGTGGTAATATTTCTATTCCAGAAGCTAGACAAATATTAATAGATCCTTGGGATAAATCTCTTATAAAAGAAATAGAAAAAGCAATCATGGCGTCTAACATTGGTTTAAACCCTAATAGTGATGGATCTGTTCTTAGAATAAATTTACCAGAAATGACAGAAGACAAAAGAAAAGATTTACTAAAAGTTGTTGGTGTTAAATGTGAAAATTGTAGAATAGAAATAAGGAAAATAAGAGAAGAATTAAAAAATTCTATGAAAGACGAAAAAGATGAAGATTTAAAAAAATCTATTCTTGAAGATCTAGACAGTGTTACTAAAGAATTTAATGAAAAGGTAGAGGAAATAAGAAAGAAAAAAGAAGAGGAAGTAATGACTGTGTAAAGATAAATTTTAAATTTTAAAATTATATTTATGTTTCTAACTATTATTGTTGTTCTATTAATAATATCATTCCTTGTTACTATCCATGAATTTGGTCACTATATTACTGCCAGAAAATTTGGAATGAAAGTTGAAGAATTTGCTATTGGCATGGGCCCAATTATTTTTAAATATACTAGTAAAAAAACTGGAATACTTTATTCTATAAGAGCTATACTTATTGGTGGTTTCTGTAAAATAAAAGGAGAAGATGGTAACAGTGAAGAAGCGAATAAACTTAGTTCTCCCACAACGAACGAGGTTGTAGAAGAAAAAGATTCTCAACATCTTCCGGACAATGATTCTTTTGGATCTAAAAAAATATGGCAAAGAGCCGTGGTATTATCTGCTGGAGTATTTATGAATCTTGTTTTTGCTATTATTTTAATTTATGTTGGACTTGTTGTTGGGATGCCAGATATTGTAAACCCAAACCAAAATTATAATGGAGCCCAATTTTCAAATGAAAGAATGCTTATAAGATCTGTTTTGCCAGGATCTGCTGCCGAAAAAGCAGGTATTAAATCAGGAGATGATATTATAAGTGTAAACAACCAAAAAATAACAGACTTAGATTTATTAAATAAGACATTACAAACTTCTAATGGAGTAAATTTATTATTAAAAGATTCTTCTGGCAAAGAAAAACAAATTACAAGTCTTAACAAAGAATTTAATAAAAGTCTTAACAAAGAAGTATTTGGTATAGATTTCGCAAAAGTAGCAGTTATAAGATATAATCCTATTCAAGCTATTCCAAAAACATTCCAAACAACAGGATTTTTTGTAACAGGAATGTTCCAAGGATTGGGATCTATGATGGCTAGTATATTTTCTGGGCATGGACTTCCAGAAGGGTTATCTGGCCCAATAGGAATCACATTTATTACAGGAGAAGCTATAAAACAAGGTTTTTCTTATGTATTATATATAATTGCTCAGATTTCTTTGAACTTAGCTATTATAAATATAATTCCTTTTCCAGCTCTTGATGGCGGAAGATTATTATTCTTAGTTTTTGAAAAGATAAAAGGTGCCCCACTTAATGAAAAATTTGAATTAATAGCAAATGGAATTGGTTTTTTACTTTTAATGTTATTGCTTGTAATTGTAACATTTAAAGATGTTGGAAATTATATTCTAAAATAAAAAATAATTATTACGTTTATGTTGTTATCAAAAATACTTTACAAGACACAAAAAAATTTACCAACTGATGAAATTTCATTAAATGCTAAACTTCTTTTGCAAGCTTGCTTTGTTAAAAAAGAAATTGCTGGAGTTTTTTCCTATTTATCATTAGGATTAAGAGTTATTTCTAAAATAGAAAAAATAGTTAGAGAAGAAATGAATGCAGTTGGTGGTCAAGAAATTCTTATGCCAGGATTAACACCAAAACAAAATTGGTTAGACACTGGAAGATGGGGTATGGATGTTCTATTTAAAACAACTGGGGTTACTGGAAGCGAATACGCACTAGGCGCTACTCATGAAGAAATGGTTACTCCTATTGCAAAACAATTTATAAATTCTTATAAAGACTTACCACTATCTCTTTACCAAATCCAAACGAAATTTAGAAACGAAGAACGTGCTAAATCTGGTATTCTTAGATGTAGAGAATTTAAAATGAAAGATATGTATTCTTTTCATGAAACAGAAGAAGATTTTGAAATATATTATGAACAAGTAAAACAAGCTTATATTAATGTATATAATAGACTTGGAATAGGCGATAACACAATTGTAGCTGTTGCTGATGGTGGAGCTTTTACTAAAAAACTTTCTCATGAATTTCAAACATTTACAGATGCAGGAGAAGATTTGATATATGTTTGCGAGAAATGTAACCTTGGTATGAACAAGGAAGTTATTGAAAAATTTGATTATTCTTGTAATGTTTGTGGAAATAAAGATTTAAAAACAAGAAAAGCAATAGAGGTTGGAAATATATTCTCATTAGAAACAAAATATTCTGAAGCTTTTGATTTAACATTCCAAGACAAGACAGGGAATAAGAAAAATCCTATTATGGGATGTTATGGGATAGGAATAACCAGAATTATGGGTGCTATTGTAGAAGTTTCTCATGATGAAAATGGGATTATATGGCCAGAATCTATTGCACCATTTGTATATCACATAGTTGCTCTAGGTAATTCTGAAAATGTATCAAATAAATCAAAGGAGATTTATAATAGTTTAACTTCAAAAGGATTTGATGTATTACTTGATGATAGAGATGAATCTGCTGGAACAAAATTAAAAGATGCAGATCTAATTGGTTGCCCAAATATTATAATAATAGGTGATAGAAATTTGGCAGAAAATAAAATTGAATTTAAAACTAGAAAAGATAATAAAACAGAATTAAAAGATATTTCTGAAATTATATAGTATAAATAATATTCTCCATATGGGGAATATTATTTTATTTTTCTATTGTTGGCATATTTTAAATTGATTGTATTTTTCTCAAAATACATTACAATTTATGTGTAAAAATATTAACTTTATAACTAATAACCGAACAAATGTTTTTCTCAAATTTATTTAAACCACAAGGAATAGGAATAGATATAGGAACTGATAAAATAGTTGTTTATCTTGATAAAAAAGGAGTAGTTCTAAATGAACCTACTGTTATTTCTATTAATACAAAAAACAACCAAGTAATTGCTATAGGTCAAAAAGCAAAAGAAATGATAGGAAGAGTTCCTAGCTATATTGATATTATAAAACCAATAGAAAATGGAGTTATATCAAACTTTGAAGCCACAGAGAAAATGATTGACTATTTTATGAAAAAAATCAGAAGAGATTATGGTAATTTTTTAAATTCTCAAGCATTAATTTCTATTCCACTTGATATTACTGAAGTTGAAAGAAAAGCTGTTAATGATGTAATTCTTGCAACTGGTATTAAAAATATTTATACAATAGACAAATGTATAGCTACTGCCATAGGTAATAGATTGAAAATATTAGATTCCATAGGTAATTTTGTTGTAGAATTTGGTGCAGGAAGAACTGAAATAATCACAATATCTACTGGCGGTATAATGGCTTATAAATCTATACCTTTTGGAAGTAAGAGTATGGATCAAAATATTATTTCTTACATAAGAGATAAATTTAGTATATTAATAGGAGAAACTACTGCTGAAAATATAAAGAAAAATATTGGTACAGCCCTTGAAAATAAAGAAAAAAAAATAAAAGTTAAAGGCAGAGATCTTGCTACTGGAATGCCGAAAGAAGTTATTGTTACTAATATAGACATATCTAACGCTATTGATAAAAATATAGAAACTATAGTTGCTAATATTGAGTTTGTACTTGAAGCAACACCACCTGAAATTTTAAATGATATATACGAAAAAGGCATTATTCTTTCTGGAGGCGGGTCTCTTATTGATGGTCTTAAAGAAAGAATATCTAAACAAACTAAAATTACTACTTATACCGCCGACGATCCTTCTATGAGTGTTATTAGGGGCATAGGAATGATATTAGCAGACATGACAAAATATAAAGATATTTATACAAAAATGAACTAGACATGAAAAAAATTTTTTTAATTTTAGGTGTTATTATCCTTCTTACTTCTTTTGTGTTTTTGAAGTTTGATGTTTTTAGTTTTCCATCAAATTTTGTTAGAAGTATTTCTAATAACATTACTGCGAATTTAAATTCTATTTCTTCATATTCTAATGATAAAATAAGTATAATTTCTAATATTTCAAATATATTAAAAGAAAATGAGGCATTAAAAAATGAAAATGAAGATCTTATCTATAAAATTAATTCTATTACTGAAAAAAATAAGGAAAATGAAATAGTAAATGAAAGTATGAATTTTGTTAAAAATTATAATTATAAATTTGCAAAAATACTAACTATAAATAAAGAAATTGATAACACAATAACAATAAATATTGGCAAAAAAGATGGAATAGATGTCGGTTATCCTGTTATTTTTAAAAATGGTTTTTTAATTGGCAAAATAAAACAAGTAAATGATAATTCTTCTGTGGTTTTATTAACAATAGATAAATCAAGCGAAGTTGCTGCTACGGTATCTGGGTATGATCATAGTATAGGCATAATAAACGGAAATTATGGATTGAATTTTAAGCTTAATTATGTATCAATCAAAGAACCGATACGAAACGATGATGTTGTTGTTACAAGTGGTATAGAAAATAATGTTCCTTCTGGATTAATAATAGGGAAAATCTCTAAAGTAGAATATAAACCATCAGATTTTTTTCAAGACGTGACGGTTTCACCAGTAATTCCTTTTGAAAACTTCAGAGTTGTTAGCGTAATAATGCCAAATTAATATTAAAATATGTAAATATATATTTCTATTTTTTCATATTTTTATTAAAATCATTCTATGATTAATCTAATTTCAAAATTTAATAATTATTTTATTCTTTCGGTATTCTTATTGTCGGTTGTTGCTTTTCAGTTTGGTTTTTTAGATCCTTTTAATGCTCTATATTTATCTTCTATAAATATTTTTTTAATAGTATCTATATTAGTGTGTGTAAGCACGAAAAATATTAAAAAAATAATAATTCCTATGTTTATAATAGCTTTTTTAAGTAGCATATATTCTAACTATAATATTTTTATATTAATTCCTACCTACTTATTTTCTGCAACTATAATATTTTATCTTAACAAAGGACCATTGTTTATAACTGATTATTATAGATTCATTATACTTGTTATATTATCTGTTATTATTTTTAAAGCTTTGTTTTATCTAATATTATTTTTATTTAACTATCTTTATTATAAAAATATTATTATTCCAGAAATGAATTATGAATTTTTATTTTCTATTATTTTTGAAATTATTTATTCCATATTAATTTTATCTATTTTTAAGCCGGATATTAAATATATTAATTATGAATTTTTGGTCGGAGATTGAAAATGTAACAACTAAAGATTCGGAGGTGCTAAATGAGAATATAGAAGACTATTCCGAGAGAAGTATAGAAGGCGATAATATAGCTCCATCGTCTGATAAGTTTTTATTTGCTAAAAATAAAATAAAAAAAGGAAAGGTGCTAGCATTTTTTATTTTTACCTCATTTATTTTATTTGTATTAATTTCAAGAGTTTATCAATTACAAATAATAAAAAATAGTTACTATTCTGAGCTTTCTGATGGTAATAAAACTAGAAATATAGAAATAAAACCTCAAAGAGGAATAATTTTTGATAAAAATTTTAAAAAATTGGTGAATAATATCCCAATATATTATTTATATTATATTCCTTACGATGTTCCTAAAAAAGAAGACGAACTAAATAAATTAAAATATGAATTAAAATTAATATTAAATTTAGATGATAAAATATTAAATAAAATTAAATTTGCGAGATCTTATAAAAAAGTATTTTTGGTTGAGGTGGATGATTTAGATAAAATATCCAAAGTAAAATTAGATATAGAAAATACTAGCGGACTTCTTATTGAACCTTATTTTATAAGGGAATATGAAAATTCTGATGTTCAATCTTTGTCTAGTATTATTGGATATGTTGGAAAATTAAATGATTCTGATATATCTAAATATCCAAATTACAAATTAAATGATAATGTGGGTAAATATGGATTAGAATTATATTATGAAGATAAACTAAAAGGATCTTCTGGGGCTGAACAAATAGAAGTTAATAATGTTGGAAAAGAAATAAAAGTAACAAATGAAATAGCTCAACAACCTGGTAATAATTTAAAGTTATCTATTGATTATAATTTTCAAAAAAAAATAGAAGAAATATTACAAACTACACTTACTAAAAATCATTTAAAGAGTGGCACTGTTATCGCAATGAATCCAAAAAATGGCGCTATTCTTGGGCTTGTTAGTCTTCCATCTTATAATTCAAATGACTTTTCTTTTAAAAACTCTGATAAAATAAATGAGTATTTTACAAGTGAAGATAAGCCTCTTTTTAATAGGGCTATAGGTGGAAAATATCCGCCAGCATCAACTTTTAAACTCATTATGGCTTCTGCTGGTCTTGAAGATGGCGTTATAAACACGAACACGATTATAAACGATCTTGGTAAAATTGTTGTTAAAAATAAATATGGCCTTAACGTAAGCTACACTTTTAAAGGTTGGGATCCTTATGGTCTTGGCAAAATGAATATTTATCATGCATTAGCTCAATCATCAGATATTTATTTCTATTATGTTGGTGGTGGTTTTGGTGATTTCCGTGGACTTGGTATAGATAAAATGGTTGAATATTTTAAGAAATTTAAACTAGATCAAAAAACTGGCATAGATTTACCATACGAAGTGCCGGGTTTTATACCTACACCAGAGTGGAAAAATAGTACTAGAGATGAGATTTGGACTCTTGGTAATACTTATAATACATCTATTGGGCAAGGGGATTTGTTATTAACTCCTATGCAAATAGCTATGTACACTAGCTATTTTGCTAATAATGGCACTAGTTATGAGCCTAGGGTGGTTGATTCCATACTTGATGAGAATAATAATCTTGTTTCAAAAGTACAGGGGAATGTTTATTTATCTAATATTGTATCTCAAAATACTACTAAAATTATTAGAGATTCTATGAAACTATGTGTTGATGACGCTAAAAATGGAACATGTAGAGGACTTAGATCTTTAAATATAGATGCTGCTGGTAAAACTGGTACTGCTGAAGTTGCAAATAAAACACAATTAAATGCTGTTTTTACTGGTTTTGCACCTTTTGATAATCCGGAAATTGTTGTTACTGTTCTTGTTGAAAATGGTGGGGAAGGATCTACTGTTGCACTTCCTATTGCTAGAGATGTACTTAAGGAATATTTTAAAAAATAAATTAATAAAAATTTAAATAATAATATTTTCTTTCCATAGTGTTCCACTCAATTAAGATATCAAAGGAGTTCACAAATGAACGAAAATATTATTATTTAAGTTATAACCAGATTTGCATTTTTCATGCATTTATCATAATATTATTTTATTAAAATAAACTAAAAATAAAGATATGCAAGATATTATTTCTATTGTTGGTACGGGATTTGTTGGGCTTACTACCGCTGCTGTATTTGCTAATGCTGGATATAGAACTTATACAATTGATACTGATGAAAATAAGATAAATACTATTAAATCAGGTAAATCTCCTTTTTATGAACCTGGTATTGATGGCTTTGTTGAGAGAGCTATTACTATTGGAAATCTTATTCCTACCACTTCATATTCTGAATCTATACCAAATTCTAATATTGTTTTTATTTGTGTTGGAACTCCATCAAATGAAGATGGTAGTGTTGATTTAAAATATGTTTTTGAATCAGTTTCTTCTATTATAGAAAATGCAAATTCAGACTTAATTATAGTTCAAAAATCTACCGTACCCGTTGAAACTGCTAGAAGACTAGAGAAAATGATTCAAGAAAAGAACAAAAAAAACATTAAGATAGATGTTGTATCTGCACCAGAATTCTTAAGAGAGGCGTCTGCTGTTTTTGATACTCTATTTTTTGACAGATTGGTTGTTGGTGCTAGAAATAATGAAGCTGCAAATAAAATTATAGAGATATATAAAAATGTTGACTCTTTTTCTAAGGTTATAAATTATGAAAAATTTATTGATTATGCTTTTAACAATACTAGTAAAAAATATTTAGATAATTTACCGCTTTTTGAAAAAAGAATACTTAGAACAAAGGTGGAGAGCGCTGAATTATTAAAAGTTACTGCTAATTCTTTCTTAGCAATGAAAATTTCTTTTGCTAATTCTATTGCTAGAATTTGTGATGAAACCGGGGCTATCTCAAAAGAGGTTATGGACGGTATTGGCATGGATTCTAGAATAGGAAGATCTTTTCTTTACCCTGGGCTTGGATATAGTGGTGGGTGTTTTCCAAAAGATGTTTCTGGTATGATAAATACAGCAAATGAATATAATGTTGACTTTGGAATATTAGAAGAAGTAAAAAAAATTAATTCTGGACAAATTAATATTGTCGTAAATAAATTGAAAAGATTAATTGGAGAAAATTTAGAAGGCAAGAAGATTACAGTTCTTGGTTTATCTTTTAAGCCAGGCACTAGTGATATTAGAAAATCTCAATCTATTTATTTAATAAAAAGATTAATAAAACTTGGAACTATTGTAAATGCTTTTGATCCTAAGGCCACAGATGAAGCTAAAAAAGAATTTAATGATAAGAATTTAAATTATATGAATTCTATAGAGTCTGCATGCCAATCATCTGATTGTGTTGTTATTGCAACAGAATGGAATGAATTTGTAAATTTTGATTATAACTCAATTAAAGAAACTTTAAATAATAAAAATATATTAGATTGTAGAAATTGTTTAAATAAAGATAAAATTACCGAATCTGGATTTAATTATATTGGATTTTAATTTGTGTGGTAGGTGCAAGGCATACCTTGCACCTATATATTAATGTTTTTTATTTACTTTTTTTATGATTTAATGTATTTTATATCAACAACAAACAAACTGGAGGACGACTAACTATGTTTAACTACTTAATTGATATTAAAGATATTGATATTGATTTTTTAGTAGAAATAATTGCTAGTATTGTTTCTTTCCCACCTTTTATGGAAAGATCGGATTTTTATCATCAAAATATAAATTCATCTGCTCGCGAAACTATTTTTATAGATCATACGGTGGGAGTCGTAAATGAGTTTTATAAGAATACCGATCATGGTTTTGCTCATTCTGTTAATGTATATAATCGAGCTAAAAAAATAGCTGAAGACATTGCTATGCATGACCAAATGTTTAATGACATAAAAGACGAAACCATACACATTTTAAAATGGTCAGCAATTTTCCATGATATAAGCCGTTTTTATGGAAAGAATAAAAACCGCGGGTTTATAAGTAAGGCACTCGTTGAAGATGTATTTTTTTACAAAAATGACCCAGCAAAAACAGCTATTTTTCTTTGCATAGAAAGACATGATTGGTTCAATACTAGAATAGACGGAGAATTACCGGACAAATTTAAAAGAAATCCTATCGTTGATATATTTAGACTTGCTGACAAAACTTCCATTTCTCCACTTGATGAATTAAAAAGATATTATAAAACAGGAAAAAAATATAATACTATATTTTTTAACCCAAATATTCCTATTAGCAGAAGATTTGAATTCAAAGATAATTTAAAAGAAAGGGATATGATTACATTTTTTCTTCTTATTTTTATAATGAATGAAAATAGTTTCTTTTTTAATGCTACTAGAAGAATTTATATGGAATGGGCAATAAATAAAGAAGATTTAAAAAAATATATAGTAAAAGATCTTTGTGTAGCCGAAAATATTCCATTGAACCAAATTAGAATGATCAATGAGATTTTAAATATGGTATGAAAAATGGACACATTAGCTTTCGCTTTTGTGTCCTTATTTTTTTAGATTGCATTAATTCGTTATATATCGTAATATTTAAATATTATTAATACTATATTATTTTAATATGAAATTAATATCTATAATTATTCCAATATATAATGAGAAAGAGAATGTCCCTCTATTTTTTGAAGAATTCTTAAAAATTAATGAACAATTAAAAGATAAATATTTATTTGAACTTCTTTTTATTAATGATGGCAGTTCTGATTCTTCTATTAATGAATTATACAAACTTGAAGATGACAATAAAACTAATATCATTATTAAAACTTTAGATTTTGCCCGTAATTTTGGTAAAGAAATAGCATTAACTGCTGGAATAGAAAATGCAGATGGCGACGCTTGCTTGATGATAGATGCTGATTTACAACACCCCATAGAACTTATTCCTAATTTTATTAAAAAATGGGAAGAAGGTTTTGATGTCGTTATTGGTGTTAGAGAACATAACAAGGGCGAGGGAATTATAAAGAAAATGGGATCTAAGTTATATTATTCTGTAATGAATAGAATTTCTGATACTAAAATTATTCCTCGTGCTACTGATTTTAGGATTATTGACAAATCTGTTATTGAATCTTTTCTAAAATTTACTGAAAGAAAAAGAATGACAAGGGCATTGATTGATTGGCTTGGTTTTAAACGTGATTATATATATTTTAATGCTAACGAGAGAAAATTTGGAAAGGCTAGTTATGATGTTGTAAAATTAACAAAATTAGCTTTAAATAGTTTTATTAATCATAGTCTTTTCCCACTTAAAATAGCTGGATATTTAGGTGCTCTTATTACTATTTTCTTTGGACCTCTTGGATTATTTATTTTTATTGGAAGATATTTTACTCATAGTGATTTTGCTTTGAGTTTTACTGGATCTGCTTTACTTGCAATAGTTAATGCATTTTTAATTGGTATAGTTTTGAGTTCACTTGGACTTATAGCATTATATATTGCTAATATTGAAAATGAAGTGAAAAATAGACCTCTTTATGTTGTTAGAAAAAGAAGAAAATAAGATATAATTTGACCTTATTAATTTAAAGTAGTAGCCTTATAGTTGTGCTATTGGCACTTTTCAAATTCAATTATTTTCTATGGGAGGGACTATGCCTACGAAACTGGGTGATTTTGTTTACTCAATCAGAAGGAATTTTTTCTCACTGGCTATGATTTTTTATTTCATCTTTCAGTTCCCATTGTTTGTGTTTGTTGGAAATAATATTTATAAACTTTTTTTGCAAGGTGACAAAAGTAAAATAGTTTACGATATTTTTTATAATAATATAGCTTTTTATTTTATTGGACTTATATCAAGTCCAATGATAGTTGCATTTGCACTGTCTATTCTCGTTGTTATCTGGTTTATAGCTTATGGTATTTATTCGCTAATTGGGTTAATACTAATAGGCATTTTTTATGAAGATATTGAATCAAATGCCAACACTATTTTTGAAGTGATAAAATATGAACATTGGTTCAATAGCCAAGAAGTAGAGCCATCTATGATACATTCTTGGATAGAAAATGTCAGAATATTCAAAGCAGAAATTCTTAACAATAAATTGAAGAAAATGATTAAAGATATGGCACTTAGACATCTTGAACTAAAAAAAGCTTTTGTACAAAACCAGTAATAGGTAATAACTATTATTGTAATTTCTTTGCCCCGCACAATGGGGCATTTTTTATTAAACTAAAATATATATTTTAACGTTTTTTAATTTTATTGTGTAAAACTAGGCAAATAAATAATTTGACTGATACAATAAATTGACAAAAATGAATACTATGATAAAATAATAATACTTACTATTGGTAGGGCATAGCTTAAGCGTTAGTACTTAATTCAGACCCCCAGATAAAAATACTACGATTTTGTCGTAGTATTTTTGTTTTCTAAAAATTTACAATCATTTAAAAAAATTAAAAATTTATTAGGGGTAACTGTTTTTAATAACATAGAAAGCTTTTTTCTATTTGGAATAATTAATTTATAAAATTTATTATTTGATATTAGATATTTAACAATGCAATCAAAATCACCATCGCCAGTAACTACGATACATTTATTATAAATATTAAAATAAATCATAATATTTAAAATCATTAAAGAATCTACATTTCCTTTTATTTTACCATTATTATTTATTAAAATATTTTTAAAAACTAAGATATAACCAATGTTTTTTAAATATTCATATAAATTTTTATTTTTCTCAATAAAGCCAATAAATAAAAACATTTTATTTGATTTATATTTTTCTTTAAGATAAATATAAAATCTTTGATAATCTAATTTCCAACCAAGTTCCAACACACCTAGATTTAAATTTTGATTATCTATAAAAGTATAGATAATTTCTTTTTCCATGTTTTGTTTTAAAATTAAACTATTACAAACATATCAAACACTAAAACATGCAACATTAATTTCTATATTAATTCTTTATTAATATTCCTAAATTTTGTTTTATATTAAATATTAATTTTATTGTGCAAAACTAGACAAATAAATAATTTGGCTGATACAATTTATTGATTTTCGTGAAAAATGGGCGTAGAATTTGATATAAGATTTTTAATAAAATATAAATGGCAAAAAAAATATTAGTTACAGGTGGAGCTGGTTTTGTTGGGTCACATTTATGTAAAAGATTATTAGATGAAGGCAATGAGGTTGTTTGTTTGGATAATTTACAAACTTGTAGCAAAGAAAATATAAACGAATTATCATCTAATCCTAATTTTACATTTGTATTACATGATGTAACTATTCCTTTTTGGACTAGGGTAGATGAAATTTATAATTTAGCTTGCCCGGCATCTCCTATTCATTATCAATTTAATCCTGTTAAAACTACTAAGACTTCTGTAATGGGTGCTATTAATATGTTAGATCTAGCTAGAGATAATAATGCCAGAATATTACAATCTTCTACTTCTGAAATTTATGGTGATCCTATGATTCATCCTCAACCAGAATCTTATTGGGGGAATGTAAATACCATAGGTATAAGATCTTGTTATGATGAAGGCAAAAGATGCGCTGAAACTTTATTTTTTGACTACAATAGACAATTTAATACTAAAATTAGAGTTATAAGAATATTTAATACCTATGGTCCAAAAATGGCAGAGAATGATGGAAGAGTTGTTTCTAATTTTATTATGCAGGCGCTTAAAAATGAAGATATAACAATATTTGGGACAGGTGATCAAACTAGATCGTTTCAATATATTGATGATTTGATAGATGGAATGATTAAAATGATGAATAATGATAGAGATTTTATAGGTCCGGTAAATATTGGCAATCCTAATGAATTTACAATGAAAGAATTAGCGGAACTAATATTGAAATTAATTCCAGAAAGTAAAAGTAAAATAATTTTCAAAGACCTCCCACAAGATGATCCAAAACAGAGAAAACCTGTTATAGATCTAGCTAAAGAAAAATTAAATTGGGAACCAAAAATTAAATTAGAAGATGGTTTAAAGAAAACTATTGAATATTTTAGAGAAAAAATAAAAAAATAGAATGATTAAATATTCTTTTATAATTCCAGTAAAAGAAATAAATAATTACATCAAAGAATCTATTCCTAAAATATTAGAAATAGAAAGAAATGATTATGAAATTATCATTTATCCAGATGAGATAGATAATAATTTTAATTCTCAAAAAACTAAACAAATAGCATCTGGTAATTGTGGACCAGCAGAAAAAAGAAGTTTAGCAATAAATGATGCAAATGGAGAAATATTAGTATTTATTGATGATGATGCATATCCAGAAAAAAATTTACTAGATTTATTAGATAAAGATTTTGAGGATAAAAATATTGTTGCTGTTGGTGGCCCAGCCATTACTCCAAGAAACGACGACTTTTGGCAGAAAGTTTCTGGTGCTGTATTTTTAAGCTCTATATCTGGTGGGAATCCTGAAAGATATATTTCTACTGGGAAGAAAAAATTTGTTAATGATTGGCCTTCTGTTAACCTATCTGTCAGAAAAAACGCATTTATTACTGTAAATGGATTTAATAGTAAATACTGGCCAGGTGAAGATACTTTATTTTGTTTAGATTTATTAAAAAAAACTAATGGTAAAATATTATATGATCCCGATTTAATAGTTTATCATCATAGAAGAAGTGGGTTTAAAAGACATTTAAAACAAATTGGACAATATGGATTACATAGGGGATTTTTTGCAAAAAAATATCCAGAAACATCTTTTAAATTGAAATATTTTATACCTAGTATTTTTTTTGTGTTTGTCGTAAGTAGTATATTTTCTATATTTTTTAGTAATCTTTTATTGATTTTATATGGTATTGGGTATATTTTATATATAGTTGCATTGATAAAAGCATTTTTAGATATTTATAAATACGAAACAAATATATTAATATGTATTAACGCTGCTTACTATATATTTTTTACTCATTTAATATATGGTTTTAACTTTATTAAAGGTTTTCTATTTACTAATGAATTAAAGAGTAAATTACGATCTACTGAATTAAAAAATTAATCTACCAAAATGAAAATAGCAATTTCTTATCCATCGTTAGAATCGGAAAAAGGTGTAGCATTACTTGGACAAAATCGTCAGTTCCAATGGTTTAATAGTCCTACTTATATTTATCCTGTAATCCCGGCTTACACAGCAACATTATTAAAGCAAAATGGTTATGATGTTTTTTGGGATGATGGTATAGCTGAAGGATTGAATTATGAATCTTGGAAAGAAAGATTTTTGAAAGAAAGTCCTGATGTTGTTATTTTTGAATCAAAAACCCCAGTGATAAAAAGACATTGGAGAATTATTAATGAATTAAAAGAATTAAGACCTGAAATAAAAATAATTTTAGTAGGTGATCATGTTACCGCATTCCCAGAAGAGAGTTTAAGATATTCTAAGGTTGATTATGTTTTATCTGGTGGTGATTATGATTTTGGTGCTTTAAATTTAGTTAATTTTTTAGAAAATAAAGCTAATTTAGAGCCTGGTTGGTATTTTAGAGAATCCGGGGAATGGAATAAAGATTTGGAAAATGAAGACATTAATTGGGTTGATGGTGGCTTTGATAATTTAGTTATTAAAAATACTGGGGTAAAACAAGATTATCATCTACACAACCTTGATACTCTTCCGATAGTTGATAGAGAATTAACTAAATGGAAATTGTACGCATTTAAAAATGGTAACTTTAAATACACTCCTGGTACATACATGATGAGTGGTAGGGATTGTTGGTGGGGAAGATGTGCTTTTTGTTCTTGGACTACTTTATTCCCTGGAGCTAATTTTAGAACTAGATCTGCAAAATTAGCATTAGAAGAAGTTGGGCATTTGATAGATTTAGGTATTAAAGAAATCATGGAGGATTCTGGGTCTTTACCTATTGGACAATGGCTTATTGATTTTTGCAATGGAATGATAGAAAAAGGATATAATACTAAAATTACGATGAGTTGTAATATGAGAATTAATGGTATTAAAGATCCTGAAACTTGGAAATTAATGAAGAAAGCTGGCTTTAGATTTGTTTTATTTGGTTTAGAATCCGCTAATCAAGAGACTTTAGACAGAATTGAAAAAAATCTTAAAATTGAAGAAATTGAACCTGGCCTTAAAATGTGTGAAAATGCTGGTTTAGAACCTCATATTACTACTATGATTGGTTACCCATGGGAAAAATATGGAGACGCTAAAAAAACTGTTGATTTAGCTAAAGATTTATTCAAAAAAGGGTATGTTGATACTTTGCAAGCTACTGTATTAATTCCTTATCCTGGCACGCCTTTATATAAATATTGTAAAGAAAATAATCTTTTGAATTTTAATGATTATGACAGATTTGACCAAAGAGAACAGGTTATGAAATGTGAATTAACTACTGAAAACGTTAAAGAATTAACTCAAGATTTATATAAGTCGTTTATTACTCCTAAATTTATTTTAAAGAAAGTCTTAAGTATAAGAAGTTTTGATGATGTAAAGTTTTTGTTCAAGGCTGCTTTTAAAGTTTTAGGACATTTAATGGATTTTAAGAAATAATTTGACGAGATATTCTATTCTATGATATTATTTTAATATCACCATGATAGAGCATGTTTTTGGCTCCAATATTTGTCCAAAAAATACTCTCTATTAATAAAAAACACCTTAACTGGTGCTTTTTAATTTTAAAACTGAAAAATTCAAATTTAAAAACAATTTTAAAATCTAAATTTTAAAACATATAAAACATAGTTACTTAAGATTGTTGAATATCTTTGATAATATTAAATTTATTTCTCTTGCTTCTTTCCAGAATATTCTTAATTTTTCTTTATTATCATCTTCATAATTAACTAGTATTTCTATCCAATATTCTGTTTCTTTCGCTTCTTTTCTTGATATTGCTATTTTGTTTCTAAAATCTTTTTTAGAACAGCTATTATTAGCTTCTATATAGTTTGCACCAATAGAAGTTGAACATCTAAATAATTGATTTAATAAGGAATCTAAATCTTTATTAATATATTTATTTTCTTTTCTAATTTCTTTAATAAACAATATCAAATCTTTAATAAATAATTTAATTCTATCTTCAAGATCATATTTCATAGTATTTGTTTTAAAATTTAAATTTTAATATTTAGATTTGTTTTGAATTTTGGTTTTTTTAGTTTTAAAATTTCTACTATACCAAACACTAAAACATACAACATTAATTTCCATATTAATTCTTTATTAATATTTTTAAATTTTGTTTTATATTAAATGTTAATTTTATTGTGCAAAACTAGATAAATAAATAATTTGACGAATTTTTAGAATTTGATATAATATTTAATATAAATTCCTTCGGGACTACAAAGATGTTTAACATCTTTGGGAAAAAGCTTTTATTGAATTATGTCCATAAAAGTTTACAACAATGGCTTCGGCCCTCCCTCTAGTTAATTCTAGTAGGGTAAAAATTGAAAAACTACGCAATTAATTTGCGTAGTTTTTCTTTTATTATTTTGAAATCTTCTATTTTTATATATCCATTTAAATATTTTAATCTTTTACTATCTATTATTCTCAATTGTGATAACATTGCTGTACTTTCTATGTCTTTTATATAATTAAACTTATGATAGAATTTATTTTCTTGTTTTTTTGATGAAGTTAATGGTATTCCAAAAAATAATCTATCATTAAATTTTTTTAATATTAAAACTGGTCTCAAAAATGATTTATTATCACCATTTTGTTCAAAACCTATGTTTAACCCTAAAAAACAAAACCAAATTTCTCTTTCATGAAAAAATACATTATGTTCTTTTTTATTTAACTCTGATTTTTTATTGTGCCAATTTAAAATTTCTTTTTCCATGTTTATTTAGTTTTAGTTTCTTTGTACTTCGAAGCTTTAGCGAAGAAGTATCAGTTTTAAAATTTCTACTATACCAAACACTAAAACATACGACATTAATTTTTATATTAATTCTTTATTAATATTTTTAAATTTTGTTTTATTCTAGTTAATATCCAAATTGTGCATAAAAGATAATTAACATTGATTTTATAATTAAATAAGGGTAGAATTTCTGTATTGATTTTTTTAAAGAATAAAAATGAATAACTCTTTAGTTTCTGTTACTATTACAACTAAAAATGAAGAGAAGAATATAGAAAATTGTATTAAATCAATATTTGGACAAACTTATAAAAATATTGAAATTATTGTAGTTGATAATAATTCTTCTGATAAAACAAAAGAAATTGCATTAAAATATACAGATAAAGTTTTTGACAAAGGGCCTGAAAGGTCTGCTCAAAGAAATTATGGAATGATAGAAAAAAGCAATGGGGAATATGCTATGTTTATTGATGCGGACATGATTTTATCACCTGATGTTATAGAAAATTGTATTAAATTAACAGAAACTGAAAACATTGATGCATTATGGATTCCTGAAATAGTTCTTGGAAATAATTTCTTTTCAAAATGTAGAAGATTTGAAAGAACTTTTTATAATGGAACAGTGATAGACGGAGCTAGATTTTTTAAAAAAAGTTCTTTTATTGAAGTTGGCGGTTTTGATATAACTATGAGTGGACCAGAGGATTGGGATATTGATAAAAAGCTAAAAGCTAAAAATTTTAAATTAAAACTTTTAGAGACTGACGTATTAAATAAGAATAGTTGGGTATTGTATGAGTTCATAAAAGAAAGGGGTGTTAATTCTAATAAATATGGTTCTGTTATATATCATAATGAAGCTGACTTTAATCTTAAAAAGTATTTGAATAAAAAGGGATATTATGCTAAAAGTTTTGATGGATATATTAGTAAATGGGGTAAAGATGATAATGATATAAAAAAGCAATTTGGATTGAGTTATAGATATTTTGGTGTTTTTCTTGGAAATGGTAAATGGAAAAGATTATTATCTCATCCGATATTAGCTATTGGAATGTATTTTTTGAGATTTTTAGTTGGTGTTAGTTTTTTAATTAATAAAAAGTAAATGAATAATCAATTTGATTTAAAATTTAGTATATTAATACCGACATATAAAGGTGCTGGCTTAATAAAAGAAACATTGGAAAGTATATTATCTCAAAGTTTTTATAATTATGAGATAATAATTCAAGAAGATGCATCTGACGATAATATAGAAGATGTTATAAAAAATTATAATGATAGTAGAATAAAATTTTTTAAAAATAATAAAAATTTAGGATATTCTATAAATTTAGAAGAAGGTAGAAAACATTGTACTGGAGATATAATATATTTAATGGGGCAAGATGATATTTTGGCAGAGAGTGCATTAATAAATACGTATAATGTATTTATAGAACATGATGATGTAGGTGCTGTTACTAGGCCATATTATTGGTTTGATAAAGATATAAAAATACCAGTTAGAGCTAAAAAACAATTAAATAGCAAAAAAGATGAAATTATAAAAATTGATGATGATATAGAAAAAATTATAAATGTATTTGAAACATTAGATCAACTTTCAGGATTGGCTTACAGAGTAAAATTTATGGATATAGGATTTCATCCAGATTGTTTTCCTTGCCATATTTATCCATTCGCATCAATCTTTAAAAAACACTCTATAGCATTTCTTAAAGACTACACTATTGCTGTAAGAATAAGTAGTAGTCAAACAAGAAATATATCTTCTATATATGAAAGATCTCCAATGCTTAGCTGGATAGACATGTTTAATAATGTTTTCAAAGAAGATAAATTCATAAAAACAAAAGATAAATGTATTAAAAATTTTGTTACTATAAATTATATTGGTCTTGTCCAGTTAAGAAATTATGCAAGATATTTTTTGTTTTTAAGAGAATCTTGGTATTTAATTAAATATCATTGGCAAAATATTTTTAATATAAAATATTGGTTTTTTGCTTTAGGGTGTGCTATTATGCCAGCAAAATTATTAATACCATTAGTTGATTGGTATAAAAATAAAATAAATTCTGCTAATTTAAAATATATAAAGTTTAATTATAAATTTAAACATAATGAATAAAATTATAACTTATTTACATAATTATCCTTTTTTTACTAAAATTTTTCATACTTTAAATTATTGTTTAAAAAATGAGTTAAAAGATTGCCAAACTGTATTAGATTTGGGTTGTGGTCCTGATTCTCCTTTAAAATATTGTAAAAATATTAAATATAGTGTCGGCGTTGAAGGTTTTGAACCATATCTAGAGAAATCAAAATCTAACAATATACATTCTGAATATATTTCAAAAAATATAATGGAATTAGATTTTCCAGAAAACTCATTTGATGCCGTTATTATGATAGAAGTATTAGAACATTTACCAGAAAATGTTGGTTATGAAATTGTTAAAAAAATGGAAAAATGGGCAAAAAAGAAAATTATTATATCATCACCAAATGGTTTTATAAATCAAAAAGAAGTGGATAACAACCCACTACAAAAACACTTATCTGGTTGGGATTATAAAAAAATGGAAAAATTAGGTTTTAAATGTTATGGGTTAGCTGGTTTTAAATTTCTAAGACAAGAAGTACAAAACGATACAATGAGTAACAATTTATTAACATCAATAAGATTTAAACCTAAAGCTTTTTGGTTTATTATTGCTACTTTAAGTCAAATTTTTACCTATCATTTCTCCGGATTAGCATTTGAATTGTTTAGCGTTAAAAAATTAAAAAAATAATATGAAGTTTTTTAGAAAGTATTTTTTGTATTTATTGGAATTAAGCACTAAGAAAAATTTAAGAAATATAATAGATTTTTTAGATAAAAAAGAATCTTGTAATTTTCTAGATTTAGGATGTAATGACGGTGTTGTTACTTTAAATTTTGCTAAAAAAATAGAAACTAAAAATATATATGGCGTTGAAATTGTTGATAACGCAATTGCCATTGCTGAAAGTAATGGAATTAAGGTTTTTAAAGCTGATTTAAATTTAAAATTACCATTCGAGGATTCTTATTTTTATTTTATAACAGCTAATCAGGTTATAGAGCATCTTAATAATACGGATAATTTTATTTCTGAGATACATAGAATTTTAAAGCCCGGTGGATATGCTATTATTAGTACGGAAAATCTTGCTAGTTGGCATAATATTTTTTCTTTATTACTTGGATTTCAACCATTTAGTATTACTAATTATTCAAATAAGGGTGTAATAGGTAATCCTTTTTCTTTATGGAAACAAAACAAATACGATGACAATACTCTTTCTTGGCAACATCAAAAAATATTTTCGTATTTTGGATTAAAAGATTTATTTATTAAAAATGGATTTTCTGTAATAGCTATTAAGACTAGTGGATATTATCCTTTACCTGGTTTCTTTTCTGATATAGACAAAATACATGGTCATTGGCTAACGATAAAAGTGCAAAAATTATAATATAATCTAATAAAATTTAAATTTATGAATATTTTTTTTAAAATTATATTATTCATAATTTCTATTCCAGCGAGATTAAAAGGAATGAAATTTGGAGTAAATAGTTATATTTTGCCAGGATATGATGTGTTATTTAATCAAATGAAAAACATAAATTTAAGTAATAATGTTGTTATTGGAAGAAATGCATGGATTCAAACCATAGAAAATGGGGAAATAATTATCAATAACAATACTCATATAGGTAGGAATGTTGTAATTTCTTCTAGGGGTAATATAGTAATAGGAAATGAATGTATGATATCTTATTTTGTTTCAATTTTAGACCATAATCATGATTTTTACAATATTAATAAATCCCCAATTTTTAGCGGGTTAACTAACCCCAAAAATATTTCAATAGGCGATAAAACTTTTATTGGAGCTCATTCTTTTATAATGCCTGGCGTTAAATTAGGGAAAAATTGCGTTGTTGGTGCTAATAGTGTAGTAACCAAAAGCTTTGAAGATTATAGTATTATAGCTGGAAATCCAGCAGTTTTAATAAAAAAAATAGTTTAATGTATGAATAAAAAAATTTCAGTAATTATAGTTACTTATAATAGAAAAAATGACGTAGACTTATGTTTACAGTCTATTTTTAATAGTACATATAATAATTATGAAATTATTGTTGTTGATAATGCGTCTGAAGACGACACGGTTATGTTTTTAGAAAATAAATATTCTAATAGCATAAACTTAATAAAAAGCCCAGTAAATTTAAATGCTGGGGGTGGTAGAAATTTGGGAGCGAAAAATGCTAGTGGAGATTATTTTTTGTTTATAGATAGTGATAATGTTATAGATTTTAATATGATAAATGAATTATATTTAGAAATTGAGAAAGGTAATAATTGTGGGATGATAGGGCCATTGATGTATTATTATGAAAAAAAAAATATTATATGGTTATCTTTTGCCAATATAAATATGTGGACTAGTAAGTCAAAATATGAAGGGAATCTTGAAGAAGACAAGGGGCAATATAATCTTGTTAGAGAAACTGGCCATTTGCCTAATGTTTTTATGGTTAGAAAAAATATTTGGGAATTGGTTAATGGGATAGATGAAATATATGGAATTATGTACGAAGAATCAGATTTAGCTGAAAAAATAAAAAAAATTGGATATAAAATATTAATAACTCCAAAAGCAAAAACATATCACAATACTCCTATGTCTTATAGCAAAGATTTGGAGTTTAATAATAAAAGATTTTATTATACAACTAGAAATAGAATAATATTTATGAGAAAAAATGCGACAAAAATACAATTATTTGTTTTTTATTCGATATTTATGCATGTTTTAAATTTTTATTATTTTATAAATATACTTAAATTTGGGAAATTAAATATAATTTCAACTTTTTTTTCAGCAATTAAAGATGGTGTAACCATAAAAATAGAAAAATAAGTAAAAAATAATATGATGTTTTATAAAAAAATTAATTTAAAAAAAATACTTATATTTATTGTATGCTTTTTTGTAATATTTCTATCAAGATGGAAATTATTTTTAAATAGTGGAGTAATAGGCCATAATTGGGATTGGTCAATACCATTATTGAAAAGTTCTAATTTAGAATTATTTAACCAAGGGAAATATATTTGGAATACTTTTTTTCTTGGCGTTTCGGATATTTTTTTTAGATTTTGGAATTTTTATTTGCATTTTTTAGGAATATTTTTAGGTGGTGAATTTTTATCTAAATTCATTATATTTTTTATATTAAGTTGTGGATTTTTGTCGTTTTATTTTTTTATAAAATTTTTTATAAAAAAAGTAATCAATTTTGATTATAATAAAGAAAAAGAGGATTATTTATTGTTCATAATCCCATCATTGTTATATGTTTTAAATCCTTTTATTTTTAATGATATTATATCAGGAAGTCTTATATATCTTATAGCGTACTCCTTATTACCATTAACTTTACTATTTTTTATAAAATATATATATACTAATAAATTTAAAAATGTTATATATTTTTCATTTGTAATATTTTTTGTTTCTGGATCAACCCAAATGTATATATTTTCTATTATTTTATGCTTTTCTTTTTTAATTTATTATTTTTTTAACAAAAAATCTATATTAAATGGATTTAAAATTTTTTCTTTTTCTCTTTTAATAATTTCTATTCTGTTAATTCCTTTGTTATATAATAGTATTAATTTACAAAAAACTACTTATTCTAAAAGAGCTAGTGCTAATACTGCAGTTCAAAAATACAGTAATCAGTTTTTAAATACACAACAAAACATATTAAGATCTTTTACCTTGGAATCTTTTTTAGATAGAAACATTTTTTCGCATTTTTTAATTATACCATATTATTTTATATTTTATTGTTCTATTTTTTTATTAATAATAATAAGTATATTTTTTGTTATTAATAACAAAAAATTAAGTAAAAAAAATATTATATTTGTTTTGCTATCATTTATTATCTCCATAACCGTTGTATCAATTTCTAAAAATCCAATTACGGGTAATATGTTTCTATGGTTAATGGATAATTTTATCCCAGCAAGAGCTTTTAGCACAACTTATCATCTTGTATTTTTCTCAACATTTTCAACCTGTTTATTAATTAGCTTTGCTTTATTAAATCAAAACAAAAAATACTATGCTGTATTTATTGTTTTAATCATGTTAATTAATATTCAAGTTTTTGTATTTGGAGATAATGGCATAAATATTTTAAAAAATCAAAAAAGAGATAGCATTGATCAATATTATCCAAACAATGAATTTATAAAATATTCCCTAGCTACTAATCTAAAAAAACTTGATTATAGAATGTTATCAATACCAATGTCATATTCTCCTTATTATTTAAAAACAAAAAATCAAAACTATGGACAAGGCGGAGACCCTGATTTATTAACATTAAAACCATCAACATTTGAAAATTTTGTAAACACATCATACGTACTAGAAAAGGATTTGTTATATAATAAAAACGTAAATAATAATTTATATTCATTATTTAATTTTAGAGATTTTATAATTAAAACTGATGTTGTCAGTAATTTTTCAAATTATAAAAATGATTATGATTACTCAAAATTAATTAAAAAATTTGAAAACAATATGCTATTTAAATCAAAATATTTTAATAATGGTGAATTTAATATTTTTCTTCAACACTTCTACACCCCCCAAACTATCATAAAATCATCTCAAAATATCAGCGTATTGCCAGATATTGTTTCTCAAAATGATTATAACATTCGTTCTGCTACTTATTTTTCTGATAATACTTACAATGCTGACGATAAATCTGTTTTTAACCCTAACGCTATTACGAAGACTGAAGTTAAAAATACTCCTACTATTGAATTTAAAAAAGTTAATCCTACTAAATATAAAGTTATTATTCATGATGCAACTTCTGAATTTCCATTGATATTCTCTGAATCGTTCCATGATGGGTGGAAAGCATATTTAACTTCATCAAATAATTTAAAAACTGAAAAAACCAAAATTCAAAACGAGGAAATATTAAAAAATTATAAAATATTGGATGGGAATAGTGATGATCAAGCTTCTATTGACGAACTTAAGAGTTATATTGATAAAGGCTATATTTCTTCTTTGGGTGATTTGAAACAAAAAAATATTAAACATGTTAAATGGGATAATAATAAAGAGGTTTTTGATTATAATGAACCTTATAAGATAGACTTTATTTCTAAAGATTTTAACGGCACTATTCAAAACGATAATCTTGACAGTGGCCATTTCTATGAAACTTGGTCAAAAACTCCTATTAGCGACTCTAATCATTCTATGGTTAATGGTTATGCTAATTCTTGGAATATTGATCCTAATAGTATTTGCAATAATAATTCTAAATGCACTAAGAATGCTGATGGTAGTTATGACATGGAATTTACTATTGAATTTTGGCCTCAAAGATTATTCTATCTTGGTTTAATAATTTCCGGTACTACACTAATCGGTTGTATTGTTTATTTGATTGTTGATGGTGTTAAAAATAAGAAAAAGAAAGAAGAAGAAAAAGAAAATAATAATCATGACCTAATTTCATATTTTGATTAAATGCTTTTTTATAAAATAGGGTAGAGATACTCTATTTTAGTTTAATTCTTTAGTTTTTTAGTTTTGAATTTTATTTTTATTTGACGTATTATTATTTTTTGATATAATTTAAATAATAACGAGACGCCCGGGACAAATTCCAGGGGAAAAGATATTTCGTAAGATTTATCTACTGGGCTGTCTGGCCACCTTTGATGGTGGCTTTTTTAGTTCTATAACTTTATATTTTAATATTTTTTTTAATATAATATTTAAATCATTGTCTAATTTATTTTCATTATCAAAATAATATCTAAAAAAACCTGCGATATAATCAGCAATTTTTATACCTATAGAATTATTATCTTTTATGGTTCTTATTTTACTTATAGATACATTTCTATCTCTAAAGTATTTTTTAATTTTTCTATCATATTTTTTGGATTTTTTACCATCAATAAAAACATAATTATTCTTATCATTTTCAATAAAATCAATTAAAGAGCTTTCTAATTCTTTTTCTTGATTTATTGGGTTTATTAATATTTTTATTTTAAAATTTACTTTTTGATCTGCTATTTCTTGTAAAACTCTTTTCTTAACATTCCAATTATCCTCACTCCAATGAAATGATTTGATTTTTAATATCTTTTCTAAATCAATAATTATCTTTTCTATAAAAACATAATTATCTTCATTTATAAACACAAAAGCAAAACACGAATACTTTATATCTTTATTTACACCAGATTCATCTATAAATATATAAGTTTTTTCTTTTTCCATTTTTTATAATTAATCATTAATCTATTTATTATAGACTACTTATTAATAAATGGCTAATATTAGAATATTAATTAAGAATTAATTAACTTTTTTATAAAATAGGGTAGAGATACTCTATTTTAGTTTAATTTTTTAGTTTTTTAGTTTTGAATTTTATTTTTATTTGACGGATTATTATTTTTTGATATAATTTAAATAACAATGCCTTCGGGCCCCGAGATTTCAATATTTATTTATTGATTTCGCATATATAAAAGCAGTCAGAAATGGCTGATTTTATATTTAAAACATTAACTCTCTTAGTCTTTCTTTTAATAGGGCAAAATCATCTTTTGATATATATCCTATTTTTCTATCTATTCTTTTTGAATCTATTAATCTTATTTGAGAAAGAATTGCAAATGATTTTTTATTTAAAAATACAAATTCAAAATGATATTTATCTTTATTAACTTTACTCGTAAGTGGAATACAGACAAAAATTCTATTATTAAATTTTTTTAAAATTAAAACTGGCCTTTCAAATTCAAAACCACCACCATTTTGTTCAAAACCTATATTTTTACCTAGATTAACAAAACAAATTTCTCTTTCTTTATAGAACACTATTTTATCCTTATCTTCTATTTTCTTTTTTAGACTATTCCATTTATCAAATTCTTTTTCCATTTTTTATAATTAATCATTAATCTATTTATTATTTCTATCCCCATTCCACATTTTTGGATTATTGATAATATAACGTTTTATTTTTAAATATTCTATTTCGTTACGAATTATATGATCATGAAATGATTTTTGCCATTTGAAATAATATGGTTTTATTTTATTGATTTCACGGGATGCAGACGATTTAAATAAACCAATGATTAATGATAATAATTGATTATTACGTTCCCGTAGGTGCCAGATTAATCTGGCACCTACATCACAATTTTTATTTATTTCAAAAATAAAATGTAAATGATTCGGCATTATACAATATTCATGTATTATTATTGTTTTATGAAAATTTTCTATATTTAATATTTTATTTTTCACAATTATACCAATATTGTTTAAAATCATTTTATCGTTTTCAATATTTCCAAAATATGGATATCTATCACCAGTGCATATTGTAATAAAATAAAATCCATTATTTGAATAATTCCATTTATTCCATCTGTTATTCTTATTTTGATACATATTTTATTTAAACATTTTTTAACCAAATAAATATATCAAAATACTAAATATTCTATATTAATATTTCTATTAATTTTAGATTAATATTTCTAAATTTTGTTTTATCTTAAGTATTAATTTTATTGTGTAAAAAGATTTATCTTTGTTAAAATTTCGACTGATGAAGTATGACGGTAATATTCTATTTTATTTTTATTTGACGGATTATTATTTTTTGATGAAATTTTTTTATTTATATTACGTAATATATAATTATACAACCTAATACCAATGGAGGGGTTATGTTGAACATATCCAAGCATTTTTACAATAACCACAAAGTTTTTTCTTCATTTGTTATTTTTATTATACTTGTTATTTGTTTATATTATATTGGAAGACTTTATATATCTACCCATAATAACTCTTTTTTAAATAATAATATCATTCTAGCAAGCAAAAATTCTATTGAATTGTTTTTTGCATATTTCACTACTGGTCTTATCATATCTATCAATTTTGTTTTAACAATATTTATAGTTTATAAACTTTATAATATTTTTATTGAAATATCACACAATGTTGATAAAAAAATAAAAATAATAGAAAATGACATGGGCTCAACAAAAGCTGAATTAGAGATGGAGTTTATGGCATATATTCTTATATTATTTGCTTCTTCTTTATCATTATTTTTTCTATTTTTTGGATAAACTCATATTTATGTTGTACAAAAAATAGTTGCCCATATTTGTTATGGGCATTTTTATTTTAAAATAAAAAAAGACGCCATTGTTATTGGCGTCATCTGTTAAATCCTTACGGGTTTAATCCCTTCGGATTCCGTGTTCTTCAAAGGCGTCAAACGGCTTGAAATCCGTTTCGATCGTCTGGTTGGCCCCGTTGTCGCCGTCAATGTTTGCCGGCGCAGGCTTTGCGCTTTCGTCTTTTTTTTCCGTTTTGGACACTTTGTCCCTGTCCCTGTTCATAGTGATCATTGACACCTCCCAAAAAAAGATGAATATCAGTATAACAGCGAATTTGTTTAAATGCAATAGTGCCAATTTTTTAAAAATGATATTATTGCTTTATTTTTATACACAATTATTTTATTTTCCTATTTTAGATATTATATTTATATATTAATTAGATTTTAATTTGTTTGTTAATTATCAATTAATTTGATTAATTTTATTATAAATATTAGAATTAGATTTATTCTTAATCAATTTTTGGTATGTATGGACAAATTGAAGAAAATATTTTTTAGATATAATCACTGGTTTTTATATATAGCTATTATTTTTATTATTTTCCCAATTATTTTTAAAGATGGCTATGTTTTTTTGTCTGATTATGTTTTTGCTAACTATTCTGGATTTAATCCTAATAATTTTTATATTTTTTCATTTCTTATTGAAATTTTATCTAAAATTTTTAGTCTTGCCTTTATTGGTAGATTATTTATATTATTATCATTAATTGTGTCTATAATTGGTGCTAAATCTATTGTACAAAACTTTATTTCAAACAAATGGATTGTTTTTGTTGTTTCTTTATTTGGACTAATTAACCCTTTCGTTTATGATAGAACTATGTATGGACAGGTTGGGGTTGTTATTGCTTATGGATTTTTAATGCTTGGTACTGGATTTTTGTTTAATATTTTATTTAACAAAAAAAATATAATTAAAAACATAATAATATCATCTTTATTCTTTGGACTATCTATTGCTTTTGCATTACATTTTATATTTTTCTCTGCATTAATATTATTATCTTTCTTGATTTTATTTATTATTAATAAAACATTAGATAAAAAAACGCTAATAATATCATCTTTGTTAATATTATTTGTTATAATATTATTTAATTTTAGTATTATTTCTGGACTATTTAATAAAAATAATTCTTCTATTAATTTTGTTGATAATAGTATTACAACAAAGGACTTACAAGCTTTTGCAACTTCTGGTAAGTATGGATTTGGAGCTTTTTATAATGTTTTATCTATGTCTGGTTTTTGGGGGAAAGATCAATTTAGATATACTGACTTAACTAAAAATAGTTTTATTTGGAATTTTAGTTTTGTTATTGTTTTTTGTTTGTTTATTTATGGTTTTATTAAATCTTTTAAATATTTTAAAGAAAAAAATATTAAATATGCTTCTTATATTTTTGGATCTGTATTTTTATTAGCGTTGATATTAGCTATTGGCATTAAAGCACCTATTGTAAAAAATATTTCTGAATTTTTATTTAATTATTTGCCGTTTTACAAAGGGCTTAGAGAATCACAGAAGTGGGTGAGTGCTTTAAATATTGCTTATATTATATTTATATCTATTGGTATAGAGAAATTACTTGAATATAAAACTTTAAAAAATAAATATAACAAAATAGCATTTTTATTATTTGTATCTTTTATTTTTATACTAAGAGCTCCACTAATGCTTTTTGCTTTTAACAACCAAATAGAATTAAAAAATTACCCAAAAGATTGGTATGATGTTGATAAAATAATATCTAATGAATCTGGTTGCAAATATAATACATTATTTTTGCCATGGCACATGTATATGAATTTTAAATTTATTAATGAAAAAAATATTACTAGAGGGGTAGTGGCAAATCCTGCTCATAATTTTTTTAAGTGTAATACTATTGTTGGAACAAATATGGAATGGGGTGGTATATATGATAATAGTGGTGATCCTATGGGTAATGATATTTTAAATAATTTTTTAAAAAAGAATGGAATTGGTGCTAAAGACGTTTTAGATAGATATAATATTAAATATGTTATACTGGCTAAAGAGGTGGATTATAATAATTATCTATCTTTACAAGCATTGAGCTATTTACAATTGAGACGAGAAACTGCTAATCTATACCTATTTAAAGTCATAGATGATTAAACCCAATAAAAAAAATATTTTAATAGTTCTAATTTTTTCAATAATTATACTTGTTGGATCTGTGTTTTTATTTTTACTTTTTCAAGAAAAATCTAGTCTAATTTCTTATTCTGATAATAAAAAAGAGGTTAGAGTAAATATATTTGACAAACTTTCTAAGAAAAATATTAAACAAATATATTTATCAAGTAATGATCCTAAAAATTTTGTATTAAACAGAAGTATAAACGAAAATACTGATGTATTATTTACTTATAACAAAGAAAAAAAGAAAGTTGATATTTCTACTATTGATGATGAAATACAAATAAACGGGCAAACTCAATCTGGTTTAGGCTTATTATTAAAAGAAATAGATGCTAATATTGGAGATACATTAACATTTGGTAGTAACACTTTAGATGTAACTGAAAATTTAAAAAGTGTTTTTAAAATTAAAGATTTTATAGATGGCTTGAAACTTCAACAAAATGCGAATTCAGACAATGAAAAGAATTTATTAGAAAATCAAAATTATTCTTTTGAAAATGGCTTATGGAGTAAAACTGTTGATGTTTGTGCGAAACAAAATGATAATAACAGTGTTGTCTCACAATCTTTATCTAATGATTGTACTGATGGTAAACAATGTTTACTTATATCATCTAAGAATAATACGGGTTGTGTTAGTAATTTTTTCACAGTTGAATTAAAAAAAGATTATAATTACAAAATATCTTTTGATTATAAACAAACCGTTGAAAATTCTGCATCTTCTATTTTGTTTATATTAATAGGAAAAGATGGCCAAAATTATTATTTTACATCAAATCTATCTTCAACAGATTATTTCAAGAGTTTTGTATATAATTTTAACACCACACAAGATATTGCTGGTGTTATTGTTAAATTTAATGTTACAGGAGATAATGGCAAAGAAAGTTCTGTGATTTTTGATAATCTAAAAATAACTAGCAACTCTACAAATAGAACTATTGAGATAAAAAAAGATGATATTATAAAAGATCATCTTCTCTATGAAGTTGGTCTAAAAAACGATTTAAATGAGTTTAAAGCTATACCAAAAACGGATTCCGAAATGTCTTCTAATGATTTTGACTATTTTTTAACTTTTGAAAATAAATATCAAAATTCTTACTTTATTAAAAGAATAGATATTCAAGAAAAAATATTTAGATCATCTAAATATTTTATAGTAGTATCTTCGCTTATAACTATTATGTCTTTAGTTTATTTATTAAAAGAATTAATAGTAAAATATTTTGAAATAATTATCTTTGGATTATTGTTATCTTTTAAAAAAATATTATATTTTTTTAAAATTTTGTTAAACTATCCTAGCAAAAAGATAAATGAAATTAAAAATGAAAAACCTTTATTTATTATTTTAAAAATATTAACTTTTGTTATTATTTTTGGATTTTATTTATACAATTCACTATCAAATAAAAAAGAAATAAATATTTTATCTGCTATTGCTCTATTTTACGGTATTAATTCTGTATTATTTGTAATAGAAAGTAGAGTATCGGCTTTTTTTGCGCTTATATATTTAGCGCTTTGCCCTGTTTTATTAATAATGAAAAAAGATGCTGTTGCTGAAAATATGGCAGTGCAAGCATATTATTTTTTGGTTATTACGGTAATTACTCAAATTAGAGAGAATAGAAAAGAAGAAAACAAAAACTGAAAAATTCAAAACAATTTTTCAGTTTTTTAGTTTTAAAATTATTTATGCTAAAAAAATTATTCTCTAAAATTAAGATTAAAACATTAATTGAGATATTTCTCGGCATTTCTCTTCTTTTTATTCCTTTTTTTGTTAATTATTTTAAAACTCCTGCTAATTTTAATTTTACTAATAATTCTGATGAACAAATTTTTGTTTTACCAGATTCTAAAGAAGAACCTATTTTAAACCTACTTGATAAAGCAACAAATTCTATTGATATTACTATATATCTTTTATCTGATAGAAAAATTATAGAAAAAATAAAAGAATTAAAAAAGAAAAATATTAATATAAGAATTATTTTAGAGAAAACTCCTTTTGGTGGCGGATCGGGAAATTATAAAGTTTTTAATGAGCTCCTAAATATTGGTATAAATATAAAATATTCTGATCCTAGATTTGCATTAACTCATGCGAAATATATTGTAATTGATAAAAAAGAAGCTTTTATAATGACTTCTAATCTTACTTATTCTGGACTTAATAATGATAGAGATTTTATATTTTATACTTCTGATAATAATATTATAAATGAACTAAATAATATTTTTGAAAATGACTTTAATTATAAAAAATATAAATCAAAATTAGACAATCTTGTTGTTAGCCCAGATAATTCTAGAAATAAAATTGAGAGCCTTATCAATTCTGCTACTAAATCTATTTATTTATATGGTGAAAATATCGGTGACAATGAAATTGAAAATTTATTAATTAAAAAGTCTAAAGAAGGAGTGAATATTAAATTGATTCTGCCAGATAATATTGGTCTTGAAAATAATATTCCTGTAATAAATAAACTAAAAGATGCTGGCATTGAAATAAAAAATCTAAAAAAACCTTATCAACATGCGAAAATATTAATAATAAATAATTCTGTTATGTATTTAGGTTCTGTTAATTTTTCTACTTATTCTATGGATAGAAATAGGGAGGTGGGTGTTATCAGTTTAAATAGGGACTCTATTGATAAGGTTTCTGACACCTTTAATAATGATTTAAAATAAGCCATTTTTTTATAATTTATAGCCGTACTATTGACAAAAGTTTATATATGTGTTATCATCTTCATTACCAAGATAAGGAATGAGCGAATTCCTCAGCATGAAGTTGCGGATTCCCATTCTGAATCTCTGGCGGCGATCCACATCCTAGTGGTTAGCGCCGAAGAACATCCCGCCCCAAACCGCATCGGGGCAGAAAAAACAAACGGAGGTGAAACAGAATGCACTGGTTCGAACGTTGTGGGGAAGACCCCCACTCAGCTAGCAACCGCTAGCTTCTCCAACCATCGACATCCTCGGGCATCTTCGTGTGGCCGACGATCTGCTGCCGCCCCGCCAAAAAATCCTTTTCTACAATGAAAAGGGGTTGGTCAAGTTGGTCGTCACCCACACATCTATTCCTTTTCCGGCCCCTTGCTCCTCCCCGCAAGAGGCACGACCGGAGGAAGGATCTCTAGATCCCCCTAACGCGTTCCATCGCGAGCGCCCAAAATAGCCCATGAGTCATCGACCTTGTCTGGCTCTAGGTGGGCTTCTCCCCGTACGCGTCTCCTTATTGGGCCTGTGGCATATCGCCTGGCCCTACGGGACGCCCAAGAACGGGTTGAGATTCGGGCGCAACTTCCGCGCCAGCCGTGGGGGATCTCAACGCCTTCCTGCTATGGTAAAAGCAGGACATTGATTCGTCAATGCAAACTCTTATCCGGTAAGTCCCGGAACACGTAAGAGAGTTACCCCCCGATATTCAAATGAGTATCGGGGCTCTTTTTATTTATTTGATTTTTTTATAAAAATATGTTTTAATATCTAGTAATATTATTTCTATATTTAGTATAAATTTACAATAATATTTTCTTTTCATAGTGTTCCGCTCAATTAATTTCAAATGAGCTCACAAATGAACGAAAAGATTATTATAAATTTATATTTAGTAATTAATTTTAAAATAACTTTAAATAAATGCGAATTGGTATTGATGCTAGAATGTTAGGCGAGAGAGGTATTGGCCGTTATATTGAACAGCTTATTTTAAATTTGGAAAAACAAGATGTAGAAAACCAATATTATATTTTTTTGAATAAAAATAGCTTTGATAAATATGAACCTAGAGCTTTTAATTTTAATAAGGTTTTAGCTGATTATAAATGGTATGGCATTGCTGAACAATTAAAATTTCCTGGATTATTAAAAAAATATAAGCTTGATCTTGTACATTTTCCTCATTTTAATGTTCCTATTTTCTATAATAAACCTTTTGTTGTTACAATCCATGATCTTATAGCTTTAAAATTCCCAACAACTAGAGCCACTACTCTTGGGCCATTCCAATATGCTGTTAAAAATTTTTTTTCTAAGTTTGTAATTGTCCATGCTGTTAAGAAAGCAAAAAAAATTATAGCCATTTCTGATTTTACTAAAAATGATTTGATGGAATTTTTTAAATTTAATAAAAAACAAGAAAATAAAATAAAAGTTATATACGAAGGGGTTACTAAATTGGACAATGATTCTCAAATTAAGATTCATACATCTGAATTTATAGATAAGAACCCACAATTTTTTGGATATGATTTTATTCTTTATATTGGATCTGCTTATCCTCACAAAAATCTTGATAAATTATGTGAAGCTTTTAAGAGTATAAATGATTTAAAATTGGTATTGGTTGGAAAAGAAGATTATTTTTATAATAAACTAAAAGAAGAATATAAAGATTTAATAAATAATAAAATATTTTTAACTGGATATTTAGATGATAAAGAGCTATTAGGCCTTATAAATAAAGCTAAATTTTATATATTTCCATCTCTTTATGAAGGCTTTGGTTTACCTCCACTTGAAGTTATGCAATATGGCCTTCCTGTTCTTTCTTCTTATTCTTCTTGTTTGCCAGAAATACTTAGAGATTGTGCTGAATATTTTGATGCCACAGATACAAATGAAATTATTTCATCTATAAATAAATTAAAAAATAACGAAAATAAACTTAAAGATCTTTCTATAAAGGAGCCATTGTTTGTTAAAAGATATCAATGGGCTGAATGTATTAGAGAAACTTTGAGTATTTATAAAAATTAATAAAATTTTATGAAAGGAATTATTCTTGCTGGTGGGAATGGAACAAGACTTTCTCCTCTTACAAAAGTTACGAGCAAACAGCTTCTCCCAATTTACAACAAACCAATGATTTATTATCCTTTATACACTTTGCTTTCTGCTGGTATAAAAGAAATTTTAATAATTGTTTCAAATGATAGACCTGGGGATTTTATGAGATTATTAGGCTCTGGAAAAGAATTTGGAGCTAAATTTACTTACGAAATACAAGATAAAGCCAATGGCTTGCCTGAGGCATTTGTTATTGGTGAAGATTTTATGGATAATGAAAATGTTGCAATGATACTTGGAGATAATATTTTTGAAGATGATTTTTCTTCTGCTATAAAAAACTTTAAAAGTGGTGGAAAAATTTTTGTTAAAGAAGTGTCAGACCCTGAGAGATTTGGTATTGCAGAGTTTGATAATAATGGGAATGTTATACGTATAGAAGAAAAACCTAAACAACCAAAAAGTAATTATGCTATTACTGGTTTATACATATATGATCCTAGAGTTTGTAAATTCGCAAAAGAGCTAAAACCAACATGGAGACCAGAAACTGATATTACAGATCTTCATAATAAATATTTGGAATTAGGAGAATTATCCGTAGAAAAGGTAAGTGGTGAATGGATAGATGCTGGGACTTTTGAGACTTTGTTTAAAGCGACTGAACTTGCTAGGAAGAAATTCCATGATATGAATAGATGGGATTTTATAATGAAAAAATAAAAATATCCTCAAAAAATTGAGGATATTTTTTATTGAAGATTTAAATTTGAAATTATATTTTTCCCTTTATCTTTATAAACAACAAATACTGATTTATTATCAAAAGATATAACTTTACTGATATTATTTTTATTAGAAATAATATCTAATTCATTAACATTATCACCAATATTTATAAGCTTAATATCATTTTCTAAAATCAATATTGCATAATTTTTAGAGTAGAAATCTATATCTAATATTTTTTGACTATATCTTGTTGTAAATTTAACACTTTTTTCTTTTCTATCATAAACATTAAATTCATAATCATTCCAAGATATTATATAGTTTTTATCTATTTTTATATTCTTTCCTGTGATTTTTGTATAATCATTTTTGAAATCTTTAAAAATATAAAATGAGTTATTATTGTTAGACAATACAAATTCACCATCTAAATAAAGAATGTCTTGTACATCATCCACTCCTAAATCATCATAAGAATAAACAAATCCACTACTTAAATTTTTTTCTATAATTGATGTGTTTTTGATATAAAATATATTATCATTTACATAAACTAAATTATTTTTTTCAAATTGATCATCAATAAGCTTAACTGTGTTTGACTGTAAATCCATGCTGTATATAGATTTTCCAGATTTAATAATTATTTCATAGTCATTAAATTCGTTCCAATAAATATTATCTATATTTTTTACAAAATTGTCTAAATTTATGAGCCTATCACTGCTTATGTTATTAAATATTGGAATCATGTTTATATCTAAAATAAACAACTTGTCTTCCATGTTTATTAATAACTTCGTATTCCGTCTTGACCAAGATATTTTTTTAATTTGTTTACTTGTAGAATAAACATTAAATTCTTCTTTTGTTAAAACGTCGTATATAAATATGTTATTTAATTTTGTTTCAGTATTATATCTTACATAAGATATATATTTATTATCACTTGAATAGTAAGTGTTTTCACCAAATTCATTAGCTGGCGATAGTTCTATATCTTTTAAAACCAAGTCGTAATTAACGAATGATGTTATGGATGGAGTTATTTCAACCTTTTGCTCCCATTCTTTGTACCCATTTTTTACAAGTTTTAAATTATATTCTCCTGGAGTTAATTGATTTACTATTGCTGGTGTTTTTTGATTGATTTTTTTATCATTTAGATATATCTCTGTCTTGTTTGGATTTGTATTTATATACAGACTACCTGTCTGTATAAGTCTAAAATTTTTAAAATCTATCCTGTACCCACTATAAACTATAAGCGTGAGAGCTGTTACTGATATAGACAGTGTTGTAAACAGAAAAACACTGACTAATCTTAGTTTTTTATTCATAAATAATTGTTATTTTATCTAATAGAATATACAATATATTAGGTAAAAAAGCAACCCAATAAGGCAATAGAATAAGAACCGCTTTCGGCGGATGAGAATAAATAAGAATTTTTTAAATATATTATGACTATTAAATATAAAATTATTTACACTAAACGTAAAAGCTTAGCAATTATTATTAAAAACGATGGCGAAGTTCATGTTAGAGCCCCAAAACACAAATTTTTTGATAGTTCTAAAATAGAAGAATTTGTTTATAGTAAAAAAGAGTGGATAGCTACTAATGTTGATAAAATGAAAAAGAACGCAAAAGAGAAAAAACCAGAGATGTCACCGAAAGAAAGAAAAGAAAAACAAAAGGAAGCTCGTGCTGTTATTTTTGACAGAGTTCAATATTATGCTGAAAAATATGGATTTAAATTTTCTAAACTAAGATTATCTAGTGCAAAAACTAGATGGGGGAGTTGTAGTGGGAATAATACTATTAGTATAAATTGGAATCTTGTTTTTGCTCCACTTGATATAATGGATTATGTTATTATTCATGAATTATGCCATACAAAACATCATAATCATTCTCAAAAATTTTGGGATGAAGTTGCAAAATATATACCTGATTATAAAGAAAAGAGGGAATGGTTAAAAAATAATGAACATAAGATACAATAAATATAGGTGTCGCGTGTGCAACACCTATATTTATTATAGTTTATTTAATTCTAATCTTCTTGTTATTTGAATTTGTCTTACAAAATCGTCCATGTGGCTAACTATCACAACTGCTCCGTCATAATTATTTATAGCTTCTGCTATTACTGGAATGTGTCTAAAATTTATGTGATTTGTTGGTTCGTCAAATATTATGAGCCCAGGCTCCTCTAATACTAGCTTTGCAAAAGCTAGTAAACCTTTCTGACCTTCTGACAAGTCTCCGATTTTTTTACCCATAAATTCTCCTGATAGTAAAAATCCAGCAGCTATTGATCTTAGATCTTGCTCTGTCATTCCTTCTTGTAAAGATTCTTTTAATGAATCAAATACTATCTGATCATATTTTAAATTAGAAAAATCTTGTGTATAGTATCCTATTTTTACATCTTTACCAATCTCTATACCAGGGACATTACCTTTTGCTATTCTTTTTAATAAAGTTGTTTTTCCCATACCGTTTGGACCAGAAATAAGAAGCTTATCTCCTTTGTATAATTCTGTCGGAACGATTAATTTTTTATCAATTACTTTATGATTTTCCATTATAGAAAGATGTTCTATTTTTAATACACAACTTCCTATATCTTCTTGAACTGGAATTATAAAATCTCTAATAGTTCTGTCTTCTTTTCTAACGTCCACCATTGAATTTTCTGCTTCTTCTGCTTCTTCTCTAAGTTTTTTAGCAAGAGCACGAAGATTTCCTCCTTTGTGAGCAAAGAAATTAGCCTTTTCTTTTCTATCTTTTATTTGTTTTACTAAACGAGCATTTTGCATTACATCTTTTTCTATTTTATTTTGTATTTGTTCAACTACATCAAAATAATTCCCAACATATTGGTCTATTGTTTTTGTATATACATCAAGATAGATAACCCCATCTGTAAATGAGTTTAAGAAATCTGCATCATGAGAAATTACTAATACCGTTTTTTCGTACATTAATAAAAATGTAACCAAATGACCAATTCCATCTGCATCTAAATTGTTTGTCGGCTCATCTAAAAGTAATATATCTGGACTTTGCATAAGAGAGTAGGTAAGTAATAATCTAGCTTGTTGTCCACCTGACATGTCTTTTAATTTTTTATCTACTGGCAAGGTTAAATTAACAGCATTCATGGATTCTTTAACTTTTACTATATAATTATAAGGAACATCATCACCAAATGTTTGTTTAAGGTATTCCTCAATTGTTAATTCTAAATCTTTTTTATCTATCACTTGTTTTGCAATACCTATTGTACAGTTTTTATCTATGTTTATCTTACCAGCTTTTGGTTTTACTTCTCCTGTAATAAGCTTAAAAATAGTGCTTTTTCCAGCACCGTTTTGTCCCATTAAAGTTATTTTTGATCCATTTCTAATAGAAAAATTAGCCTCGGTCAAAACTGGCTTTTTTTCAACATATTCATAATCAACATTATAAAATCTTAACACTACATTATTATCCATGTTATTTTTTAACTTAAAAATTTATTTAGAAAAAAATAAATTGAGAAAATATGAGATACACAAAATCTCGTTCGTTCTCATTCATTCTCAACCTCTCATTCATTCTTTTCAATGGATTTTAGCATAAAAAATAGAATATTGCAATTTAAATGTAACATTTTTATAAATTTGTAGTACTATAATTTAGATTAAAAAAAGGTCGTTTGAATAAATTATTTTTAATTTTGTTTAATTTAACTAAAATAACTAAAATAAAATATATGAAAAGAACATTACCAATAATATTATCATCTATTGCATTATTATCTTCAACTACATTTGCTTTTGCTGATACAACTACTCCAACTACTACCGACACAACAACAGTTGCCCCAACTACGACTTCAACTACTACCACTACAACATTAAGCCAAAAAAGAGCTGCTGCAAAGGCTAAAGCTGATGCTGCAAAACAAGCTTATCAACAAAAATTAGCTGCTACAAAACAAGCTTATCAACAAAAATTAGCTGCTATAAAAGCTAAAGCTGATGCTGCAAAACAAGCTAGACAAGAAAAATTAGCTGCTACAAAAGCACAAAGAGCTCAAGCTCTTCAAGCTAAGTTGACCATTAATGCTAGTGCTGTAGAAACTAGAGACAATGCATTGATTAGTGCAATACAAAATTATAGTGCTTCTATAGTTTCTGCATTGCAAACTAGATTATCAGACCAAAAAGCCGCTTTAACATTAACAGATACAAAAGCTAGAGCACAAGCATGGAAAGATTCTTGGAATAAATTTAGAACTGCTGAAAAAGCTGCAAATCAAAAATTAAATGCTGACAGAAAAGCAGCTAACGATGCTTGGAACAATGCTGTGAAGGCTTCAAATGATCAATTTAAAAAGGATATGCAAGTTAATGCAGAAGCTACAGTTCCATCAGATACAACAAATACTGTAAGCCCTACTACTACTATTGATACAACTACAACAACTAAATAGTGTAATGTAATAGATATTAGTGATAATATTTTAAATGCAAAAACCACCATTAATGGTGGTTTTTTGTAAATATATTCATTTTTATACTCTTGCAATATTTAAAATAAATTGCTATAATCTACTGTGCTTAGTTAAATGGCCCTATCGTATAGCGGTTAGTACTCGAGGTTTTCATCCTTGCAACCGGGGTTCGACTCCCCGTGGGGCTACCAAATAAAAACAAAGAAAAAATATAACGAAAATAATAAAACAAAAAAAATGAAATCATGGTAATGATTTTCTTTTTATTTTATTAAATATATGCTAAAATATAACTAATATTAAAATTAAAAAGAACAAAAATGCCAGAAGAAATCAATCGATCTCCAAATTTAGAAAACAATACAAATAACAATAATGCAAACGATATTTTTAAACAAGATATAATAGCAACACCAGAACCTAATATAAAACAAAATTTTGAAAATAAATTAGAACAAAAAAAAGATCAAAACATAGAAACTGGCCTTGGGAAAACTATTGAAAAAATTAATCCAAACATTAGTACCACTTCTTCTAATACAAATCAATCCAACACCACCGAAAATCAACCAAAAATAAACAATGACGATCTTGAACTTGAAAAAACTATTGAAGATATTCTTGGCAATGATTTGTCAAAAGTTTATGAATCTTTAAACGAAACTGACAAAAAAAAATTCAAAGAAAGCCAACACGAAACATCTATAAAAATAATAGCTGTACTAAAATCTGTGGGTGGAAATATAAAAAAGGCTATAAAAAATATATTTACAATTGTTTATAAGTGGATGAATTCTTTGAAAAATATAAAAAACAGGGCTTTTATAGAAAAGATTACAAAATTAAAAGTTGAAAAAATATTACAAACACAAGAAGAAGATGATGATTTTAATAAATAAAATTTAATAAAATGGAAATAAGTTTTTCAAATGGTGATATAGGCTTGTTTATAAATTATGTATTATCTATATACAACAAAATTAAAGAAACAGTTCCTTTTTTGGATAATATTATTATTTTTTTAATAATAGCTGGAATTATTATTATTATATTTCAACAAATTCAATCCTTTTTTAAATATATAAACAAACTAGGAAATAATTTTCAAACAAAAGTATATAGAGCAACAATACCAAAGACATTAAAAGAAAACGACCCAAATAGTAAAAAAGATGTTAAAACAATATTAGCTGGATTTGAATTATTTTTTTACAATATGGCTGGAGTTTCTGCTGAAGGTAAAGGTTTTTGGAATAAATTTAAATATGCTTTCAAAGAAAGAAGTGATCATTTTTCAATAGAAATAATAACAGATAGAGAGGGTTTAATAAGTTTTTATTTTTGTGTTCCAGAAAAATTAGATATTTTATTGAGACAACAAATAACTGGAGTTTGGCCAGATGTTTTTATAGAAGAAATGGCTGATTATAATATTTTTGACCCAGATAATGAATCTTTAGCTGCAGAAATATCTTTAAAAAAAGATTATACGTTTCCTATAAAAACATATTCTCAATTTGAAACAGATCCTTTTGACATGGTACTTAATTCAATGAGCAAGTTTTCAAAAACTGATGGAATTGTTTTTCAAATATTAGTTAGATCAGCTAAACCAGAATGGAGAAACATGGGGAAAAAACTTGCCAGTCTAATTAATGAAGGTAGAAGTATTGATAAAGCCTTAAAAGAATTAAAAGGTTCAAATAAATTTACGAAAGAACTATTATCAATGTTTTATGCTGGTGTTGGTAAAGAAGAAACTGATAAATTTAGTCCTAAAAAATTATCACCCGCAGAAGATGAAGTGGTTAAAGCAATTGAAAACAAGATAAACAAACCTGGAATGGATGTTAATATTAGAGTTGTGGTGTCTGGGAATGAAAAGAATAAAGAAGCGTTAAAAAAGAAATTGCAGAACATATTAGATTCTTTTTACCAATATGGAAATTATGGTTTATTAAATAGTTTTAAATTTAATATACCAAAATCAAAATACGCACAAAATGCGTTAATAAAAGATATTGTATTTAGAAATTTTAAAGAAGTTGGAAGTTATGTATTATCATCTGAAGAATTAACAACCTTATTTCATTTACCACTATCTACTGCCGATACCCCAAATATAAGATGGCTACTTGCTAGAACTGCCCCAGCTACTTTTGTTAGTCCTGCAAATGGTACTATTCTCGGTACGAATACTTTTAGGGGTATTACTAAAGAAATTAAAATATCTCCAGAAGATAGAATGAGACATATGTATATTATTGGAAAATCTGGTGTTGGTAAAACAAACATCATGAAAGATATGGTAGTACAAGACATAATTAATGGTGACGGCGCTTGTATTATAGATCCACATGGAGATTTTGCAGAAAATGTATTGTCTTATGTTCCAAAAGAAAGAGCAGAAGATGTTATTTATTTTGATCCGTCTGATTTAGAAAGACCTTTTGGATTAAATCTTTATGAGTTTGATGAAAATCATCCTGAACAAAAAACTCTTGTCGTAAATCAATTCATAGAAATGTTATATACAATGTATAGTAAAGAGCAAATAGGTGGACCAATGTTTGAATATTATACAAAAAACGCACTACTTCTTAATATGGAAGATCCTGAATCTGGCAATACAATGATAGAAATCGCTAAAGTTATGGCCCAAGATGATTTTAGAAAAATGAAACTTTCAAAATGCAAAGATCCTATTGTTAGGGATTTTTGGGTAAAAGAAGCTGAAAAAGCTGGCGGAGATGCTGCTCTTGCTAATATTGTTCCATACATTACTAGTAAATTGAATCAATTTATTACCAATGAATATATGAGAAATATTATTGGCCAACAAAAAAGTACTTTAAATTTTGATGAAATAATGAATACTAAGAAAATACTTATTTGTAACTTTGCAAAAGGTAAAATAGGCGATATGAATTCTCAACTCTTAGGTCTTATTGTCACTGGCAGACTGCTTATTACTGCATTAAAGAGAACTGATTTAGATCCAAAAGATAGATATCCATTCTTTTTATATATTGATGAATGTCAAAACTTCTTAACTCCTGCTATTACAACAATACTTGCCGAAGCTCGTAAATATGGACTTAGTCTAAATCTTGCTAATCAGTTTATTACTCAACTTGTAAAAAATAATGATACAACTATCAAAGATGGTATATTTGGTAACGCTGGTACTATTATAGCTTATCGTATTAGTACAGAAGATGCTGAATATATGGAAAAAGTAATGGCTCCTATTTTTACAAAAAATGATTTAGAAAATGCACCAAGTTTAGTTGCTTGCGCTAAAACATTGATAAATAATTCTGCAACTAAACCATTTACTTTGGTATCTAGGAAATATTGGGAAATCTATGGACAACCAACATCGCCAGAATTACTTGAAAAAGCTAATTATTTTAAAGAATTATCAAGATTAAAATATGGAAGACCTAGAGATATTGTAAATAAAGAAATAATGGAAAGATTAGGGTTTGGTGGAAAAACTGATACTAGCGAAAACATAGAGGATGAGCTTGATAAATTGTTTGGCAAATAATTTGTAAGTACGCAATTAATTACACTTGCTATAATTTATTTAATATTGACTTAAATTAAATAAAACTGTAAAATGTTACAACTAATTAGGTGATTTTCTTGCTTAATTTAAAAAAATATGATAAATAATAATTTTAATGATATTGCATTACAATTAATAAAATCATCTGCTACTTGTCCTATTTGCGCGTCAGGGATGAACTCTAATAAAAAAGCTCAGACTATTTCTGCTCAGATACTAGATAGAAGTGATGATAAAAGCATTTTTTATTTAAAATGCAATAATTGTAAAGCATCAATGATTTCAATTATCTCTACAACATCAGATAATAATGGAAATGCGGTTGTGTTTATGACTGACTTAACGCCAGGAGAAATTTCTAAATTTAGAAGACAGCAACCAATAAGCATAAAAGATGTTAATGAAATGCAAAATATATAATAATTTAAAAAGTAATCAATATTATGCCAGTTAAAAACGAAACACAAAAAAGCTTTTCACTTGCCGGTCAATCTAGAGAATCTAGCAGAGTAGCAAATGAAATGTTAAAAAAAGAAAATAAAATTCCAGCTGTTATCTATGGAAAAGATTTTCCTAATATAAATATTTCTATAAGATCATCTGAATTTGAAAAAGTTTATAAAGAAGCTAAAAGAAGTTCTTTTATTGATTTGATTATTAATGAAAAAGAACATTACAATGTATTGTGTCACGGAACTCAAACTGACTATACTGGTAAAATTATTCATGCTGATTTTTATAAAATAAATGAAAAAGAAGAAGTAACTGTTGATATTTCTCTTAATTTTATAGGAGAAGCTCCTGCTAAAAAAATTGGACTTAATGTTCTTTTCCAAACTACTTTTATAAAAGTTAAATGTTTGCCAAAAAATTTAGTTTCTTCTATTGATGTAGATATTTCTAAATTAGAAGTAGCTGAGCAAAATATTAAAATTTCTGACTTAGTGTTACCAAAAAATTTAGTTGTCTTAAATCATAGTGATGAAATTGTTGCTATAGTTAAATTGGCTGCTGAAATGGATGTTAAAATTGATAATACTGATAACAACATAGCTGCCCAACAAGCTGCTGAAGCTGCTGCCAAAGAAGCTGCTGCAGAAGAGGCTTCTAAAGACGCTACTAAAGAAACTCCTGCAAAAAATAATAAAGAAGATAAAAAATAATTTTTCTTAAACTAAATTATGAATGAGAATGAGCAAGATCCAAAAAACCAAAACAACGAATTAGTTCAAAACCCCGAAACAAATTCTCAAAATTTAGATATTCAAGATCAAAAAGCAACTCCACCATTAAGTGAAGTTGCTTTTTCTGGAATAAAAGAAGATGCGGTTGAACCAGAAAAAATAATTGAACCAGAAATTGAACCAGAAAAAGATTTTGAATGGAATACTGTAAAAATAGAAGATTCAAATATTGGATACAATTATATTAACAACTCTCATAGTGATTTAGATAATTCTAATGAAAAAGAAAATATCGGAATTGAAAAAACGGAAAATAAGAAAAAATTTGATTTTCGTGGGATATTTAAGAATAAATGGTTTTATATAATATCTGTATTGTTACTTTCTGTAATATTTTTCATTATAGTTATTAACAATATAATGTCAGACAATAAAACCAATACCACTAAAGATAACAAACAAACTGAACAAAAAACTACTATAACCCAACAACCACAAGAATCAAATCTTGTAAGAAGAAAAATTGATGGGGTACTTGTAAGTAAAGATGAAGCTAACAACTGGCCATTTGCTGCTATTATAGAAAATAGCGTTGATGCTAGACCTTTATCTGGAGTGAATGATGCTAATATTGTTTATGAGGCTTTAGCAGAAGGCAGTATTACTAGATTTTTATGTATATTTTCTGGGTCAGAGAATATAAGTAAAATAGGGCCAATAAGATCCGCTAGACCGTATTACGTTGATATAGCTGATGAATATAACTCTTTGTTTGTTCATTTTGGAGGAAGTCCTGAGGCTTTAGATAGATTAAGTAAAGGATATTATAATGTTACAGATTTAAATGGTATTATTTATGATGGAACTTATTTTTGGAGAGATAATAACAGAGTGGCTCCACACAACGCCTATACGTCAACCGATTTGATAAATAAATATAAATCTGATACAGGAAAAGATAAGTGGTTTGGTGATTTCTCTGAATGGTCATTTAATGATAATAAATTAGATCAATCAATAGATAAAACAAACTTGCAAACAGCTAATAATGTTTATATCCAATATAGCGATCAAACTACTTCATATAATTTAAATTGGAAGTATGATTCAGAAATAGATTCTTATGTCAGATACTATGAAAACAATAAAGTAGATACTGATTCTTTAAATAATAAAATAACTGCAAAAAATGTGGTTATACAATTTGCCACAACATCTGTCATACCAAATGATGATAAATTAAGAAAAGAAATGAATTTGACAGAAGGCGGTAAAGCAATTATGATTAGAAATGGTTATTCTGTTACTGGCTATTGGAGAAAAAATAGTCTAATAAATAGAACAAAATTTTATACCAATATTAATGGTGTAGAAAAGGAATTTGAGTTTAATCCAGGTAAAACGTGGGTGAATATAGTTCCTAAAGATTATAAAATAAAAATTGATTAACAAAACAAACATGAAAAAAGATTTACATCCACAATATTTCGTTGATTCTACAATAATCTGCGCTTGTGGAGCAATTGTAAAAGCAGGATCTACAAAAGAAAAACAAACAACTGATATTTGTTCAAAATGTCATCCATTTTTTACTGGTAAGGCTAATATAGTTGATACTGCTGGTAGAGTTGATGCATTTAGAAATAAAGTTGCTAAAGCAAAAACTAATTATTCTAAAGAAAAAAAAGTAAAAGAAGCTGCTAAAAAAGAAGCTAAAAAAGCAAAAGGAGTTAAGGTTACTGAACTTGCTAAATAATATTCTAATAAAAAATTCGGGAATTATACCCCGGATTTTTTATTATTTGCCATAGTTTCAACGAAGGTGAATTATTTCTTTTTCTAAATTTTTAATTGCAAAATTTAATTCCTCATAACTTTTTGCTTCCATTAATTTAATTCTATAGTCTGAGGCGTTAGGGAAGCCGCTTATATACATTTTAAAATACTTTTTCAACACACTGACATCTTTTATTTTACTCCATTCTTTTTCAAATAATTTTACATGATATTTTAATAAATCTATCCTGTCTTTGGGTGTAATATATTTCGGATCTACAATATTTTTATTAAATATCCATGGATTTTGAAATATTCCTCGTCCTATCATTACTCCATCTATATTATATTTTTTACAAACATCTAAACCTTGCTCATATGAAAGAATATCACCATTTCCAAATATAAGTGCATTCTTGTTTATTTTATTTCTTAATTTTGATATTTTTCCAAATTCATCAAAATGACAAGGGACTTTCGTTAGTTCTGAAACCGTTCTTGCGTGAACTGTTAGATATTCAACATTACAATCTTTCAATAAAAATCCTATCCATTCTTCTGTTTGAATTTTACTGAATCCTATCCTGGTTTTAACACTTACCGGAATTTTGCCATTCACGCCAGCTTTTGTTGCCTCTATTATTTCTTTGGCAAGTTTTGTATTATTTATTAATGCTGAACATGATCCTGATTTTACAACATTTTTTACTGGACAGCCCATATTTATATCAATTCCATCAAAACCTAAATCAGCAATTAATTTAGCTGTTTCATAATAATTTTTGACTGTTTTTCCCCAAACTTGTGCTACTATTGGTTTTTCTATTTTTTTATATCTTAGTCTTTCTATAACTTTTGCTTGCCCAATAGACTGTACTCCATCACAATTTGTAAATTCTGTAAAAAAAACATCTGGCCTACCACATTTTGTGATAACCCTTCTAAAAACAGTATCTGTCACATCTTCCATGGGAGCAAGAGAGAAGATGGGATGGTCTAGATTTGATTTTAATTCTTGCCAGAAATTCATTACTCTGATTTAAGCATAATTTAATAATAATTTTTCTTTTCATAGTGTTCCGCTCAATTAATTTCAAATGAGCTCACAAATGAACGAAAAGATTATTATTAAATTATGCTTTTATTTATTGTGTCTTATTATAATTTAAACTTCTTTATTTTACAACAATAAAATATGTATTTTATTTTGTTACTTTCTACTTTTTTTCTCGTTATGTTATAATGTAAACATATATAATTTAAATGGCCATTATTAATAAATATATGCTTGCCAGTGAATTGGATTTAATAAAAAGATGCCAAAGTGGAGATCTAGAGGCTTTTGGTGATATTTATGAGATGTATGTGAATAAAATTTATGATTTTATTTATTTCCGAACTTCTCATAAAGAAACTGCCGAAGATTTGACAAGTTTGGTATTTATGAAAGCTTTAGAAAAAATTAAAGATTTTAATATAGAACTTGGTTATTTTTCTGCTTGGATTTATAAAATAGCAAGAAACTCTATAATAGATCATTATAGAACAAAAAAAGTTCATGCAAATATTGATGATCATCAAGAAATAAAAGACTCTTCTGATATAGAATATGAAATAGAAATTAAATGTAGTATAGAAAAGGTAAAAAAATATATAAAAAAACTAAATAAAGAGCAAAGGGATATTTTAATAATGAGAATTTGGGATGGATTATCTTATGATGAAATATCTAAAATTATTGGAAAAAGTGAAGCTAATTGTAAGGTTATAGTTTCAAGATCACTCGCTTTAATAAGAAAAGAATCTATACTTGTATTTTTTATACTTATTACAAACCAAATAATGTCTAATTTTATAAAACACAATTAGAATAAATTATACATATTATGCTCATTAATTATCTAAAAA
>JAJXYN010000010.1 GCA_021780535.1 bacterium
TATCTGACATCCAGAGTTACAACCAGTTACACACTTAGGAAGAAACTTACAAGTTTGACCAGGAGGACAATTAGAAGCACATTGCTGGTCAAGAGTAGAATCAGCAAGAACTATATTATTAAAATTAAAAAAAAATATAAAACTAAAAATAAAAAATAAAAAAACAAAGCTCAATGCATTTTTAATTTTATATACTTTAAAGTTTAACATTGTTTTGGTTTTTTAGATAAATAATGAATGAAATGAATATATTTAATTTATACTATTCAAAATATTCAATTTTTTGTTTTTAAAATCACATTCATTATATCATTATTATATTTACAATAAAAGCTGATAAATCTTATCTCAATTATTATTAAAACAAAAAGACTAGCAATATTGCCAGTCTTTTTATGTTTGAAGTTTATTAAAAATAACTTCATTCCAAAATAAAATTCGAGAATTTGAATAAAAATACATTAATTCAGAAGTTCCAAACTAAATAGTTTTATTCTACTTTTGGAAAGTCTCGTAAGACACTATTTAATCAAAACGAAGTTTAATCAAAAGAAGCATCTAACAAAATAAAGTTATAGAAAGAAGTTATTAAATAATAAACTTCTACTACAATATAAAATAAGCAAACAAAAAAAGCAAGAACTAATTTTGTTAATTATCAATCCTTGCTTAAGTTAGAAAAAACTTTTTTCACCCACATAAAGAGAAGTTTATTTTAAACATAACCATTCTCTCGCATGAAGTATAGCTTCTTATATAAAATCTATAAATAATTGCATTCAATCTAGTTTAATAACCAAATTAAGTAATTTCTATAGACTAAGCGGGGAAATTAAGCCAACACTATTTTAGATATAAAAGTACAAATAGATCAGGCCCAAATTGTAAGTTTTTTAGGAGAGGTTAGTTAAATAAACTTCTCTTCTTATTACCAATAATAAAACTAAACAAAAATAATACAATAGCATTAAAACACACACCCGTATTGACTTATATCAATAAACAATTTATGAACCTGAACAAATAATTTATAGATAAAATACAACACAAAAATGAACTTATTGTTAACATATTTCATTTATTTGTTAACAAAATATTAACAAATAATTCACATTATTTATTAGATTCTTCATATTTTTTTATAACATCCTGTAAAGCTTCAACAGCAAGAACAGAACAATGAATTTTCTGAGAAGGCAGACCACCAAGCTCATCCATCACTTCTTTAAATGAAAAAGCTTTAGCTTCTTCTAACGTTTTTCCAATAACCTGAGTTGTTAACATAGATGCAGTAGAAATATTAGAAGCACAACCAAAAGATAAAAATTTTAAATCTTCAATAATTTTCTTATTATCAATTTCTTTAACTTTTAAGTACATAGACAACATATCCCCACAAGTAGGGTTACCAACCTCTGTATATGCATCAGGATTTTCAATAGTACCAATATTTCTAGGATTCAAAAAATGATCCATTACTTCTTTTGTATAATTTAAAGCCATAATAATAAATTAAATATTAAAACTGAAAAAACCAAAAATCAAAACAAATTCAAATTTTAAAATAAAAACCAAATAGTAAAGTTTTAAAATTAAAAATTTTTATATTTTAAAATTGTTTTTAAATTTTAAATTTGAATTTTTAAATTAAACGCTTTTTACAGAACTGAATTTTCTTAATCTCTCAATGGTATCTTTTAAACAATCAGCAACATAATCAACCTCTTTCATTGTATTATATTTTCCAAAACTAAATCTTATATTGCTATGAATAAAATACCCAGACACACCAATACCGGAAAGCACATGAGAAGCTTTTAAATTAGCAGAGCCACAAGCAGAACCAGTAGAAACGCAAATTCCTTTTGAAGATAAATCCATTAAAATAGCTTCCCCTTCAACACCCTTAAAACCAACATTAAGATTATTTGGTGTTCTTCTTGAAAGTGATCCATTTATAAAAATTTCTGGAATTTCATTCTGTATTCTATAAAGAAGATGATCTCTCATTTCTTTAATTCTTTTTAAGTTATCCTCCCTTTCTAGTCCATAAGCAATTTTCATAGCTTCCGCCATACCAACTATACCAGGAGTATTATATGTAGAAGATCTAAAACCAAATTCTTGACCACCACCAACAATTAATGGTTCTATTTTAATATTTTTATTTATATAAGCAAGTCCAACTCCTTTTGGCCCATAAAATTTATGAGCAGAAAGACTCAAAAAATCAACATTCCAATCTTTTATATCAATATCTAAATAAGGGATAGACTGAACAGCGTCCACATGATAAAAAGAACCCTTATCATGGACTATTTTAGCAATAGATTTAACGTCTTGGATAACACCAATCTCATTATTAACCGCCATAACAGAAACCAAAACAGTATCTGATCTTATCATTTTTTCTAAAATCTCTAAATCAATAATTCCATCAGCACCAACCGGAATATGTTCAACTTCAAAACCATCTTTTTTTAATTGTTCCGCAGAATTTAAAACACAAGGATGTTCAATAGAAGAAATCAAAATATGATTTCCTTTAGTTTTATTTGCTCTAGCAACACCCTTAATAATCATATTATTAGCCTCAGTTGCCGAACTAGTAAAAACAATGTTTTTAGGCTCACAATTTAATATTTCAGAAATTTCTTTCCTAGCCTTTTCTTGAGCATTATAAGAAGCTTCTCCTTTGAAATGAATAGATGACGCATTACCATAATCACTTTCAAAAAAATTAATCATTTTAAGAAGAACGCTATTATCTAATTTCGTAGTAGCAGAATTATCTAAATAAACTTCCATAAAATTTAAATTAAGATTTATTAACTAAAGTAATGATTTAATTATAATATTTTTAATTATTTATCTATATTTAAATACGTCAGCCAAATTTTTTTCTTTCAATTCTTTTTGTAAAATCTTAGAAAGGTAATTTTGAAAAAAATTCTTATGAAAACAAACACCAGAACAACTACATGTTTTATTATCACTACAACATTTAACAATATTTAAATCTTTCTCAAAAAAAGAAAAAAAATCATACAAAGAAATATCTTCCAATTTCTTGTTTAAAATATATCCACCAGTCTTCCCTTCTCTGCTTTTTAATATCTTTTCTGATGCCAATTTAGAAAAAATTTTAGCCAAATAATTTTTTGGAATCAATAATTTTTCAGATATTTCAAAAACAGAAACATAATCTCGTTTATCTGCTAAATAAAAAACAGCATTTAGTGCATAGTCCGTTTCGCGAGAAATTGAAAACATAAATAAAAAATAAAATTTAACTAATACTATTCTAGTGGTAGTTAAAAATAAAGTCAACAATATCTCTTTTTACCAATATAATACCCCATTCCTAATAAATTATTTATTAAAGGTTCACACCCATCTAAATCAATTTTTTTTCTCAACTTATTAATATAAACCTCTACAATATTAGAAGAAGGATTAGCATTCATATCCCAAACATTATCAAAAATTTCTTCACGAGAAAGAACTTTTCCAATATTTTTCATTAAATATTTTAAAAGTAAAAATTCTTTTTTACTCAAAACAATAACATTTTCACCTCTATAAACTTCTTTATTTAATATATTAATTTTCAAATCAGCAAACCGAATAATATCTTCTAATAAAATTTTTGATCTTCTAGAAACAGCATTAATTCTAAGAATAAGCTCTCTCATAGAAAATGGTTTAACAATATAATCATCCCCACCAAGATTGAAAGATCTAATTTTATTATTTAATTCATCTTTAACAGTGAGAAAAATAATAGGAGTATGAATTTTAGCATTTCTAAGATTATAACAAACAGAAACACCATCCATACCAGGAAGATTAATATCCAGCAAAATAACATCATAACAATTAGATAAAGCTAAGGATAAACCGGAAGAACCATTATTAGAAACATCAACAACAAAACCATTTCTTTCCAGATATTTTCTAAGTTGAATAGAAATAGATAAATCATCATCAATCACTAATACTTTCATATTTTATAAATTAAAAATTAATTAACTAAAATATAAAATACCAAAATGAAGAAATGATGAAGAAATAAAAATAACCATTTGGTTAATAGCCAAAAATTATTTAAGATGGATTAGCAAACAAAATGTTGATTATTTCAATTTTTTATGATATACTTTCTGTCACTATGACGGAGTAGCTCAGTTGGTTAGAGCGTAGGATTCATAACCCTAAGGTCGGCAGTTCAATCCTGCTCTTCGTCACCATATTTTCTTAATAAGTAAAATAAATTTAGAAAATAGAAAACCACCCCTCAAAATAACTATACTTTATCAAAACTTCAGTCAGCGGGGTCATAAAACAATATCTTGATTTTCGGAAAGATATTATATAGAATATAAAACATGCGGATTTAGTTAAGTGGTATAACGCTTCCTTGCCAAGGAAGAGGCCGCCGGTTCGATCCCGGTAATCCGCTCCAAATAAAAATTCTCCATAAAATGTGGAGAATTTTTTATTATATTTTTTCAATCATTTTCAAAATAATTTTTGCAGAATTATCAGCCGCCAGCTTCACAAATTCATTAAAATCAATACGAGAATCACCGTTGGCTTTATCTGAAATAGAACGAATAACAACAAAAGGAATATTAAACAAATGACAAACATGAGCAACACTAGCCCCTTCCATCTCTACAGCATCAGCTTTAAAAGAATCACCCAATTCTTTTATTATTTCATCAGAATTAATAAATTGGTCTCCACTAATTATTCTCCCACTTAAACCATTAAGCCCAATCTCAGAAATAGATTCATTAGCAATATTAATTAATTCCTTATCAGCAAAAAATGACAAACTTTTTATATTAGGTATCTCTCCCATTTTTCTACCAAAAGAAGTTAAATCAAAATCGTGTTGAATTAAATCAGTAGAAATAACAATATCTCCAATATTCAAATCAGAGTTAACCCCACCTGCAACTCCAGTAAAAATAATTTTTGAAACATTGAATTTTTCAATTAATAAAGTGGCGCAAATAGCAGCATTAACCTTACCAATACCACTTTGAGTTAAAACAATTTTTTTATTATTAATATTACCGAAATAAAATTTAATAGAAGCGATTTCTTTTTCAACTAAATCCTCCAAACAATCTTTTATCAATACAACTTCTTCTTCCATTGCACCAATAATACCAAAAATTTTTTCCATTTTAATTTATAATTTATTTTATCTTTTCTTTGGACATTCACTACTATGCCAAGGTCTAATTTCAAGAATCCTATAAGAACCATCAAAAAATTTTCTAGCTATAATCTTATACCTATTATTTATTATAAAATTACAATTATAAACATCTTTTATATTACCGTCATAAAAAGCAGAAAAAACAACATTATTTCTATCATCAAAAAGACTAATAGTGTTTCTATTATTATCAATATTAATAGATTTTAATCTACCGAACAAACAATCTCCACAATCACTACCATTACAACAATCGTCCCAAATGTTATCATTAAAAATGGTATCATAATAATAAGGCATATTTAGAGACAATACTTCATCAGCTTCTTCATTTAAACCACCAACGGAACTAATACCAAAACCAAGACCAGCAGTAATAATAAAAACAAAACCCAAAGATACAATAGGATTTAATTTATATCCCTTAAGTTTATAATAAAAAAACAAATAACTAATAATAATTATCCCTAAAAATAGAGTAATCCAAAAATAAGGCAACAAAAATAATATTGACTGGTGCAAATTTTTAACAATATCGTAATCCATTTCTTTAATATAAAAAAATATTAAAGAAAAAAGAAAAGAATCTAAAATAACAATCAAAAGAAAAACTAAAAACTCAAGCCATTTAGAAACAGCAAAAGATAGTTTTGTTTTTTGTTTTATATGATTACTATCAAGTTTTTTTATTAAATTTTCTGTAAATTTATCCATATTTATAAAACTAGTTTTTCCTTTATTATTTTTCGGCCTTTGTTTATTAAAGCAGCAATAGTACCTTTAGGTTTTTTCAAAATATCACAAATTTCTTCATAACTTTTCTCCTCTATAAATCTCAATATTAACACCTCTCTATAAGAATCAGATAATCCAAAAATTACATTTTTCAACTTTTCAACAGATTCCCTATTCACCAAATCAACATGAAGATCTTCATTGGATTTAATAATAAGGCTCAAATATTCGTCATCAATGCTAACATCTCTTGTACGTTTACTATTTTTCCTTATTTTATCTATAACCAAATTATGAGCTATCCTATATATCCAAGATGAAAATTTTAAACTTTTATCAAAGCTATTCAAATTTATATAAACCTTAATAAAAACCTCTTGAAGAATATCCTCTACTTCAGCTTGAGCAAAAAACGATATACGTTTTATATATCTTTCTAGCTTATCTTTATATGCATTAGTTAATAAATAAAAATTATTTTTATCTTTATTTATTAATTCTATCATAAGAGCATCATCACTCAGTTGTTCTTCTTCTTCCATTTTTATTAATAGTTTTGAGAATAAATCTCTTGTATTATATTACGTTAAATAAATATAATATTTTATTTAACTACTACTAGTTTACTCCTAGTTTTAAATTTAATCAAAATAAATGCAAAAACAGTTATAGGAACCGTTATCAAAACAACCCATTCTTTTGGGGAAAATAACCAATATGTTAGATCAATAGCTACCCAATGAAAAACATATATAGAAAAAGTATTCTCTCCTAAAAATTTTGTAACTTCTAAAAATTTATTAGACCAATTTTTCCCAATATTTTCCAAAAATTCAAATATATAAATAACAACATACATAAAAAATATACTGAAAACAACATAATATAAATCAAGAGGGTACATATGCCAAGATGGTAAGATAGACATTGTTTTAGATAAATAATAAAAACCACCAATTAAAACAGTCATTGCTCCAAAAAAAGGAAGTATTATATTTTTTCTTTTCTCTAGCCCAATCATAGTCAATAAAATACCAGATAAATATGGTGTCATCCAAAGCATTACAGATTGAAAAACAAAACCATTAGAATACAAAATATTTGTAATCAAATTATGTGGTAAAACAATAAAATAATTCAACAAAATCACAACAAAAAGAATTAATAATATAGATATTTTTGGATATTTAGATTTTTTAATAATAAACAAAAACAATGGAGAAATAATCATAAAAATACCAAGAGTAAACAATATTACCAAAGGGACATCAGAAGCTTTTAATGTTAAAATATTAATCAAATCATGAAATCTATTACTTCCATTAAAATAACTAAAATATGGCTGTTTTTGAAAATTAAAAACAAAAAGTTTAATAACACTATATAAATAATAGATACCAATAACTTGTATGCCTTTTTTTGTAAGCTTAAAAGTTGCTTTTTTAAAATCAGCATCCTTATAAACATAATACATTAAAGCACCAACCATAGATACAAAAAACATTACACTCGGATGTAAAAATTCTTTAAAATATGAAAAAAATTTAATCCCAGATAATGACCCCCAATCAATCAAATGAATTAACATAACAGCTACAATAGCAAAACCTTTCAAATAAGAAATATAAGGTTGCCTCTTTTTTTTCTCTTTTATTTCTTCCATATTTTTTCAATTTTTAATTTTAGTTATTTAGTTTTTTATTTTGTACATTATATTTTACTTTCTATACAAATTATTTACAAATAAAATAAAGATCACATTTGTTCTCCAGGCAAATATGATCTTTTATGCTGCTACCGCCATAGCAGCTTTTACAATACTAACCGGTTCATTCATGACATTAAAACAAATATCTTCCACCATTCTTTCATACGCCAATAAATTAAGATCAAAATATCTATATTCAATATCAAGAAGTCCTTCTCTCATTTTAATATAATAAGTAATAAGAAATCTAGCATTTCTTTTCAATTCACCAATACGAGCACTTCTGTAACTATTGTATGGATTTATTGAATAAAGTTCTTTCCTCATTTTCTTTATATTATGAAGAGCTTGTCTAATAACACTCAATATTTTTGTAACATCAAGGAAACCTCCTATTTGATACTTACTTGAAGGATTATTTTTTTGAATTTTAGCTTCAGTTTCAGCAAACAGATCATAACATTCAACATAATCATCTTCATTTCTTGTCCTTTTAACACCACCCTTCTTATCTCTATCCCCTGTAGTTATATATTTAATCATTTCCGAATCATAGAACATAGAAAAATTTAAACCATGAATCATTTGTATTTTTTCAACAAGACTCCTTTTGTAGTCAATTTTAGTTTGGGGTTTATTCCAAAGTACCCTATTTCCATCTCTTGTTGTCTGCCTCCTATTATCAATAGGAGGAAACTGCAGATCTCTTGCTGCCATAATTACCCTCCTAAAAAATTTGATTTAAATATACTGACACAAATTTTATATTTTGTCTAACAATATTAATAAAAACAACAAATTTAATACCAAATAAGAACATAACGCTTCATTAATAATATACAAAAAAAGATAGCAACTATGTTGCAATTATAAAATAAAAATGTTAATATTAAATCAATTAATATAACAACTATGACAAAATTAGAAAAACTTATAAAAATACTAAAATCAAAAGGAAAAAGAATAACAGAAAATAAAGAAGCAATTCTTAGGATATTAATATCAACAAAAAACCCTATTGGGATACCTGATATTTTAAATCAATTATCATATAAAAATTTATTACCAAACAAAACTACAGTTTATAGAGAAATATATAATTTAGAAAAATTAAATATAATAAAAAAAGTTTTTATAGACCAAGAAAACAAATTATATGAACTAAATTCAGAAGACGATCACCATCATCATATAGTTTGTACAATATGCAACAAAGTTGCAGAATTTGAACCACCAATTGAAATAGAAGAAAGTTTTAAGAAATTTCAAAAAACTCTTTCTAAAAAAAATAATTTTAAAATAACAGATCACTCATTTGAATTTTTTGGAACATGTAATAATTGTAATAATAAATAAAATGGAAAAAATAATATATGCATTAATATCAGTAGCGATAGTAACCATTCTTTCTCTGGTTGGAGCCGTATTTATATTTATGAAAGAAAATTCTATTCAAAAAATATTAAAATATTTCGTAGCATTTTCAGCTGGTGCATTTTTAGGAGAAGTATTATTTCATCTACTCCCACAAGCAACAGAAAGTTTTGGTAAATTTAGTACAGAATTAAGTTTTTTTGTATTAATAGGATTTATATTATTTTTTATAATAGAAAAAGCGATACATTGGAGACATTGTCATCATTCAGCAGAAGAAGGACATATACACTCAATAGGAAAAATGAATTTAATTGGAGATTTGTTACATAATTTCATAGACGGGCTTATAATAGGAGCATCTTTTATAGTAAGCATACCACTCGGAATAAGTACAACAATAGCAATAATATTACACGAAATACCACAAGAAATAGGAAATTTTGGAATATTACTACATTCCGGATACACAAAAAACAAAGCATTACTTTTGAATTTTCTAGTAGGATTAACAGCAATAGCAGGAACAATAATATCATTAATAATAGGATCAGAATTTACAGAAATAATAAAATACTTAATACCAATAACAGCTGGCGGTTTTCTATATATGGCGACTGTGGATTTAATACCAGAATTAAAAGAAGAAGCAAAATTAAACAAAATAGCATTACAGTTTGCAACAATGATAATAGGAGTATTATTAATGTATCTGATGTTATTTTTAGAATAAATCAAATTAATAAATTAATTTGAAATTTAAAAACTGAATTAGTATTGATTTTTAAATTAAAATAACCTATAATAATTTTCATATCATATAAATAAATATGAAATCGGGGTGTAGCTCAGTTGGCTAGAGCGCATGGTTTGGGACCATGAGGCCGCAGGTTCAAGTCCTGTCTCCCCGACCAATAACTAAAAAAATCCATTAATGGGTTCTTTTTTAGTTATAAAAGTTAGAAATAAAAAATAAAAAAATAGACGAGAAATAGCAAATATGCTAAATTCTCGTCCGCAGATTGTTATATTTTATAATAATCAAACAAATTCTTCACTACAGGACTCTCTATATAGCTAACTCTATCCCCAATGATAGTATTAAAAATCTTTTTATCACCATAAGGACATGTTACACTAAATTTAAAAGCCTCCATATTTAAAAAGCCATAAGAAACATTACTAAATTCTATTGTTATATCTCTTATTTTTCTGACAACGTAGTAATTCCCAATTCTATCTCCAGTTACACGAAAACCAAACATATTTAGAACCGTTCTAGAATCTTTTTTTATACTCCCAATTTTTATATAAATTGGTAAAAGATATAAATCTTTTTTATATATCTCTTTAGCAAATTCATTAGCAATAATATCATCCATTTTTTTTATTCTGATAATTTTTAATTTATAATTACCAGTTATTCCACTAAAAAAATTTTTAATAAAATTGATTATTGCAAGCATTTTATAATAAGTTGAAGAATATTTTGAAACATATACAAAAGCACTCATAATACCCTCCTAGATATACCAGAACACATATTTATACCGTACAATAAAACTAACAATAAGTCAAGTTAAATTTAAAAATAACTAACAATGCAACCTTTAATTTTATTAGCATAATGGTATAATAAAACAACTATAAAAACTAACCAAAAAAATATATGCAACAAGAATACATAGACATAGGACGCGATATAAACACTGGAGAATATATGCTTGCAGTGTTTAAGTTTGATACTTATGGTGGAGATTTTTTAAGCGAAGCTAGTGAACTTTGTGCAGAATCATCAACAGGTTCAAATATAAAAGTTGGAACTCAAACACCATATGCAAAGCAACACAACGCTGTAGTTTATAAATATAATGAAGTTAAAAAACTCATTTGGATAGCTTACCCATATTCAATATTTGATAAAGGTGGAAACATTCAAAATATAATGACATTTATAGCTGGAAACATATTTGGCATGAGCAGTCTTAAAGTATGTAAATTACTTGATGTATGGTTCCCTTCTCAAATGCTTGATAAATATGATGGCCCAAGCTATACAATAGATGATATGAGAGAATATTTAAACAATTGGGACACTCCAATACTTGGAACAATTATAAAACCAAAAATAGGACTTACTTCAACCGAATATGCAGAAGTATGTTATGATTTCTGGGTTGGAGGAGGACATTTTGTTAAAAATGATGAGCCACAAGCCGATCAAGAATTTTGCCCATATAAAAAAATGGTAGAATCTGTAAGGCTCGCAATGGATAAAGCAGAAGAAGTAACGGGACAAACAAAAGTTCATTCATTTAATATATCCGCAGCAGACTATGACACAATGCTAGAAAGAGCAGAATTTGTATCAAAAACAATGAAACCAGGAAGTTATGCATTTTTAGTTGATGGAATAACATGTGGTTGGATGGCAATTCAAACAATAAGAAGAAAATATCCTAATGTATTTTTACATTTCCATAGAGCTGGACATGGAGCATTCACAAGAGAAGAAAATCCTATAGGTTTTTCAGTGCCAGTTCTTACAAAATTTGCTCGTTTAGCAGGAGCATCAGGGATACACACAGGAACAGCTGGAGTTGGTAAAATGGCAGGATCTCCAGATGAGGATATCGTAGCAGCTAAACAAGCTCTAAAAATAGCAAGCGAAGGACACTTTTTTAATCAAATCTGGACAGATGTTTCAGAAAATGATAAAGACATAATTTATGCAGTAGGAAAAGAAAAGCTAGTTTGGGAAAAAGGAACAAAAGAAATAATAAAAGACAAAATAGCAAACAAAAACTATCAAAAAAACAAAGATTGGAGATTTATAAAAAAAACAGCCCCAATAATATCGGGTGGATTAAATCCAGTATTATTAAAACCATTTGCAGACTTAATTGGAACAATAGATTTTATAACAACAATGGGAGCTGGAGTTCATTCTCATCCAATGGGCACACAAGCTGGAGCTACTGCATTAATACAAGCATGGGACGCATATAAATCAAATATTGAAATAGAAGATTATGCCGAAAAAAATAAATTAGAAGAATTAAAAGTAGCAATAGAATTTTATAATAAAAACGGCACACAAGCTCATAGAATAGAAAATAATAAAATAATATAAATATATTAAACAAAATAACAGAGTTAAAACTCTGTTATTTTGTTTCTATAGTGCCCCCTTACGAGGACCCCAAACTCTAAGCTCGCTATCGCTTGCTAAGATTTTGGTGCCGGAAGAGGGACTTGAACCCTCATGAGATTGCTCTCGCTGGATTTTGAGTCCAGTGCGTCTACCAGTTCCACCATCCCGGCATAAATCATGGTAAATATCATAACAATTATAAAAATTATAGTCAACTTATAATTTTTAATTAGATTAGCCGATGTTTTGACTTTTCAATAATTACATGCTATACTCTATAAAGTAGGAATAAATCTCTCACTCTCTTCTATAATATCAATTATTTTTAGTAAGAAAAAAAGAGAATTAAAACATAGGTCGTCCTATAATATTTTACTTACAAATATTACATAAAAATATATGAAATTATACGTAGGAAACTTATCTTATGAATTATCAGAAGATGGGTTGAAAGAAATCTTTGGAAAAATTGGAGCAGTTACTTCTGCTACAATCATCAAAGACAAATTCTCAGGTAGATCAAAAGGTTTCGGATTCATTGAAATGGAAGACGAAGCTGGAGCTAAAGCTATTTCTGAATTAGATCAAACAGAAGTAGAAGGAAGAAAGATCATTGTATCTGAAGCTAGACCACAAGAAGACAGACCAAGAAGACCATCATTTGGTGGTTCAAGAGGTGGATTCTCTGGTGGTTCAAGAGGTGGATACAATAGAGAATAATTACTTTCTAAAAAGAATGGGGTTAATCCCCTTTCTTTTTTTATTTGCATTTTAGAATGCTAGTAGTAGAATACAATTAAAGAATTAATTAATTTATTAATTTAAAAAATATGAACTCATTAATCCCATTTTTATCTATTGTCTTATTTATAATTTTAATATCTATAAAACAAATAGATCAATACGAAAAAGGTTTAAAATTTACTCTTGGTAAATTTACAAAAATAATGCAACCGGGATGGAGATTGGTATTCCCTATTTTTCAAAGTTATAAAAAGGTAGATATTAGAACAAAAGCTGTTGACGTACCAGATCAAGAAGGAATAACAAAAGATAATATATCAGTAAGAATTAATGCCGTAATATATTACAAAATTGTAGATGCAGAAAAAGCAATATTAGCAGTAGAAGATTTTTATTATGCTGTGTCACAACTTGCCCAAACAACAATGAGAAATGTAGTAGGACAAGTAGAATTAGATCAGTTACTATCAAGCAGAGAAGAAATATCAAAGAAAATAAAAGAAACCGTAGATAAACAAAGTGATTCTTGGGGGGTAGAAGTAGAATCCGTAGAATTAAAAGATATAACACTTCCAGAAAATATGAAAAGAATAATAGGAGCACAAGCAGAAGCAGAAAGAGAAAAAAGAGCAGTGATAATAAAATCTGAAGGAGAATTAGGAGCAGCAACAAATATGTCAAAAGCAGCAGAAATATTATCAAAAACACAAGGAGCATTACATCTTAGAACATTACAAACATTAAACGAAATAAGTGGTGACCCATCAAGTAAGGTAGTAATAACACTACCGCTTGAAATATTAAGAGCATTCGAAAACATGGCTAGTAAAAAATAAAAATTAGGGATTAACTTCCCTGTTTTTGTTTTAAGATTATTAATGTACAATTAAATTATAATATAAATAAATCAAATGTAATGATTTTTGAACATTATGAAGCTCCTTTGATATCTTAATCGGTGCGAAATACCGAGAAAAAATCATTATGTTTGATTTATAAAAATACTTAATAAAGATGAATAACATTTCTGATATACTCTCAAAATATAAGCCAACCTCAGAAATAGGAATGAAAATTTCTAAAGAACTTTTTTTTATAGAATTAAATAAAAAATTAGAAATAATATTCAAACCACAAGAATTACAATATATAAAACCAGGGTTTATAAAAAACGAATATTTAACAATATATTGTAAAAATACAATAATCGCATCAATAATAAAACTAAAAGAAAAAAAAATATTAGAAACAATAAATGAATTAAAAAATCCATTTAATATACAAAAAATAGTAACAAAAATAAACGAAAATTTTTAAAAATAAAAAATCGCAATAAAACACCATAATAGTAATATTGCGATTTTTTGTTATTCAATTCTACTTTCAATAAATTTAACAAGTTCATCAATTCCAGTCTTTTCTTTAGCAGAAATAAACATAGGATTAAATTCGGAATACTTTTCTAATATATCTTTTTTTAAAAAATTAAATTCCATTTTAGTTTTAACATTATCAATCTTATTAAAAACAAAAACTATCTCTTGTTTAATTTTTAACCCCTTAAGAATTTCCATAACAACTCTAATCTTTTTTTCATATTTCTCATCACTAATATCAATAACATGAAGAATTAAATCAGAATAAATAGTTTCTTCAAGAGTAGATCTAAAAGAATTAATTAAATCTGGTGGCAAATCTTGGATAAAACCAATAGTATCAGAAACCAAACAAACCTTATTTAAATCCGGTAAAAATAAATTACCAACCCTAGTATCAAGTGTAGCAAATAATTGGTCAGCAATATAAACCTCTTTACCGGTTAACGCTAATAAAGTATGTGACTTACCAGCATTAGTATAGCCAACAATAGCAACAGTTTTAAGTCCTTTTTTTGTTCTATTATTCCTCTGAACTTCTTTGTTTTTTTTACATTGAAGAAGTTGTTCCAATATTTTTTGTTCCTGTTTTTTAAGATGAAGTCTCATCATTTCAGTATTACTCTTACCTCCACCACGAGTACCAACACCTCCACCCTGCTTTGAAAGCATATTGCCCATACCATAAATTCTAGGGCCCATGTGGTTCAATTTTGCAAGTTCAATTTCAAGATTAGCTTCAGAAGTAGAAGCATGTTTTTCAAAAATTTTTAGAATCAAATCAACCCTATCCCAAATATCAATTTTTTTATTTCTAGAAATTCTAGCAAGATAATCAATATCCCCAGCTTCATGTTTTTCAATATAAGTCGCTTTATAATCTTCAAACATTTCTTGAAGATTCCAAATTTGAGCAGGTTTCATAGCATTGTTGATAATAATAAAATCAACATCTTTTTCAAGTGCTTCTTTAAATAAAGTCTCAGCTTTTCCAGGACCAATATAAGTACGATAATTAGTAGTATGACGTTTTTGATAAGTAGAAATAACTTCAAAATTACCATAAGTAGAAATCAAACTTTGAAGTTCTTCCAAACGAGAAGCAAAATCAGCTTTACGAATCCTAGGCATTAAAACATCAACAAGAATAACTCTATTGCTCATAAAAAACAAATTAATTTATAAAATAATCATTCAAACGTAAACTTATAATTTTATTATATACATTTCATTAATTAATTTTTAAATAATAAACTTAATATATCACAAATAAATACAAAATTTAAATAGCGTAATTAAAATAAAGCAATAATATTTTCGTTCATTTGTGAGCTCTTTTGATATCTTAATTGAGCGAAACACCATGAAAAGAAAATATTATTGCTTTATTTCCAATAGATATTGTTTTATACAAAAAAAGTGGCTTTAGCAAACCACTCTTTTTAAGTAGAACATTTTATTTATTTTTAATATAATTTTTCAATTTGAGTTCCAGTGTAATAATAAGTTAAAACCTTTACAAAATCAGCATTATCATAAGCAATCATTCTTATAGCACCTACTTGCGACATACCAACACCATGACCAAATCTTGTATCGTTTTTAGTATATTTATCTACAACAGCTTGTAAATAAGGCAAATCAGTACCACCCCAAACCTGAGACACAGTTCTTGTCATACCACCAGCATTAGCACTATAAAAAGCTTCAATAATTTTATCATTATAAGTAATGTACATACCTTTAGTTTCATCAACAGCCCTAACAACATTAGGTTGATTTAACTCTCTACCATAACCATAGTAAACTTGGTCAGCAGTAGTTGAGAAAACATCAAAGTATTGAGCAGCATTCTTACCATTATTTAAATAGTGATACGTAGCATAAGTTCTAGCAGTTACAGCCATAACTTTCAAATATTCATATGAAGAAGAATTTGAAGCTTCACCAATACCTTTAAGATAATCTTCTATATCTAATTCATTAATAATCCAAGCATGATCATAAGTAGAATTATATCTAAGCTCTAAATTTCCTATAAATGTATTATAATTAACACCATAAGGAGATTGAACCATGTTAACTATAGTAAATACACCATTATTAACATTTTGTAATTTCAAATAATTAAGAGTTTCTTTTATTACTATATTATTTTTTACAACAGAATAAATCTTTGTAGTATTATCATAATTTATAACAACTTGTTCGCCAGAAGCAACTTGAAGTATAAGATTATTACTACCATCAACTATATTATAACCTTGGGTATTGCTTATAGTAGCTGGTAATACATTATAACTAAGACCAACTCTAATTTTAAATTCCCCTTGAATATATGGATGATTTAAATATTGAACAACAGTACCAGAAGAAGTAGTAACAGATGATGAATTAGTTGGTATATTAGACGTTGAATTATTAACAACAGTAGGGTTTGTATCATTATTAAGTAAAGTACAATCAACAGAAGCACACACAACAGTACCACCATTAGGAACAACATTAGTAGCTGGATGATCAAAATCAGATTTTAAAGCAATCAAAGAATTTGAATATTTTTTACCACCAAAATCTATATTTCCAAGACCAGAATTTTTAACATTTAATTTATCTTTTGAGTCAAAATATATCAAACCATTTTTACTTACAGTATATGTCTTTGTTACTTGATTAAAGAATATATTAATTTTTTCACCAGACTTTACTGTCAAAATAACATTAGAATTAACAGAATCAATTATATCAAAACTTTTATCAGAGACTATATATGAGATATTTTCTAAATTCAATTCTTCATCTTTTGAAGATTGAGCAATAACATCAGAAGTAGAATTATTAGTTGCAACAGTAGAATTAGCCAAACCAAAACTATTTATAAAAGCTATAGTTTCACTAGTTAAAGTTCCTGAACTTTTCAAATTATATTTATTTTGAAAAGCAGATAAAGCTTTTACAGTAGCTGGGCCAAAAGTATTTGTTTCTCTACCAATAGATCCAACACTAGTTTTTGCAACAACAAAGTTATTTTTATTTAAAAATTGTTGTAATTTTTTAATTTCAGGACTTTCATCATATAAATGATATGATTTAGTTAAAATATTATTTGAAACAACAACACTTGTTTTGCTAGTAACTTTGGAAATAGCAGAAACTCCATTAGGCTCAACAGTAAAATTTATATAACTTCCAAGAACTTCTTGCCCAACACTTTTCACATACATAACATAAGTATCACTAGAGATCG
>JAJXYN010000004.1 GCA_021780535.1 bacterium
GGTAATCTTTTATTTGGACAAAATTTTGTTGGGTCATATTCTATAAATGTTATAGTTACTGATGATTATAATCTTGGATTGCAAAGTACTACAAATCCACATAATTCATCTGCTTCTTATGATATTGGTTTTGATATTGGTCCTGGCTGTGGTGATAGAATTGTACAAAAAAACTTAGGAGAAACTTGTGAACTTAAGCCAAATGAAAGTGTGAAAAATATTTATATGGATTGGGGTACATATACTAATTCTGTTATTAATACGGATTTTAAACAACCCGATGGCTCTGGCGATTGTGTTGCATATAAATTTATAGAGAATTCTTTTGATTGGAAAGGGAAATTAGATGATATACCTTGTTTAGAAAATCATTATGGTCTTTGTGAGAGAAGATCTTCTTTTGGTTGTGATGGGTGGATAGCTGGTCCTAATGATAATTGTTATTTGATTACTAAAAGTTCTGGAGATTATGATACGGAAAAAAGTGAATGTGAATCTTACAATGCAGAACTTGTAGTTGTTGATGATGCTAATGAAGAAAAATCTATTAATGCAAATAGTTTGATTGCTGCAAAGGGAGTGTTATGGACTGGTTATAGAAAAGAAAATGGATATTTTTATTCTGTAAGGGGTGGAAGATGGTCTGATGCTTCATCTTTAAATAATTATGATATTTATAGAGATAATATTTATGGTTCTGGGACTGGAGTATCGGCTGCTTCTGCTTATGCTTGTGGTCTCCCTTGGGAAAATGATGCTTGTCGTCAAGTTAAAGGTTATTGTGGTGATGGAGTTTATTCTTCTCTTTTTGAAGAATGTGATAAAACTGATAAAACAAGTTATGGAAAAGGTTATGATATAAATAACCAATACGGGTGTGGTATTGGTGATGGAGTAAATGATAATAACCCAAACAATAATACATGCAGGCAACAAGAAGGTTGGTGCGGAGATTCTTCTTTTAATCCAACATATGAACATTGTGATCCTACTGTGAGAATTACAGCATCAGAATCTTCTTCTGCTACTTTTGGTATTACAAATGGTGCTCATCAATATTCTTGTCAGCCAAAGACAAAGAATAATGAAATGACGTATTTGGATTATTCTGATTTTGAAGCAAACAAAAATGTTCCAGCTGATGTGATGTGTAGAAAATCTTTTGGTGGATATTGTGGAGATGGCCAAATTCAAATGTTTTATTCTATTGATAGTAATGGTAATTATTATATTTCTAGTGACGATGTTGGTTCTCAAGATGGCACTAATCAAAAATGGAAGGGTATTGTTTTTGATGTAAATTCTAAAAAATACAAATACAATAATGCTGATATGACGTCTGATCAATTGAATAATATTATAGAAGAATGTGATCCTACTAATTATCCATGTGATCCTAATAGTAAAGAGGGTTCTTGTCGTTTCCCTAAAAATTCTTCTGAAATTGCTCAATATGGTGGTTGTGGACAGGTTTCTACTTCTTTAGCAAAATCTCCAGTTGTTTTATCTTGTTTTGTTTACAAGGATCTTTCTAATAATATTATTGATTGTGCTGGTTCATGTACGTTTAATAGTACTACTAAAGTTTGTGATAAAAAAAATAATGATAATAATGTTTGTACTATATACTACCAAAAAAAGAATGGTGGTTATGGAATGGTAAATTATACTGGGGAATGTGGTTGCAAGAAGATATATGGTGGATATTGCGGTGATAGTATCGTTCAAGACCAATTCAATGAAGAGTGCGATTCTAATCAAGTAGATTCAGCTGGTTTTAGTGTTTATGATAGTGGTAAACTTACAAAAGGTAATCTTACTACAATATCTCAATACTCTGATGTTAATAAACAATATCTTTGTGGTCAAACTGTCGCTTATTCTGAAAATATAGCAGATTTGAATAAGAGAGATGCTAGTGGTGCTGTTGTTTCTAATGCTTTTACAGCAAATTATGCTAATGTTAATAATAATGAAATGGCTTGTAATATACTAGGTGGATATTGTGGAGATGGTGTTATTCAATCTGATTATGTAACTTTAAAATCTCAATCTGATCAATCTTGGCTTTATGCTAATCAAGGTACATTGGAAGAATGTGATCCGAAAGGTGTATCTGTTGTTGCTAAGTATTCTTCCCCTAATAATACTTATACTTGTGGTTCTGTAAATACAGCAAGAGCGTGTCGTGATTTAAGCTATAATGAACAAGACTCTAATAATAAATATGGTGGCTATTGTGGAGATTCTTTTGTTCAATATAATTTAACAGATCCCGGTGTTCCAAATAATCCTGCTAATTATTCTATTTTTAGAAATACTACTGGCGGTAATCCAGAACAATGCGACCCTGTTGGGCATAATACATTACCAAATCAATCTAATCTAAATAATCAATATTCTTGCGGACTTACTCCAAACGATAATGCCTGTACTAATATTGGTGGATATTGTGGGGATGGAGTTGTAAATGCTTATAGAAATTTTTCAACCAATGAACCAAGTGGTAATGGAGATTGTGTTACTTTGAAAACCGGTATTGGTTGGAATGGGAAATGGGATGATGTTCCTTGTACTGATCCTTATGAATATGTCTGTGAACAAGAAAACCCTTCAAAAAATGTTTGTCCTAGTGGTTTTGTTAGATTTGATAATGGTAATTATAATTGTTATAGCATTTCTTCTATTTCCTCTAATTTTTCTTCTATAAATTGTCCAATTGGAAGCCATTTAGCTGTTATAAACTCTCAAGAAGAGAATGATTTTATTGCATCATTAGCTGATTCTAATTCTATTCTTTATATTGGCTTAAATGATATTGATAGAGAGGGCGAATTTGTTTGGTCTGGTAATACTGGGTTTGCTGAAGAATGTGATCCAAATTCTACAGATTATAAATCTGGAGCTACTTCTAAAATACTTGTTGGAGTTGCCCCTGCTTCTAATGTTAATAAACAATATTTATGTGGTTCTACTGGTGTTTGGACTACTGTTCCAAATGATACTCATAAGTATGATGTAAATGGAAATTATATTTCTTCTTTTGCTTTTGATAATAAAAATCAAGGAAATAATTCTTGTATGACTTTTGGTGGATATTGTGGTGATGGAGTAATACAATATGATTTTAGTACTACAAAAAACCAATCTGATCAGATTTTCTTTTATGGAAATCCTAATGGTTCATTGGAACAATGTGACCCAAACGGCCACTCTGTTATGACAAGAAATTCTTCTGTATCTAATCAATACGGATGTGGTTCTAGTGGTGCTGCTGATGCTTGTCAAAATAAAGATGGATATTGTGGTGATGGAGTAAAACAAATAAATGAAGAATGTGATTTTGCTTCCAAAGCGGGTAATGATTATTCCGGTACTAATTTAATTGCAAATGGTAAATCTAGTGTTACACAGAATTCTTCTTATACTCAACAATATAGATGTGGTAAACCTCAGAAGTTTGTAACTCTTCCTGGTATAAAGACTAAATATGCTTCTTCTGGAAGTATAATTGGTACATTTACTGATGCTGATCTTTCTTCTGAAAACAATACATCCTCTTGTGTTACTTTTGGTGGATATTGCGGAGATGGTGTTATCCAAATTACTGCAGATTCTGAAAAAACTCAATCTGACCAATCTTGGTTTTATTCAAACCATGGAACATTAGAAGAGTGTGATCCTAAAGGACATTCTGTTATTGCTCAATATTCTTCTGCTTCTAATTCATATACTTGTGGTTCTGTTAACACTAGCGATGCTTGTACTAATCTTGATTATACTCAGAAAGATTCAAATAATAATTATGGTGGATATTGTGGAGATGGATATGTTCAATATTCTTTAACATCACCTGCTCTTGCAAATAGTAATTCTTCAAATAATGCAACTTTTCAAAGTACAGTTGGAGGTAACCCTGAAGAATGTGATCCTTTTAATCATAGTGTTTCTGCTTTTTATTCCAGTCCTAATAATACTTATCTTTGTGGAGCTATCAATACTGCTAGTGCTTGTCAGGATTTATTATATGCAGATAATAATAGTAGTGGATATTGTGGTGATGGTAAGATTCAATATGATCTAACAAAACCTGCAGCAAGTCAGGGGGATGCTGCTGAAAAAGGTGTTATAAATATTACTAATAATTCTCCAGAACAATGTGATCCAGTTGGTCATAGTGTTCTAGCTAAAGATTCTTCTGCTAATAATACATATTATTGTGGATCTGTTGTTGACGAACAAACAAATGGGAAACCTTATTCTTGTAGGGATATTGGTTATGCAACTACAGATGCTGTTACTAAACAAGGTGGATATTGTGGTGATGGATTTACACAAAATGGTACAAATGGTACTCAAAACAAAGAAGAATGTGATCCTTCTTCTGTTGATTATTTGAATGGAATTTTAATCTCTGGGAGAACAACTTCTAGTGCTTCTAAACAATATTTATGTTCTTCTACTGGTGTATGGTCTAGTAATCCTGCTGATACAACTAAATATAAGGCTGATGGTACTAGTGATCCAACTTTTGTATATAATAATGTAAATAATAGTGATAATTCTTGTAGAACTTTTGGTGGATATTGTGGTGACGGTGTTGTACAAGTTTCTTTTAGTGTTAAGAAAAATCAAACAACTGATCAGCCCTGGTTTTATTCTAATTTAGGAACCTTAGAACAATGCGATCCTAAAGGACATTCTGTTGTTACTCAATATTCTTCTGCTTCTAATTCATATACTTGTGGTTCTGTTGGTACTGCCAATTCTTGTTCTAACCTTGATTATACCCAAAAAGATTCTAATAATAATTATGGTGGATATTGTGGGGATGGATATGTCCAGTATTCTTTAACAGCTACTCCTTTACAAAATATTGCTGCTAATTATCCTATATTTCAAACTACTGCAAATGGTGATCCTGAACAGTGTGATCCTTTAAATCATAGTACATCAGCAGCTTATTCTAGCCCAAGTAACACATATGCTTGTGGATCTAGTGGTACTGTAAATGCTTGTAAAGATTTAACTGCTGTTCAACAAGATTCTTCTTTGAAGTATGGTGGATATTGTGGAGATGGAGTAATCCAATATGATTTAACAAAGCCAGCCGCTAACCAAGGAGATATTAATGAAACTTCCCCTATTGTTGTAACTGCTAATAGTCCAGAACAGTGTGATCCTGGTACTGGTAATAGTCATATTGTTTTGGCTAAAAATTCATCCCCAGATAATACATATTATTGCGGATCTGTTACTGATGGTGCTGCTTATGCGTGTCGTGATGTCCTTTATGCTACGACTAATAATATAACGAAACAGGGTGGATATTGTGGAGATGGTATTATTCAAGATGGAACAAATGGAACACAAAACAAAGAACAATGTGATTATGCTAGTTATGTTCCTCCTACGCCACAGACATCTTCTATTACAAAAACTTATGTATGTGGAGATAAAGTTACTGTTTATCCGAACGATCCAAATCATGATTTGGCATGTAAGCTTGTGGATGCTTCACATGGTGGTGGATATTGTGGAGATGGTTCAGTTCAATTTTGTAAAGGGTCTGATGGTATTATAAAAACTAACCATACAGATTGTTGGGATTCTAATAATATTGCTTTAAATGGTGTTACCCCACTTGAACAGTGTGATCCTGTAAATTATAATGTTACACCTGCTGTATCTTCAAAAATAAATAGATATATTTGTGGTTTGCAAACAGCTGGAGATGCATGTATGGATAAGGGTGGATATTGTGGAGATGGTACTATTAATATGTCATTAAATATTGATGGTCTAAATCGTAGAATTTCTACAAATGATTATGTCGCGACGAATTATAATTATGATACTTCTGCTACTCTTGAAAAATGTGATCCAGCTTATACACCAACAATTACAGAAACAAATAATGTATTTGCTAATGGAGTTAAGCTTCCTAATATTTATATTCATTCAGCTGGACTTGAAGATTCTTCTGGTGTAACTGATCATTCGTTAATTATTAACGGTGTTGCTAAAAATGTTGTTGGCAGAAGTTGGGCTGTCCATGTTTTTGATGCTAATTGGAATTATATAGAATCGCAAGATTACGATGTTTATGTTAGTCAACTCGGTTCTTGTGCTAGCGCTGATCCTACTAGTTGTGCTAATGCTATGAATACTTATTTGAATTCTTTAGGAACTGATAAATATGTTATATTTTCTACATATGATGAACCTAGGGGTAATATTGGTATTATATGGAATACTTTGAAAAATTTTGGTGCTAATGAAGATACTTTATCTCATTTAATAACTGATTTTAGAGGTGCTTATTTGATGGTTGGTAAAAAAGGAATAGGTGCTGATAATAATTTTTTTGAAAGTTATACTCCTCATTATGGTACTGGTGTTACATTCACAACTAAAGATTTGAATGATAACTTTTTAGCTATTAATAATACATCTCAATCTGGTACAACAATATCTGATGCTATACATTATAATTGTAAAAATGATTGTACTTTTACCAATACTGCTACTGATTTTTGTGGAGACGGAATTACTCAGTCTGCAAATGGTGAACAGTGTGATCCTAAGAATTATGTTGTTCCTACAAATACAGCTTCTTCAAGTTCTAATCAATATGGTTGTTCATTGCTTTGTAAAGATACATCAGGATATTGTGGAGATGGTATAGTTGAAACTGCTTATGGAGAAGAGTGTGATCCTTTGAATTATGTTGTTCCAAATGCTAAACAATCTGGAACTAATAGTACTTATAATTGTGGTTCTGTTGGTACTGCGAAAGCTTGTAAAAGATTATATTATTCTGATCTAGATGTTCCAACTGCTAAATATGGTGGATATTGTGGAGATTCTAAGGTTCAATATAATTTAGCAAGTGCTTCTGGAAGTCAAACGGATTCTACTTGGAAAACTGCTGTTACTATTGATTTAACTCATCCTGAACAATGTGATTATAATGGTTATATAATACCATTGCCTTCACAATCTACAGTTAATTATCAATATTCTTGTACGGATGCTTCTACTCCTATTCCTTGTTCTAAAACCGGTGGATATTGTGGAGATTCTATAATTCAATCAGCTTATGAGGAGTGTGATTATGCTAATTATGTTCAACCTACTCCAGCACAATCTTCTGTATCTAGGATGTATTCTTGTGGAAATACCACTAAAGGTACTTATGCTTGTTTTATGCTAGATAAAAATAACGGTGGGGGATATTGTGGAGATAATGTTTTACAAAATTCATTTGGAGAGATTTGTGAAAATACTTCTACTAATTCTAGTTTATCTGCTTGGTTAAATTTTGAAGGGGATAATAATGATTCTTCTTTAAATGGTAAAAATGGTGTATATACAGGGACTGGTTCTATGGAATATCTTCAAGGAAAAAATGGCCAGTCAGCAAATTTAAATGGGGATGATACGGTAACTATAAATAATGTTAATGTTAATACTAATGCTGGCGCTAAAAACACAGTATCTTTTTGGATGTATTGGGGTGGTGGAAATGGTATGATGCCTATATCTTTTGGTAATAGTTATGATTTGTATCTTGTTAATAATTTTTTTGGATTTAATACTGGTTTAGGAGATGATTTTGGAATAGATTTTTCTCCATCTACTTATGCTAATAAATGGGTACATGTTGTTGCTACTGTTTATAATGGTGTTCCAGATGCAACAAACAATGAATTATATATAAATGGTGTTAAGCAAGTAATCTCTCAAAAACTTGGTGTTAGTAATTCTTATAGAATGATTTCTAATTCTATAATTATTGGTGGTTGGATAAATGATGGCGGGTATAGATTTAATGGGATGTTAGATGACGTTAGGGTTTATAATAGACAATTAACTCAAACTGAAATTAATAGTATTTATAACGCTTCTGGTTTCTCTAACTATTTATATAATGTAAATGATGGTGGTACTATAAGGAATGATTTATCTAATACAACATGTACTGCTAGTTGTGGTACTACTGGTGATGGTTGGACTTGTGATACTGGTTATTATTGGAATATTGTTAATTATGGAGTTGGTACGTTTAATGTTTGTCGTGCTGTACCTTCTAATTCTGTTAGAATAGCTGGCTTGCATGGTGGTAATGATTATAGATGTAATGATGGTTTTGAAAAAGATGGTTCTGGTGGATGTAAGACTTGTGATCCAGGATATTATTCTAATGGTGGTGGTTCTTGTTTAGCTTGCACGGCTATTGCTAATAGTAATTGGACTACAAAAGGTACACTTGCTAATAACTGTGGATTTAATTGTAATGCAAGTTATCAATATGATGGAATTGCTAGAACTTGTACTTCATGTGCTACTGGAACTTGGACAGCTAATGCAAATCAATCTGCAACATGTTCTGCTTGTACTGCGATTACTAATGCTAATGCTTTCACAACAAATGGTACTTCTGCAAATACTTGTGGATTTAATTGTAATGGAGCTTATTATTATAATGGTATTAATAGAACTTGTACTTCATGTGCTACTGGAACTTGGACAGCTAATGCAAATCAATCTAATTCTTGTTCTTCTTGTACAAATAAAGCTGGTAATGAGATATATACATCAAACGCTACTTCTGCTACGGGTTGTGCTGTTAATGGTTGTGCAGTAGGCCAATATCCTTTAACAAATACTTCTTGTACTTCTTGTACTGCAATTGCTAACGCTAATGCTTTTACAACAAATGGTACTTCTGCAAATACTTGTGGATTTAATTGTAATGCAAGTTATCAATATGATGGAATTGCTAGAACTTGTACTTCATGTGCTACTGGAACTTGGACAGCTAATGCAAATCAATCTACAACATGCTCTGCTTGTACAAACAAAGCTACTACTCAAATTTATACTTCTAATGCTACTTCTATCACTGGTTGTACGGTAAGTGATTGTCCTATTGGTCAATATCCTTCTTCTAATGTGACTTGTTCTGTTTGTACTGCAATTTCTGGTGCGAATATGTTTATTACAAATGGATCTTCTGCTGTAACTTGTGGATTTAATTGTGTTGGCGGTTATTACTATAATGGTACTAATAGAACTTGTACTATTTGTGGTGCTAATACTTGGGCACCTAGCGCTAATCAATATACTTCTTGTGCTGCTTGTGCCACTGAAACTTGGTCTTCTGCTGGAGCATCTTCTTGTACAGCTTGTGGTTATTCTGGATGGAGTAATACTACATGTAATACTGGAAATACTTGGAATGCAACAAGGATTATAACATCTGGCAATACTACTCAATGTACAGCTCTTTCTACTACAAACAATGGAGCTTGCTCATATTGTACTGGTACTCAAAGCCAAAGTCAGGCTTGTTCTATAGCTAATGGTACTGGAACGCAAAGTCAGAGTAGGACTTGTACAAATAATAACTATGATTCTTGGGGATCTTGGGGAACTTGTACTGTGGTAAGTTGTAATGATAATTATTACAAATCAAGTGCTACGGTTTGTTCTGCTTGTGCTGCTGAAACATGGTCTTCTGCTGGAGCATCTTCTTGTACGGCTTGCGGTTATTCTGGATGGAGTAATACTACATGTAATACTGGTAATACTTGGAATGCAACAAGAACTATAACATCTGGTAATACTACTCAATGTAAAACTATTTCTACTATAAATAACGGAGCTTGCTCGTATTGTACTGGTACTCAAAATCAAAGTCAGGCTTGTTCTATAGCTAATGGTACTGGAACGCAAAGTCAGAGTAGAACTTGTACAAATAATAACTATGATGCTTGGAGTGCTTGGAGTGGTTGTACTTTAACAAGTTGTAATACTGATTATGTTGCTTCTGGAAATTCTTGCGTACTTAGAACTTGTACTTTCCCGGATGATTATAACGCTGATCACCAAGCTTGCATAAGTAATAATTTCTATGATGTTTATTATGTGAAGAAAACTACTTCTAATTGTACTGTACCTTATAAATATGATTATAATCCATATAATAGTACTTATGGTGCTAATGATATTTTATGGTGTAATAGTGGTAATCTTCCAGCTGGTATAGATTGTGCTTTAGTTGGTGATATAGCTGGTCATGCTTGCTCATATTGTACTGGTACTCAAAGTCAAAGTCAGGCTTGTACTATAACTAATGGTACTGGTACTCAAAGTCAGAGTAGAACTTGTACTAATAATAACTATGATGCTTGGAGTGCTTGGAGTACTTGTAGTGTTACAAGTTGTAATTCTGGATATTATGGTTCTGGAACATCTACTTGTAATGCTTGTGGATATAGTGGATGGAGTAATATTGATTGTCAAAGTAATTCTACTTGGTATGCTACTAGAACGATAACTGCTGGTAATCCTACGGAATGTAATGCATCTTTAACTAATAGTAATAATGGCTCTTGTTGGTATTGTGGTAGTGGTTCAGCATCTTATACAACTCCTAATTCTGGAGATTGTAATAGTAGAGGAACTGCTACTTATTCTATGAATTGTAATACATCTAATCATACATGGCCTGGTTGGGGATTTTCTTCTTGTTCTTGTAATGCTGATTATTATGGATCTCGTTGTGAAGCGACTTGTGCTTATAATAATTTATGGACTCAGTATCAAGTAGATTGCCAAACTAATAATTTGTTTTATAGGTGGTATTATATGGACGCCTCTTCTGGAAGTAATTGTTCGAGACACTATGCCTCTGGTTATAGTGATGGTTGTACTTATTGTGCTTCACCAGGTGCTGATAATGGTAGTTGTGCTTATAGTTGTAATCCACATAATTGCAATTGTAATTGGAGTGGTGCATATTGTAGTACTTGTTATGATACTTGTTATTATACTTGTGATACTGCTCATTATTGTAGATAAATATAAAAAGAACATGTTTCTAACATGTTCTTTTTTTGTTATACTTGTTTTTATGAGAAGTTTTTTATTGAATATTTATAATAAAATAGAAAACAATAAATTTAAAATTTTATTTTTAACTTTATTTTTTGTTTTTATTGTTTTTATGAGAAGTTTTTTAGAAATAATTTTATCATCTTGGTATTATAATGATTTTTTTACTTTGAAAAATATATTTAATAGAGTTGGATTTTTGTTATTGCATTGGTTGTTTTGGTATTTTTCAGCTTTTTTGATAGTTTTTATTATATTTAAATATTTTTTAAAAGCAGAAATGGATAAAATTGTTTATTTATCGATATCTTCTTTGATTATATTATTGCCGATGGCTTATGCTGTAATTTTGAACAATAAAATAGATTTATCTTATTTGGACTTCTCTAATGTAAACAATTCTATCAAAAATATTTTAACTCTTTTTTATTTTGATAGTAAAAACTATGTTTTTTTCCCTGAGATGGTTTTTATTTTACTTGGAGGTTTTGTTTTTTCATTTTTATATTCTAAAAAAATTATAAAATCTATTATAAATACTCTAATTTCGTATCTTTCTATAGGTTTGTTTATTGGTTTTGTTTATATTTGTTCAGCTTCTTTTTGTTTGATAAACACATATTCAAATATTCTTGATTCATATTTTGTTTTTTATTGGATATGTTTCTCATTTGTTTTACTTTTTGTTTTACTTTTTAAGGAAATAATATTATTTTTTAAAAATAATAAATTTTTAAATAAAACAAATTTAATAATATATTTTTTATCTACTTTTTTTGTTTTAATGTCAGTTATTTTTAAAAGTATTTATTTGATTGATTGGTTTTTAGTTTGTTTTTCTTATTCTATTTTATATTTTATTTTTATCTTTATTATAAAATATATAAAAAATAGTCAATATTTTAGATTGATTACATTTTTTATTGTTTATGGTATTTTTATATTTTTATCTTTAGTATTATTTTATTTACGTTTTTATATCTTTAATAATATTTTTTAGTTATTTTTTAATGCTATTAAGTTTATAGAAGTAGTTATTATTGAATTTGTATAGGTTTCCCAAGAATCTTCTTTTGATAATCTAAATTTCCAAAATACTTCATTTGAATCCCAAGACCCATCTTTATTTTGATTTTCTAATATTATTTTACTAGCCTTCTCATTATCTACCCCACATGTTTTTAGTGATGCTAGTGCTAATGCTGTTTCGTAATTATTTCCAAAACCATTACCCCATGATCCATTTATATTTTGTGATTTTTGTATGAAATTTATAGCTTTATTTTTTATTTCATCAAGCCCTACATCTTTATACTCACATAAAAACTTTAAAAACATATATGTAGAATAGTATTTTGAAGGGTAGAAATAGCTTTTAAATGATCCATCTTCGTTTTGGCTATTTTTTATTAAATTTTTATTAATTTCAAAATTATTTCTTTGTTTTGTTTCTAGTAATAGATTGTATATATTTGCATTTACTTCTGAGTGAGATTTATAATTTTCTTTTGAATCTTGCATCAATTGGTTTTCTCTAAAAGATGAAAAATCTTTTGTATCTTTATTATAGAAAAATTCTATATCATTTAATTTATAATCTATTTTTAACTTTTCTAATGTTCTCATAGCAAAAGCTGTATCATCTGAATCGTTCCATTCTTTAATTTTTTCTTTAGTTTCGTAGCCCCACAAAGATTCTCCCGGAGTGTTTATATTTCTTAATAGTGTATTTATTTCATTTTTATCTAATCTTTCTCCTATTGCTTGTGATATGAAAAATCCGTAAATAATGGACCCCGTGTATGGATTCATACAGTTTGGACATTTTTTTACATCTCCTTTTGCTATGCTTTTCATAGAAAATGGTTGTTTAGAATCTATTTTATTCTTTAAGTATCTTGTACCTTTTTCTATAGCTTCTTTATTGCTTGTGTTATTATTCATTGATTTTTTTGTATTTTTTGATCCTTGATTTTGTGTTGATAAAAAAAATAAAAATAAAATAGATGCTATTATCATGATGGTTATTACTAATATAATATTTATTTTTTTTGTCATTTATTTTTTTATTTTATGTTACAATGTTATTAATTATACAATAAAAATTCATAATTAAGAATTCATGTTTTTTAAAAAAATATTAGGATTTATAAATTTATACAGACTAGATATTGCTTTTATAACAGTTCTTTTATATTTGTTCGGATCTTTTTTTGTTATTGGGTTTAAATCTTTCAATGTAATTAATTTTTTGATGTCATTTTTGATTTCTTTTGTTTCTGTTAATTTTATATATTCTTTAAATTCTTGGTTTGATGCTGATATTGATAAAATAAATAAACCTACTAGACCAATTCCTGCTGGAATTATTACTAAAAAAGAAGCATATATTTATTCAATTTGTTTATTACTAGTATCTATTGTTTATCCTATATTTTTTATTAATATTTCTAATTTTATATTATTAGTTTATATTTTTCCGATTATTGGTATTTTATATTCAAATAAAATTTTTAGCTTTAAAAAAAATAAATATTTGGCTTTGTTTGCTATTACTTTTTCTCTTGTTATGGTTTTTGCCATTAGTTTTTTAATTAATGGTGGAATTATTAATAATAATTTTATTTTAACGACTATTTCTTTTTGGTTTTTAACTATTGCCATCGTTATTTTTAAAGATTTATCTGATATAGAAGGGGATAAAAAATACGGATCTGAAAATTGGTTTGTTGTATTATCTAAAAATAAAGTTTTGGCTATTTCGTTTATTTTTATATTATTATCTTTTATATTTTCTTTTTTTATGGATAATATTTTTATTAAAATTATTACTATTATACAATTATCTTCTATTTTATTTCTACTTTTTATATTTTCCATTTTTAAAATTAATTTTGATAAATTTTATAATTCTCTTCTTAAGTTTCTTATTATTAATGGATTTATTTATATTATTATTTATTCCTGTGTTAAATTATTTTTATAAGTGATAAAATATATGTAATGCAATAATTAGTTAATGATTTAATAATTATGAAAAAAATTATCTTTATATTATCTTTGTTTTTATTATCTTTGTTTTTATCTGGGTGTGTTTCTGTAGATAACGTAAAAAAAAGTAATTCCAATAGTAAAATTAATACAAAAGTAGAGAATAATGAATTGCCAATAAAGGATCCTGTCATTATAGAAAAATGTCTTACATCTGATTGCTTTTTAGATAAGTTTGAAAAATGCTCTCCTGTCCAATATTTTTGGCATGAAAATAAAACAAAAAAAATAAGTTTTTTAGTTGTTTTTGGTGAAGTTAATGGAAAATGTAATGTAATGCTTAATAAAGATGACTTGACTAATAATTTACAGTGTTTTCTTTCATCTGATTATTTAACTAAAAAAACTTTTGATCAATTAGTTAATAAGGATTTTTCTAAAAAATCTGAAATAGATACTATATGTTCTGTTGTTAATGTTATTGAAAATAATAAGGGTAATGATGCTAAAGTAGATTTTAAAAAAATAAAATAGGTTAAATCCTATTTTTATTTTTGTTGATAATATTCTATTAAAATATTTATTATTGTTGTATAATGTGATTACTAGAAGCTAAGTAATTATTATTTAATATGGCTCGTAAAAAAAATACGAAAAAACAAAGAGATATTGATGAAATTATAGAAGAAAAATTGCCTTCAGGTGGAATAGATGAAGCTAAAACTAAAAATATAGTTTTAATATTGTTATTACTTTTTATTGTTATTTCGTTTCTAAGTTTATTTAATATCGCTGGCCAATTTGGTATTGTTTTTGATAAAATTTTAACTTTTATTTTTGGTTTTGGTAAATGGTTTTTCCCAATTATTTTGACTTTTTTATTCGTATTTTATCTTACAAGTAAATCTATCCATAAGATTGTTGCTTTTGGTGCATTGCTTGTTTTCGTGTCTTTTTTATCATTTTTTGAATTATTTCATTTATTTGAAACTCTTAATTACGGTGGAATTATAGGTAAATATTTTTTATTTCCATTTATTAAATTAACCGGGCCTATTGCTTCTTTTTTTATAATGTTTGCATTGTTTCTTATAGGTTCTATTTTTATTACAGATATTCATGTTAATGAATTATTGCTTAAAGTATATACGTGGATTAGTTCTTTATTTAATAAAAATAAAGAGAATAATTCTCTTAATGAATTATCTAATGGCACTATTGAATTAGAACAAGGTGTGGATCCTAAAAAAGTTTTTGAAAAAATAGCAAATCCATTAAATCCTATTACTCCTTCGTATAAAATTGAAGATTCTAATGTTGTTGTAAATAATGATAAAAAATCAAATGCTCCTTCTGGTGGAGATATAAGCACTTCTTCTGCTATGAAAAAACTTCATGTTCCAAAAAGAGAGTTGTATTTACCTATGGATTTATTAGAGGATAGAGTTAGTACTGCTAATGCTGGGGATGTTAATACTAACACTTTGATAATCCAAAGAACTTTGGCTAATTTTGGAATTAATATTACAATGGATTCTGTTAAAGTTGGACCGTCTGTGGCTCAATATGCTTTTAAACCACAAGAAGGTGTTAAGCTTTCTAGAATTTCTGCTTTACAAAATGATCTTGCTTTAGCACTTGCTGCTAATTCTTTGCGTATGGAAGCTCCTATCCCTGGTAAATCTCTTGTTGGTATTGAGGTTCCAAATAGGGTTGGGGCTATTGTTTCTATGAAAGAAATGATTGCTAGTGAAGAATTTAAAAATAGAAAATCAAATCTTAGTTTACTTTTGGGTAAAGATGTTTCTGGGAAAACATATATAGCTGATCTTGCTAAAATGCCACATTTACTTATTGCTGGAGCTACTGGTACTGGTAAATCTGTTTGTATTCATGGGGTTATAGCATCTCTTATGTTTCAAAGTTCGCCAGATGATTTAAAATTTATTATGATAGATCCGAAGAGGGTTGAAATGACTTTGTATAATGGGATTCCTTATCTTTTAACACCTCCAGTTACTGATCCTAAAAAAATAGTGAATGCCTTGAAATGGGCTGTTGCTGAAATGGATAGAAGATATCAAATTTTAGCTGAAGCTAAAAAAATTAATTTAGTTTCTTATAATGAATCTGTTGCGGAAGATCAAAAGATGCCTTATATTGTTATTGTTATTGATGAATTAGCTGATTTAATGATGCTTTCTAGACAAGAGGTTGAGCCTTGTATTATTAGAATAGCTCAACTTGCTCGTGCTGTTGGTATTCATTTGATATTAGCTACTCAGAGGCCATCAGTGAATGTTATTACCGGTCTTATAAAAGCTAATGTTCCTACTCGTATTGCATTTTCTGTTGCTTCTTCTATAGATTCTAGAACTGTTCTTGATGAATCTGGTGCTGAAAGATTAATCGGTAAAGGTGATATGTTATATTCAGCTTCTGATACCCCAAAACCTGTTAGATTGCAGGGTGCTTATGTTTCTGACGATGAAATTAGAAAATTAGTGTTACATTTAAAAACTTTAGATTATAATGTTGATTATGATGATTCTATTGTTGAAAAGAAATCTTTGATAACAAATGGTGGTGTAACCGCGAGTGGCTTTAATGCTGATGATGATCTTTTTGAAGAAGCTGTTGCTGAGATTTCTAAATCTAGAAAAGCATCTACATCATTATTGCAGAGAAAATTTAGTATTGGTTATGCAAGAGCTGCTAGACTTATGGATTTACTTGAAGAGGCTGGAATGATTGGTCCTTCTAATGGTGCTAAGGCTAGAGAAGTTTATCTTACTGATAGTGATGAATCTGATGATGAATCTTCTTCTGGAGAAAATCAAAATAACCAACTTATTTAATAAAACATTTTTTTGTAAAATCGTATTAATAATTGATAATATTATGAAAAGGCTAGCTAAATTTATTTTCTTATTTATTTTCTTGTTTGTCCTATTTTCAAACAATGTATCAAATGCAGCTCCTATTAGTGATTATGTTAACCCTATAGGTAGTAATATAGATGTAAGTTTTGGAACAACTGATGTTGTTGCACAAAATGTTTTTGGTTCTATTGCTTATAGTCTTATATCAAAAGTAATGGGGATAATAGGTATTCTTGTTTTGTGCATGTTTGTGTGGGCTGGTTTGCAATATATTATGGCCAGAGGTGATTCCTCAAAAGTAAAAAAGGCAAATGAAGTTATGAAATGGTCTGTTATAGGTCTTACTATAGTTTTTACTTCTTATGTTATTATAAATTTTATATTTACTATTATAGGCAATCTTAGACAATAAATAATAATATAAGCTATACTATTCTAATATATGATATTATTAATCGTTTATGTTTATATAATATCTAATGTTTAATATTTAATTTATTTATATTATGAAATTTGATTATAAAAATAATAAAAATATAAATTTTGTATTTCAAATTGTGTTTATTGTGTTTGTGTTTGGTTTTGGTGTGATATCTTTTGTTTTTGGTAAAAACTTTAATATTGCTTTGGGTGAAAATAAAACCACAAATTTAAGTAATTCTATTACTACCAATACTGCACCTGTTGTTAAACAAGAAGTTATAGATGAAGAATCTGCTGTTATAAATTCTGTTGCTAATTCTGCAGAATCGGTTGTCTCAATAGTTATATCAAAAAATGTTCCAAAGTATAATACTATAAACACTAATCCTTTTGGTTCTGATCCTTTTGGTTTTGGGCAAGATTTTGGTTTTACCCAACAAGTTCCTACCGGAGAAACTCAAAAACAAGAAATTGGTGGTGGCAGTGGTTTTATAGTTTCTGATGATGGACTTGTTGTGACTAACAGACATGTTGTTGATGATACAACTGCTACTTATTCAGTTGTTTTAAATAATGGCAAAACATATGATCTAGATGTTCTTGCTCGTGATTCTTACAATGATATTGCTTTATGCAAAATTAAAGATTTGAAAGATAAATTAAAACCTTTAAATTTGGCAGATTCTGATAATGTTAAATTGGGGCAGACTGTTATTGCTATAGGAAATGCTTTGGCAGAGTATAAAAATACTGTTACTAAGGGTATTATTTCTGGGATAGGTAGAAAAATAACTGCTGGTGATAGTTATCAAGGTGGTTCTACTGAAACCTTAGAAGGTATATTGCAAACAGATGCCGCTATTAACCCTGGTAATTCTGGTGGCCCTCTTATAAATTTATCTGGTGAAGTTGTTGGTATTAATACTGCAGTTAGTTCACAGGGCCAAAATATAGGATTTGCTATTCCTATTAATTCTGTTAAAGATGATATAAATAGTGTAATTAAAAATGGTAAAATAGTGAGACCTTATATCGGTATTAGATATGTTCAATTAGATGAATTATCTGCAAAACAAAATAATTTACCTTATAATTATGGTATCGTGGTTTTGAGAGGAAGTAACCCAGAAGATTTGGCTGTTGTGAAAGATAGTCCTGCTGATAAGGCTGGTATTAAAGAAAATGATATTATTTTAGAAATTAATAGTGTTAAATTGGATTCGGATCATCCTTTTATTAAAGAAATATCAAAACTAAAACCTAATGATAAAATAAAATTGAAAATTTATAGAAATAGTAAAATTATTGATGTTGATGTAACCTTGGGAGAAAGGGATGATAAATAAAGAAAGAGAAAGAAATTAAAAATTAAGAGTTATGATTTAGATGGAGCTTAGAGAAATTATTAATAAAATAGATGAATTAAAAATACGTGCTCAAAATGCAGCACGTATTTTAGATATAGAGAATAAAAGAATTAAAATAAAAAGTCTTGAATTTGAAATAAATGACGAAGGCTTTTGGAACGATACTATTCGTGCTCAAAATATATCTAAAGAGCTAGCTTTTTTAAAGGAGCATGTATTTTTTTGGGATAATTTAAATAAGGATATTGATAATTTAAAAGAAATTGCATTAGATGATATTGTTTCAAAGGATGTAAATTTATTAGATGATGTAAAAAATACTTATTTTAGGATATTAAAAGATTTTGAGAAAGAAGAGTTTTTTGTTTTATTTAATAATAAATATGACAACTCTAATATTGTTTTATCAATTCATGCTGGTGCTGGTGGTGATGATGCTCAAGATTTTGCAGCTATTTTACTTAGGATGTATCTTAGATTTTGTGAAAAAAAAGGTTTTGAAACTATTATTGTTGACGAAACAAAAGGTGGTGAAGTTGGTTTTAAAAGTGTTACTGTTTTGGTTAAAGGACCTTATGCTTATGGATATTTTAGAAGTGAATATGGTGTTCATAGAGTTATAAGAATATCGCCGTATGATGCTGATCATGCAAGACATACTTCTTTTGTTTCAGTTGAAATTTTACCAGAATTGGATGATGTTAAAAAAATTGAATTGAATGATGAAGATTTAAGAATTGATACTTTTATGTCATCTGGAGCTGGAGGTCAATCTGTGAATACTACATATTCTGCTGTTAGGATTGTTCACATTCCGACTGGCATTTCTGTTTCTTGTCAAAATGAAAGAAGTCAAACTCAAAATAAAGAAACGGCTATAAAAATATTAAAATCAAAATTATTAGAATTGAAACAAAGGGAATTGCTTGATGAAAAAAATCAATTGAAAGGTGAATATAAAAGTATAGAATGGGGATCTCAAATTAGAACTTATGTTTTTCACCCGTATAAACAAGTTAGAGATCACAGAAGTGGTTATGAAACTTCTAATGTTGATAATGTTATTGATGGGGATTTAGATGAATTAATTGAAAGTTATTTGAGATTGGGAGAAATTAAGAATTAAGAAAAAGGTTTATACACAGTTAAAATAATGTTTTATATAAGGCATTATTTTTTATTTTTAATATTAAATTAATATATTTTTTAACTTTGAATTTTATAAGATATTTGTATGATTTAATTAAAATAAATCTAATTGTAATATTTTCTTTTCCTGGTATTCCGCTCAATTAGGATATCGTAAGAGCTTCATAAAGAAACGAAAATATTATAATTAGATTTATTGTTACAAAAAAATCAATTAACTTTTTAATTATTAATCTTTAATTTTTCTGTCAAATTTTTTTTTATTTTTTATAATTTTATTTTTTATTTTTATTGGAATTTTGACTTCTGATAAGAATTTTAGTTTGGTTAATTGTAATGATTCTAAGAATATTTGTTTTTATAATGGGAAAAACGAAGATTTGGAAGGCTTTATTGTATCTGAAATTAATGATAAAAATGGGAGAAAAGAATTTATTATTGAAAATAAAAAAAATGGAAATAATAGAATTTTAATTTCCGTTTATTCTAAGAGTGATTTATTTTATGGTGATTATTTATATATTAATTGTGATTTGGCTTTCCCAAATAATTCTAAAAATTCTAAATTTAATTACATTAGATATTTACAATTAAAAAATGTTTATTCTGTTTGTAATAATATTAAAATATCAAAATATGAAAATATGAAAAAATTTGATTTGTATTATTATATTTTAAAGTTAAAATATTTTGTAAAAAATAGGGTGGACGAGATATATGAGAAGCCCTATAGTGGGTTGATTTTTGGTGTTCTTTTTGGTGGTAATTTTTTGGATAAAGATTTATCTAATTTGTTTTCTAAAGCTGGTATATCACATATTACCGCTGTTTCTGGTTATAATGTATCTATAATAGTATCTATTTTGTCCGGAGTATTTTTAAAAATTGGTGTGAATAGATTTAAAATATTTTATTTTTTGTTAATTTTTTTATTTTTATTTGTATTATTTACTGGAGCTACTGCTTCTGTTATAAGAGCTGCTATTATGGGTGCTTGTTCTTTGATGGCTTTACAATTTGGTAGGATTTCAAGTGGGGTTTTACTATTGTTTTTTGTAGGTTTTGTAATGGTCTTATCTAATCCTCTTATTTTGATTTATGATGTTGGTTTTGAGCTTTCATTTTTAGCCACTTTTGGTATTTTGTTTTTTAAGCCAATATTAGATAATGTATTTATTAAATTTAATAATTTTTTAAATATAAAAGATTCTTTTAATACTACTATTTCTGCCTTTGTTTGCACATTTCCTGTTATTTTTATTAATTTTGGTTCGTTTAATTTATTGTCTATAATTATTAATTTATTAGTTTTGCAATATATTCCATTTTTGATGTTTTTTGGTTTTGTGTCTATTTTTTTATCAAAATTCGTGTCATTTTTTGCTGTTTTTATTATGAAATATATTATTTTTATATGTCAGGTTTTTACTTAGTTTACGTCTAGCGGGTAGATAATATTTTGTGGTATAATTTAGAAAGCAAAAATATTAAAATATATAAATATGGAAAAGTTTTGACCTAATATTTTTATATTTTACTTTTTGATATTTTTATATTTTACTTTTTAATTTATTATAATGAAAAAGGTTGTTATTGTTTTAATGTTACTATCTTTGTTTATATCAAACTCCGTCTTTGCTTTATTTACTAATGATCCATATTTAGATAAACAATGGTATTTGGATAGTGCTAATGTTTATAATGCGTGGGATTTGAGTGCTGGTTCCTCAGATGTTATAGTTGCTGTTATTGATTCCGGAGTTGATATAAATCACCCAGATTTGAAAGACAATATTTGGACAAACCCAAAACATAATGATGACAATAGTGAATATCCTAATGATATTCATGGATGGAATTTTATTGATAATAATAATGATGTTGTTCCAGAAATTGATGTTAGTTGTTTGGCGGAGAAAAAATGTTCTCTTGAAGGTATAAATCATGGAACTGTTGTTGCTGGTGTTATAGCAGCTGTTGCTAACAATAAAGAGGGTATAGCGGGTATAGCTTATAAAACTAAAATAATGCCACTAAAGGTACTTGGACCAAATGGTGGAGGAAATGTTGATGATGTTGTTAATGCTATTAATTATGCTGTTGACAACGGTGCATCTGTTATTAATATGAGTTTTGTTGGAGATACTAATAGTGCTATTCTTAAAAAAACTATAGAGAATGCTGTTAGTAATGGTGTTGTTTTTGTTGTTGCTTCTGGCAATAACATAGAAAAGGGTGGAGTTGATTTAGATAAAACACCTATGTATCCTGTTTGTTCTGAAGAAGAAAATGTTGATGATTCTATTATTGGTGTTTCTGCTATTGACAACCAAGATAATAGAGCTATTTTTGCTAATTATGGTACGAAGTGTGTTGATGTTTCTGCTCCTGGTGTTAAAATATTTAGTACTACTGTTTATAAGCCACAACATTCAAGTTTTAATAATTATTATAATGGATATTGGTCTGGGACTTCTGTTGCCGCCCCTATTGTTAGTGCTACTGCTGCTATTATAAAATCTATTAATAAAAATTTTACCCCAAAACAAATTAAAGATATTATTGTTGAATCAGGAACTGACTTAAAAGATAAGACTTTGGGTAAAAAAATTAATGTATATGAAGCTGTGAAACTTGCTATTGCTAAATCAAAAGAGAAGGATAGATATTTTAATATAATATCTGGCGCTGGTTTTGGTGATTCTCCGATGGTTAAAGTTTTGAGAGATAATGGATATGAAGAAGCGAATTTTTTGGCTTATGACAAAAATTTTAGAGGAGGTGTTAATGTTGCTTATGGAGATGTATTTGGTGATTCTAATAAATATATAATTACAACACCAGCTTCTTTTGGTGGACCTCATTTGAGGATATTTGATAAAACTGGGAAACTTAGAAAAGAATTTTTTGTTTTTGATAAAAAATATACTGGTGGTGTTAATGTGGCTATATTGAATAATTTTACCCCATTTGCTGGTTTTGATATTATTGTGTCTCAAGCGTCTGGCGGATCTAATGTTAAAGTTTTTGGTTCTGACGGGATTTTAAAATCATCTTTTTATCCATACGGGACTAATTTTAAAGGTGGTGTGAATATAACTTCTTGTAATTTAGATGGTGGTGAAGATTTTGATATAATTACTTCTGCGTCTTCAGCTCATGATTCTACTGTTAAGATTTTTAATAATAAGGGAGAGTTTGTAAGAGAATTTTTAGCTTTTGACAAAAAATATACTGGTGGTGTTTCAATAGGTTGTTTAGATTATGATTTAGATGGAAAACAAGAAATAGCAACATCTGTTATATATAATAATAAACCTTATATTAGGATTTTAGATAAAAATGGAAATTTTATTAAACAATTTGTTATTAATGATCAAAAAGTAAAATCCACAATAAATATATCCGGCTTTTATTCACCAGATTTTCCTAGATATAGAATGGTTGTATCCCCAAAGAATTCTGGCGAACCAAAGATAAGAATTTTTGATTTAAATGGTGGAATTACTGATGAATTTTATGCTTATAACAAAACACTTGGTGGCGGAGTAAATTTTGCCTTAGGTGAATAATTAATTAAAAAATATATGTCTAATACTAAAACAAAAAATATAATAGTTGCTGGTGGGGCTGGTTTTATTGGCTCTAATTTGTGTGAAGAACTTGTAAAAAGAGGTAATAATGTGCTTTGTATAGATAATTTTTCAACTGGTAATCAAAAAAACATAGATCATCTTTTGCAATCTACGAATTTTGAACTTATAAACCATGATCTTACAGAACCTATTAATTTGGAAGATTATAGAGAAGCTAAAAAATTTAAAGTTGAATTTTATGGTATTTCTGAAATTTATGATTTAGCTTGCCCAAATTCTTCAAAAGATTCAGTTAAACTTGCTTCTGATACTGCTTTTGCTAATTCTCATGCTACGAAAACATTGTTAGATATAGCTATAAAGTATAATTCTAAATTTTTATTTACTTCTTCATCTTCTGTTTATGGTGTTCCTAGTGATAGTAATTATCTTGTTGATGAAAAATATATAGGAAGAGTTGATAATTTGTCAGAAGCTGCTTGTTATGACGAGGGCAAGAGGTTTGCTGAGACTATTTGTGATATTTATAATAGAAATAAAAATTTAGATGTTAAGGTTGTGAGAGTTTTCCCTACTTATGGTCCTAGAATGAGACTTGATAGTGGAGTTTTTATAGCAGACGCTATTATTAAAGCTGTTAATAATGAAGACATGACAGTTGATTATTCAAAAGAAGAACATGCTTCTTTTTGTTATGTGAAAGATTTAGTTGAAGGTATGATACTTATTATGGATAATGGTAAGTTTGGTCCTTATAATATTGGTAATCCAGAAGCTGTTAAAATATCAGAAGTTGTTGATATTATTAAAAAAATAGTTTCATCTGTTTCTCTCATTGATTATAAGGACAGTGGTAAAAAGAAAATTATCCCTAATATTGATTTGGTTAAAGAAAAATTTGGTTGGTTTCCTTTAACTCTTTTGGAGGAAGCGTTAAGAGACACTATTGATTATATGAAAGCTGCTAAAAATAGTTTTAATGCTAGCGATATGTTTAAAGAGGGTGAAGAAGATATTTTAAAAGTATCAAAAGATAATTTAAAGAAACAAAAAAATAGTATTTTTGGTATGATATTTAAAGAATAAAGAAGAAAAAATAGAAAAAATACAAAACAAAAAAATACAAAAGAGAAAAAACTAAAAAACTAAAAATGTTTACATTGCTTGCTACCAATTTAGTTACTAGTGCTTCACAAGCATTAAATAAAGTTAATTTTTCTAATCCAACTTGGGATATTTTTTTAGTGTTGTTTTTTATTACTTTCGCTTTTTTGTATGGAATTTTTTTAGGAAGAGATAAAATAGTTAGTTTAATTATTGTAATTTTTTTTTCTTATATATTAACTATTAATTTGAATTTTTTATCTAAAATATTAAAAAATTTAACAGCATCTCAATTTTCTATTTTAAGTTTGGTATTGTTTATATTATTTTTATTTGTGTTATTTTTTTTAATTGTTAAAAAATCTATTCTTTCTTCAATATCCAACCATGCACCTGCTTGGTGGCATGTATTGCTTTATAGTATTATTCACACAGGACTTTTAATATCACTTTCTTTAAGTTTGTTGAGTGGTGAACTACTCAGTGTTTTTGGTAAAAATATAAAAATTGTATTTATATATCCTCAATCTGTGTTCGTGTGGGTTTTGTTATCTGTTTTATCGTTGGTTTTTTTGAAAAATTCAGAAGAGTAATTTTTATTAAATATGCTTACAACATAATACTATTGACTATTTATAAAAAAAGTGTTACTTTAGTAGAAACAAATTTTCCGCTTGTTATATCTTAGTTGTGAATATTGGGAAATTTATTTAATATATGAAGAAAAATACTACAGTACAACTTGATAACCATGATTTAGACGAGAAAGGTGGTCCGTCAATGTCTTCTTTGATTGAAGATATATTTTCATATTTGTCTGAACAAGAAGTGGATATTACAAAAAAAAGATTTGGAATCTTTGAAAGAAAACACACTCTTGAAGAAATTGGTAAGACTTATGGTGTTACTAGAGAAAGAATAAGACAGATAGAAGGGTCTATTGTTAAAAAAATTGTTAGTCTTAATCAAAAAAATGAAAAACTTAAAGAATTAAAAACCTCTATTATTCAATTTGTTAAAGAATATGGTGGAATTGTTGAAGAATATTTTTTGATTGAAAATTTTTTTAAAGAATTAAATGAAAATGAAAGAAGTTTTGTTGAATTCTTATTGTCAAAAATTTTAATTGAAGATTTGGTTCAAGAAAAAACAGATGGTGGAAATAAAGTTTTTTATAGATTAAATGGTTTTGCTTCTAATTCATTAGAAAAAATAATTAAAGAAGTCGTTGATATACTTGAAGAAGTGAAGGAACCTTTAAATATTGACGATATATTAGAAAGATTAAGCATAAAGAAAACTATTGAAAATATTGATGATAAATTGTTAGAAATTTATAATAGTTTAGATGTTGATAATAGTATTCTTTTTAAGAAAACTGTTGAATCTTATTTACATGTTTCTAGTGTGGTTAAAAAAAATGTTTTTGGTTTGTGGGGTACTAAGTCTTGGAAGACTGTGTCTCCAAAGAGAATGAGTGATAAAATTTATTTAGTTTTGAATAAAGCTGGAAAACCTTTACATTTTAAGGATATTACAAAAATGATTAATGAAAGTGGTTTTGATAAAAAAGCAGCAAGAGATGTTACTGTTCATAACGAGCTTATTATAGATGATAGATATGTTCTTGTTGGAAGAGGTATATATGCTTTAAAATCTTGGGGATATAGAAGTGGTGCTGTCGCTGATATTATTGAAGAGATTATTAGAGAAAAAGGAATTGCTATGACAAAATCTGAAATATTAGAGGAAGTTAGCAAACAAAGAATGGTAAAAGATTCTACGGTTTATCTTTCACTTACAAATGATAAAAGGTTTAATAAGATATCTGCTGGTAAGTATGATTTAGCAAAGAAATAAAAATTCGGGTTATCCCGTTTTTTTATTTATATGGAAATGATATAATGAATGTGTAGAAATATGTAAAAGCTTTTCTATATTTTAATGTTTTAATATTGTTATGTTCCCAATTGAATATTTGTCACAAATCTTACAAAGTTTTAATTGGTCTGCTGTGGTGGATTATCTAAATAAGCCTTTTTACGTGCTTTTTTGGGTATTTTTTGTTAATGGTGGTTTTATATTGTTTATTTTAGTCCTGTTGTGGTGTGTTTATAAAATTTACATGGATACAGCAATGGGTATTTTTATATCCAAAACAAAAAAAGTTTGTATTTCTATTGATATACCAAAGAATAATATGCAAACGCCAAAAAGTATTGAATCTCTTTTTATACAGCTTTTAGGTACTTATGTTAAACCTAACCTTAAAGAAAAATATTTTGCAGGTAAGGTTCCGGTTGAAACTACTGCTTTTGAGATAGTTAGCTTGGATGGCTATATTCAATTTATAATTCATTTAACTGCTTCTTTGAGAGATGTTGTTGAGAGTGCTATTTTTGCTCAATATCCTGATGCTGAAATTATGGAAGTTCCTGATTATGTTCAAAATTTCCCAGATCATTTCCCATCTGATGATTGGGATATGTGGGGAACTGAGTTAACTTTAAAAAGTAAAATAAAAGATAAGGATTATCTTCCTATAAAAACTTATGATGATTTTATAGATGAAGATGCTGAAGAATTTAGATATAAAGATCCACTTGCCGGAGTTCTTGAGATTATGAGTAAATTAAAAGAGGGAGAGAATCTTTGTTTGCAGATTAGTGTAAGAGGAAGACATTCTGATGCAACATCTGCATGGGAGGCTGATGTTAGAAAGGAAATGGATAAAATAATGGGGATAAAAGAAGCCCCAGCAACAGCAAAGACGAGTCCTGTTTATGCTGTATTTTCTCCATTCATTACTATATTTAAAGATATTTTTAGTCAATTATTAACCACAGAAATATCTGCTGACGCTGAAGTAAAAAAAGAAGAAAAAGTAGAGCTTACAAACTGGGCTAGTAAGTTAAAACCAGATCAAAAAATTACTATGGAACTTTTAGAAAAAAAACTTTCTAAAAAGACTCTTGAAACGAAAATTAGAATTATGTATATAGCAAAAAAGCAAGTAATGAATAGGGCTAAGGGAGTTTCTGGTATTATGGGAACAATAACCCAATTTAATAATCCTAATGGATCTTCTCTTGCTCCTGTTGGTGATGTTGGTACTGCTGGAGCTAAGTATTTTAGAGTTGCGCAAAGAACAGCTAAAAAACAAAATTTATTTATTAAAGCATATAAGGCTAGAAGTATGTTTAGGGGTGGTGGTACTTTTGCTATGAATATTGAAGAGCTTGCTTCTATGTTTCATTTTCCAAATATATCTGTTAAGGCACCTATGATTAACAAGGTTGAAAGTAAGAAAGTTGAACCACCGATGGATCTTCCAACTTTAGAATAATAATTAATACATGATCCAAATAAGATAATAATATTCGCTATTGCTCATTTATTATCTAATGGATCTTCCAACTTTAGAATAATAATATTCGCTATTGCTCATTTATTATCTAATGGATCTTCCAACGCTAGAATAGTATTTACAAATTTCATGAAATAATATATAATGGTTTCATTGAAATTTTGCCAGCGTAGCTCAGTTGGTAGAGCTGCAGTTTTGTAAACTGTCGGTCGGGGGTTCGAGTCCCTTCGCTGGCTCCGTCCTTCGCCTTTCAGGCTTCGGCCGGCAAGGCCATCTTAAAGAAGTTTGTAGATGGTAAGCCTATTAGTAAGAAAATTAATTAAAAGAATATGTCACAAGATAATTTAATAGTTTTGGCTTGTACTGATTGTAAGTCTGTTAACTATCATTCAAATAAAAACAAAAAAATTCTAAAAAATAGACTAGAAATGCAAAAATATTGTAAAGCTTGTAGAAAACATACTTTACATAAAGAAAGTAAATAACAAAAGTCCTAGAAATAGGATTTTTATTATTGTGATTGATTTTGGTAAGGAAATGTAATAAAATTAAATCTATGTAAGCTAAAATATAGAAATATTAAAATATAAAAAAGATAAACACTTTAATGTTTTAATATTTGAACTTTTCTATGTTTTAATATTTAATATTTTAATATTTGTTATGTCTGAAAATTCAATGGATTATATTATCTCTTATTGCAAAAGACGTGGTTTTGTTTTCCCTTCATCTGAAATTTATGGTGGTATGGCAGCTATTTATGATTATGGTCATTATGGTATTTTATTAAAAGAAAATATTAAAAATGCTTGGATGAAACATATGATTCAGTATAGAGATGATGTTTTAGCTCTTGATAGTGCTATTTTTATGCACCCTAAGACATGGGTTGCTTCTGGACATGTTGGCGGTTTTAATGATCCTCAAGTTGATTGTAAAACTTGTAAAGCTAGGATGAGAGCGGATCATTTACTTGAAAAATTTGGTATTAATGCTGATAAACAAACTATTGAATTTATTAATGAAGAATTAAATAAAATTAAAGCAACAGGAAAACTTGTTTGTCAAAATTGTGGAGGTAAGGACTTAACTGAAGCTAGAGTGTTTTCTCTTATGGTTAAATCTAATATTGGTTCTCCGACTGATGCTTTAACTGAAGAAAACGTGGTATATTTGAGACCGGAAACTTGTGGTGGTATTTATTTAGAATATAAAAATACCGTTGATAGTATTCATCCAAAAATGCCTTTTGGTATTGCTCAGGTTGGTAAAGCTTTTAGAAATGAAATAGTTGCTAGACAATTTATTTTTAGAACTAGAGAATTTGAACAAATGGAAATGCAATATTTCCACCATCCAAAAGATACTAAAGAATTATTTGAAAATTGGAAACAAACAAGATGGAATTGGTATTTGCAATATGGAATTTTAGAAAATAATATTAGATGGTATAAACATGAAAAGCTAGCTCATTATGCTAGTGATGCTTACGATATAGAATATAATTATAAATCTTTGGGTGGTTTTAAAGAAGTGGAAGGTGTTCATGCAAGAGGTAATTGGGATTTGTCACAACATTCTAAATTTTCTGGAGAAAACCTTGATTATTTTGATCAAACTACTGGAGAAAGATATATACCTCATATAATGGAAACATCAGTTGGTCTTGGTAGATTGTTTCTAATGTTTTTGGATAATGCTTTAGTTGAGGAAAAAATTGTTTCCGAAGAAGGTAAGGAAGATGTTAGAACCGTTCTTAAAATTCATAAAGATTTAGCTCCTATTAAAATTGCTATTTTTCCATTATTGAAAAATAAAGAAGAATTGCAAAGTGGCGCTAGAAAAATTTATAATATTTTGAAAAGAAATTGGATGTGTGAATTTGATGATAATGGTAATGTAGGAAAGAGATATAGAAGACAAGATGAGATCGGGACTCCTTACTGTATTACTTTTGATTTTGACTCACTTGAGGATGGTACTGTGACTGTTAGAGATAGAGACACTATGAAGCAAGAGAGAATTAAAATTGACGAACTTGCAAAATATTTTGCGGAAAAATTTGAATATTAAAAAATAGGTTGTAAAAGACTTATTTTGTATTGAATAAATTAATTATATTTTATGTCTAATGACTACAAAATCCAGAAACTTGAAAATGGATTAAATCTTATTACTGTCAAAGTTGATAATGTTAACACTGTTAATACTATTGTTTATTTTCCCGTTGGTTCTAGATATGAATCTAGTGCTGATAATGGTATATCTCATTTTATTGAGCACATGATGTTTAAAGGGACTATTAATCGCCCAAATACACTTGTTTTGAGTACGGAACTTGATAGTATGGGAGCTATCTATAATGCTTATACCTCTAAAGATATGACAGCTTATTATATTAAGAGTAGCAAGGGGGATGTTAAAAAAAATATAGAAATTCTTGGTGATATGATCTGTAATTCTAAATTTGATATTGATGAAATTAATAAAGAAAGAGGTGTCATCATACAAGAAATGAAAAAATATGAAGATCTTCCAGAATATTATGTTGAAGATATTTTTGAACAATTAGTTTTTGGTGAAAAAGATAAGCTTGGCCAATTAATTATTGGGAATGAAAATAATTTAAAATCTTTTACAAGAGATCAATTTATTAATTATAAAAACACTCATTATTTTGGATCTAATGCTTTTGTTTGTATTGTTGGAAATTTTGATGATAATGAGGTAACTGAATTGGTAAAAAATAATTTTAAATTTCAAATAAATGGTGAGAGAGATGGAGAAGTTGAAAAATTGAGAACGAATGAGAAAAGGATTTTAGAACAATTTGAACCTAAATTGAAGATGTTATACAAGGATATTGAACAAGCTCATTTAAAGCTTGGTTTCCCAGCTTTTTCATATTTTGATAAAGAAACTTTTGCCTTGTCTTTATTTTCTGCTGTTTTTGGTGAATGTATGAGTTCTAGACTTTTTATAAACATTAGAGAAAAAGAAGGGCTTTGTTATAATATTTATTCTTCTATGGATAGATACCAAGATTGTGGATTATTTTCTATAAATTCTGGACTTGATAAAACAAGAATTTATGAGGCTATTGATTTAATTAAGAAAGAATTAAATGAGGTGTTGAAAAACGGTATTACTCTAGATGAATTAAATAAAGCAAAGTCTATAATTCTTGGCAGAATGGATGTGGCGCTAGAGGATACTTCTAATGTTGCTGAATTTTATGGCAGACAATATTTATTACAAAATAAAATTATAACCCCAGATGAAAAAAAAGATATTATAAAAAAAGTTACATTAGATGAAATTAATGATATAATAAAGAAAGTGATTGATTTTAATAAAATCAATATGGCTATAATTGGACCATATAAAGATAGTGCTAAGTTTGAGGAATTATTAAAATAAATTAATTGAAATATAGAAATATTGAAAAATTAAAAAGTTTTTATATTTTCATGTTTAAATGTTTAAATATTTTATATGTTCGGTGAAAAAGAAAATAATAGTGTTATTAAAATAGATATTTCCTATAGTCTTATACTAAAAGCAGTTTTATTTATTTTTGGGTTTGTATTTTTGTTTTTAATAAGAGATATAATTGGTATTCTTCTTGTTTCTATATTACTTACGACTGCGATAGGCCCATTTGTTGATCTTATCCATAAAAAAAAGAAACTACCAAGATGGGTTGGTGTTCTTATTGTTTACGTTGGTATTATAGGCATATTTGTTTTAGTTACCGGAATGTTGTTCCCAGCTATAATTAATGAATTTAAAACATTAGTTGATAAGTTGCCATATTTTTATCAAGAGCTAGCTTCTAAGTTTGATTCTATTAAATCTGTTGCAATGCAGGATGCTCTAAAAGAGTATTTTTTGGGATTTGCAAAAGGTACTATAACCAAACTTCAAACTGGTGGTGGGGATATATTTAAATCGTTTACAAATATAGTTTCTGGATTCGCATTCTTTTTTATAACTTTAGTTATAACTTTCTATATGACAATGGAAGAAGATGGTCCAACTAGATTAGTAAAAGCTTTAGTACCAAAAAAATGGCATCATTATGCTTTAAATTTGATGACAAAAATTCAAAATACTGTTGTTGGGTGGCTTAAAGGACAACTATCTTTAAGTCTTATTGTTGGCTCAATGTCATATGTGGCTTTGATTATAATGGGAATTAATTATTCTTTGTTGCTTGCTATATTTGCTGGAATTACTGAAATAATACCATATATAGGACCTACTATTGGTGCTATACCTGCTGTTTTTATAGCATTAACACAGTCTCCTATAAAAGGTTTGGCTATTTTGATTATTTATCTTTTGATCCAACAAATAGAAAATCATTTTATCGTTCCTAAGGTTATGAAAAAATCTGTTGGTCTCAATCCTATTATAGTTATAATTGTTATTATGATTGGTGTTAAACTTGCTGGATTTGCTGGAGCTTTGCTTGCTGTTCCTTTTACCGCGATAATACAAGTTGTGGCTAATGAACTTTTCCATTTAGAACAAGACGGCATATTTAAACAAGAAGAAGAAAATAAAGAAGAAATAAAAATTATGGGAGAGGACAAATAATTATGTTATATATTGTAGCCACTCCTATTGGAAATCTTGATGATATAACTATGCGGGCTTTAAGTATTTTAAAGTCTGTTTCTTGTATTCTTTGTGAAGATACTAGACATACTCAGATTTTACTTTCCCATTATGGTATTAAAAATAAATTAATCAGCTATCATCAACATAGCAATCTTGTTAAAGTTGATGAAATTATTGAAAAGCTTGAAAATGGTGAGGATTTAGCACTTGTTACTGATGCTGGTACTCCTTGCATCTCTGATCCAGGATTTGTATTAATTAATAAGATTCGTGAAGAATTACCAGATATAAAGATATTTCCTATCCCTGGCGCTTCTGCTGTTATTTCTGCTTTATCTGTTTCTGGTTTTAATCTTTCTAGTTTTACCTTTCTTGGTTTTATTCCTAATAAAAATGGAAGAGAAAAATTTATAAAAAATATTTGTGATAGTTCTGATTCTGTTTTTTGTTTTTACGAATCTTGTTATAGAGTTGAAAAATTATTGGATCAGATTGAAAAAATTTTTATTAATAGAGGTCAAGAGAATAGAAAGATTTTTATTGCTAGGGAATTGACTAAAATGTTTGAAAGTTATTATTATGGTAATGTTAAAGAAGTAAGAGAAAAATTATTGAAGGATCCTATTAAAGGAGAATTTGTAGTCGTTATTAATAGATTTAAAGAATAAAACATATTTACTTTGATTTATGACTTGCTAAATCTTAAAGATTGCAGTGATTTTTCTATCTTCATTTTTTTTGACTCTGCGATGTATTCTCGAATCAAAAAATAATGAAGCATAGAAAAACACTATTTAAGTATTGTATTAAAACTAATTAATCTAATTAAACTATTTTCTATGATTGATTCGCACTGTCATTTGGACTTTGAAGATTTTGATAAAGATAGGGATGATATTGTTAAATCAGCTTTGGATGCTGGTGTTTTTAAGATTATTAATCCTTGTTCTCATTTTCCTTCTAATTTTAAAGTTATTGAACTTGCTAAGAGATATGATAATTATTATTTTTCTATTGGCTTGCATCCTGATGAGGCTAGTAAGTTAAATGGAAATGAACTTGTTGAAATTGAAAAATTAATTTTTAATGATAAATGTATTGCTGTTGGTGAAATTGGCCTTGATTATCATTATCCTGATTTTGATAAACAAAAACAAGTGGATTTATTTATTGCTCAATTGGAGTTGGCTAAAAAATATAATAAACCAGTTATTATTCATAATAGAGATGCTGTTACTGATATTTATGATATTTTAAAGACATATAATCTTAAGGGTGTTATTCATTGTTATTCTGAAAATGTGGAATGGGCAAAGAAATTTTTAGACCTTGGCTTTTTTATTTCTTTTACTGGTATTATTACTTTTAAGAATTGTGGCCAGGAATTATTAGATGTTGTTAAATTTATTCCTTTGGAAAAAATATTAATTGAAACTGATGCTCCTTTTTTAGCACCAGTGCCATTTAGAGGGAAATTAAATAAACCGGAATATGTTAAATATGTTGCAGAAAAAGTTGCTGAAATTAAAAACATTGTTGTTGAAGATGTTATAAAAACTACGGATAAAAATGTGTTTAATTTGTTTGGGATATAAAAAATGATTGTAAGTTGCAAGATATATTTGCAACTTATTTTTTAAAATTGTAGAAAAAAAATAATTAATGTATTATTAATTTGTAATTAATATTTTTGTAATTTATATGAAGTATATAGATGCAATAACTGTTTTTTCTCATTGCATAGATTATGTCTTGTCTGATTTGCCTGATTTATGTGCAGATAGAATTGATTATTCTTTTAAACATTTTACTGAATATTGTGGTTTAAACTTAGAAAGGGTGGGTTATTGTTTAAATAAGTTAGAAAATGTTTTCGTTTCGTTGTGAAGCTCCTTTGAATACCCAATAAAGCGGAACATAGAAAAAGAAAATACTTATATTATTTACTAAAAATATTGATGAATATAAATTTATTAGAAAATTTGAATGAAGAACAAAAACAAGCCGTCACTTTTGAAGGTGGTCCTCTTATGATTGTTGCTGGTGCTGGTACCGGTAAGACTACTGTTCTTACAAAGAGAATGGCTTATTTGATCTTGGAAAAGGGAATTAAGCCTGATGAAGTTTTGGCTCTAACTTTTACTGAAAAAGCTGCAAGAGAGATGGAAGAAAGAATTGATTTGCTTTTACCTATGGGGTTTGTTGATCTTTGGGTTACAACTTTTCATTCTTTTTGTGATAAAATTTTAAAACAACATGCGCTTGATATTGGTCTATCTAATGATTATCAATTACTTACTGAAACTGATCAATGGATTTTGATTAGAAAAAATTTTGATAAATTTGATTTTCTTAAATATTATAAACCTATTGGTAATCCAACAAAATTTATATCAGCCATGATAAAGCATTTTAGTAGATTGAAAGATGAGGGAATAAACCCTGAGCAATATTTAGAGTATTCTTCCGCCTTCGCCAAAGCTTCGGCGGACAAGGATGAGATTTCAAGAATTCAAGAAATTGCTAAGTCTTATGAACTCTATGAAAAAATTTTGGCTGACAATAATTTAATGGATTTTGGTGGTCTTATTAATAATACTTTGAAATTATTTCAAACCAGGCCTTTTATTTTGAATAAATATAGAAATAAATTTAAATATATTCTTGTTGACGAGTTTCAGGATACTAATTTCAATCAATACCAATTAATTAAAATATTAGCATCTCCTAATAATAATATTACTGTTGTTGGTGATGATGATCAGGCTATTTATAAATTTAGGGGTGCTTCTCTTTCTAATATTTTAAATTTTAAAAATGATTATCCAGAATCAAAAGAAATTTTATTAACTAAAAATTATAGATCTTCTCAAGACATATTAGACTTATCGTATGGTTTTATAAAACAAAACAATCCAAATAGATTAGAGTATAAAATTAATTTATCTAAAAAATTAATCTCTAAAAGTCTTGATGTTGCTACAATAGAGCATATTCATTCCCTTACTTTAGAAAATGAAGTTAAAAGTGTTATTAATAGAATTTTTGAAATTAAAACAAAAAATCCTGATTTAACTTATGGTGATTTTGTTATACTTGTTAGATCTAATTCTTCGGCAAAAATTTTTAATAATTTATTATCTATAAATGGCGTGCCTAATGAATTCATGGCATCAACTGGTCTTTATTCTAAAGATATAATTTTAGACTTACTTGCATACTTAAAAATTTTGGATAAAAATTTTGATAATGCTTCTATGTATAGGGTTTTGTCTATGCCGATTTTTGGAATTGATAAAAAAGATATTATCAATATTTTATTTAATGCTAATAAATATTCTAAATCAATTTTTGCTATTTGTAAGAGCGCTTCTGGCATGAATTTTCCTTTATTACTGAAAGAAAAATTAGGAAAAATAATCTCTTTAATGGAAAAGCATACTAATTTATCTACTAGAGAAAGTGTAAGATCTATTATAAAATATTTTCTTGTTGATTATAATATTGCTACTGATTTAACAAAGAAAAATGACCAAAAACAAATTTCTTATATTAATAAATTTGCGAGTTTAGTTGAGAAGTTTGAAGATAATAATTATGACATTACTTTACCTCATTTTTTGGAATATATTGAATTGATTTTAGAATCTGGTGATCAGGGTGCTCTTGCAACAGAAGAACAGGATCCTGACACTGTTAAAATTATGACAATTCATTCTGCTAAAGGATTAGAATTCCAATATGTTTTTGTTGTAAATATGGTAGATAAAAAATTTCCAGTCATAGGGAAAAGTGATCCTATAGAGATCCCAGTTGATCTTATAAAAGAAAAAGAAGTAATAGGAGATGGAGATCCTCATTTAGAAGAAGAAAGAAGGCTTTTTTATGTTGCTATGACTAGAGCTAAAAAAGGTCTTGTTTTTACAAGTAGTGATGATTATGGTGGAAAACAGAAAAAGAAATTATCTAGTTTTATGTTAGAATTAAAAGAAGTAGAGAATGGTATTATAAACCATAAACAAGATAATTCTATTACTGATAAACTTGGTATTAAGTTTTTATCTTTTGATAATATTGCAAAAGAAAATAAAGATAAAATAAATTATTATCATTATGACAAGTATTCTTTTACACAGCTTGAGGGTTATAAAAATTGTCCATTGCAATATAAATTTCAATATATTTTAAGAATCCCTATGTCCACTGGAAGGCCTGTATTTAGCTATGGCCAAAGTATGCATAGTACACTGGAGGAATTTTATAAGAGAATGAAAGACAGAGCAGAGAAGAAGCAAATTGGATTATTTTCCGCTTCCGCTGAAGCTATGATGGACGAAGGAAATTCAGAATTAGAATCCCTTATTTCTCAACGCGAGTTATTAAAGATTTATGATGAGAAATTTATTGATGAATGGTATGATGACGAAAAGCAAAAATTAGAATATTATGAAAAGGGTAAAAATTCTATTAAAGTTTTTTATTCTGAATTAAAAGATAATTTTATTATTCCTCATTCTTTAGAAAAAGGCTTTAATATTAGAATTGGAGATTATTTTATGAAGGGTAAGATAGATAGAGTTGATATATTATCTGATGGCACTTGTGAAATTATTGATTATAAAACTGGTACTGGCAAGGATATAAAAGATGTTAAAAAAGACCAGCTTATGATTTATCAAATTGCAGCTACTGAAGTTTTGGGTTTAAAGCCTTCTAAGCTTACATTTTATTATCTTGATGATAATTCTAAAGTTTCTTTTCTTGGTACTGATGAACAAATTGATAAATTAAAACAAAATATTGTTACTTGGATAGAAGAAATTAGGGAAAATAATTTTGAACCGAAACCAAGCCCTCTTTGTAAGTTTTGTGATTATCGCGATATTTGTGAATTTAAGGAGTAAAATTTATAAATTTAGTTTAAGGAATAATTAATAGAATAAAAAACAGCGAAGATTAAGATTTCTCTTAATGTTCGCTGTGGTGGCTAATGTGTAGTGTCGTACTCTGACGACTTTTCATTCACCCATTTATTTGCGTTTTCCATGGCTTCTTTTGAGCCCATGATCAACGCCTTTGTTGACTTTTCTCCAAAACGGCCTATTTTTAGACCGAGTTTTGCGAATGTACTTACGCAAAACTTTGATGCCCCATAAACCGTTGCTTCATAATCTTCTGGTGTCATCCAACCGGCAGACTGGTTTATTGTTGCGCCTTCTTGTATTTTATAATTTCTGCGCACCATACTGTAAACGAAATAATATTGTGCTAATTCTATTTCGTTTTCGGTTAAATTTCTACCAACTTTGGTTTGGACATCTGCCAAAAAATGTCTTTTTGGCATTGGCGCTGCAAATATTCCTCCTATTGCTACAACAATTATCAGTGCTAGAAAAATCTTCTTCATATAATCCTCCTCGTGTTCTCTTTGGATATGTTTTCATATTATACGACATTTATTATTAAAAGTCAAATATTTTTTAGTTTAATAACAGTTACGTATGCGTAGTTTTTATGATATAATTTAGGAAATGAAAATATAGAAATATAAAAATATCCAAAAGTTTTTGAGTATTTTCATGTTTTCATATTTTAATATTTTAATATTTTAATATTCTTGCTATGTCTTTCAAAAAATATATAATTGTGATGGTAATTGCTACTATTTTTGCTCTTGCTGGTTTTGGGTTTGTTCTTTTTAATATTGATCCTTACGAAACTGGCGCTTTGGGTTTTATATTATTTTATTCTACTTTGTTTTTTTCTTCCGTTGGTATGTTATCTCTTATTATGTTTGTTTTTAGATGGATTTTTAATAAGAGTCAACCTATATTTACTTTAATTATTAAATCTTTTAGACATGGTATTTTATTGTCTATTTTAATGGCTGTTTTTCTTGTTTTACAACAATTAGAATTACTTACTTGGTGGAATATGAGTCTTATTATTGCTGTTGTTATTACCGTTGAATTCTTTTTTGCCTCTCATAAACCTGGTCGTAAACTAATTTAAAATTGGTTTATATTGAGAGTCATTGTATTTTGTATTTATTTATATTAATATTGTGCTAACTAAATTTTTAAGTTCTTTTTTATGATGAAAAAACTAGAACAATTAAGAAAAATTGCTACTGATGATATATCTCGTGCTAACGATTCTAAAACTATTGAAGATTTAGAAATTAAATATTTTGGTAAGAAATCTGAACTTTCTGAAATTCTTAAATCAATAGTTTCTTTGTCTAATGATGAAAAACGTGAGATTGGCCCTGCTGTTAATTCTTTAAAATTGGAATTATTTTCTTTTATTGAAAATAAAAAAAATGAAATTTTAAAGTCAGAGCTTGAGATTAAAATGAAAAAAGAATATATTGATCCAACTATTGATTTGAAAAATGAAAAAATTGGTCATTTGCACCCAGCTACCCAACTTAGATATAGATTGGAAGATATTTTTAAATCTATGGGTTTTGTTATTTATGATGGTCCTCAAATAGAAACAGATTTTTTTAATTTTGAAGCTTTAAATATTCCAAAGAACCATCCTGCAAGAGATATGCAAGATACTTTTTATGTTAAAGATGATGTTGTACTTAGAACACATACTTCCAACTGTCAGGTGAGAGCTTTGAAAGAATTAGGAGTCTCTTTAAAAGCTGTTGTTCCAGGAAGGGTTTTTAGAAATGAAGCTAGTGATGCTACTCATGAACATACTTTTAATCAAATAGAATGTATTGTTGTTGATGAGAATATCTCTATTGCTAATTTAATTTCTACTGTTGATGGATTTGTTAAAAAGATTTTTGGAGATAATGTAAAAATAAGATTAAGACCTGGATATTTTCCATTTGTTGAACCTGGTTTTGAACTTGACATTTCTTGTCTTGTTTGTGGTGGTAAAAAATGTCCTGCATGTAAACATACTGGTTGGCTTGAACTTGGTGGTACTGGAATGATTCACCCAAATGTTTTGAAGTCTGCTGATATTGACTCTTCTCACTATTCTGGTTTTGCTTTTGGTTTTGGTATTGATAGAATGATGATGCAAAAATATAAGATTGAAGATATCAGATGGTCTATGAGTGGTGATCTTAGGTTTGTTAATCAATTTTAATATAAATTTATGTTGGTATCATTGGATATATTAAAAAAATTTGTTGATCTTGAAGGTGTTGATCCTAAAGAAATTGCTGATAAAATTACTGAGCATTCTTTTGAGGTTGATAATTGTTTAAATAAAGCTTCTGCATTTTCTAATATTGTTGTTGGTAAAATATCAAAAGTTGAAAATCATCCTACTGCTGATAAGCTTAGAATTTGTGATGTTGTTATTTCTAAAACTGGTGGATTACTTAATAAAAAAGAAAAAACAGTGAAAATTGTTTGTGGTGGAACGAACCTTGAAAAAGGAATGTTTGTTGTTGTGGCTCTTCCTGGATCTTTTGTTAAATGGCACGGAGAAGGTGAATTGGTAGAAATTAAAGAAACTGAACTTCGTGGAGTTTCTAGTTATGGTATGATTTGTGCAAGTGACGAAATTGATTTATCTGATATTTTTCCTTCAAAATCAGAAAAAGAAATTATTGATTTATCATTGTTTAAAAATAAAATAAAAGAAGAAATTAAAATTGGAGAAAATATTGCTAATTTATTAAAACTTAATGACGTTTCTTTTGATATTGATAATATTGCTGTTACTCATAGGCCTGATTTATGGGGTCATTATGGTATTGCTAGAGAACTTTCCGTTATTTATAAAAAAGATTTGAAACCTTTAGAATTGGATGATTTATCAAATACTACGCACACGCAACTAAAAATTGAAATTTTAAATGATTCTATTTGTAAAAATTATAATGCTGTTAAAATTAATAATATAAAAATAGAACAATCTCCAGAATGGCTTGCTAGTGCTATGATTTCTACTGGACATAATTCTATTAATAATATAGTAGATCTTACAAACTATATTATGATTGAATTGGGACAACCATTGCATGCTTTTGATGCATCAAAAATTTCTAATAAAATATTTGTTAGAGATGGTAAGGTTGGAGAAAAAATAAAAACTTTAGACGGTAGAGAAGTTGAGCTTGATGAATCTGTTTTGATTATATCTGATTCTATAAGACCAATAGGTATTGCTGGTGTTATGGGCGGTTTTGAATCTTGTATATCTGATTCTACTAATTCTATAGTTATAGAATCTGCAAATTTTGATGGTATTTCTATTAGAAAAACTATGCAAAAAATGGGCATTAGAACAGATGCTGGAGTTAGGTATGAAAAACAAATAGACCCAGAATTTGCAAATATTGCACTTGCTAGATTTATTTTCTTATTAAAACAAATTTGTCCTAAGGTTGTTGTAGAAAGTGTTCAAAAACATTCTAATTATAACAATTCTCAAAAAACTATTTCTATAAGTTTTGATTTTGTGAGATCTAGGATTGGTGTTGATATTCCTAATTTAGAAATAATTTCTATATTAAAAAAATTGGGCTTTGGTGTTAATGAATTTGAAGATGATTTTATTAATGTTGATATTCCTTACTTTAGAAATAAAGATATAAATATTAAAGAGGATTTAATTGAAGAAATAGCGCGTATTTATGGATATAATAATATAACTCCTGCACGTCTTTTGCCTTCTTTTGATATTGGTAGAGATAATGGGCTTAGAAAATTTGAAAGAAGAATAAAAGATATAATGATTGATAATGGATTTTCTGAAGTTTTGAATTATTCTTTTATTTCTGGTAATGATCAAAAAGAATTTGATTTTAATGATAATGAGGTTATAAAATTATTGAATTCATTATCTGTTGATCAGGATAGAATGAGACCTATTTTAGCTATTAATTTATTGAAAAATATAAAAAGTAATTTAAAAAATGTTGATAATATAAAAATATTTGAAATAGAAAGAATATTTAAAGCAGATGCTGTATCTGATAAATTTAGCGAACTGCCTTTCCAAAATTATCATTTCTCAGCCTTTTTAACTGAAAATGGTAATAATATTCCTTTTTATAATTTAAAAAATTATTTAGAAAAAATATTTTCTTTATTTAAACTAGATATTGAATATGGCGTTATGGATGAAGTTGTTCCTGCTTATTGCCATTCTGCTAGATTTGCTAAAATATTTTCAAATGAAATAGATGTTGGATTTATTTCTGAAATAAACCCAATGTTAACTTTGAAAGATAAGATAAAACAAAGAATTTCTTTTTTTGAGATTGACTTTGAAAAACTTTATGAATCTTGTAAAGAAAAAATTAATTATGAATCTATTTCTAAATTTCAAGGTTCATACATGGATATTAGCATGATTATTAATAAGAATATTTTGTGGCAAAATATTAAAAATGACGTATTAAATATTTCTCCTTTTATAGCAGAAGTAGAATTATTTGATGTATATGAAGGTGAAAATATTGGCGATGATAAAATTTCATTAGCGTTTAAAATATCTTTAATAGATAAAGAAAAAACTATAACAAGTACTATTATAGAAAATACTTATAAGAATATTGTGGATGTTCTAAAAAATAAATTTAATGCAGAAATAAGGCAATAATATAAGAAAACAAGATGTTAAAAAATGTCTTGTTTTTTTGTTTGTTTTGTGATATAAATATTAAATCTTAGTTCCTGGGAGGGATATTTATGGCATTGGATGTTACTGTTACATGCGAAGACCTGATCACTTTGGCTGAGGCCATGGGCTATGATCCGAACAATATCTATGACCCATATAAAAAAGTGCGCGATCTTCTTGCGAAGCATAGCGGGCTTCTGTATTACAAAAATAAAAATTTTTTTTACAAGCAATCAGAAGACAAAAAATCAATCGTGATTGCATCGCCTTGCCTGTCGGAATTTGAGATAGAATCTTTTGTCCTAATGAAATTTGAGGTATTAGACAATGGAATTGTTAAAATATCCTTTGATGATAATGATGGTCAAAGGATTGAGAGCTATTCTTGGCATGACAAGGATCTTGCTCTCGCTATGGAATACTACGGTATATCCATAAGTGTTTTTAACAATATTGTCATTGGGTTTCGGCTAGATTTTTTAGAGATCTAACCAAACCTAATACATAGCTCCTGATGGTTGATTCCACGGGAGCTTTTTTATTTTTACTTGTGTATAAAGGCTTTATTAAATTTGTTATATGCTGTAAAATACCACAGAACAATCAAATTTTAAAACTGAAAAATTCAAATTTAAAAACAATTTTAAATTTTAAAATCTAAATTTTAAAACTTTAATTATTTGCGTTTTGTTTTTAAATTTAAAATTTATATGTTTTAAAATTGTTTTGGATTTTTAAATTTTAAATTTTAAATTTCTGATTATGTCTGATGAATTAGATAAAAAAAATAATGATAAATATGACGCTTCGTCAATCCAAGTATTAGAAGGTTTGGAACCGGTTAGAAAAAGACCCGGCATGTATATTGGTAATACTGCTGGTGAAGGGTTACATCATTTAATTTGGGAAATAGTTGATAACTCTATTGATGAGGCTATTGCTGGTCATTGTAATAAAATAGACGTTACATTACAAAGTGATGGTTATGTTGCTATTTCTGATAATGGTAGAGGTATTCCTACGGAAAAACATCCTAAGACTGGTAAATCTACCCTTGAAACTGTGTTAACAGTTCTTCATGCTGGAGGAAAATTTGAAAGAGGTGCTGGATATAAAGTCGCTGGTGGTCTTCATGGTGTTGGAGCTTCTGTTGTTAATGCTTTATCTACTCATTTAAAAGCTATTTCTTGCTTTAATGGTAAAGAATATGAGCAAGAATTTCATATTGGTGTTCCTGCTTATGATGCTAAAGAAGTTGGCAAAACTGATAAACATGGTACTACTATTATCTTTAAACCAGATAATACAATATTTTCTACTACGGAGTTTAGGTTAAAAAAAATATTAGCTCATTTAAGGCAACAATGTTATCTTACAAAAAAAATAAGAATGGTTGTTAATGATTTTAGAGACGAGGAAAATAAATATACTTATGAATTTTATTTTGAGGGTGGTATAAAATCTTATGTTAAGTATATGAATAGGAGTAAAATTGTTGTTCAAAATGAAAATTTTTATTTTGAAAAAGCTGCAGATGATATAAATGTTGAAGTTTCTTTGCAATATAGCGACGATTATGATGAGACTGTATTAGCTTTTGCTAATAATATTTATAACCCAGAGGGCGGATCTCACGTTGTTGGTTTTAGAACTGGACTAACAAAAGTTATTAATACTTATGCAAGAGCAAGAGGATTTCTAAAAGAAAAAGAAGAAAATTTAACAGGTGATGACGTAAAAGAAGGCTTGACTGCTGTTGTTTCTGTTAAAATACCGGAACCACAATTTGAAGGACAAACAAAGGCTAAACTTGGAAATATTGAAGTAAAGGGTGTCGTTGATACTTTATTTAGGGAAGCCTTTACTATGTTTCTAGAAGAGCATCCAAAAGATGGGGAAGAAATAATAAAAAAATGTATTTTATCTTCTCAAGCTAGAAATGCAGCTCGTGCAGCTCGTGATACTATATTGAGAAAGAGCGCTATGGAGGGGTTTACTCTCCCTGGTAAACTTGCCGACTGTTCTTCTCGTAATGTTGAAGAAACTGAGTTATTTATAGTAGAGGGAGATTCTGCTGGAGGTTCTGCAAAACAAGGTAGAGATAGAAAATTTCAAGCTATTTTACCTATGTGGGGTAAGATGATTAATGTGGAGAAAACTAGAATTGATAAGGTACTAAAATCAGAAAAATTAATTCCTTTAATTATTGCTATAGGTACTAATGTTGGGGATAATTTTGATCTTACAAAACTAAGATATGGCAAAATTGTTTGTATGACTGATGCGGATGTTGATGGAGCTCATATTAACACATTGCTTTTGACTTTCTTTTTTAGATATTTTAGACCACTTATTGAACAGGGACATATATTTTTAGCGCAACCACCTTTATATAAAGTGCAAGTTGGAAAAAATATAAAATATTTATATACTGATGATGAATTAACGGCAGAAATGCTCTCTCTTGGTGATCAAAAATTTGACATTCAAAGATATAAAGGTCTTGGAGAAATGAATCCAGAACAACTTTGGGAAACAACAATGAATCCTGAAACTAGACTTATTAAAAGAGTTGAACTTGAAGATGCTCAAAAGGCTGATACTGTATTTGATATGTTGATGGGATCAGAGGTTAGCCCTCGTAAGACTTTTATAGAAACACATGCAAAATCTGTTAAAAATTTAGACGTTTAAGTTTAAAATATGCAATTAAATAAAAAATCATCTAAAATTAGGTGATTTTTTATTTAATATAAAATGTGGAAAACTTTATATCCCGGTTGTGCCATGGGGCTATTGACTTATTTTTATGTTTTGTATATAATGTATTTACGTTGAATTTTTGGAAAGCAACTTTACAACTTAATAAATGGTAGAGAGAATTTTGTGTACAATACAAATGCAAAATTGGTAAGAAAGTCAATTTCTTTTACATTATATGTAAATTCATTTTATTATAAGAGTTTGATCCTAGCTCAGGATGAACGCTGGCGGCGTGTCTAAGGCATGCAAGTCGAATGGGTTTAGACCCATGGCAAACGGGAGAGTAATACTTTGGTAACTTACCCCTTAGTCGTGAATAACTTTTCGAAAGATTAGATAATACACGATGGTCTTCTAGAACTTATGTTTTAGAAGTAAAGATTTATCGCTAAGGGAGAGGCCTAAGGCCTATCAGCTAGTTGGTGAGATAATAGCCCACCAAGGCTTCGACGGGTAGCAGGTGTGAGAGCACGACCTGCCCCATTGGGACTGAGACACTGCCCAGACACCTACGGGTGGCTGCAGTTAAGAATCTTCCACAATGCACGAAAGTGTGATGGAGCGACGCCGCGTGATGGATGAAGCCCTTAGGGGTGTAAACATCTTTTATTTAGGAAAAATTTTTGATGTTACTAAATGAATAAGGGGCTGCTAACTTCGTGCCAGCAGCAGCGGTAATACGAAGGCCCCAAGCGTTATCCGGATTTACTGGGTGTAAAGGGTCTGTAGACGGTTTAGTAAGTTAATCGTAAAATCTTCTAGCTCAACTAGAAGTTTGCGATTAATACTATTAGACTAGAGGTCGGGGGAAGCAAGCGGAATTGGTGGTGTAGTCGTAATAAGCGTTAATATCACCAGGAACACCGAAAGCGAAAGCAGCTTGCTAAAACGAATCTGACGTTGAAAGACGAAAGCGTGGGGAGCGATACGGATTAGATACCCGTGTAGTCCACGCCCTAAACGATGAGTGCTAAATATTGGAAGTATCGACCCTTCCAGTGTTGTTTTAATCAAGCTAACGCCTTAAGCACTCCACCTGGGGAGTACGGCCGCAAGGCTAAAACTCAAAGGAATTGACGGGGACCCGCACAAGCGGTGGAGCATGTGGTTTAATTCGACAATAAGCGGAAAACCTTACCAAGGCTTGACATCTCTGGAATCCTGCAGAAACGTAGGAGTGCCCGCAAGGGAGCCAGATGACAGGTGCTGCATGGTTGTCGTCAGCTCGTGCTGTGAAGTGTACGGTTAAGTCCGATAACGAGCGCAACCCCCATCATGAGTTACTATGTCTCATGAAACTGACTACATCAAGTAGTAGGAAGGCGGGGATGACGTCAAATCAGCATGGCCCTTACGCCTTGGGCAACACACGTGCTACAATGGGTAATACAAAGGGTTGCTAAATCGCAAGATGGAGCTAATCCCAACAAAATTACCCCCAGTTCAGATTGAGGTCTGCAACTCGACCTCATGAAGTCGGAATCGCTAGTAATCGTGGGTCAGCACACCACGGTGAATACGTTCTCGGGTCTTGTACACACCGCCCGTCACGTCAAGAGAGTTGGTAATACCCGAACTATGATGTTATATCGTAGGAAGGTAGGACCAATAATAGGGATGAAGTCGTAACAAGGCAGGGGTAGCGGAAGCTGTTCCTGGATCACCTCCTTTCTAGGGAGATAAATCGTTTCACTTTTTGGTGAAACACTAGTCGACATCAAAACGGTATATCGCAAGATAGACCCTTGATGGTTTTTTAAGAATTTTCTTATCTTTACTCTCTACCATTTATTAGGTTGTAAATTCAACACTAAAAATACATCTTTTGTTAGATGTATTTTTTGTTTTTTAAAATAAGTTGTTTTTTTTATATTTTTGTGTTATTTTGAATAAAATTTCTTTATTGGAGGTGCTTAATATGAAACGTTTCTTGTTTGTTTTTTTTGTTTTTTTCTTGTTTGTGTCTTTTGTTTTTGCGCAGGATGATAAACCTTTTGCGAGATCTACTTTACCGCCGGATAATTTAAAAGATGTTTTCTTGGAAGTTACAGATGTGCATTTTGTTCTTTATTATGATGCATATATTCGTAATTCCGATGGGGTTGTTTATAAAAAGTTTGCAGAGGCATTTTATGATATTAGTGTCCCTAGAACTGTAAATTTTAATGATATTGATAAAAACAGTCTTATTGGGACACTAAAGGCTGTTGACCCGTCTTCATTAAGGATTTGGATAAAAAGCAAAGATAAAATTGAACCTTATACTATTTCTGGTCCTAAAATTACAACAAATGAAGGACCTGATGCGAATAGATTGTATTTGAGGATTATTGGGTTGCCGGAAAATTTCTATAGATTAATTGTTATAGCTAATTATAGTGTCCAAGGACAGTCTGCTATTAGGGTTTTAACACTTAGCGTTACTCATCCTATTGAGGATAAAAAATGAAGAAGTTTATTTTCTTAGACTTGTTATTTTTCATTTATATTTGTGTTTTTGCGGAATCTTTTCAAGTTCCTTTTGTAAATTTGCCGAAAACATCAGAGGATAAGAATGTAGAATTTGTTAAGGTTTTAGATAAAAAATATAATACATTGCAAGATGGAAGAACATATATAGATTATATAATTTTTGTTTCTAAAAATAATATTAAAGATTTATTTGTTGAAAATATATTTAATAATAATTATGTTTTTTACGTTAACGATAATGATTTAGGGCGATTATCAAATCAGAAAGAAAGAAATGATGTAATCTTTTCTGTTACAAAAGATATAGATGGGAATTTTATCATGGTTTTAAAAAATTTATCAAATAAAGTTTTTCGTTTAGATATTGATGTGGGTGTAGTTTTTAAAGGAATAAAGTTGACTACTATTTTGGAATTAATGGATTATGAAGCTTTTCCTAGTAAACCGGTTAATGAATCTTCTTTTTTTGATAAAAAAGATTTTTCTATTGGAAAAATGATTATTATAGAATGACAAAAAAGTTGTGCCAAGCTATTTTTTAAAATGCTTGGCTTTTTTTATAGACAATAATGCTTTTGTGTGTTATAATTTTTTTACTAATTAAAGACATTTTTTTAATATAAATTACAAAATAAATTAATTATAATATTTTCTTTTCATGGTGTCCTGTCCAATTAATTTTAGAGGAGCTCACAAATAAATGAAAACATTACAACTAAATTTATTATTTATAAAGATAATGAAAAATTATTACAATGGAAGAAATATATAAAAAGGTTAAAATTATTCATGAAACTCCTGATTATTTAATAGTTTATAAACCTTACAATCTTACTGTTCATAAACCGAATGCTAATTATCCATTTCCAACTTTGGCTGATTTTTTGGTCACTAAATATCCAGAAATTAAAAATGTTGGTGATGATCCTGTTTTACGTCCCGGCATTGTTCATAGACTTGATAAGGAAACATCTGGCATTATGGTTGTTTGTAGAAATCAAGAAGCTTTTGAATATTTTAAGAGTTTGTTTAAAAAGAGAACTATTCATAAGAAATATTATGTTTTGGTTCATGGCCAATTATTTAATGACCTAATTATTAATAAACCTATTGTTAGATCTAAAACCGACGGCTCTAAATTTTGTGTTTCTGTTGGAAAGACAGCTAGTGATAAGGCAAAACAAGCTATTACAAAAATAGAGGTTTTAAAAATTTATAAAGACTTTACACTTATTTCTGCAGAGCCAAAAACCGGAAGAACACACCAAATTAGAGTCCATTTACAATCTATTTCAAGAATAGTTGCTGGAGATGACTTTTATAAGCCAAAGAGGTTTAAAACTCCTAATAAACTAGGAAGATTGTTTTTACATGCATATTACTTGAAATTTAAAGATAAAAATGGAGATAAACAAGAATTTAAAATTGGTTTACCAAAGGATTTACATGATTTTTTGAAAACGTTGATAGAGAAATAAATTTTAATTATGAATAAAAATATTATTACAATTTCTGGAAAACCGGGTTGTGGTAAATCAACTATTGCTAAAATATTATCAAAAGAATTAAATTATAAACTCATTTCTTCTGGAGATAAATTTAGAGAAATAGCTCGTGAAAATGACTTAAATATTGTTGATTTTGTGTCTGAATATTTACCAAAACACCCAGAAGTAGATATTGAGATTGATCAATATTTTATTGATTATGCTAAAAATAATAATAATTTAATTATTCCAACAAGAATAATTGGTCATTTATTAGATTTAAATAAAATTAATAATTTTAAAGTTTATTTATACGCTGATTTTGATGTTAGGGTTTTAAGAATATCTAATAGAGAAAATGATATTAATATAAATAATATAAAAAAAGATTTGGAAAAGAGAGAAGTGTCTGAATGTAATAATTTTATTAGACTTTATAACATTGACATAAATGATTTAACAATGTATAATTTGGTGATATATACGCATTTTATACCTTCTAACCCTGGTTTGATACAAATTAGGTTTAATAACAAAGTAGAATATATAAAATCCGATAATACTCTACCAGAAATTATATCTAGTATTATTATTGAGAAGTATAATGAATTTTTAGATAATTAATAAGCGATAGCGAATATAATTATCTTATAATGAAATAAGAATCTAAATTTTAAGTAAAATTAAATGTCAGAAGAAATCAAAAAATCATCCGATGCTGAAGCTATGGATGTAAAGGAAGAAACTACAGAAGTTGATAATAATGGAACAACAAACGAAGTTGTTGATGTTGAAATTGATAAAGAAATAGAACAAGAAGCTGCAAAAGTTAATAATGTTGTTGAGGATATTAAGATTGATGAAAAAAGCAAAAAGATTATTAAAGCTGATGATATTAAGCCAGGAATGTATTTAAAAATTTACCAAAGAATCACAGAAAAAGGCTCTAAAGGTGAAGATAAATCAAGATTACAAATGTTTGAGGGTTTGTGTCTTGCAAGAAAACATGGTAACCAAAACGGTGCTACATTTACTGTTAGAAAAGTTACAAAAACTGGTCATATAGTTGAAAAAATATATCCTATATTTTTGCCAACACTTGAAAAAATTGAATTATATAAAACATTTAGAACGGTAAAATCTAAATTGTATTTTGTAAGAAAACCTAATGCTAGAAAATTAAAAGCTGCTAAATAAAAAAATGAAGTAAGTGTTTTGCATATACGACACTTACTTCATTTTTATTTGTTTTATTATATAATATAAGTTATGAAATTATATGAAAATGATAAGAAATTTATAAATTCTATACTTGAATCCGTTAGGGAATATAGAGTTTCTCATAAATGGAATAATAATGAAGTTGTTCTTATTAGCTTTGATTTTTTATTTAATAAAATATTAATAGATAATGAAAAAATAAAATTTTGCAAAAAAATTTTATCTATAAACCCATTAAAATATGGTTTTAATGGAGTTTTGTATAATGAAAATAAAAATGAAATAGAACCGAGATTATTTAAAATATTATCTGGACAAAAATTAAAAAATAATACAAAAATACAGGCACAATATGTTTTAAAAGATGTTTATGCTAAATTTAAAAGAATGAATAATTTTTTAAAAAAAGATATTGGTGTTGGTGTTATTATTCAGTCTGGTTATAGATCCCCAGCTTATCAGTTGATTAGATCG
>JAJXYN010000007.1 GCA_021780535.1 bacterium
CATCTATCGCCAATAGTAGCAAAAGAATAATTAAAAGAAACCAGAAAGAAGAAAGAAGAAAGAAAAAAACTAAAAACTAAAAATATTTTTAAATAAACTTTTTTGCATAATTTAATATATGAGAATATTTATATATTAATTATATCATAAAAATAAAATAACCCCCTATACACAATTAAGTATGAGGGGGTTAAAGCAGTTTAGGGTTGCCAATCCCAGAGAAAATCCTCCGACACAAGAATAAGAAAATCGGAAGAAGTTCTGTAGAGTGAATAAAGTTCTTTTTTCTTATCCCCAAAAACGAAAGCAATACCAAGAGGATAAAGATAATCATTTTTGAATGCTTTCGTGATTTTTACCGTAATATCCATAGTCTTATCAAGTGTGGCAAGCAAAACCTTCTCCAACTTCTGTCCACTGTGAGACTCCATGAAGTCACCAACGGGATGGCCGATCTTAAAGATCTTGACGATCATCTTCGGTGTTGCAACGAGGTTGTTCTGGTTGTTCTGACCATATCGGATGATCGGAATACCAGTGTCGTAGCTTCCGGGATCTTGGTTATTGGCGACCTCAAAGTCAGCTTGGCTAACTTTACGAAAAGGCTGATCAAATTCATCCTTGCTATCGGGTCTACCTTTGTTGTTTTCAAGGATTCTATTGTCATAGATAATCCCAATGTAAGTGCCCTTGGTGTCATATTTTGCATCAAGAGAGAAAATAACTCCCTTCACGGTCGGAGCAGATTTGTCAAAGTTGAGTTTATAAAAATCCGAATCAAACTCAACCATTCCATTGCTCTGACTGCTCAAGGAAAATTCTTCGACTCTCGAAGCAATCGGAGCCTTGATAACGGGAACGCCGTTATCATAGACATTCATCTCCGACATGTCCACGGGGTAGAGCTGCCAGACGTTTTTGTTGAATTCAGCCTTATTTGGCCAGAATTTTTGAAGTTCCGTCTGCAAGTCTCTCGGCGTGCTCTGGGCAAAGATGGTCAAGGATGTGACCATCAACATCACTATGATCGTAAAAAGACGTCCAACCTTCATGTGTCTTACCTCCAAAAAGAATTTGTATTTTTAAAATACACTTTTTTAGTAGGAATGTCAATAATATTTAGTACAAATAAAAAACCGAGCGAATAATCCACTCGGTACAGATCAAAGATCCACCCCAGTTTGTTTCTTAGCAAGATCTATAATATCTTGATCAGAAAGATCTGGGTTTTTCGCCCTAAGACTAAGAAGATCCTTAGCAGAAATAGACTTTTTTCCATTGAGTTGTTCAATTTCGTTTGACAACTTAGCAATTTCATCTTGCAATGCTTGATTTGAATCTTGCAATGCTTGATTCGAGTCCTTAAAACCTTGTAAGGTTTTATCGAAAGAATCTTGAACAGGTTTCATTCTTTTATCAACAATACCCATTACAAGATCATCAAGTTCACTCATTCTCATTCCTCCATTTATAAGATTAGAAAGCTCTATATCTTTCTCTGGAAACTTTTGTTTTAAAAAAGTTTCCATTTTCAAAATACACTTTTTGTGTTCAAATATCAATGATAACTTGCTTTTTTTTTAAAATGTGTTATTATAGTATTAAGGCTTGGTGGCGAAAAGCGGACCTCCTTGAAGCGCCTGATGTCCTCCTTTCCAAAGTTCAAACCACCAAGTCGGGTTGCGGTGTCGTACGTCGTACACATCGCAACCCTCTTTTTTTATTTTCTTGATTTAGGAGTAACCCAAAACCCCATATATTTACCTATCATAAGTCTCATATAAGCATCAATAGCTGGGATAGATCCTAGTAATATAGTAATAAAAGGTAATAAAACCCATTCACCAAACAATAATATATATTTATAAAATTTAACTTTTTCTTTTGTTTTAGGTAATAAAAGAAAAGAAATAAAAGCATTTATAATCATACCAAGCATACCAATTCTCATAACCGTTTGTAATATAAAAGGAGCATTTCTAACTATTATAGATTGAGATAAATTAGTAATATTAACAACAATCAAGGGAATAAAACCAAAGAAAAACATAACAATAGGAGCAGTAGCCCAAGTTATACCACCTTCCAATTGATTAAAAATATAATAAAATTTAATATTAAAAGGTATTTTTTTATTTTTAAGCCACTCAGTCATAAGATAAGGAAAATTTTCCATACCATAAGCCCACCTTCTTTGTTGTTTGTATTGGTTTATAACGCTCTTAATAAAATTCTTTTCATCAACAACGTCAAGAGATACTGGTATATAAACAGGTAATACTTTATAATCTCCGTTATAATAATTAACACATTGAAGACCAATCCTAGAATCTTCCGACACAACATCATTATTCCAAAAACCAACATCAACAAGAGCTTTAAAATTCATAGAATGAGATGAAAAAGTAAATAGTTTATCCTTTTTCATAAAATCAGAAAGCAACCAAAAAGTAGTACCACGAGCAACAAGTCTGTTTGTTGATGTGGCTTCCCAAAAATTATTATTAAATATAGCAATAGGCTGATAACTAGTTCTGGTAGGATTATTAATAGTTAAGTGTAAATAAGACAAATGAGCAAAATATTGTTCATGAACAATAGTATCAATATCAAAATTAGAAACTATAATATTCTCATAAGGGATCTCAGGAAATTCAGCATCTAAAACCTTTTTAATATATTTACCAGCATAATTACAATTAGATCCCTTACCTTGTACTTCGCCTTCTTGTAGATAATGAACCGTATAAATAAATTTTAAAAATTTACTTCCATATTTTTTTTCTATAATTTTTGCTTTTAAAATAAAAGCTTCTCCCTCTACACCTTCTCCAGCAAGAACAATAATCATCTTACTTAGATCATAAAAAGTATTAGACAATTTCAAAAGAGATGCTTCTATAACCTCAATAGGTTCTCTCAGTGTAGGCAATAAAATCAAATGATAAACATTTTTCCAACTATCATTTTTTTCAGTTTTTAATTTAAAGAACCAATCTATTGCAACTGTTTTTTTAAATTTATTCCAAGAAGCAACCAAATGTATTTCCATATAAATGACTTTGAAAAGCCACAATATATCATAAATTATAATAAAATAGATAACAAAAATAGGACTTATAAAAGTGAAAGCAAACAAAAACAAAAAAATAAATATAACAAGAGCGCCAGGTATAATTTCAAAAATTCTATATTTAAAATCTCTTTCTATCATATAAAACTATTACTTATTTTTTTTAAATATTAAAATAAGACCAACAACAATCAATATAACCGGCCATATTCTAGAAAGATTTAAATAATAAAATATATGAAAAAAATTATTCAATAAAAATAAAACTCCAACAACAATAATAATAACAGCAAATAAACTAGAATTATTTTTTTTAGTTATAATTTTAAAAATATCACCTTCTTTATCCATATCAAAAATCCTAGAGCCATCATTATTATTTTCTCTTTTAATGTTTTGTGAATCAGAATAAGGCAAAAATGCCCACAAAAAAATATATACAATTACACCTATTCCAAAAATACTGAATATAACAAAAACAAGTCTAACTATATTTGAATCTACATTAAAATATTCACCAATACCACCACAAACACCAGCAATTAGTGCATCATTTTTTGATCTACAAAATTTTTTATCCATATTTATTTATTGTTTGACTTATAAAATTCAACAACATCTACAAACTTACCATTTATCTTACATTGTTTCAACTTTTTTCCATCAGAATCAGAGGTTTCTCTATATTCATTACCATTTTCTGTACAATATTGAATAGCACGCTTCTCAACATTTTCTGGTTTATTGTAATCTATAGAAATAAAAATATTAATAATAAAAATCAAAACAATAGATGAAATTAAAAATAATAATAAATTTCTTTTAGACATAAAAAGATTTTAATCTTTAGTTATTATACATTAAAAAAGACTACCAGCCAAAGGCTAGTAGTCAAGGAAGAAAGAGAAATTACTTTTGTCCTCTTTCTTCCTTCTCGCGAGAATCACAGTCGCGGCCATTTCCTCGAAGATCGTGGTGTTTGCCACGATTCTCAAGACCATAGCCATGGCCAACTTTCTCCTTGTGTTCGCCATAGCCATTGCCATTGCCATTATCATGGCAAACAACAACAGGTGACGGAGTAGGAGTCGGGGGCGGCGGAGTGATTGTCGGAGACGGAGGGGTGATTGCAAACGAACCCACAGAAAGTGCAAGTCCGATCGCAACAAAGATAACAACCCTCTTCATCCAAACCTCCTAATATGAATTTACATTCTTACGAATGTATGAAACATATTATAACACATTTTTTTATTGCACAAAATAATTACAAAACAAATAACACAATAACTAGAATAGTTCTACAAATACCAAAAAAACAAAATTATATTTTTAATATAATTAAAGTCCAATTTCAGTTGCAATTCCTTGCATAGAAATTAAACAAATTTCGATAAATTTCTCTAATGATAAGTCTAAACCATCTGAATTTGCACACAAAGCAATTTCGTCACGTCTAGTACCAGCGGCAAATTTAGGTTCTTTTAAAAATCTTTTCAAAACGGAGGATACTTTAACTTCTGATAATTTTTTTGATGGATAAACATATGCCACTGCACTAATCAAACCCATCAAACTATCTGCACAAAAAATAGACCACTCCGCTTTATTGTGTGGCTGTTTACCAGTTAAACTTGGGGCGTGAGATTTTATTATATCATGCACTGTTTCAGAAAGTTCTAATCCATATTTATCAAAAACAATTTTTGTCATATTCGGGTGAAATTCTTTATATTCGCCAGAATAATCAATATCATGAGTTAATCCAGCAATTTTCCATTCTTCAAGCAAAGGTTCGTCTATATTCAATTTATTTTCTGTTTTAAAATAATTATAAAGTCCTTCCATGCAAGCCTCAAGCGCAAGTGAATGCGTAAATATTTTTGGTTCTACTTGCATCTTTACAGCTTCAAGGTATTTTATTCGTTCCATACTAATTTATTATTTACTATTTTATTATTATCATAATACTATAAATCATAAATTATATAAAATAAAATTAAAAAAATATTTTTATTTCTGTTCCAAATTTTTTCTTAGTATAAACATCTGCATTAATTTTATTCTCTATCAAAAAAGATTTAACAAATTCCATTCCATAGCCAAGACCTTCGTTTTTAGTAGTATTACCAATTTTGAAAAAATCACAATCAATCAAAGATTTAGAAAAAAGTTCATCTTCTTTAACAAAAGCAATCCCCGTACCATTATCTTTTATAGAAACATATTTACTATCACCAGTATTACAAATTTCTATATCTATTCTCTTATTTTGATCTAAATTCTTTAAATTATCATAAGAATTTTTAATAATATTTTCAATAACAAAACAAAAATTCATAGGGCTACCTTTAAAATAAATATCTGCACCGTATTGTTTAATTGTTAAATTAATATTTTTTTTAAATTCTAAATTAGATTTAAAAAACTCAACAATAGATTTAATGGTTTTATTAATATTAATAGTTTCAAAATCTTCTTTATGTCTGTTTTTTGTAGAATACATAAGCTTATCAAGTAACCCAGATAAACCATCAACAGATTTAATCTGAGTTTTGCAAAAATCTCTTGTTTCTTCATCTATTCTTTCATCATTAGAAAATTCTTCAAGAAGAAGATAAACAGGAGTAAGTTTATTCTTAATATTATGAATAACACCAAGAACATTTCTGCCATACCAGGCATCACCTTCACTTTTATAGAGAGCAATTTGGAGTTTATCAGATTTTTCTAAATAAATTCTCACTTCATCAATTAAGGCAAGCCACAAAATTGACATAAATAAAAATAAAAACAACAAAGCAGGAACCAAATGGAATATTAGTCTAATAGATAAATTTATTATATGAGGAGAATAATTTGAAAAATTAATATATTTATACAAATATGCATCAAGAAAATTTATGGATAAAATTCTAATAAAAAATAAAATAATAACAGTAAGTGTTAATACAAAAAATGTTCTAGATGGTTTTAATTTATTCTTATAATAAAACCATATTAATAAAATAGAATATCCCAGCAAAATCAAAGAGCTAACATCTTCTGGATTTTTATTTACTATAGAAGTATACAAAGCACAAAGAAGCAATCCTATAATTTGCAATATTTTAGAAAAATTATAAGGAATAAAAAAAGCTAACAAAAAAACAATAGAAACAAAAAAAGAAAAAATAACATTAAACAATGTTGAATTGTAGAAATTTCCTAAATTATAAAAAATTAATAAAATCAAATTCAAAAAACACAAAGCCAACATTGGCAAAGATAAAATCAAAGCAATTTTCTTATACTTTAACATAAATAAAACATATAAACTTAACCAATAAAATTAATAAATAATTTTATTGGTTAAATAAGTTAGTTAATTAAACCACCAACCTTGCACTACAAGAATATCATTCAATTTTTTAATTTTTTTAGACATACTCATAAACCTTTTTCTATTATATCAACCAATCCTTTTTTATATTCTAAAAACATAGATTCATTTATTTCTTCAGTTAAAAATGGGTTATTAAATTTACATTTTATTTTATCTTCTTCTTGATCCTCATAATGATCTTGAAGTGATGTTAGCGCAATTTTAGCCATACAATTTAAAAAAACATCTTTTTCATAAATATTAAACCTAAAAAGATATTGTAGTCTATCCATAAGACCATAACCAATTCTATGACCACAAATATCCTTACCCAATGCAGTTCCAATATATGTAATCATATTAGTATAAGATATCATACGAGCAACTTCCAAAGTTGGTGCACCACCAAAATATTGAGCAAAAACTATAATTCTAGAAGCATTTACCTTATTAATAAAATCCTCTACAATATCACTTTTATTTTTATAAGCATCAAATAAATTAAACACTTTTCTAATAATTTCTTGATATTCTTTTTCTACAAATATTTCATCGTCTGTAGTAAAATAATTTTTAGAGATATTATCATTCTCAAGTTCCCATCTATTAATAACCATATTCATACAGTCTTTAATAAATTGTTCTTTATTCCATTTCCATTTTGGATTTACTGACATAATGTTATATTGTTAATTATTTTATAGCGACCTTTCAATAATTATGATTATAACAAAATCAAAATGAATTTATCGTGAACATTTATAATTCTTTAAATAATTAAGTCTTGGCCTATCCCCTACGTAATAACCAAGACCTTTAATATTGTGAATAAATTCATCGCCGTTAGTAATTTCTTTAATTTTTTTTCTAATTTTTTTAATAAATGCCTCCACGATATTAGAAAATGGATTTGCGTTTATATCCCAAACACTTTCCAAAATATCATTTCTAGTAATTATTTTATCATTATTTATCATCAAAAATTCAATAAGAGCAAATTCTTTCTTAGTAAAATTAATAAACAAATCTTCATAATATAATCTCTTTGTATTTCTATCAAGCAAAAAATTTTTAACTTCAATTCGGCTATTAGACATAATAGCAGGCCTTCTAAGAACAGCCTCAATTCTGACCAAAAGCTCATTAAAATTAAAAGGCTTTCTCAAATAATCATCTGCACCACTTCTAAAAGCTTTAATCAAAGAATCGTCTTCCCTATTACTAGTAATAAAAACAATAGGAGTAGTAACACCATCTTCTCGTATCTTTTTACAAATATCAATTCCATTAGAATCACAGAGATTCAAATCCAATAAGATTACATCATATTTATTCACAAGAGCATTAACAAGACCCTTTCTTCCATTAGTTTCAATATCAACAATATAACCATTTTTAAATAAAAATTTTTTAACTAAAAAAAGTATAGCTTCTTCATCATCAACAAACAATATTTTCATAGAACTAGAGTTAAGACAAACATTATTATATAATATTATATAATATTTTAATAAAAAAATAACCCGTATAAAATATATAGCATAAGTAATTAAAAAATGAGTTAAAATATGAAATATTAATAATTTTTACTAAAAACAAAATAAAACCATAAACAAGGCAGATATTGATTTATTAAAAAAATTAGTTTATACTTGTTTTATATTAAATTCGGACATATAGCTCAGTTGGTTAGAGCGCAGCACTGATAATGCTGAGGTCCCAAGTTCAACTCTTGGTATGTCCACCATCGTCCGCCGTAGCTTTTAGCGAAGGTGGACTTTTATTTTAAGTATTGCTTAGCTAGTTTTAGCTTATTTTTTTATACTACAATTGACTTTTATAATAAAATAATGTATAATTTATACATCAAATTTTAGGAGGTACTCTTATGAGCTACAAGATTGTAAGAAAAAAAGAAACTCCTAATATTTGGGAGTTCTTTGAAGATGGAAAGTTGCTTATTACCATTGATGAAGAAAAAGAAACATCAACCGGTAAGGGTTTACTAACTATTCATAAGACATTTAATAGAAGACCTGAAGAGATTGATGTTGCTTTTGAAATTGTTGCCAAAAAAGAAGTAAGGCGAAAAACAATAGAAGAAAGACAATTTCTTAGAAGTCAGTTTAAGGCAAAGGATATGCATTTTGTTGATAGTTTTAAAATTATTGATGCAATGCATATGTATTTTTGCATGAGAAAGCCAAATTGGTTTCCTAGGGAGTAAAACAATTGTTTTACTCCTATTTTATTTTATGCAGAAAGTAAACCAACAGCCTTTTCATAAGAATTTATAATATCTACATATTGTCTTAAAACCTGTATTTTATAAGTTTTATCGATATCGCTATCTTTAGTTTCTTGATAATCTTTTTCTAGTTTTATAATAGAAGCTTCAAAAATAGATTTTTTCTCAGTTCTAAATCTTCCATCATCTAAATTCTTAAAAAATTCAACTCCATAAACATAAGAACTTAAAGATTTGAATCCAAAATCCATAATAATATTTATCTTTTGGTCTAAATCATCTATAGTATCCTCAATATTTGCAACAATATCAAGATTATCAGATTTCTCAATTCTTTTTTGGAGTTTAGAAATTGTTTGATTAAATTTATCTACATAAGCATCTTTTAATAAAGAAGAACCCAATTCTATTATTCTAGAGGTAACTTCTTCGTTTATAACTTTTCTAAAATGTTCTGGGTTATGAATACCGGCAATTTCTTTTTGTCTATCAGATATTAAAGTAGTTAACTCAGCTATGTCTTTATTTTTATCAGTAGTTACTGATAAATCTTTGCTTTCTTCTAAAAAACTACCTATAGTAGAAAAATATGAATTTATTTCAATTTTAAGTTCTCTTGTGTCTCTATCCTCTTCATCTTGTTTTTCATATTTTGGATTATAAACATTTGAATTATCTAAAGACATAATAGTTTTATTTATTATTTAACTTTAATATTATATTCATTATTATATTATAGTTCAATGCAACAGTTAGTATATATATTAAAATACATAACCAACCTACGGTCATAAAATCACAAAGTTAGTTCAATAAATATTTGCAAAAATACACATAAAGTGTTATGGTAAAAATATTCTTTAAAAGAATATACACCACAAAATATATTGGAGGAAACAATGAAATATTCCACATTAACATTAGTAAATGCAATAAATATAATAATATCAAAACATTTAAAAAGAAGAAACAGAAAAAAAGTATTTACTGTAAAATGTAAACAATGCAATAAATCGGAAACAGAATTTATCTCAGGGTTACCAGGAGAATATAAAAATGTTGATACAGATTATACGCACAACGGTAAAGGACTCGCGGTTTGTCCATCTTGCATTGGAACATCAAGAATATTAATCTCTGGGGATATTTTAATTCCATGGGAAAAAATGTCTGAGCAAGTATTGTTAATAAGAGCTAGCAATTTTAGAATACAATTCATTAATACAAATCATTTAGAAAACAACCGCCTTGTTAATGAAAACAATGAAAAATTAAAAATATTAATGAGAAAAGCCATGGAACTTGTTAATTACAAAGTACCAGAAAATTGCCTAGCTAGAATCATTTTAGATAAAGACAAGTAACACAGGAGGAATCACATGGAAGAAAGTGAGAAAAAATTCATTTGCCCACTATGTGGCGATGAAACAATAGACATTGATGTAGCAGTAATATCCGCAAACGGAGACGAAATTCCATCTCATTATTGTGGTGCGTGCGACAAACACATAATAGATCCTCCACAATGAAACAAATGCGTCATAAACGACTATTGTCGAAAAATGACGCTTTTTTATTTTTATAAATTTATATATAATACTCACAAATAATATTTTTAAATTTAGACAAATGAGAAAAGAAGATTTTTCAGAATTAATTAAAAAAGATTATGAAGAAAAAAATTTAAACAATTTCAATGTAAGACCAGAAATAAAAAATAATACAATAGAAGAATTAAAAAAAATATCAAAAAAAGATAGATCTAATTTTGACTTAATGTTATTAAATATCACTGGAGATTTAAATTTTGGGATAATAATCAGAACAAGTCACCTACTTGGGGCAAACAAAGTCATAGTATTCGGAAGAAGAAGATTAGACAAGAGAGCAACAGTTGGGGCAGAAAATTATCAAAAAGTAGAAAGATATGAGGGATTAAATCCAGACCTAACAATAAATAAAGAAGAATTTTTCAAAGTATTAGATAAAAACAAATTATATTTTCCTATATTTGTTGAAATTGGAGGAAAAAATTTGAAAGAAATAAAATGGAAAAATGAAATACCAAAAAATGTAACTCCAATATTCATATTTGGGAATGAGAATAGAGGAATAAGCGAGGAAATAATGGATGAAGCAAAAAAAAGAAATCTTGGCATAATAGTTTCAATACCACAAAAAGGAGTATTAAAATCTCTAAATGTATCAACAGCAGCAAGTATAATACTTTGGGATTATGTGAAAGAGATGGGCCTAATATAAAAAATAAAACTGAGATTAATTTCTCAGCTTTGTTTTTTGTAAGCATTTATTTTACTTTCTTGACCTAAAGTTTCAACAACAGAACCAGACATTGAGAGATTTGTAAGATAATTCATAGTTCCTGGATCCATACCAACACTATCAGTGCTGGTTGGTTTCGTTATCACCGTAGCTTCCTCTTGTTGTTTTCTAACAGCATCATCAAAAATTTCACCAAAAAGTTTACCAGTTATAGGTGGCTGTTTTAGTTTCCCAAAAACCTTATCTTTAGGATTTTTATCAAAACTACCACCAAAAGACTTTTCCGTACTTTTGATAGGAGTAATTCTTGATCTATTATTATCTAAATTCATAAACATTCTCATTTAAATATTAATTTATTATAAGATATCACAAAAAAATCAAAAAATCTAACAAATATTAATTATCTAAAATAATTTTTTATCTTTTAATAAATCACAAATCAATAATTAAATAATTTCTCTACATCTTTCCATCAATCTCATATAAAATCTCAAATTATGAAGAGTCATAAGTCTCATGCCAAGAATTTCATTAATATTAAGCAAGTGGTGTAAATAAGCTTTAGTATGATTTTTGCAAGTATAACAATCACAAGTCTCATCAACAAGAGAAAAATCATTTTTATATTTACTATTTTTAATCTTCAAAATATCATATTTATAATCCTCAAAAGAATTTAATTGAAGATTAGTAAATAACTGGCCATGTCTAGCATTACGAGTAGGGATTACACAATCAAAAATATCAATACCACGCTTAACACCTTCAATAATTTCTTCTGGATAGCCGAGTCCCATAAGATATCTAGGCTTATCAGCTGGCATCAAAGGAGCAATCCAACTTAAAACATTATATTTGTCTTCCCTGCTCTCACCAACAGAAACACCGCCAATAGCAAAACCATCAAAATCCATCTGAGTAGTTTTTAGAAGTGAATATCTTCTAAGATCTTCAAATTTACCACCTTGAATAATACCAAAAATCTGTTGGCCGGAGTTATTACCAATCTTGCCATTTCTAGCTTCTTTCAAGCCTCGTTCCTCCCATCTCAAAGTCATATCAACAGATTTCTTAAAATATTTATAATCTCTGTTTGCATCAACACATTCATCAAGTGTCATCATAATATCAGAACCAAGAATTTTTTGAATTTGAATAGATTTTTCAGGAGTAAGAGTAATTTTATTACCACTCAAATGATCACGAAAAGTAGCACCTTCTTCAGTTATTTTTCTAATTTTACCAAGAGAAAAAACCTGGAAACCACCACTATCAGTCAAAATAGGACCATTCCAATTCATAAATTTATGAAGCCCACCAGCATTATTAATAATTTCCATACCAGGTCTAATTATAAGATGATAAGTATTTCCAAGAATAATTTCCATATTAATATCATGGAGATCAGAGATGGAAAGCGTTTTAACAGCAGCAAGAGTAGCATCAGGGATAAAACAAGGAGTATTCACAACACCATGAGCAGTAATTAATTTACCAAGACGAGCATTACCATTCTTTTTAACAAGTTCAAAATTTTTCATTTTTAATTATAACATCAATTATTTAACAACTTTATTAATACTCATAATAGGATTCAAATCAACAGAAAAATCTTTATTTAATGTAGTATCTCTATATATAACATTAGTGTTTAAAGTCAATCCAATAGTTTTCCCGATAAATTTACTATTAGGAGTAACATTTACATAAAATTTACCAACAACATCCTTTTCAAACGCGGCAATATCTCCTATAACCCAACTAATTTTTTTAGAAATCGGATCGTAATCAAGTTTAGTAGATTTTGAAAGAATAGAGTCAGAAGAATAACTAACACCATCAGGCAAAGTAAAATAAACAGCAACGCCGGAAAGATTATTATAATTATTATACAAATTAAAATCCAATTCTAAAGGAGAAGATACAACCCCACTCTTCAAATTAACTTTAGCAGATGATGTTTTTATAGACAAATCACTATCCAAAATTAATTTAAATATTTTATTATCAACCAAAGTCATTTCATCATTGGAACCATTTTTGCCAAACAAAGTTATCTTAACATTAGAATAATATCCACCATCTTTAAATTTTGTTAATAAATCTTTCTTAAAAGATAATGTCATATCCAACTCTTTTTCAACATCAGAAACATCTTTAAACCCAGCATTATTATCTTTATTCCATTCTACTATCAAATCAGATGATCCATTATTAACAGTATTGGTAAATTTTGGGGCAGAGCTAAAATTTATTTTCGGGTTAATAATATCATCTCCCAAAAATTCAACAACCAGTCTCAAATCTTTAAAAGATAAGTCTTTATTCGTTTTACTATACTTAAATGATATTTTATAAGGGTTATTAACATTAGCAGAAGCAATTCTATTAACGCCATCATCAACAATATCTGAAGACGTATTAATAGAAAAATTCAACCCAGAAATTGATGTCCTTATAGTATCATCTTTAGAAAACATCGAATCTACATTATCTAAGTTGCTCATATCAACAACAATACCTGCAGATATATTCAAGTTAACTTCACTAATATTATCAGAACTTACAACCCCAGTTAAAGTAATAACTTTTTCATAATAATCATCAACAGAGGGGTCGGTTTTGTTTTCTTGTTTTTTATTTAGATCAAAAATCCAATAAACCTGTTCCCCTTTATATACTTTTGTCGGATCTTCACTGTATTTATTAATTTGAAAATAATCAGGATATTTAAAAGTTAATTTAACATTTTTTAAAGCTTTAGGGCTATTATTTTTAATTTTAATTTTATAAGATATTTCTTTATCTTTATAAAAAATATCACTTCTTTCAATAACAATATCAAAAACAGGCTTAGTAATAGTAACTTTATAAGAATTATTACTAGAAAAAGAAGAAGAAATAGATTCAAAATTATAATTCATAGTTGCAGATAAAATACTATCAACACCAACAGACCCAAATAAAGAACCTCTCAAAGTAACTTTCTTTTCTTCTCCAGGATTCAAAATATCAAATTTCCATTTAGCATATTCATCATTTACAAGATATGGTTCTGTATCTGATGAAATATATGAAAATTCAGAAGGGAATCTAGCGGAAAGTTCTATATTTTTCATCTTATAGTTTTCAGTATTTTTAAAGGACAAAGAATACTCAATTTGACCATCACTACCAACACCAAGAGGGCTATTTATGTTTATAACAATTCTATTTGAATAATCAGCAGAAACAACATTAGTATCAACGGTTTTATTAAATTTAACAAAGCCAATAAATAAAACAACAATAGACACTAACAAAATAATAATAAGAGATAAAAGCACTTTTTTAAACAAACTAGATTTTTTTAAATCCAAAGTTTTATCTTTATCAGAATCAAAAATATTCTCGACAACCTTCCTGTGCTCAGTCTTAAGAATATCATTTAAAGCTTCTTCATTATTTCCATCTTTTTTTTCTTCATTATTTTCAAACATTTGTAGATATTAAAATATTAAAATATATAAATATATAAAAATTCCTTACTTTTCCATATTTATATATTTATATATTTCCATATTTATATATTTCTAATTAAAAAAATTTTCAATCTCCAAATCTCTCTCTATATTATCATAAATAAATTTAAAAAAAACATTTTTATTAAGCACTTTCCCATTTATAGGAATAATTCCAATACCATTTATTTTAAAAAAATTAACAAAAAACCCATATAATATCTTTATCAAGTCCTTATCTCTAATAAAATCAATAGAATTAATAATTAAGTCATCTTTTAATTTCATGTTATTAATAAAATCAAAATATCCTATACATAAATTATAGACCCTTTTATCAGAAAAATGAAAATCCATCTGTTTGCCAACAATTTCAGAAATAAAAATATAAGCAATATTTTTTCTCAAATCAGCAAACATATTCTGATAAACATATTCTACACTAGCATTGCATATTTTATCAAAACTCTTACCAATAACAATATCACAATCAATAATAGAAAATAACTGAACATTAGAATTTAATTTAGATAAAAATTTATAAGAACTCTTAAGTTTAATAATTCTTTTACCAAAATCAGAAGTAAAAACAGTAATAACCCTATCAAGATCACCAGAATCCTGTTGCTTTAAAATAAATAAATTAGTCCTAATGTCCAACATTCATTAATAAATACAAATAATAAAAACCCTTAGATATAATAGCGATGTTTTTTGAACGTTGTGTAGCTCTTATGATATCTTAATTGAGCGAAACACAGAGAAGAAAATATCACTATTATATTTTTATACGAATAATTATAATTTAAATCATTCAATTTCAATAAATAACTTATTACCATCTATTTCAATTTCTTTTCCATTATTAGAAACAAATAGAATCTCATTAGCAACAACATTATTTAAAATAAATTTTTCATTATTTTCAACAGCTTTTTTAATATTATTTTCTTCAGAAAAATATTTAATATTTATTTTATCAGAAAGTGTTAAGTTTTTTTCAGATCTCAAATCATTAATAATAGAAATAAATTCACGAGCCAATCCTTCAAGTTTCAAACTTTCAGTTATTTCAGTATTTAAAGCTATAACAATACCATGGTCAGAAGCAACATCAATTCCGTCTTTACCAATATAAGCAACTTCACAATCAGATAATTCTATTCTCCATTTAGAATCAACAACAACTATATCACCTTCTAACTCAAAATTTCCAGATTTTGCCTCATTTATAATATTTTGTACATCTTTACCAAACTCAGGACCAAGAACTCTAGCATTAGGTTTTAATTGCATTTTAGAAATATCTTCAGTTTTAGAAACAAATTCAATTTCTTTAATATTAAGTTCAGAGCAAATAATGTTTTTATTATTTAAAACAATACTTTTTTGAACATCATTAGCAACAATAGTAATATTATTCAAAGGTTGACGAGTAACAATATTTTTTTGTTTTCTAATAGAAAGACCAAGACTTATCACATCACGAGCAAAAGAAATTTCTGATAGCAATTCTTTATTAATTAATTTTGTATTAGCAATAGGAAAATTTTCCAAATGAACAGATTCTAAGCTATTATCTATTTCTTTGTATAAATACTCAGATATAAAAGGTGTAACGGGAGCCATTATCTTAGATAAATTAGATAAGACGTACCTTAAAACAGATAAAGCTAAAGCTTTATCATTTCCCATTTTTAATCTAGACCTATTAATTCTCACATACCAATTAGATAAATCATCAATAAAACCATCTATTAAACGAGTTCCTTCAGCTAAATAATATCCATCCCAATTTTCAGATACTCCTTTTATAAATTCATTCAATCTAGCAATAATCCACTTATCAGAATTATTTTCCAATATATCAAAATTTTGTATTGATGCGATATTTTTTGCTCCTCCGGCCATTTTATAAAAATCTAAAACATTAATTATTTTCAAAATAATTTTTCTAACGACTTCTTCAACGCCTTTTTCATAAAAATTCAAATCTTGCAAAGATACAACTGGAGAAGATAAAAGATAATATCTTAAAGCATCAGCTCCATATTTTTGCAATACAATATTTGGATCAGGATAATTTTTAAGCTTCTTGCTCATTTTTTGACCATCTTCAGCAAGTACAATGCCGTTAACTACAACATTCTTAAATGCTGGTTTATCAAACAATGCCGTACCTAAAACAACTAAAGTATAAAACCAACCCCTCGTCTGATCCTGCCCTTCAGCAATAAATTCAGCGGGGAAAGTATTCTCAAATTTTTCTTTATTTGAAAAAGGATAACCTAATTGAGCATAAGGCATAGAACCACTTTCAAACCAACAATCAAAAACTTCAGGTATTCTTTTCATATCACCACCACATTCAGGACAACTAAAACTTATTTCATCAACAATATGTTTATGGAGATCAAACTCTTTTTTTGTTGTATTATCAATAAAAACAGTAGAATAACCAAAACTATTCCCATCAACCATATATAAATATTTTTCAATATTCCAACCTCTTAAAACACTGTCTATCATGTTTTTTAACCCATCATGAGTAACAATTAAAATTTTTTTTCCTTTATATTGATCCAAAGAATTAATAAATTTTCTAACTCTGATTTCAAGATCTGCAAAAGATTCTCCACTATCACCTTTCTTATAACTATATCTATCACTGCCAGATAATTTTTTATATTTCTTAATTTCCTCTTTAATTTCAATAGAAATATCTTCACCTTCCCAACAACCTTTATTCATTTCTCTTAATTCTTCAACGATAATCAATTCTTTTTTTGCTTTTTTGTTCAAAATTTCTGCTGTCTGTCTTGCTCTTAGCACAGGTGAACACAAAACAATATCAAAATCATCACCTATTTCATTAGATATTTTTCCTACATTATTTTCTCCATTTAAAGTTAATGGGTATCCATCATTTCCAGACCATTCTATTCCTTTAATATTTTTTTCGCTTTCACCATGTCTTGCAACTATTATTTTTGTAATTCTGTCATTTCCATCTCTATTCAACTCTTTTTGCAAATCTTCAACGCCACCAATAACTTTTATGTTTTTGCAGTTATCCCCATGACATCTCCAAATAGGAAGTGGCGAACCCCAAAATCTAGAACGAGAAACAGCCCAATCAATACTATTTTCAAGCCATTTACCAAATCTACCATCTTTAACATTTTCCGGCACCCAATGAATCTTCTGGTTGTTTGCTATTAATTTTGTTTTAATTTCTTCAACTTTAACAAACCAAGAACTTGTAGCATAATTAAGTAATGGTGTATCACATCTCCAACAATGAGGATAAGAATGTTTATGTTTTTCTTTAGAAAACAACTTATCATTATCCATAAGCCACTTAACAATTTTTACATCCATCAAACTAGAATCTTCTTTTGGTTTTACTTGTCCATCTCCAAAATCTTTTGCAACAGTAGAAATAAAAGAACCACTCATTTTAACATGTTGTATAAATGGCAATTTAAATTGCTTACCAAGATTCATATCATCAAGACCAAAAGCAGGTGCAATGTGTACTATACCAGTACCTTCCTCGGTTGTAACAAAGTCAGCAGAATAAATTTTCCAACCATTTTCTTTATTTTTTATATTTTCATCATTCACAAAATAAGAAAACACGGGTTTATAAGACAATCCTATTAATTCTTTACCAAAAAAAACTTTTATCCGGAAAGTAACATGACCAGAATCAATCATAGATATTCCAGCATCTGCCCAATCATCAATACCAATTCCAGTGTTTTCTGCATAACCCATACCTTTTAATTTTTCTTCAAAAAAGTCATTAGATGCTATATAAGTACATCCAGCTTTAAATTCTTTATAATCATTATTAAATTTAATCTTTTTATAAAGAATATCATTACCGATAGCCAATGCCACATTCCCTGGTAATGTCCATGGAGTAGTAGTCCAAGCTAATATAAAAGTATTAGGTTCATCAACCAATTCAAATTTCACCGTAGCAGTCAAATCCGTAATATCTTTATAACCTTGAGTAACTTCAAAATTAGATAAAGTCGTTTCACATCTTGGACAAATTTGCATAGCCTTATAACCCTCATAGATTAAATCTTTATCCCAAAGAGATTTAAAGACCCACCAAGTTGATTGCATAAATTCTGGGTTCATAGTTCTGTAATCATTGTCCATATCAACCCATCTACCAATTTTTGGAATGAATTCTTTCCAATCATCAGCATATCTCAAAACAGAATTACGACAAGCCTCATTAAATTTACCAACACCAAAATCTTCAATATCTTTTTTCGTATTAAAACCTAACTCTTTTTCAATTAAATTCTCAACTGGAAGGCCATGACAATCCCAACCCCAACGTCTTTCAACTTTATAACCTTTCATAGTCATATATCTTGGAACCATATCTTTAATAGCAGAAGCCACGATATGTCCATAATGAGGCAAACCAGTAGCAAAAGGAGGACCATCATAAAAAGAATAATCCCCTTTTGGAGCATCTTTCTTTATAGATTTTTTAAAAATATTATTTTCATTCCAAAAATCTAGAATATTTTTTTCATTTTCAGCAATATTAAACATAATTTCAGAATTTAATTATTATAAGATTACATCTAATTTAACATTTATACTTTATTTTTTCAATATAAAAAAGACAATTTTGATTGTCTTTTTTATATTATAAATTTTAGAATACAAGACCAGGAGGAGGAAGAGAGCAGGCATTATTAGCTTCAAAAATACTAGAATAACATCCACCACAACTAGCCCAAAAATATCCAGCAGCAACACAAGAATCATAACTAATAAAAGAGCTAGCACTAGCAGTAGTAGAATTTCCAATTATACTCATAGTCATATTTATAGAATAATCTCCAGATGGAACCATAGCAGGAATGGTTTGAGAAATTTTAATACCATTAATAACATAATCGGCAATTTTATCAATAGAAGCATTAGCTTGCACTAATGTTATAGAATCAACAACACCATTATTAAAGCTACTAGGAGAACCTAAAGACACTCCAGATGTAGTACAAAAAGAACTAGAACATAAACCATTAGAAACAAAAGCAATAGATGGATCAACATACATACGACCACCATAAGTAGTATAACCCTTTCCAACAAAACCATTGGCAGCAGCATCAGGATTTTGAATATAAATATTACCACCAGTTTCAACGGCAGGATATCTAAGATAAGTTGGATTAGAACCTAAAATCATACTAGGAGCACTAAATCCAGATTGACAATCAATAGAAACAGGAATTTGACTAAATTTATAAATAGGAGAAGATATTGGAGTATAGTTTTACTAGCATCAACAATATCAACAGTAAGAGCACCAGGATTTATAGATAAATGCAAATTTACATTATTATCAGCAAAAACAATAAAAGAAGAAATAACTCCAACAAATAACAAGGAGATCCCAAAAATATTTTTCAAATTGTTTTTTCTAAATAAAGAGTTCATAATAAATTAAAAAATAATATTCAATTACATTAATTATATCATTTTTAAAAACAAGACAATAAGTGGAAAAGTATTATTTTATTAATCAAAATTGACATCATGTAAAATATAATATATAATAGCATTTATTATAAATATCGCAGGATAGAGCAGTTGGCAGCTCGTCGGGCCCATAACCCGGAGGTCGTTGGTTCGAATCCAACTCCTGCTACCAAATAATAAAACATATCACGTAAGTGATATGTTTTATTATTTTAATTCAACGTAACATCATTAGTTATTTCTTTACCGCTTCTTATCAAAATAAATCTCACCTTATCACCTATTTTATAATTCTGAAGAATAAAATCTAATCCATCATTAACAAGATTATTATTCACCTCTGTTATCAAATCTCCAACAACAAATCCATAATTATTTTTAGGATCAACGGATTTAACATAAACACCTTTTTCTATTTTCTCACCAGAACCAAGAACGTCTCCAAATCCAGAGAACGTTAATCCGACAAGCGTTGGTCTCATTATATAATCACTCTTAGTATCTATAGAATAAATAACATTTTTTAAATATTCTGGAGAATATACAAAACTAGTTTTTACAGATTCTGATTTTCCAAATTTATTTTTTGGGCCATCTTTATATACAGAGCCATAAACACCTATTATTTTACCAGATAAATCAAATATACAAATATTATTAATATGATTATTTAAAAGCTCTATAATGCCATTAGATTTATTTTTAACATAATCTATACTGATACCTTTATATCCATCATTAGAAAAAACCAATGAACCAATATTTGTATCATCATAAGAACCAAAAGAAGAGACTAACATTTTTTGATTATTTATTTTTAACAAAACAAAATCATATTTATCAAAAATAATATTTTGAACATCATAATATTCTCCATTAGAAAGTAAAACAACATATTTTTTATTTTTATCAAAAAGTGACTGATTATTAGTAAATATCCACCCATCAGATGTAAAAACAAATCCAGAATTGATAATATCTCCTTTAGAATAAATATTTGTAGAATTTTTTACAGCCAAATAAACCATACTATCATTGGTATTTTTATAAACATCCTGTAATCTTTTATCATTATCAACATAAACTTGTTCTGTTTTTTCAATAATAACATTTTTTTGTGGAATCATTTTTTCAATATCAAAAGAACTCATAAAAGGAAGATTGATTTTTTTTGAGGTCAAAAAAATTACACTGCCAGAAAAACCAGCAACAAAAGCAATCATTATAATTAACACAAACAATAATAAAAATCTAAACAATTTATTCATAATTAATTTATTACACTCTTTTAGCGGTTATTAAAATAGCAACAAGTAATAAGATTGAGATAATTAGCATTCTCTTTAAATAACTAGAGTTAAACTTATTGAATAAGTAATCTTTCATAACAGACGATAACACAAAATTAAACAATAATACAATAATAGCATTTACATAAAAGCTATAAGGCAAAAACGAAACAACAACAAATACTTCTGAAGATACTAAAGATGATGCAAAAATATATTTATAAACATCTTTTATATTTTTTGTGTTATAATAATAAACACAAAAATAAAATATAAAAAAGTAAATAAAGACGATAATGGTTAATAAAAATTTATTTAAGCCTAAAAATATATTAAAAGCGAACAAAGAAGATGTTGCTAAAAAAGAAGAAAAAAGAAATATATAAAAATCAACATCATTCAAAAAATAATTTTCTCTATTATGAACAATTAAATATCGTATATGTTTTAAACTTAAAAAACTCATTAAAAAGCCAATGAAATAAATAGCTATTTTTAAAAAATCATCCTTTATAAATATAAAACACACAACAAGAGAAATAATAAATAAAAAATAAGAAAATAAATTAGTTAAAGATTTTGGGTTTGGTTTAAAAAACAATAAAGAAAGAATAAGAAATAATAAATTTAAAACAACAAACAAAATGGTAAACAAATTAAATCTACTAGGATCTAAATTTATATAATATAAATATAAAACATTACAAATAGGAAGTAATAAATTTAATAATTTCAAAAACATTTTAAAAGATTAATTTATTTTATCTAATAGTAACCGATAAACAACAAACAGTAAAGACATATTACAAACTATTGTTGATCAAAACAAAAACAAAATACAAGGCCCACAAAGACAATATAAAAAGCCCAAAAAGTATTAAAAAAAACTTTTTTTTATTTAAACCTCTTTTTTTTCTTCTAGACATTATTTTTTATTTTATATAAGACTAATTTAACCCAATTTGTAAAAAATGCTGGGATTTCTCTCATCTTAAATTTTACTATATCTTGGTAATTATTTAAATCCGACGACAAACCAATACTATCAACACCAACAGAAATACAATCATACAAAGCCCTATTCATGTGATAATTTTGAGTAACCAATATTGCTGAATTAATATTAAAAAACTTACGAGCCCTAAAACAAGTATTATAAGTATTTATACCATATATATCAGTTTCTATATCTTCCTCATGGAAACCAAGCTTTAAAGCATAGCTTTTCATGGTTTTTACCTCGTTATAATATTTTTCAGTCCCATATCCAGACAACAAAACTTTACTAATCTTTTCAGATTTATAAAGTTCGTATGCCATCCTCATTCTATCAGCCAAGATATCACTCGGCATATCATCACTCTTAACACTTGCTCCAAAAACTATAGCATATTCCTGTTTCGGGATAAGATTTACATCGGAAAAAATATAACCAGAAACAGATTTCCATTCAATAAATAAATAAAAAATAAAATAAGACACTAAGAAAAATAGTATTATCAAAACATACCTAAATTTTGTAAAAATATTTTTATCCATCAAATAAGAAATTTAATAATTTTAAATTTCCAAATTAATTCTATTAACTCACTCTATCAAAATCAGTTCTGTCCCGCAATAGCAACACCTATAATCATATTTGTAAAACCATTTTCCCTTAAAACTTTAGCGCAAGTATCAAAAGTATTACCAGTAGTAACAACATCATCAAACAAAATAATATTAAAATTTTTATATTCCAAAAAATCAATTTTATTATTTAAAACAAAAGCATTTTTAAGATTATTATCTCTATCTTTCCCAGAAAGACTAGCTTGATGTCCAGTGTTTTTAATTCTTTCTAATAAATTAACAATTCTCATTTCATCCATTCCCACATCTTCACACTTATTTTTATTTATTCTTTTTAGTACTAATTCACTCTGATTAAACCCTCTTTCATTAAATCTCTTATTATTCAAAGGAATTGGAACAAAAATAAATTTACCAAATTGCTCTTTTAAATAAAAAATAAACTTAAAAAAATCTTTATAAGTAATTTCAGCCAAAAATCTAGCAATATCATAAGCATATTTATATTTCAAAATATGAATTAATTCAGAAATAATCTTATTATCAAAATCAAAAAAATAAAAAATATCATCAATATAAGTAAGATTATCTATATTTTTCTTTTTAATAACATTAATTTCCATATCATTTTCATACTGGCATAATAATTTTGTTTTATTAAAACAATCTTTACAAGCCCATTCACCTTCCTCTTTACAACCGACACAATAAATAGGAAAAATAATATCTAAAATAAATTTAAAAAGTTTGTTCATAAAAAATGGTTGTTTAATAATTCAATAATAATGTTTTCGTTCATTTATGAAGCTCCTACAATATCTTAATTGAGCGGAATACCATGAAAAGAAAACATTATTATTGAATTATTTTAAACTTAATTAATTCTAAATTAACAAATAAAAAATAATGCTATTTCTAGCATTATTTTATCTTCAAAGAAATTTTTTTATTAAAATCAATACTCACATTTTTAATATTTTCAAAATTACCATTATCAACAAAAGAATCTATAAGTTTATTCTCTATTTCATCAAAAATTGCAGTATCAACACCCCTTGCACCATTACCCCTTTTAAAAGCCACTTCTGCTATATAATTTAAAGCTTTATCGGATATTTCAATTTTACAATCACTTGGTAGATATCTAGATAACGCGTCAACTTTAATTCTAGCTATATCTTTTAAATTAACCTTTGTTAAATCATTGAAGACTAAAACTTTATCAATTTTTGCAGTGAATTCAGAAGTAAAAAAATCTCTAGTCAAATCATTTAAATTCTCTTTTTCATTTTTATTTTTTACACTTTCTTTATCTTTCTCATCTAAAGAATTAAATCCTAAATCATTTTCAGAAATATCATCACTTCCTAAATTTGTAGAAATTATAACAACAGTATTTTTAAAACTAATTCTTTTACCAGTAGCATCAGTAACAAAACCAGAATCCAATATTTCTAAAATAAGACTCAAAACCCTAGGATGTGCTTTATCAGCATCATCAAAAAGAACAACACTATACGGTTTTCTTTTAACAGCATCTGTTAAAACACCGCCCTCTCTGTATCCAACATAACCAGCAGGGGCTCCTATAAGTGAAGTAATCCCTATATTTTCAGAATATTCACTCATATCAAATCTTATAAAATTTTCTTCATTATCAAAAAAATTCTTAGCTATATTCTTTGCAATTTCAGTTTTTCCTGTTCCAGATTTACCGACAAATAAAAAACTAGCAAGCGGTTTATCTTTAAAATTAGATTCAAAAACCCCTCTTTTAATATAAGAAATTATAGAAGATATAATATCATCTTGGCCAATAATGCCATTTCTCAAGCCATTATCAAGATTTTTTAATTTTAAAGAAATATTATTATGTAAAATATTATCAACAGGGACAGATGAAACATCAGAAACTATATTAGCAACATCAGAAATAGTCACAATCCCAAGTTTCTTTTTAGATCTAGTTTCACTCAAAGCTTTAAGGTTTTCCAATTTTTCAACCAAAACAGATTGTTTGTTTTTTATTTCTATAACAATTTCAAAATTTTCTTTTTCAATAAAAGAATCTTTCTCAATCTCAAGTTTATCAATAGATCTTTCTAATTTTATAATATCCTTCAATAAAACATTGTTTGTATTTTTAACTTTAATACGAGCACAAGCTTCATCTATCAAATCTATAGCCTTATCTGGCAAAAATTTGTCAGTAATATATCTTTTAGAAAACTTAGCCGCGCCAATAATGGCATCGTCCTCTATTTTTACATTATGGAATTTTTCATAATTATTTTTAATACCCATGAGTAATTCTATAGTTTCATCAACAGAAGGCTCATTAACATAAACTGGCTGAAACCTTCTCTCAAGAGCTGGATCTTTTTCAATATATTGCTTATATTCTTCAAAGGTAGTTGCACCAATAACTTTCACTTTTGATTTAGCTAATGCTGGCTTTAAAATATTAGCAGCATCACCATTACCAGTATTAGAACCAGCACCAACTATCGAATGAATCTCATCTATAAAAAGTATAATATTAGAATCAGCATTAACTTCTTCTATAATATCTTTTAATCTAATTTCAAATTCACCTCTATAAGAAGCTCCCGCAATAATAGAATTCAAATCCAAATTAAATATTCTTTTACCAATCAAAACATCAGGGACTTCATTATTTAAAATCCTTTTTGCTAAACCTTCAACAATAGCAGTTTTACCAACACCAGCATTACCCAATAATATAGGGTTATTCTTATATCTCCTAGAAAGAATATAAATCAATCTATCAATTTCTTTTTCCCTTAAAATAACCGGATCAATATTTTTTTGATTTTCAATATTAGTTAATTCTGTAGAAAAATAATCTAATGCTGGCGTTCTTTTATTATAACCACCAACATTAAAACCCATATAATCAGTAATATCAGAAAAGTTAGAAATACTTTTCAATATTCCAAGAACAGATGCTGAAACCTCAGACACATTCAATCCACTTGTAACTAATATAAGTTTTAATCCATCATCATTGCTTTTTAATAAAGAATAAAGCAAGTGTTCAGTTCCAATATAAAAATGATCATAAGATGCCGCAACCATCAAAGCATTATCAACAATTTTTCTAGCATTAGTATCAAATTTTACTTTTATTAAAGAAAAATCATTATTAAACAATCTCAAAGAATCATTAATTCTTGCATCAAGATTCGCATCAAAAATTTTATTTATTTTTTTAAACTTAGAAAGAATAGAAAAAGCTAGACTATCTGGATATATAGATAATGCCAAAAATAAATGTTTAGGAGCAACAAAAATAGAAGATAAAATATTTTTATCAACATTTTCAATTAATAAATTATTATTTTGCAAATATTCATCTTTAGCTATCTCATAGGCCAAAACACATATTTTAAGAAAATTTAAGCTAAATTTACCTTCAAAAACCTTAATCATTTTATTTTAAACTTAGATAATTAATTAGCATAAGCAATATTAAAACATTATACAGATTTTCACAAATAATAATATTTTAATTTTATCTAAAAAAATTAAACAACTTACAACTATAATACGTTACAAAATTATAAATTATTAGCAGTCAAAAATCAAGAGTGCTAAATTTCTCTATCCAATGCCTCATTAACCAATTTGTCAGCTTCTTTATTAAATTCACGTCTAACATGAATAAATTTACATTTATCAAAAAAATCCTTCATAATAAAAATTTTAGCAGCAATTTTAGATAAACCAAGATCTTTAATCTTATATTCTTTATTTAATTGTTTTACAACAAGTTCCGAATCAAGATAACACTCAATATCTTTAAATTTCTTAGTTTTACAATAATTTAAAGCCCACAAAATAGCCATATATTCCGCTTGATTATTGGTGTTAATACCAATAGGCTCATTATATTTTTTAATATTAACGATATCACCATTTGTCATTTTCTCGTCAATAACAACACCAATAGCAGCTGGGCCAGGATTACCACGAGAACCACCATCAGTGTGGATAATATAAGAAGACATAAGTTTAAATAATTAATAGTTACTTAATTGATAGTTAATTAAAGTAAAAACACAATAATAATATTTTCGTTCATTTGTGAGCTCCTTAAACATACTAATTGAGCGGAACACCATGAAAAGAAAATATTATTATGATTTTTATTTATTAAAATTAGCAAATCATAGATTAACACTTCTATAATCCATAAAATTTAATCTAAGTTCCCTACTTCCATTCCATTCGTTTAAATTAATTTTATAAACTAAATCTATTCTATCACCAACCTTAAATTTTGAAAAAAGTTCAGAAGCTAAAGAAAACGCAAAACAAGAAAATATAGATCCATTTTGTTTTAAGCTCATTTTAAAATGTTCAGAATTTCTACCAAAAACAGAAAAATCAACAATTTCAAGACTCAATGAAACAAAAACTGGTTCATCATTTCCCTTTCCATAAGGTTCAAGTTTTAATAAATCATTATAAAATTCAAAATTAATATTATCAAAAGAAATAATCATATCAATATTCAAATCATTTACAAAAACAAAATTTTCTAATTTTTCTTTTGCATATTCTTTAATAGTTTTAACAAATTCATTATATTTATCAGGAGCAACACTACAACCACAAGCAAGTTCATGTCCTCCAAATTTTATAAACAAATCAGCATTATCTTGCATAGCTTTCGTAATATCAAAACCATTAAGACTTCTACCAGAACCAACCATACAATTATTTTCTGTAGTCATAGCAAACGCTGGCAAATTAAAGTAATCTCTAATTTTAGTTGCGATAAGACCAACAACTCCGACAGGCCATCTATCATGATGAGCAATAACAACTCTATCTTCAGAAACGTTTCCATTTTCTTTTATAAAATTTTTAACAGAAGTAGAAACAATATTTTGTCTTTCTGTATTTTTCAAATCAAGCTCCAAAGCAATTCTTCTAGCAGAAATAACATCAGTAGTAATAAGTAAATCAAAAGCAATCATAGCGTGATCCATACGACCAGCGGCATTAATCCTTGGACCAATCCTAAAACCAATATCAGAAACAGTAATTTCATCATGTGGTTTGTTATCAAAACAAATTTTAAACAATTCTTGTAGTCCAATATTTTTAGTCTTACTCAAAACTATTAAACCATATTTAACCATAATTCTATTTTCAGAAACAAGAGAAACCATATCGGCGATAGTAGCAATAGCAACAAGATCTAGATTCCATTTTAAAAAATTCAAAAATTCATCTTTACTTGAATGATGCAACGCTAAAGCTACACAAAACTTAAAAGCAACACCAACCCCAGCAAGATCATTAAAAAAATAACCAGACTCATCAAGTTTTGGGTTAATAACAGCTAGGGCGTCAGGAATTCTCCCAGGAATAGGATCATGATGATCAGTAATAATAATATCCACATCAAGACTATTAGCTTTTATAACCTCATCAAATGCAACAATCCCAGTATCAACAGATATAATTAAATTAACTCCCTGTTGCTTAATATTTTCAATAGCAGGAATATTTAATCCATTTCCTTCGCTTTTCCTATCAGGAATATAACAAAAAACATCTGCTCCCATTTTTTTCAAAAATAAAAACATTAAAGCAGAAGAACAAACACCATCAGCATCATAATCTCCATAAATACATATCTTTTGATTATTTTTTATAGCAAAATAAACCCTTTCAACCGCCTTATCCATATCTTTAAAAAGAAAAGGATCATAAAGCTCATTATAATCAGGATCAAGAAAAGAATTAATTTCAAAATCAGAAATTCCCCTATTTGCAAGTAATTGCAAAATATTTTTGTTCAATTTCAAATCAAGATTAACACCAAAATCCTCACCGATTTTCTCAGCAACTTTCCAATTAAATTTCATTAAAAATTAGTTAATATTTAAAAAAAATTAGCAAAACATTGTAAACAAATTTTAAATATCAACTACATTTATTGTGTTTCTCTATGTTTTATTTTTAAATAAATTCAATAATACTATTTTCTGAACGTTGTGGAGCTCATTTGATATTTTAATTAAGCGGAACACCGAGAAGAAAACAGTATTGTTGAATTTATTGATTATTGTTGCAAATAATAAATTATAAAAATCTTATTTTTAATTATATAAAAAAAATTGCGTGTCAGCAACACACAATTTTTTATATTTTAATCTTAGTCTCCTCTTCATTAAACAATCTATAAAAAGTATCCTTTTCATAAAATAAGAAATCAACATCTTCACCGTATTTAGTAGCATTAATAAAATCACAAGTCCTATTCCCAACAACAATTCCAAAAGCTGGTCCTCTAGATCTATTACAGAATAATTGAGATATAAGGCTACTTCCATGAGAAAATTTCTTATCTTCCACAAAACCAAGAACACCACTCCAAATAAGACATTTAGCTCTTTTAATATATGGAACGTAAGACTTAATAGTTTCTGGCCCAACATCATAAACATTATCATATTTACTAAGTTCAGATATATTTTTTCTATGAATAGAAACATTTTTATCTTTATTTTCAGAAACCATAAAATCAATAGGGAGAACAATATTGTTTTTATATTTTTTAATCAAACTTAAAATCTTATCACTAGATTTTTTATTAACATTTTTAATTTTATTTATTAATCTATTTCTATATACAGAAATAAATATAGATGAAACTTCACCGCCAAGCAAAACATAAAATCCTTTAGATAAAAGGTTTTCTATAAATGCAAACTTAGCATTATCATATTCTCCACCAACAACTGCAACAGAATTATTTTTTTCTATTTGCATACGGCTATAATTATCAAGTTTATTCAAAAATGAATAACCAAAAAAAGTTTTGATTTTCTTTGAAAAATTAACAACAAAATAATCATCTATATATAATTTATTAAAATTCTCAAAAACAAAATAATCACATTTAGAAACAATTCGTTTCAAAACATCATGTGAAGATTTTATAATATTCAATCTATCAATATAATGATCAAAACTATTCACAGCAACAATATCACCAAAATTAACAAGCTTTAAAACATCTTCTAATTTATTTATTTCAGAATTATTGTAATAAACTATTTTATTTTTAAAATCATAATTTAATTTTAAAAATTTATTTAAAATATTTAAAATTATTTCTATTTTTTTTGTATTACTTTCATCAGAAAATAATAACACCTTAGCACCGGCAAAAGATAAATATTCTAAACTATCTATAATTTCTCTAATTTTTCTATCATCAATAACTTTTTCATTATCAATAGCAATATCAAAATCACAATAAAACAAAACTGTTTTATTTTTCAAATTTTTTAAATCAGAAATAGATCTAAATTTCATATTTATTTTAACCCTTTATTAAAACATATTTAATAATTATATTATACAATAAAAATACACCATTGAATAGTTGAAAAAATGGTATTTACTTAATTATTTTTTTACTATAACATACAAAACAAGAAATCTAATATGGAGGTTTACACTATGGAATACGCAAACAATGAGCCGAGAATCATAAGGGATTTTAAAGAATTGGAAATTATAATTAAAGTCATGAGGGATAGCAACAAAAAAATTGCACTAACAAGTGGAACTTTTGATATACTGCACGTAGGACATTGCAGATACCTAAAAGAAGCTAGGTATTTCCTAAAAGACCCAGAAAATACAATACTAATAGTTGGTGTTGATAGTGACAAAAAAGTAAAAAAACAAAAAGGTCCCGATAGGCCAATAGTTCCAGAAGATGAAAGAATGGAAATGCTATCACACATACGATATGTTGATGTAGTATTTTTAAAACAACCAGAAGAAGAAAAATGGAAATTAATCAAGGCAGTAAAGCCAGATGTTTTAATAATTTCCTCAAGAACAGGATATAATCAATCAGAGCAAAAAGAACTAGAAACATATTGTGGGCAAATAGCAGAACTTGAATCTCAAGCAGAAACATCAACGACCGCAAAAATTAGATTAATAGCAATAGACAGCGCTCAAGAAATGAAAAAAGTATTTGAAAGTTTTTATTCTTCTATGTCAGAAATATTGTTCAAGTTCAGACACGAACTTGAAAATAAAATGGACGGAATGAAAAAATGAAAATAGCAATATTATACATTCCGGTAATACACAAGGGGTATATAGATTTTTTCAATAAACACAAAGATTGTGAACGTTTTTTCATAATAGGAAATGAATTTCTAAAATACTGTGACTATATAAAAAAAGAAATTAGAGCGATAACATCAAATGAAGCTTTAATTTCAATAAATTCCCTAGGTTTTCATAACGTTTCAATATTAACTCTAAAAAATATAAATAGTCTCAATATTGAAAGTAATATAATAATAATACCGGACGAAGATTTTATAGACACAATAGTGGAAAAATTTTTATTCAACTGCAAAAGAGAAAAAGACACAATTTTTTTAAGATGGAATAAAAATAACATTAACAAACAAGATCAAGAATATTTTGATAAAGAAATAGAAAAATCTGATTTAATGAATAAGGCTCAACAAATAGCAAAAAAAAGTTCAGACTGGTGGAGACAAATAGGGGCAATACTATTGCTAAAAAACAATACAGAAATTATTGCTCACAATATCCACCTACCAACACAACACACCCCATATATAAATGGAGACCCAAGAAACGCTTCATCAAAAGGAAAAGATTTAGACATATATTCATCCATTCATGCAGAAGCTGCAACAATAGCTCTAGCCGCAAAAAACGGGCTAGAAACAGATGGTGCAGAAATATATGCAACAACATTTCCCTGTCCATCTTGTTTAAGAATTATAATTTTTAGTGGCATAAAAACCATATATTATTCCGAAGGATATTCAATACTAGACGGAATTGCGTTACTTAAACAATATGGAGTAACTATTGTTAAAGTAAAAAACTAAAAGATAGTACAACCTCCATCAGCTTTTTTGGCTGGTGGATTTTTATTTTTATCTACTATTTTTTTATAATAAAAAACACCGAGACTAGCTCGGTGCAAATTTCTACTTTTTTTTCGCAGAAACTCTAAATTTGATGTCAACAAAACCTTCATCTCCAGGTTTTTTTGGAACTATTATATGTATATGAATATGATTTACTGTACCTCCATTGAATTTGGGATTACCAAACCTCATACACAAAGACCCACTTTCAATATCAAGCTTCTTTTCAATTTCACAAATAATATTTTCCAAAGCACAAAACTCCTCATGAGTTATATCACTTATTTTTTCTCTGTGCTGCTTTGGAATCAATAAAATATGATAATTTGTTCCATTGTAAGGCCACTGATTTTTTGTAACAATCCAATGTTTATCATCAAGAATAACTGGATTTTTATGCTCTTTGAAAAAGTTTTCAACACAGAAAGGACATTCCGATCTATTATTAATCCTGGTCATAGCTTCAAACTGAGAAGCTTCTCTGGCATTATCCAATACAGTAAATGTTTTTTTTATTAATACTTTAAAAACATAATCAAATTCATCTTTTTCGCTTTTAGCAAAATATTCACTAGTTTCAACATTCCAAACATTCCAATCTACAACAGGAAAAAATGAATCAGCACCATCAATTTCCGTATTAATTTCAGAAAGATATATTTTATCAACACGAGACAGTGCTTGTTTATAAACACTTGCCCCACCAATTATAAAAACATTCTTTTGAAATACATAAGCTTTCTTAATTGCTTCATTCAAACTTCTACAAACAATTACATCTTCCATAATATCAGATTTAAACGTTCTACTAATAACAATATTTATCCTATTAGGAAGTGGCCTGTATTTTGTTGGTAAAGATTCATAAGTTTTTCTTCCCATTATAACAACAGAATCATCCGTTATTTCTTTAAATCTAGCAATATCAGTCTTAAGTTTCCAAGGTATAATATTTCCCTTTCCTATTGCCAAATTTCTATCAACAGCAACTATTATAGAAAGTTCACGCTTATTATTCATATCTACCTCCGCACTAAGCCTATATTGGTGTTTTTATTACAAACCTACCAGACTGAGGAAAATAATCCTTCACTTCAAAATCATTAGGTCTAAAATCTTGAATATGTTTAATATCGGGATTTATAATAACAGTAGGAAATCTTTCAGGTTTTACATCTAGTAAACCTTTTACAGCTTCATCTTGCGTAGGAGTATAATAATGAGCATCATCAATAAAATAAATCAATTTTCCAGGCATATAGCCAGTAACCTGGGCTAGCATAAAAGTTAACGCTGCATATTGAATAATATTAGCAGGAAGACCAACCGGATAATCAGCACTTCTTTGTATATGTACCAAGTCCAAAAATCCAGTATCAGTATTAATATGAATATCAAAATCACCATGGCAAGGCACAACAACAACTTTTTGAATCATACCAGAAATACGAGGTGTATAATAAGGTATCCAATTAGAAACTCGGTGTGTTTTAAGTTTTGGGTTTTCTCTAATTTGTTGTAGAACAACGTCTATTTGATTGAAAAATTCACCATTAGACATAGGAAAATTAGTCCACGCTGGACCATAAGATCCTGGGCCAAGATCTCCTTCTTCTAGTTCTCTTTTATTGCATTTTTCTTTTGTTACCCATTTTTTCCACCAGAAACACCCAAAAGACTCAAGCTCTGCTTGGGTTCTAGCACCATTCAAAAAACCACAAAGTTCACCCAAACATTGAGAAAAAATAGATCGATTAACACCATTTTTAATATTTGGTGTAGCTATATCTCTTTCAGTAATTACAGGAAAACCATTCCTAAGATCAAATTTATACATGATACCAAAAATATGTTTTTCATATTCCTCCATTTGGGTATAAACAATATCTCCATTATCAACAATTTCTTTCAAACCATTACGATATTGAAAATCAATTTTTCTTTCTGCAAAAGGCACATAATATTTATCGTTCATATAAAATCCCCCTTATTGGATTGTAATATAAATCCTACACACAAAACAATTTAAAGTAAATACAATAAAAGACGCTAATAATAGCGCCTTTTATTAATCATTAAACCTTTTTATATAATTTTAATTTAACAAGTAGAAGCAGAAGTTAGTTCATACAAAACAAATTCTTTAATTTCAGAACCATTACCAAGAGAAGCAGCCACTTGTTTTACAGTCTTACTGTCGTCCTTAACAAATAATTGTTCAACAAAACAATTTTCAGAATAAAATTTGTTAACACGTCCAGCTACAATCTTTTCAGCAATTTCAGCTGGTTTAGATTGCATATCAGGTTGTGCCATAAGAATTTCTTTTTCTTTAGTAACAACTTCCATTGGGATATCTGTAACATTTAAATATTGAGGTCTTAAAGCAACAGCATGCATTCCAAGATCTTTAATAGCAGATATAGCTTTATTAACATCAACCACATTAGAAACGGACATCATAGCTCCACTTTTTCCATCAAAATGTACATAAGCAGAAACCACGCCAGACTCAGAAGTCATTTTAGTAAATCTCTTAATTTCTATTTTTTCTTTAACTTTAGAAATAACTTCATCTTGTATTTCTTTAATGGTTTTACCATTTACAGAAAAATCCATAAGAGAAGCTACATTCCCTGCATCGCTTACAACAGCAGCGGCAACTACAGATTTTGTATAATTAACAAAATCTTCATTTCTCGCAACAAAGTCAGTTTCACATGCTATTTCCATGATAACACCCGTTTTATTATCATCGGAAGCAGCAAAAGCTACAACACCTTCATTAGCAACTCTAGTAGCGGTTTTGTTTGCTATTTGTTGACCTCTTTTTCTAATTAATTCAACAGCTTTATCAAAATCATCACCAGCTTCTTTTAGAGCCTTTTGACAATCAACAATACCAATACCAGACATATCTCTAAGTTTCTTTACAAGTTCCAAAGACATAACTTTTTTTTATTAAAAATTAGATATTACCTTTTTTATTTTTTTGTATCTTAAACATTTATCAAAATCAGAATTTTACAAGGAAATAATTTAAATATTTATGAGACGTATATTTTATACGGCAAATAAATATTTAATGAAATTGACACCGTAAAAACTGATTTTCATAAATTTACACAGTTTTTTTAATCTTACTCTTTCCATCTAACACTGCATCAGCAACAAGATTAACAATCATATCAAGAGATTTTACAGCATCATCATTTGCTGGAATAACATAATCAACTAATTCTGGATTAACATTTGTATCACAAATTCCAATTATTGGAATTTTTTTCACTTTTGCTTCTAAAATAGTTGTTTCTTGCATTTTTAAATCTGTAATAAAAACCATTGCTGGTAATCTTTTCATATTTTTAATACCACTCAAATTTCTATTTAATTTTTCAATAAGTCTAGATAAAACAACAACTTCTTTTTTTGTGTATTTAGCGAATTCTCCACTCTCTTTATCCGCTTCTAATTTATTTAATTTTTTTATAGATTTAATTAATGTGCCAAAATTTGTAAAAGTACCGCCAAGCCATCTTTCTGTAACATATGGCATAGTGCATCTTTCAGCAGCTTTCTTAGTAATTTCTTTAGCTTGTTTTTTAGTACTAACAAACATAATTTCTTCACCCATAGCAACAACATCAGAAACTCTCTTCAAAATTTTCTCCAAAGCTTCTGTAGTTTTAGTTAAATTAATTATATGAACACCATTTTTAGCAGTATAAATATAAGGTTCTGCTTTAGGGTGCCATTTAGAAACCGGGTGACCAAAATGTACTCCAGCTTCAAGCATTTCTTCCGCAGAAGGAATTTTATAAGACATATATAAGTTCTTAATTTATTAGATTTTTTATGCTTTGTCTCGCTAAAAGCGGACTAATTTTTTAAAAGCATAAATGTTCTTTTAACACTTTTTATTTTAGATAAAAAATAAAAAGATGCATAAATTGACATCCAGATAATCTTATCAAAAGATAAGCAAAATGTCAATTTCCACAATAAATATAATTTTAACTTTTAGCTTTTAATTTCACAATTCTATCATCAAAAAATTCTTCAATATTAAAATAATCACCAAATTCTTCTTTTATTCTATCAGATTGTCCTTTTTCTACTTCTAAAAATATACAGCCCTCATTATTTAACAATTTTTTATTAATAATTTTTTTAAGAAGTTTTTTAATCAAATAAAAACCATTATCTTTTTCAAATAAAGCCACTTTTGGTTCAAATTGCAAATCTTTTTGATTATCTTTATTAAAATCTACAGAATCAAAATCAACATAGGGCAAATTAGCAATAATAAAATCAAATTTTTTATTTGCAGGAAATTTTAAATTACCTCTATAAAATTTTATTTTATTTTCAACACAAAAATATTTAGAATTCTCACGAGCAACTTTCAATGCCCTAAATGATATATCTGAAGCAAAAAAATTAAATTTAAAATCTACAAAAGAATTTAAAATTTTTTTTATAATAGAAATAATAACACACCCCGAACCAGTACCTATTTCAATAATATTTTTGATATTCCCATCAATTCTAATAGAATCAACAACCATATCAACAATTTCTTCTGTAATAAATCTTGGAATTAAAACATTTTTATTAACCTTAAAATCAAGCCCACAAAAATTCTTATGACCCAATATATAAGCCACTGGTTCATGTTTTAATCTTCTTGAGAATAGTTTTTCAAATTTTTTCAAATTTTTTTTATCAACTTCTTCTTCAGATTTAGAAATCAAATCTACCCTACTTAAACCAGAAACAAAAGAAAATAAAAGCTCCACATCAAGATATGGAGACTCAAATCCATTTTTCAATAAAATATTAGAATAATTATTTAATAAATCTTTATTTTTCATTATTTTTATCAACAATCAAAATTCCATTCAAATGATCAATTTCATGTTGAATAATTCTAGCAAAAAAATTATTAGCAGTAACTTTATATAGATCACCATCTTCTCCAATAAATTCAATATCAATATGTTTATATCTCTTAACATTAATCCATTTATTAGGGACAGAAAGACAACCCTCGGTATCACAAGCCATTTCAACACCTTTATTAATAATAACGGGATTAATAAATACATAAACTTCTTTTTCTGGTTTAACTAAAATTAATCTTTTATTAACACCAACTTGAGGAGCAGCAAGCCCAACACCTTTAGATTTTTTAAAAGTATCTTTCATATTTTTAATCAACTTCAAAACAGATTCATCAATACTATGAATTTCTTCAGAAACCTTTCTAAGCCTTTCATCACCAATTTTAATAATATCAAGTAACATAACTTTGTCATAAATCTAATAATAGTATTTTCGTTCATTTGTGAGCTCCTTTAAAAAATAACTGAACGGAACACCATGAAAAGAAAATATTATTATTAGATTTATTTTTATTAAGTATTTTATTTACTATATCTTCTAATAGTGATTTTACCAATTTGTCTTTCTTCTTGCAATTTCAAATTTTTAAAAGTAAACCCATGAGAAACAATAACAACCGAATCCTTACATTCATTTAAAATTTTATCCTCTAATTTATCCATAGCATGTGGTAATAAGTATGTAAATAAAACATCAGCGTCAGATATATTTTCTTTATACATATCTCCTTGCTTAACAATAGCTTTGCTTTTTTTAAAAAAGTTTCTAATCTTAGCAGTTAAAACAACGTCAGCTTTCCATTCAACACCAATACATTTAGTATTTGGAATATAAGAGGCTTCGGTAACTAACCTTCCATCACCACAACCCATATCATAAACATTATCACCCTCTTTAACACCTGCCATTTTTATCATTTCATAAACAACTTTCATAGGAGTAGGCACATAAGGAACAAAACTTTTATTTTCTTTTATTAAAGAATAAATAAAATAAAAAATATAAATAAATAAAATTACAGTGATAATAGCCATAACTCCAAAAATCACAACAAAAGTTGTTATATTAAATCCAAAAACCAAACCCAATAAAACAAGAAAAATTAAAAGAATATTAACATACAAAAAAACAACAAGATTCATAATAAAATATTATTTAATAAATTTAAGAGCTTCTTCGGCTATCATTTTCTCTTCATTGGTTTTTATAACTTCAATATTTACGTTATCAGTAAAAGGCAAATCCTTCATTATCAAACTTCTTATAATTTCACTTCTTTCACCAATCCCGGCAGTAAAAATTATGGCATCAACTCTTCCTAGTATAGCATAATAAGAACCAATATACTTTTTAACTCTATAAACAAAAACATCAACAGCTAGCTTACACCTCTTTTTCAATAAAGTTAATTCATCAAAATTATATTTTTCATTTAAATAAGACCCATCAAAATTAGAAACAGGATAATCAGCCAAATATAAAACTTCTCTCATATCAATATTAGTCATGCCAGTCATACCAACCAAACCAGACTTTTTATTTAATAAATTATCAACTTGATCCAATGTTAAATTTTCTTTTCTAGCTATAAATAAAGGGACAGAAGCATCAAGATCTCCAACTCTAGTACCCATTAACAACCCTTCAAGTGGAGTAAATCCCATTGAATTATCAACAGATTTCCCATTTTTTATAGCACAAACACTACATCCTGAGCCAAGATGACATGTTATTAAATTTAATTCACTCTCATTTTTATTTGCTGTTTTTGCATACTCTTCCAATATATATTCATGTGACAAACCATGGAAACCATATCTTCTAATCAAATATTTTTCAGCTAGTTCAACAGGAAGTCCATAAGTATAAGCATAATCAGGAAGAGAATGATGGAAAGCAGTATCAAAACTCAAAGAATTTTTAATATTAGGAAATAATTCTATACAAGCATTCACAACAGACATTTGGACAGGATTATGTAATGGTGCTAATTCGTTAACCAATTCCATTTGTTTTAAAACAACATCATCAACAAGCAAATTATTGCTATTATTTCCACCATGCACAATTCTATGACCTATTATCTCAATATCATCAACATTTATATTATACATTTTAAATTTTTCAAACAAAAAAATCAAAGCATCTTTATGTGTTTTATAATCTTGTTCATACTTATCATCATTTCCATTTATTTTAAATTCAGAAAAAGAATTAGATACACCAATTCTTTCAAAAATACCTTTAACAACCTCGTTTAATTTATTATCAAACAAAGCAAATTTTAAAGAAGACGAACCACAATTGACAACTAAAATCATAAAATAAGTTAAATTAAATAGTTAAATAGTTTATAGCTAAATACCGTAAGAAAATTATTCTTCTGCACTAGTTTTATCAATTTCCAAAACCTCAACCTCACCCCCACTACCAGTAATCTTTAATACATCCTTATCAACCTTCTTAAACTCTTTATAAGCAGTATTATAACCATTTACAGTAGTATTAAGATTATTGCCCAATTTTTTTAAATATTCGTCATAAGAAATTATGTGCTTACCAAGTTGCTCAACATTTTTAATAACCTTACTAACACTCTCTTCCATTTTCATGGCACGAAGGCCTTGTAAAACGGTTTGTAAATAAGCAAAAAATGATGTTGGAGAAACAATCATAACATGCTTTTTAAAAGCATACTCAATTAAATTTATAGAATTTACATTAAGTACCCCAACTTTATTAATTAATAAATCATGATAAATACCCTCTGCAGAAATAAACATAAAAGCAAAATCTGTAGTATTTAGATCTGGCCTAATATATTTACTAGTTTCATCAATCCTAAGCTGTAAATCGTTTTTTAACTTCTTTTCCAATTCCGTTATAGTAATAGGGTCTTTAGCCTCTATTAATTTATTATAATTTTCAAGAGAAAATTTAGAATCAACCGGAATAATTAATTTACCTAGAAAAATAGCCGCATCAACAATTAAATCTTGATCAGTTTTTTCATCACGACCAATTTTATATTGCATTTTATATTGATCAGGAGAAAATAAATTTTTAAGCAAACTTTCAAGAAAATATTCTCCTAAAATACCACGCTGTTTAGGGTTTTTAAGAATATCTTCTAATCCTTTTATTTGCCCAGACAAATCCAAAATTTGCTTATTCGTTCCTTTTAAACTTTCAAGTTGAGTAGAAATTTCTTTAATCGTAGAAATAGATTTTTCAAGATGACCATGAACAGTTTTATTGGAACCTTCAAGTTTTTCATCAAAAGTTTTACGAAGAAGTTCCACTTGTTCCCTATTCATCTTAGAAGAGTTATCAATTTGATCTCTAGTTAATTTTAATGAATCATTAAGTTGATTTTGTAACATTAGAAAAACATCATTATTTTTATCGTCAGGCTTCTTAAGTTCATCCAGTTTTTTAGAAAAAACAAAAAATATAGCAACAATAATTGCAATTAATAAAACTATTAAAATAATTAAAAATATTTCCATATATTAATTTATAATCTCCCCCATCATACAAACACCCCCCATACTAAACGCATTCCCCTCATCAGTATCAACATGAACAGCATCACTAAATTCATCAGAAATTCTAACTTCAATATTGTCAAAAATTAAACCACGAGCACCAAATTCTCCTGTTTTTACCTTAACAATACTTTTATCAACTAAATTTAATTCCTTAGCAGTTTTTGTAGTACAGTGGAAATGTCTTTTAGCAATAATAACACCTTCCTTTAAAATAATTTCACCTTTAGGTCCAACAAGTTTAATAGAAGCAGATCCTTCCAAATCGCCAGACAATCTCAAAGGAGCATCCACTTTCAAACGTCTTGCATCTGTTTGAGAAATTTCAACTTGAGATTTTAATCTAATTGGTCCTAGTATTCTAACATTATCAAGCCTTCCATCCGCAGAAATTAAATCAACTTTTTCAAGAGAAGCAAATTGACCGGGTTGAGAAAGTTCTTTAAAAAAAGTTAATTCATAATTAACACCAAACAAAACATCAAGATCCTCACGAGAAATGTGGACATGATGAGCAGAAACTTCAACTTTAACTCGTTTTAACATAGAAAAAATAAATTATACTTATTAAAATACTTAATATATAATAGAATAAAAGAAATATAATGGCAATAAATATAATTTAAAAATTCAAATTAATTATTATGATTATTCTTGGTGTTGATCCAGGTTATGCAATAACAGGTTATGGCGTAATAGAAAAACTTGGCAATAAATATAAATATTTAGCACACGGGGTCATAACAACTGATTCTAGTTTAAATTTTCAAGAAAGGTTAAAAATAAACCATGAAGAATTAAATAAGATAATAAAACAATACAAACCAGAATTATTTTCTATAGAAGAATTATTTTTTGCAAAAAATACAAAAACAGCAATTAATGTAGCACAAGCAAGAGGGGTAATAATATTAACAGCATTACAAAATAATTTAAAAATATATGAATACACTCCGCTACAAATAAAACAAGCATTAACAGGTTATGGTAGAGCAGATAAAAATCAAATACAACAAATGGTAAAAATATTATTAAACTTAAAAGCAATACCAAAACCAGATGATGCGGCAGATGCTCTCGCCATAGCAATCACTTGTGGAAATTCATATAAATCATTATTAAATAAATAAAATAATAGGTTCCAGATATATCTGGAACCTATTATTTTATTTAGCTATGAATTTAATATTATTAATAATAAACTGAGACAAAGAATAAGCAGTAACAATTATTATAATTCCAATAGATGCACTCTTTATTAAGTCCCAAGCCTTTTTAGTTTTTCCAGAATCTCCTTTGGAGGTAAGATAAACAAAGCCCGCATATAATATAACAACAAGCATAACAGTAGCAGATAACCCCATTATAATCTGTATAACATTAGAAATAATAGTAGGAATATCGGCTTGACCAAATAAACTTTTAGCTCCAAGATTTGTATTACTTAATCCATAATTATAAAAATCTTCAGCCAAAACAGAGTTATAAATAAACAAACTAAAAAATGATGATAAAACAAAAAATATTTTTTTTAACATAACAAAAACTTAAATTTAAGAATTTAAAAACAAATGCTAATTAATTTTAACATATTTTCCCAAATATAAAAACATGAGAGTATCTCACGTCTTTATTAATAAACATATTATGCTCCAACAGTCTTCAATAAACCACTTATCAAGAAAGCAGTAATAGCATATCCTGATACAATAAGAACCATGCCAACCGCACCAGCTATCATAATCTTTTTAGCAGAATCAATTTTTTGAGTATCTCCTTGAGAAAGCATCCACTTAACACCACCAGTAACAATAATAACAGTAGCAACTATACCAAATAAACCAAGAATAACTTTAACAATATTACCTATTATTTGTGGCAAACTAGTGCCAGATAAACCAATATTATCACCAACAGATTGAACATCATCACCACCAAACATATTTATACAAGTACATTTGTTAGTAGTAGTATCAGTTTGAGCATTATAACCCTTTGGACATTTACCATCAGAGCCACAATCTAAAGCATAAGTATTTGCTGTAAAAGACAAAGCCCCAAATACGATTACCAAAGAAAAAATTATGGAAGAAATAACCTTTTTCATATTTATAAATTATTTTAATTATTTGTTTATTATATTATAACAGATATTTTTATTTTAAAAAATGTTTATTATTTTATAAGAGGATAAGTAGCACTATTAATACAAATCAAAGTAGTATCACCACTTGTTCCACTACAAGTACTGCTAGATAAAGTATTAGATACAACAGGGCTAGAAGCAAGACTAGATGTTAAAACATAAATGCATCTTCCAGCACAAGAACTAGAAGAAACAGTACCACCACTACAAGAACAAAGATCACCATTACTTACGCCAGACTTAAATGAAGTACCCAAAATACTAGTTGGAGTAGTTGTAGTATTAGTGCTAGTTGTTGTATCTGTTTTATAACAATTCCATCCAGCTATATCTTTACAAAAACCATCTCCCGTTGGTATTTTTCCTGTTATATCAGCAAGATCCGTGGTTCTATAACAACTGCCACCAGATTTTCCACAATCATCTCCAGATTTAATAATATTACAAGTCTTATCAATACAATTACTAAAATTAGCAGAATACAAACAACAGAAAGAATCAGCAATATTATTACAGTCAGCCTGCGATGTACATGCAACATCTGTAGAGATATTAGGGGTTGGATTACCGGTAACATTAGGGATAGTGGTAGTAAGAAAACTCACAATCGCATAACTAAATATAATTATTAAAATTCCACCAAAAGTATATTTAATAATTCCCATGCCTTTTTGATAAGCTTTTGGATCACCGTTAGAAATTAATATCATAACACCAGCATAAACAAAAGCTATAAGTCCAATGGTAGCAGAAAAACCAAGAATAATTTTTACAATAGTGTTTACTTTAGAAGCAACAGTATCTGCTAAAATTTTTTTATTATCAGTAGTTGATGTAAGGTCTGGGCAACTTCTCCCAGTTGGGTCAGACAACAGATCTATTCCCACGGTTGTTATACCAACGCCACTTTTACTACAATCCGCAGCAAAAGAAACAGTACTAGAAATAATAAATAAAGAAAATAATATTAAAAATAAACTTATATATCTTTTCATTTTAATTTTTTAAAAAATTATTGACCACCAAAGAATAATTGCCACTTATTATCAACTAATGCTATAACAATAAATTTAACAAGGGTATAAGCAAAAATAACTATCAACAACCCTATTACACTATTTTTCATAATATCTTGAGCCTTTTTGATTTTATCCTTATCACCACGAGAAATAATAATCATTATACCTCCATAAACAAACATTAATAATATAAAAATACCAGAAATACCAAGTGCTGTTCTTATAAGTGATGTCCATATAGGCGGAGCATTTGCATAATCTAAAGGATTCCCAAATAAATCTTCTGCATTACAATCATTAACACATGGAACAAGACCGCCAGTTCCTCTAGGTATGCAAGTGCAACTACCACTAACATTCATTACAGTACTAAGAGTATCATTAGTACCTGCACTCTTAACTGTACAAGTAGTTGTACTAACAGTAAAATTAAGAGGACAAGTAGATGTAGCAATACTACCAGAAACGCCACAAACACAATTAGCATTAGTATTTGCCGCAAAAACAAAATTAGAAGAAACATTAAAAACAAAAATTATAGCAACAACACAAAAAAGACTTCCTATTTTTTTAAATTTTAAATTTTTAAATTTTAAATTTCCCATATTACCATGTCATATTAAGTTGAGCATTAGCACCTTGTTCTAAAGTTTTTAAACTTTGATCTTCTGATTTATTCAAAACATCTAAAGCTAGCTTATTTAAAACAGATTCTGCTGTTGCATAATCCTTACCATGATACCAATCTTTCGCAGTAAATGCCTGTTTAGCAAACACTCCAATATCAGGATCATCTTGTTGTTTTCCAAGAATATTTCTAATAGCTGAAGGATTTTTAGCTGCATTTAAATATTTAGTAACATTTGCTTCATCTGTAATATATTTAAGAAAATCCCATGCTTCATTTTGATGTAAGCTTTTTTTAGGAACAACTTCTACAAAATAATTTGCATAATTAACATTTTTAGTAGAGCCATCAATTTGAGGGACTGGGCTAACATAATAATTCAAACCAGGATTTTTAGCTTTAATTTGTGCATTATTGTATGAATAACCAAATGTATAAGCTACTTTTCCATCAGCAAAAGCATCTAAAGAATTTGGCATTGAAGCATTCCAAGAATAAACATCTTTATTTGGATTAGCAAAATCAGTATAAAAAGAAACTGCTTCCATTCCTGGATTATAACCATTAGTTTCACCACCTACACAAAAAGACTCACCACAAGACATAGGAGAACCATTTTGCATCATAAGAAGAGAAACTATATCAAAAGATCTATTCACATTATCAACCAAACCCAAAGAAGTCCCCGCCTGTATTATATTACCCTTTTTATCAACCAAAGTAAGTTGCTTTACGTCTTGTTTAAACTGAGACCACGTTAAAGCAGGTTCTGATATTCTTGCATTATCAAGTAAATCTCTATTATAAAATAAAGACAAGGTATCAACAGCAAGTGGTAAACCATAAATAGCATTGTTTTTTACAACATCATCATAAACAACAGAAACAAATTTAGTTTTAATATCATTCAAAGTAGGAGATATGTTGGTTTTTTTAACATAATCCTTTGTGCCCTTTTTAGCATCAGTCACAATTTCATAAGTCATGTTTGTAGAGGCTGGCATTGTAGATAATCTATCATTTGATATATATTCGCCAACCCATGTAGCTGGAATAGAAAAAATATCTGGGCCTTTATCTTCAGACCAAGCATTTATAAGTTCCTGTTTATATTCATCAAGTCTTAGTTTTTTATAATTTATAGTTACATAAGGATGATCTTTATTGTATTGATTTATCAAATCAGAAAAATCAGCACCATCATCTGTAATTCTCCAATAGTTCAAAGTAATTTGAGGTAAAGAAGCTTTAATTTGTGCCGTTTTATTATCATTTTTACATCCAAAACCAGAAAAAAATGTAAAAGATAAACATATAAAAAATATAGCAAAAACCTTTTTCATGAAAACAAATTTAAATATATAAAAATGTAAATATAGAAAAATAAAAACCTTTATATGTTTCTATGTTTTCATATTTCTATATATTTATTATAGCATAAAAAAAATAAAACAAAAATTAATTTGCTCTATTTTATATTTTATAATTTTGTATTTTTTCTCTTTTTTTTATTTTTTATTATTAATTGCATTGCTCAATTCTTCAACTTCATCCCATGGTAAAATTTCACCATTTTTTACAGCTATTCCTTTTTCTGCTCCTTTACCAGTACAAACAATAACATCTCCAGGATTTGCCAAACTAACAGCTTTAATAATAGCTTCTTTTCTATCTAATATTTTAAATGCATTAATATTTTCTTCTTTCTTATTATTTAAATTTCTTACAATTTTATCAACAACTCTGTCACTATTTTTATCTTCAACATCATTAATAACTCCAACAAAAACATCCTCAATTATTTTCATAGGATCATCATCATACGGATCTTCATTAGTTACAACAACATAGTTGCAGAAAGAACCAGCGGCATTACCTTTATCAAAACGAACAACTTTATCTCTCCCACCACCACAAGAACCAATAACAGCTATTAATTTATTTTCTGGCTTTATTATTTTCAACAAATTATTATAAACACCAGCAACACTATTAGGGTCATGTGCATAATCAACAAATCCAAATATTCCATTATTCCCTTTTATAAGCTGCATCCTACCATTAACTTGTTCAATTTTACTTAAAGCATTTTTTATATTTTCTAAATCAAAACCGAGAGATAAGGCAACAGAAGCTGCAGCTAAAGAATTATAAACATTAAATAAACCAGTTAATTTTAATTCAAATTTAGAATTTAAAATTTGCGACTTAAAATCATTCTTCGTTTTAATTTCAACTTCAAAATCAGTTTCTCCTAATTCTAATTTTATATTATTGGCTATCAAAAATTTATATTTTGGATCATTAATAAAATTTTGTATTGGAAAATTATTATTCACCTCAGTATTAACAATATTAAATCCAAAAATTTCATCAACATTAAAATTAATAAAATCCAAAACATATTTATCATCAAAATTTGCAACAATAGATTTACTAATCTTTTTACCATTAATAACTTTTTCTTTTCTAGATTCTAATTGTTTAAATAATTTTAATTTAGCTTTCTTATAATTATCAAAACCACCATGAGCTTCAATATGTTCAGGTGTTATATTGGTAAAAACGCAAATATCATAATCTATACCAAAAGATCTAAATTGTTCAATACCTTGGGAAGTAGATTCAACAATCACATATTCACATTTAACATCCAACATTCTTCTCAAATATTTCTGCAATTTAAAACGACCCTGCATACCTTGTTTGGTAGTATTAACCCATTCTTCTCCCCCAATTTTAAAATTAATAGTTGTCATCATACCAACTTCTTTACCATTTTCTTCTAAAATTTTAGCAATCATATTACAAGTAGTAGTTTTACCATTAGTACCCGTAACACCAATAACGATCATTTTATGAGAAGGAAAACCATAAATAACATTAGCAAACATAGCCAAAGAAAAATGATAGAACCTAAATAAAAACTTAGGGGTAAAAGATTTTATAGTTTTTTTTATGTTGTAAATTAGAGACATAGTATTTAATTTAAAATTTTTTTATTATTTTCTTTTCAATGCAGCTTTCAATCTATCTTGTAAATCCAATCCATTATCCACATTTTTCAACATAATTTTAGCATCTTTTTCAGAATATCCAAGAGAAACAAGAGCAGAAACAGCCTCATCAGAACCACTAACATAGGAATTCTCAGCTATTATATCATCAATATTTAGTTTACCAGCAAGTTCCAATATAACCCTTTCAGCAGTTTTTTTACCAACACCTTTAACTTTAGAAACAAAAGCAACATCACCAGATAAGATTCCTTGCTTTAACATATTTACATCACTAGCAGAAGAAAGAATATTAATAGCAGTTTTAGGCCCAATACCTTTCACGGAAATTAATTTTTCAAAAAATTCTAATTCATTTGCATCCACAAAACCAAACAAATCATCAGCATCTTCACGTAAATTATGATAAGTGAAAACCTCTAATTCAGACCCAATGTTTTTGGCAAGCAAAGAATAACCAGCATAAACCTTATACCCAACATCATGAACATCAAGAATAATGTAATCTTTAAAAATATATTTAATTGTACCTTTTAAATATGCAATCATAATAAATAAATTTGAATTTTTAAATTATTTTCTTAAACAATATAATTTTTTCTCTATTTTTCAAAGCTTCTTTAGCTTTCTTTGCAGATTCAGGAATAATTGCTTCGTATAAATCAGAAACTGAATAAAGCAAATAACTCAAATTATTTAAAACCTTCTGCACATCTTCTTTTGCTTTATCTTTTTCCCACGGTTTATTTTCTTGAATATATACATTACCAAAGGTAGCAAGTTCATTAATTAATTTAACGGCTTCCATTATTCTAAAATTTTCAAAATGAACTCCAGCATCAATAAAAACCTCATCTACTTTAATCTTAAAATTATCTTCAACATTATCAAAATCATTAATGTTCACTTCTTTAGCGTTAGACAAATGGATAACTCTATTTAATAAATTACCAAAATTATCAGCAAGCAATGAATTATATATATTAACAAGATCATCTTCTTTATAAGGAGAATCCATGAAACCAAAACTAGAAGCAATATAAAATCTTATAGCCTCATAGCCATATTTATCTAATTGTTCAAATGGAGAAACCACATTACCAAGAGTCTTAGACATTTTTACGCCATCAGGTCCTAAAATCATACCATGAACTACTATACTTTTTGAATTTTTAAAACCAGCAGACATAAGCATTCCTTGCCATATACCTCCCTGAAATCTTAAATTATCTGGACCACAAATTTGGTACATATTATCAGCATATTCATAATTCAAATCATCAGGGAACCCTATAGCTCCTATATAATTAGATAATGCATCAAACCAAACATAAACAACTTGAGAAGGATCATTTAAAACATCAACCCCCCATGGTAAATTAATTTTTAATCTGGATATAGAAATATCATCCATATCTTTAACAAAATTTTTAAGTTCTAACTCCTTAGCGGATGGGATTATAAAACTTTTATTATTATCAATATACTTCAAAAGTTTTTCTCTATATTTAGAAAGTTTAAAAAAATAATTTTCTTCAGAATAAAAAATTGGCTCTTTATCATGATCCGGACATTTACCGTTTACTAAATCTTTTTCTATTTTAAAACTCTCGCAACCAACACAATATAAGCCTTCATATTTTTTTTTATATATATCTCCATTATTTAAACTTCTCTTCCAAAATTCTTGCACAACTTTAATATGAGATTCATTACTAGTTCTATAAAAATTATCATAAGAAATATTAAAATAAGAACAAAACTCTTTTAATTTATTAGAATAAATATCAACAAAATCTTGAGGAGTCTTATTAATTTCAATAGCCTTATTATAAATTTTAGAACCATTCTCATCAGCACCAACATTAAAAAAAACATTTTCATTGCCAAGTTTCTTTCTCATATAACGAACAATAATATCCGCCTGAATAAATTCAAGAGTATGCCCCATGTGAGGCTCAGCGTTAACATAAGGCAATGTTGTGGTAAGATAAAATTTTTCCATGAAAAAAAGTTAAATATAAAAATATGGAAATACAAAAAAGTTAAATAGTGTTTTTAATACTTTGTCCCAAAATAAATTTAATAATTATTTCAGCAAATCATATATTAACACTACCACTTTATCATTTCCACAAATTTCTTTCAATACAAAAAGACGAGCAATCATCTCGTCTTTTTTTAATTTCTATTATTTAGTAGCATTAGCTGTACCACATCCAGCACCAGCGCTAGCAGCAGTAGAGGCTTGAGAATCAGATGTTAATGTTTTTTCACATCCAGGAGTACCTACGTTATATTTACAGAACAAAGTCTTTATAGATTCAGGATCAAGAGCAGAACCTTGGTATTTATTATTTACAAGCCAAGTAGGACTAGCGCCAATACCTAAATCATCAGCAATCTTAATATTTTGTTCAAGCAAATAAGAACCTTCTTTTCCAGTAGAACATGTAGCTATAGAATTTGTAAGTCTTGTAGATATACCAACTTGTGCTGCACAATCTTGCCATTTAGTAGTTTTAACACCTTTATCATCCATACAAGTCACAAAGTCAAAATTTTTAAGCGGAGCATATCTATTTACACAAACTTCAACAAGATCTTCTTTAGCTTCATAATCGCCATGTAATGATGTAAATGTTCCATCAGTGTTTTTAGAAGCTATATAATTAATATGAAAATCCATATTCTTTCCAAAATTAGCAACCACTTCTTTCATAGCCTCTTCAGCTTGATTACCATAAGGACAATCTGACATTACAAACACATCTAATCTTTTTGCAATTTCAGCTCTAGGTTTTGGTGGATTTAAAGGATCAAATTTACTTCCAACAGCAAGAAGTTGATAATCACCTTGTTGTGTTAAATATGATTTAACATTTGCATATCCTTCTCCATCTTTAACATTAGCACCAAATAAATAAGCCGGCAATTTAATACTAGGAACAGAAGAAG